>NZ_FXZM01000046.1 GCF_900169175.1 Brevibacterium jeotgali | reverse complement strand
CGGCAGCGGGCCAGGACCTCGAGTCCGAGGTACCGACGGCCTTCGGCCCATTCATCAGTCTGCTCAGCCAACACCGCTCCGACCAGCCGCACGATCGCGACTCGATTGGGAAAGATCCCCACGGCGTCAGTGCGGCGGCGGATCTCGCGGTTGAGTCTCTCGGCAGGGTTGTTCGATCAGATCTGGGCCCAGACGTCCTTCGGGAACGTAGCGAAGGCCAGGATGTCCGCTCGCGCGGCGTCGAGGTGCTCGGCAACCTGGGGCAGCTTCTCGCCCACGTAGTCCAGGAGCCGGTCGAACTGAGCATGAACAGCCGCGGCGTCGGGCTGGTCGTACACGCTGTGCAGCATCGCCTTCACAGCCGGCCACATGGACTTCGGGGTGATGCCCATCAGGTTCGCCGCGTAGTGGGTCCGGCATCGCTGCCAGACCGCGCCGGGCAGGTTCGCAGCGATCGCGTCCTTCAGCCCGGTGTGCGCGTCGGACGTGACCAGACGGACCCCGGCCAGCCCGCGGGCGACCAGGTCGGCGAAGAACTCGTTCCACGCCGCCCCGGTCTCGCTGGTGGCCACCCGCAGGCCGAGGACCTCGCGGTGGCCGTCACCGTTGACCCCGGTCGCCAGCAGCGCGACGGCGTTGACCACGCGGCCACCCTCGCGGACCTTCATCGTCAGCGCGTCGGCGGCGACGAACGTGAACGGGCCGGCCTCGTCCAAGGGACGGTGGCGGAAAGCCTCGACCTGCTCATCGAGATCCGTCGCCATCCTCGAGACCTGAGACTTCGACAAGGCGTTGATCCCCAGAGTCTTGACGAGCTGGGAGCCGCGGATGCGATGTCCGCGAAGCGTGCATCCGTGGAGCCATCCGCCTCGTAGAGACTCCTGCGAGGTAGCAGTCCGCGACGAACGTGATCAGCGCCGACTCGGCCCGCTTGCGGCGCTCCAGCAGCCATTCCGGGAAGTACGTGCCTTGTCTCAGCTTCGGGACGGCCACATCGAGCGTGCCGACACGGGTGTCGAGATCACGGTGCCGGTAGCCGTTGCGCCTGGTGCTGCGGTCCGGCGAGGGCTTGCCCCACTCGGCGCCGACGACGGCATCAGCATCGGCCGACAGCAGGGTGTTGATCATGGTCTGGAGCAGGGTCCGCATCATGTCCGGGGAGG
>NZ_FXZM01000040.1 GCF_900169175.1 Brevibacterium jeotgali | reverse complement strand
GTCATAGCCTGACGAGAGTAGTGTTGCCGACAGCTCTAGGCATGATCTTACGATGGGGTTAGGTGTGTCTCACAGTGACCATCAGCCGCCCTTCGAGGAAACAGTAGTTCATTCGAGAAGAGTAAGAACCTGATTGGTGATGGCTACGCAGCCGGAACCTGCGGTTGGTCATAGTTCAAGCGACACATCTGCAATGGAGGAGATGTTTAATGTTTTCACGGTATATAAGGATTCCGGCATTGATTACTGTGTCGGTGGTTCTGGCGAGCTGTGGTGGTGCGAGCCAAGAGGAAGAGCCAGATGACGGAGGGGCCGAGTACCCCTCGGCGATTTCAATGGCTGATGATACAAGCGCAGAAGCCACCTTTAGGTTCGCGAACCATCAACCTCCATCGAGTTTCGACCCTTCGAGGAGTACCGGGGGGCTTGATCAGACGTATTTGACACCGATTTATGATCGTCTTGTTCGCATGATGCCTGATGGCAGTATTGAGCCGATGCTGGCTGAGTCGTTTGACGCTTCTGAAGAGGACATGACGATTACATTTCAACTGCGCGACGACGTGGAGTTCCATGACGGAACAATGTTGGACGCCGACGTCGTGAAGCTGAATATAGACCGAATGCGTGATGAGAGCGCGACCGTGTCCAATGAGGTTGCCACAATTGATGAAGTTGTCGTCGTGGATTCGTCTACGGTCGAGATGAAACTTAATTCAGGACTGGCGTCGACGTTAGCGGTGCTTAGCGGGCGTGCGGGCATGATTGTCTCTGGCGACGCGATCGAATCTGACGACATCAATACAAACCCTGTAGGTGCGGGTCCGTATAAAGCGACTAGCGTTACACCCGGTGAGCGAATCTCGGCCGAACGATTCGACAATTATTGGAACAAAGACAATGAGGACGAGCAGAATGTTGCTGCATTTGAGATCATCGGAGTCCAAGAAGGTCAAACAAGGTTAAACGGCCTTAACTCTGGTGAATACGACGGCGCAGTGATCGATTCACAATCGGCGCAGGCAGCTGGCGACGAGGTCGAAGTGCTCATGGGCCCTACACCTGCGTTCTATCATATGTCTCTTAATAGCGAAGAAGGGGCTATTCAGGACCCAAGGATAGCGGAAGCCATCAACCATGCTATAGACCGTGAAGCTATCTCCGAAGGATTGACAGATGGCACTTGCATTCCGCAAGTGACACCCTGGTCCAACACTTCGATCGCTTATAACGAAGAGCTGGGCTCCGGACTTGATCGGTTCCCGTATGACCCGGATCGCGCTATAGAACTGCTCGAAGAGGCTGGATACGAAGACCCTGCGAATGGTTTGGATTCGCCTCACGCGAACATCACGGCTTCAACCCAAATGGCAGAAGTAGTGCAGGCCCAGTTGGCTGAGGTAGGAATCACCATCAATCCGCGCGGTCAAGCGGTCGGTGGTGTCTTCGAAGAATTCGTTATTTCCGAACGAATGCCCGTTACAGTGACTGGCTACACAGGTGGAAGCGATCCGGACGCTGTCTATGAACGGATGCTGTCGCCGACGGCGCCATATAACCCAGGTGGCTGGGAAGACGAAGAGTTCTCAGCTTTGGCCGAGGACGGGGCCAACTCAATTGATCCCGACGCTCGAGGCGAGGCGTACCACCAGATGGCTGAGATGATGGTAACTGACACCATCACACCGCTTATAACAATCTGCAATACGCAACGGATCACCGGGTACAGCTCGTCCGCGTCTAATGTTCAGGTCTACGGCGACTATGAAGAGATTAGATACGCCGCGAAGTCGGAGTAATTAATCTACGCCGACTTGGGGCCTGCCGAACCGATATTGCAAATTCGTGCGTTCGTCGGCAGGCCCCGACGTGGCCGTTAATGCCAGATTAGGATCGGGTTAATGATTAGATACGCGGTAGACAGGGTATTCACTGCGATCCCACTACTTCTCATCGTTGGATTGTTCGCATTCCTCTTGGTAAACCTCATGCCGGGAGATGCGGCTTCGACGATTGCGGGTGAAGGCGCGTCCGCCACGCAGGTCGAAAGCGTCCGCGAAGACCTCGGCCTGAACCAACCGATGTATGCACAGTTTTTTGACTGGGTCGGTGGTGTGGTTCAGGGAGACTTCGGTACTTCGTTTGCGTACAACACGTCAGTTTCTTATCTTATTATCCAACGCCTCGAAGTAACGATCTCGCTTGTTGCACTGGGATTTGTTCTGACAGTGGTACTGGGGATTGCGTTGGGCGTGCTTTCAGGCCGTAACGTGGCTCTTCTCGAACGAGGGTGTAGTCCGTTGAGCGCGTCGCTGTCCGTGTAGGAGTCGAGGTCTCCCTGAAGATGGAAGTTCCTACACTGCCCATCCGGAAGACCTCGACATGTCCCACCCTACTTT
>NZ_FXZM01000039.1 GCF_900169175.1 Brevibacterium jeotgali | reverse complement strand
CCGAGCGTGCACAGATGCACCGCCCAACTCTTCCTTATCAATCTCCTGACCAACCCCCGGCTTTACTACCGCAGGCCCACCAGCGAACACGTAGCTGCTGCCAGCTACCATCACAGAAAAATGAGATGCGACTACTCTAACTGCGCCCAGCCCCGCTGCCGCACCCATTGCGATGCCAATTACAGGGACCGTCCCCAATAGACCGCCCAGCGGCCATCCGGTATAGCCCGGAATTTTCGTCCCACTAGATTGTTTCAGCAGGTTTATACTTCCACCAGCTGTTTCAACTAAACGGATAATTGGTATTCTGTACTCCAGAGCGTACCGTTCAATATATTGCCACTTTTCAGGGGATGTTGATTCTGACGATCCACCACGTACCGTGAAGTCCTCAGCCGACACCGCTACGTCTCGTTGCTCTATCGTTCCCGTTCCCGCAATCGCGTTTGCGGGGCTGCCGTCAATAAGACCATGTTGGTCGTCATACTTCATCTTCCCAGTGAACAGGCCGACCTCACGCCAGCTGCCCTCGTCCACTAAGCAATCCAAGCGTTCGCGGGCGGTTAGTTGTCCTCGCGCATGTTGTCGTTGAATGTTTTCACTTCCACCAAGACCCATTGCTATACGTGACCTTAATTTCAGCTCACCTTCCCACCACAAGGGACCATTCGAGGACGAAGCGTCGGTACCAGTTGATGGCTGCTTATTGTCTTTACCGTTGTCGGTCAACAATGCTCCTATTTCGAAGAGGTTTTTGCGGGTTCCAATTGTCCATTATTTCGCCCGAAAAATGTGTCCGCTTGGACCATAAAATTGCGTCGATCGTTCGGCGAATGCTTTACAGACAGTTCCACCGATAGTACCAGTGAATTATAGACGGCGGACGGTCCAAACCGGTCTCATTGCAGAATTGGACTATTGCCGACAAGTGAACCGGCATATCTCATAAGCCGATGGCAATGGCTGAGCTTCATGGAAGCCAGTTTGTCAAATGACGCCTTTTTCTTTCAGCTCAGCCAACTTCTCGTCTTTCATGCGAAGAAGGTTTTCATACACGTATTCATTAGATGCGCCAAGAGACTCACCAGCGTGCCTTATAGATCCCGGAGTTCTCGACAGTTTGGGAACAACACCCTGCATTTTCACCGATGGGCGGCCTGGGTTCTCTATCTCTTCAAAGAAGTCACGCGCGATGACGTGGGGATCTTTGGTAAATTCCAGCGGGTTATTGATTGCATTGGCCGCGATCTGAGCCTCGTGAGCTCGTTCAAGAAAATCGACAGAGTTCATGGCCGCAAACTTCATACGGAGATATTCGTCCAACTCCTCACGGTGCTTGACCCGTGACTGGTTATCCAGGAATCGTGGGTCCTCTTTCAACTCAGCGAGACTAAGAATGTCACATAGACGTTCAAACATGCTCTGTGTGCTTGCCGGTATAGACACGAAGACGCCATCGCCCATTGGATAAATATCGTGTGGAGCAATAGTTGGGTTCGAGGTTCCAGACCGTTCGGGTATTTTTCCGGTGTGTAAAGCACCTACATACATGCCGTCCAGCGTCTTAGCCAGAAGCTCGTACAGCGCCAAGTCGATTAGCTGGCCCTCGCCCGATTGTTTTCGCTCAAGCAAGGCCAGGGTAACCGAAAATGCTCCATACACGCCACCCATTGCGTCCGCGATTGCGTACCCCGACGGGACAGGTGGCCTATCTGCGTAACCAGTTGTGTATGTTAGACCCAAGTACGCTTCCGCTACACGGGCAAACCCTGGGCGATCTCGATACGGTCCAGTTAAACCGTAACCCGTCAGATGAAGTACGATTATTTTAGGATTGACCGCTTTTAGTGCCTCGTATCCAATGCCCCACTTTTCGACAGTCGAGACGCGGAAGTTTAAAACGATTACATCCGATATTTTTACTAGCTCAAATAGCTGGTCTCGGCCCTCAGGCTGTCGGAGATCGAGAGTCACACTTTTTTTGCCCCGATTAGTGACTTGAAAGGTCAGCGAATCACCGTTGAGTTGAGGGCTGTACCCTCGCAGCGAATCACCAGTGCCCGGCGGTTCGACCTTAATCACTTCCGCCCCAAAATCAGCCAGAAGCGCCGATGCCCCTGGTGCAGCGAGTATCGATCCTGCATCAATGACACGGATTCCGTTAAGTACCTGCTCCACTTCAGACGCCTCCTTGCGTCGAGACAACTAGTCTGCCCACAATCTTGCTTACTCTTCACGGGCGGCGCAAGGGCTTTGCGGTTGCATCGGCGATAAGTGTCAGTTATATCCTGCGATGAGGGCTCCAAACGATTCCCGCTTCGGGGGCATCCGCTCAAAGCGGCTCTTCACGAACGAGGGTGTAGTCGAGGTCTGAAGCCGCCGGCTTCGAGCAGACTCCTGGCGATGTAGTGCCTCAGGTTCCGGAACCCAAGCGCGATCCCGCGCAGATGCTCGAGTCGGCCAT
>NZ_FXZM01000038.1 GCF_900169175.1 Brevibacterium jeotgali | reverse complement strand
GTGAATATCCGCTTCTTTGGGGTCCACCGGTCGTGTGTTCGGGGGCCACTGAGCTGATCGGTCGATAGTGCGCGCGGAGACCAGCTGTGGTGTGCGCGGGGACCACCGTGCTTAGGCTCCTTCCGCCGCGTGTATACGGCACGCGGCGGAAGGAGACCATTCATGGTACGAAAGATCAGGGCCAAGTTGGTGCTGCAGTTACGCGCTGAGGGCCTGTCCGGACGAGCGATCGCGGCCTCGCAGGGGATGTCGCGAAAGTCCGTCACCGCGGTGCTCGAAGCCGCCGACACGGCAGGGCTCGGCTGGGATGCCATCAAGGACCGCACGGATGGTGAGGTCTACGGACTGGTGTTCCCAGGCCGCGGCGAGCACCAGAGCGTGTTCGCCCAGCCGGACTGGGAGAAGGTCCACAAGGAGCTGGCCCGGGTCGGGGTGACGCTGAAGCTTCTGCACAGCGAGTACACCGACGACTGCACCGCCGCAGGCGCCCCGGCAATGGGTTACGACCGATTCTGCCGGACCTATCAGCGCCACGTCCTCGTCACCGGAGCAGCGTCGAGGGTCGGGCACAAGGCCGCGCAGACGGTCGAGGTCGACTGGTCGGGACCGACGATGCAGCTGCATGATCCCGCCACCGGCAAAGCGACGAGGGTCTACTTGTTCGTGGGGTGTCTGCCGTTCAGCCGCTACGCGTTCGTACAGCCGACCCTGGATATGAAGCAGGACACCTGGCTGCGAGCCCATGTGGCGATGTTCGACGCCTTCGGCGGGTCGAGTCCACGGATCGTGCCAGACAACCTCAAGACCGGGGTACTCAAGCACCCCCGCGAGGGCGAGATCGTCCTCAACGACGCCTACCGGGAGATGGCCGCGCACTACTCCGCTGCGGTGCTGCCAGGCAGGATCAGAGCGCCGAAAGACAAGGCCAGCGTCGAGAACACCGTGTCGCATGTCGCCACCTGGATCATCGCCGGACTACGAAGCGAGCGGTTCGCGGCCCTGCCGGAACTCAGGGCAGCGATCACCGTGCGGGTGGCGGCGTACAACGCTGAGCCGTTCCAGAAGCGTCCAGGCTCCCGGTCCAGAGTGTTCACTGCTGAGGAGCAGCCGTGGCTGACGCCGCTGCCGAAGGTGGCCTACGAGATCAGCAGGTGGGTCTACGGGCGGAGGGTGGCTCGCAACGGACACGTGGCGTGGGAACGCAATCACTACTCGGTGCCGGTGGCGCATATCGGCACGAAAGTGGATCTGAGGATCACCGACCGGGTGCTGGAGGCCTACCAGGGCACCGAGCGGCTGAGCAGTCACCTGCTGCTTCCCGAGGGCGCGGCGAATGAGTACCGGACCAACGACGCCGACCTGCCCACTGGTGCGAGATACCAGCCGTGGGACGCTGCGCGAGTGCGGGAATGGGGAGAGCGGATCGGCCCGTCCACCCTCGTGGTCGTCAACAGGGTCTTCGAGTCCGTGTCGGTGGATGAGCAGGGACTCGACGCCTGTCTGGCGGTGCTGCGGCTATCACGACGGTACTCGGCGGAGCGGGTGGAGGCGGCCTGCCGGATCGCTTTGGCCGGCCCGATCCGTTCCCCGCGGTACGCCCACGTACAGCCGATCCTGGCCACCGGGCAGGACAAGACCGCCGAGTTGAGACCGCCACGAGAAGAACTCGTCGAGCACGGCGGGTATGTGCGTGGGGCGTCCTACTACGCGGAAGGCGGCGCGAAATGAGCGACATCGATACCGAGACGAAGCGCAAGCTGCGTGAGATGGGCGCTGCTGCCCTGCTGGATGCGCTGGAGGCAGAAGACGAGAACCTCGTACTGGGGATGGGCTTCGATGACCGGCTACGGCTGGTCGTCGATGAGGCTCACTCGACG
Source organism: Brevibacterium jeotgali (assembly GCF_900169175.1). Taxonomy (GTDB): domain Bacteria; phylum Actinomycetota; class Actinomycetes; order Actinomycetales; family Brevibacteriaceae; genus Brevibacterium; species Brevibacterium jeotgali. The sequence continues at coordinate 708 of NZ_FXZM01000038.1, read as the reverse complement.
TTCAACCATGCCAAGGTTGAGGGGCTGATCCGGCGGGCCGGACTGCGGTACCCCGGGGCGGATCTACGTCGCGTGGATCGAGTCGAGGAACGCGGGCTGGATCGTCATGTCCTGGCCCAGCTGGGCACGTGTTCGTTCATCGAGCGGCAGCAGAACGTGGTGTTCCAGGGCTTCACCGGTTCCGGGAAGTCCTATCTGGGGTGCGCGTTGGCGAAGCAGGCGTGTCAGCATCGGATCCGAGCTCATTACATCCGTATGCCTGATCTTGAAGAGGCGTGGGCGCTAGCGAAGGACAAGCCGCAGGGGACGACGAAGTTCCTCCGCAAGTACGCGGCCTTCACCTTGCTGGTCATCGATGAGTGGCTACTCGATCATCCTGATGAGTCGATGCGCAGCATGCTGCTGGAACTGCTCGAGCGGCGCTATGACAGTGCGTCGACGGTGTTCTGTACCCAGTACGCGAAGAAGGACTGGCATCAACGACTCGGGTCCGGGGTTCATGCCGATGCGATCATGGACCGCATCGTGCACAACACCATCTGGGTCGATACCGGCACTCACAATATGCGTGAACGGGCGATACTGAACCAGTAGCACGGCAGTCGGTGGGGGCCGGTGGTCCCCACCGACACCACGCCTGGTCCCCGACGGCAATATCGGTGGCCCCGAGAGGCAATATCGAGTGGCCTTCAAACCTTCAAATACTCA
>NZ_FXZM01000037.1 GCF_900169175.1 Brevibacterium jeotgali | reverse complement strand
GCCGCGACTACAAATGGGCCTCGAACGCCCAACGCAGCTTCGCCGCCAGCGTCACTGCAGCCGGAGCAGACCTCGTCATCGGCCACGGAAGCCACATGGCGCAGGAGATCGACATCCACAACGGACGTCCCCTCCTCCACGGCATCGGCAACTTCGTCTTCAACTCAAACGGACGCTACGCACTGATGGATGCGCCGCCATACAGCGCTGCCGTGCGCCTGCACCTCACCTCAGATTCGACACGGATACGCCTCTATCCACTCCACACGGACAACGGCAGCACAGGGTTCCGGACTGGACCGGTCGATGTAGAGCAATTCGAGGAGTTCTATCTGGAGGCGCTTTCCCGCACCGGGGACTCAGCGGCCTTCCTCCGCGGGCTTGAGCCAGGCGCCGACGCACAGGGCCACTACCTGGAAATCGACCTGAATAAGGACCATCGCGCCCGGGTGAATCGCCATCGTCGTGGCCAGAGCCGCACGCTCACGTACTGGGACGAGAACCCCAAGAAGATCCGCTTCGATCGGCGGTCATCTCCCAACGTCATTGTCCTTGAACGCGAACTCAAACGGCAGGGCGCGACCATCCAGCGCCTCGATTCGGGCGCATTCTCCGGACGCTCGAAGGAGGGCGTCCCGTATCTCATGATGACATCGTCGACCCATCATTCGGGCGTGCCGGGAGCGCGTGCGGCCAAGCGCAAGAGCATCACCCGCGAAATCCTGAAGGACCACGATCTGTCCACCGCAGCCGGTGGCTTCTTCAGCTCTCAGGACGACTTCGATGCCGCCGCCGCGCTCCTGGGCGATCTGGGCCCCGTCGTCGTCAAGCCGATGGACGGGAACGTCGGCCGCGGCGTGACGGTCGGGATCGAGGATTCCGACGCGCTCAGGGCGGCGTGGGACCACGCCTTCTCCGAGACCCGTTCGGGAGTGCTCGTCGAGCAGCAGTTCCGCGGTGACGAGATTCGGATCAGCGTCGTCGACGGAGTCGCCTGTGCCGCCACTCGCCGAATTCCCCCTCAGATCACCGGGGATGGGACGAGCACGATCCGCGAACTCATCAACGCGAGGAACGACGAACGCCATCATGAGCTCGTCCTGCACAGCAAGCCGCTCGACCTCACCGGCAACCGCCTGAGAACCCTGCTGCGCGCAGGATTCACTCCGCTCACCGTCCTTCCCCAGGGCGTGACTCACCTCATCGATCACATGGGCAGCGTCGGGTCCGGAGCGCACCCGGAGAACTGCATCGAGACGATGGACCCGTCCTACCTGCGCATTGCGGAAAGTGCCGCCCTCGCGTTCCATGACATCGACATAGCCGGGATCGACATCCTGTGTGAGGACCTCTCACAGTCCGCGAACGACGAGAACCACATCATCATCGAGGTGAACACCCGTCCAGAGGTCGCCGTGCATTCGGCACGTCCCAGCGATCGCGCACCACAGAGCTTCCCGACCCGCCTCGTATCGTCAGTGCTCGCCTCAGACCCCCCGAGGACGTTCCGGCCCCGGGTGCGGAGGCCCGTCCCACCGGAGAGACTGTCGTCGGCCGCGCTGCTGGCCGCGGAATTCACAGCGCGCGACATGGACGTCACGTGGTACGGCGACACGTACTTTCGCGCCTCCGGAGGGGGAGCAACGGCAAGCGTGTGGGGATCCTCGACCGATCGCACCGGCACTGCGGCTCGATTCGCCGCGCGCCATGACGGGCTCACCCAGTCACTGCTCCGCCGCGCACGCCTGCCGGTCCGTCGAGCCGAGACGCCCGCCCCCGAGGGGACGCGACTGTGCTTCCTCGTCGCGCACTCCCGCGTGCTCGCGGTCATCGACCCGTCCGATCCGCGCCGACGCAATCTGCTTCGCAGCGTCAACCAGTCCCATCGCGCGCTCGCTGCGGCCGCCAGCCGCGCCATCACCGGTCTCGACCTCGCGGAGGTGACACTCACGGCTTCCGATCCCAGTCAGCCCGGACGCAGGGGCACAGTCGTCATCGACGACGTCCGCCCCGATCCGGATCTCGTTGCGTTCGCCGAGGCAGCGGCCCCTCGCACCGACATCGTCAAGACGATCGTCGACCTGCATCTCGGAGCCGCCGAGCCAGCGTCCGAACCCGCCTTCACGTGGACAGAGAAGCAGAAGGGCACTCCTGCCGGACTGAAGGCGACCGTGGTCGATGCGGCCAGAGGCGCGAAGCGGGTCACACGGGGACTGCGCCGCCGCATCGGCGGCGACTGACCCGCCCGCAATGCAGCTGAGTCTCAGCAACGGCTCGATAGAATCGATTCGCCCCCTGCGGTCGGCCGCCGCCGACCGACATGTCGGACACTGGAGAGAAATGACAGCCACAGACGCGGCAGCCACGTCCATCGGTCCTCGGTGGGCTCCTGATTCGACTGTCGGCTCTGCCCGCATCCTCCTCGTGGGAGACACCGGGTTCGGCCTCAGCTACGACCACGCCCACGGGCTGAAGACGAACGATCTCTATGAGGCGCCGTTCGGGCGGCTCCGAGGACTCCTCGACAGCTCAGACCTCGTCGTCGCGAATCTCGAGACAGTCCTGACCGACCGCAGGGACTCCCCCCTCCAGGGCAAGCGGCCCTACCTCCACTACGACGACCCGACCCTCGGCACAGCCCATCTGCGCAAGCACGGCATCACCGCTGTCACCTACGCCAACAACCACGTGATGGACATGGGCGAAGCCGGCTTCCTCGACACCCTGAAGAATCTCGAGGACAGCAACA
>NZ_FXZM01000007.1 GCF_900169175.1 Brevibacterium jeotgali | reverse complement strand
TCCTGATACACACCCCAGGTCGCTTCAACCTCGACATGGCGCTGGTCGGCGAACACCTCCTCGAGTCGCGCATGCTGCTTCTCGGTGAGAAGACCCGCTCCTGTCAGCAGAGTCCGGCGGACCCGGTAGAGCGGATCACCAGTCCTACCCCGACGACCGAACACATCGCGCTGAACACGGCGCCGACAGTTCTCCAGCGCGTCCCCGGTAAGCCGGATCACATGGAATGGATCCATGATCGGAGCAGCGTCGGGAAGCTCTTCGGCGGCGGCGGTCTTGAACCCAGTGAATCCGTCCATCGCAACGACCTCGATCCCGTTCTGCCACTGCTGCGGGCGTGCAGCCAGCCACCGCTTGAAGACTGCTTTGGAGTGGCCTTCGACCATGTCCAGCAGCCGGGCAGGTCCGGTCTTCTCACGCACCGGGGTCAGATCGATGATCACGGTCACGTACTTGTCGCCACGCTTCGTGTGGCGCCACACGTGCTCGTCGACACCGATCGTGGTGACACCGTCGAAGCGGTGAGGGTCATCGATCAGTTGTCGTGCGCCTTCAGCGAGGATCGCGTCGTTCGCGGCCGACCATGACACGGCCAGTCCTGCCGCGACGCGGGAGATGGACAGATGGTCCACCACGAGTCCTTCCAGTCCCCATCGCAGACCGCCGCGGGAGATCTTCGCCCGCGGCGGCGCCGCTGCGGTCGTGTCCTGGCGCCACACCCGGCCGCATCCTGAGCACTTGTAACGACGCACGCGGATCAGCAGCGTCGTGGGTCGGTGTCCGAAGGGTTCGTGCGCGAGCCTGCGCACCACCGTGTCCCGTGGCGTCCCCTCACATCCGCAGTGCTGGCACCACTGGTCTGGTTCAACGACTCGGCATTGGAGCATCGCTCGGTCGGGTTCCAGGTGTTGTCCGACGGCTTGGAGACCGAGCTCGTCGAGGCGGCAGAACGTGGTCAGGCAGGGCGCATCAAAAGTAGGGTGGGACATGTCGAGGTCTTCCGGATGGGCAGTGTAGGAACTTCCATCTTCAGGGAGACCTCGACTCCTACACGGACAGCGACGCGCTCAACGGACTACACCCTCGTTCGAGAAGAGCCTCATATCCACCGCTCCCATGAATGCAGCGAATAGGTCGATCGACTGAGCGTCGCGTGCCTTCAGGCGGTGGTGCCGGTTCGCTTCTCCCGCCATTCTCGTCGGGCTATTCGTGATGCCCGAAAAAGGACTTCCGAGGATTCTTCATGTCTTTTTCCCACCCCTATCCGATTCCCCATCGCGTCGCGCTGTCGATCGGTCTCGCCCTGATCCGTTGGGCGAGGAGCACGACGCGCTCCGCTGGGCGGCTGCCTCACCCCGAGCCCACCGCTCATCACCACGAGGACGATCATGCGACGGCGATCCGCCGTCACCAGGTCGAACGCCAGATCGAGAGTGAGCGCGCGGACGCCCTGCGTCGCTACCTCACGATGCCGCGTCAGCCGTGACCCGCGCGCGTGGCCCGCACGCACGCGTGAGCCGCACGCACGGGTCGACCCCAGGGGGCCACCCCGGAGGGGCTCCCGTGACTGGACGCTCTACGTCGGACTGTTCGCCGGCGTTCTCGACAGGTTCGCCGGGTCTGCCGGGTCGGGTGGGGATGCGGGGCCCGGTGGGGACGCGGGGTCTGCCGGGCGGGCGGGGACGCCAGGCGGTCGGGCAGTCGGCGCCCGTGCCAGCCGTTCGGCTCCGCTTCGCGGGGTCGCCCGATCCGACCCCCAGGTCCGGTTCTAGGATTGAGCGTTGGGGTCGTCGGAAATCGCATTCGCTCGGGCGCCCCGTCATCCGTGGAAGACGAGGGGACCATGACGGACGAATCGATGGCGGACGCCGGCGCGTCCGAGCAGACCGACCGAGCGCGCACGATCGTCGTGATCGGCAGCAGTGGCGGGAACCTGCGCAGCCACGGCGGCGACGATCCGCGTCAGCTCCTCTCCGACATCGTGAGGCAGGCGGGCGCGGCCGGATTCGACCTGGTCGACGCCCAGTTCGTGGCGGCGACGGCGTCGATGGACGGCGTCAGCACGACGACCCCTGCGAAGCTGTGGGGAATATCCGCGGATGGTGTGCCGTACGCCCACGTCGACGGCACGCTCGACGAGGTCAACGCCGCGGCTCGCGAGCAGGACGCGGAGCTCGCCCGGCGTATCGGTGCAGGTGAGATCGACGGCCTCATCATCATGAGTGCCGACCCCGGCGACGTGAACGCGCAGGCGCTCGCCGCTGCCGCGGAGGCCGGCCTGCCCGTCGCAGGAACCGGCGGAAGCTCGATCGCGAAGGCGCAGCAGCAGGGCGTCCATCTCGTCGCGGTGTCCGGGACGACGGGTACGACCAGCTCGACGCGTGCGGTCGCCTACATGTCCGGCCTCGCGCGTCATTGGTCGGTGAAGTACCGGCCAGTGCTCGGCGGTTCGTCGGGCGGGTCCGGGGGAGTGTCGGGCGGCGCCGTCGCCGATGCCCCCGCCTGGAAGCGGATCAGCATCCGCGGCATCATGGTCGGCTCGCTCCCCGCCTTCATCGCGCTCGCCCTCGTTCTCGCCCTCAGCCGCATCCCGGGTGCGGACTTCCTGAGCCCGGTCTTCGACCTCCTCCTCGCGGCGCTGCCGATCGTCGTGTCAGCGGTCGCGGCGCGGAAGGTCAGCGGACTCGATGAGGTCGGCCTCGTCGCCGGTGCGCTCGCGGGGATCCTCGCGCAGGAGGGTGGGATCCTCGGTGGTCTTGTGAGCGGCATCCTCGCGGGCCTCGTCGCGCCCACCGTCATCCGCTGGACGCTCGCGTGGAGGTTCCCCGCGACGACGGCGAACATCCTCACGGGCGCCCTCGCGGGCCTCGTGCCCGGCCTCCTCGTCTACTTCGCGCTCGCACCGTTCACCAGTCTGCTGGGCGACTGGGTCAAGGCGGGCATCGAATCCGCCGTCGATTTCAGTCCGCTGCTGGCCGGCGCGCTCGCGGGCCTCGTCATGTGGCCCGCGATCATCGGAGGCGTCTACCACTCGGTCATTCTCCCGCTCGTGCTCCTCGAGATGGGGGAGAAGGGGCACAGCTTCTTCGGGGCGATCGACATGGTCTCGCTCGTCATGGTGTCGTTCGGGATCACGCTCGCGAACGTGGTGCGGTCGCGGACGTCGGGTGAGCGGGCGCTCGCGGGATCCGGGTCCGCCGTGAACGTCTTCTTCGGCACGTTCGTCGAGGCGTCGTATCCCTTCATGTTCGGCGACAAGCGGGTGTTCGCCATTGCGCTGATCGCGGCGACGGCCGGTGGCACGGTCGTGGGGATCACCGGCGCCGAGGCCTCCGCCTACCTCCCGGCGTTCGTCGCTCCGTTCATCTCGACGACGGCGTGGGGCATGACGCTTGCGATGCTCGTGTCGTTCGCGATCGCGTTCGTCGGGACACTGCTGGTGAACGTCATCGTGACTCGGAAGCGGAGCGATGCGGGTGCTCAGGCGTGGAGCGCCTGAGTGCCGGGGAGCGGGGTGCTGTGCTCCGCTGATCCTGTCCGGGGGAGTTCCCGCCGTCGCAGGCCCACTCCTCGAGCACCTCCGTCCATGGCGTCGGCTCGACGGTGCGCTCCCTCGCGAGCATGCCCGGCTCCAGCACGCTCGGATGCGCCCACAGGTACGACTGCGCGGCGAGCTCGCGGAACAGCGGGGAGGCGAATCCGACGATCCGCAGCGCCCATGTGGGGATGCGGGACACGCCGGCCGGCTTCCGTCCCTTCGCGCGCGCAGCATCGGCGGCCATCTCACGCTGCGTGAGCGCCGGTGCCGCCGGGACGGTGAGGACGGCGTCGCCGGCGGCGGACACGACCTCGGCGTTCTGCGCCGCGGCGACCATCGCTCGCGTCATGTCCGGGATGTACGTGAAGGTGCGGGCGGCATCGGGGTCGCCCATGATCCACGCCCGCCGTCCCCTCCCCGCGGGGTCCATGACGAGCAGCTGCAGCACCGACGACTGCGGGTTCGCAGTGGGGCCGATGAGGTCCGCCGCAATGACGGAGATCGTTCGCGCCGTATGCGACGCCCGCGAGGCGAGCAGCATTGCGCGCACTTCGCCCAGCGGGGAGACGGGGGCCGCTGCCGAGGACTCCTTCAGTGATCGTGCGCGTTCGCCGTAGGCGTACACGGACTCAGGGAAGACCACGGGGATGTCGAGCTCGGCGGCGACGTCCATGACCGCGGCCTCGCGGTGCGGCAGGTCTCTGAGCCACGCCTTGTGGTCGTAGGAGCTGTGGACGCAGTGGAAGATCGCGCTCGCACCATCGGCCGCCTCGCGGAGGAGTCGCGGATCGGCGACGTCGCCGCTGAGTGTGTGAGCGCCGGGGACGGGGGCGGTGCTGCGGCGGAGCACCGTGACCGAGTGTCCGGAGTCCGTGAGGCCGCGGACGAGCTGCGCGCCGATCTGACCGGCTCCTGTGACGAGGTAGTGCATGGCCGACTCGTTTCTGTGAGCAGTGATCTCTGTTTGCAGGTGTCACGGTATCTTCGCGTGTCGGAGAAAACAAGATCAGTGATCACAGAATTGTTCGGGATGCGAGCTGGTGGCAGACTGGCGACCATGGTGAACGGTGAGGGATCGAGAGGTGTGCGCGGGACGCACGCCGAGGCCAGGGCGCGGATGCGGGAGGGGATCCTGCGAGTGGGCAACGTCCAGCTCGAGTCCCGCGGTGCTGGTGCGCTGTCCGTGCGGGAGATAGCGCGGGAGCTCGGGGTCGTTTCATCGGCGATCTACCGCCATGTCGCGGATCGCGACGCACTGCTGACCCTGCTCGTCGTCGACGCGTTCGACGACCTGGGCGATGCGGTCGATCGTGCTCTTGACAGCGTCTCTGCGAGCGGGGCTGAACCGCGCGCCGCGCTCGCCGCCCTCGCCCGGACCATGCGGGAGTGGGCGCTCGCGCATCCGCAGCGATGGGCGCTGATCTACGGGACTCCGATCATGGGGTACGCGGCACCTGCGGAGCAGACCACCGTGCCGGGCACCCGGGCGATGGCGAGGCTCGCGGGGATCCTCGCAGCAGGGTCACTGCCGAGCGACGCGGTGGGAAGCGCGAGTTCCGGACTCGTCGATGAGCTGCGGGTGAGCGCAGAGGAGCTGGGGCTCGCCCCGGATCCCGTCCTCCTCGCGGAGGGGATCGGGACATGGTCGTCCCTTGTCGGCACCGTGAGCGCCGAAGTGTTCGGCCAGTTGGGAACGGACCTCGCACGCTACGGAGCAGAGCTGCTGGATCGATGGATCGCGTCGACCTCGGCGCGATTCGAGCTGGGACCCGCCGTCCTCCGCTGACCCCAGTGTACGCGGATCGCGGCACCGCTGCAGCGATGATGCAGTGCGTCAGACGGTGAAGACCGCGTGACAGCCCGGCACGAGTGTGCGTCCCTTCAGCTCCTCCAGCTCGAGGATCACGGCAGATCCGACGACCGTCCCGCCCAGTCGTTGCACGACTGTGCGGGCGGCCCGCAGCGTCCCACCGGTCGCGAGCACATCGTCGACGAGGAGCACCCGTGCTCCGGTGAGATCGCCGGAGGACTCGATGGCGGCCTCGGCGTACTCCAGCCCGTATTCGACCGTCACCTGCGGGTTCGGCAGCTTTCCCGCCTTCCGGATCGGGAGCACGCCCGTACCGGCAGCGGCGGCGAGGCCGCCTGCCATGACGAATCCGCGGGCTTCGATTCCAGCGACGAGGTCGAACCCCGGCGCGTCCCCGTCCGCGCAGAACGGTTCTGCCATCGCATCGAGGACATCTCGGTACGCGCGCGGATCCGCGAGCAGCGGCGTCACGTCGCGGAAGAGCACGCCGGGAGTGGGAAAGTCCGGAGTCGTGGAGATGAGTGCGGACGCGCGCTGAAGCCCTGCGGAATCGCCGTGCTGGGTCGCCAGACCGGGAGGCTGCGGGGAGAAGGGCGTCTGAGGGTGATCTGTCGGAGTCACGCGGACACTCTACGCGTCGAGCTCCGCGTCCATGCTGAGGATTCGGAGTCAGGTGATGGGCGTCTCGTGATCGGCGTCAGGTGATGGGCGTGGTCAGGTGATGGGGGTGCCACCGTTCACGTGGAGCACCTCGCCGATCACATAGCTGGATTCCGGGGATGTGAGGAATACGTACGCCGGGGCGAGTTCGGTGGGCTGTCCTGCGCGTCCGATCGGAGTGTCCTTGCCGAACTGGGGGAGTGCTTCCTTCGGCTGTCCGTCGGAGACCTGCAGCGGTGTCCAGATGGGGCCCGGAGCCACGGCGTTCACTCGGATGCCCGTCTCCGCGAGCTGCTGTGCCAGGCTCTTCGTGAAGTTGTCGATCGCGGCCTTCGTCGCGGCGTAGTCCACGAGGTGCGGCGACGGCTTGTACGCCTGCACGGATGTCGAGTTCACGATGGTCGATCCAGGCGGTAGGTGCGGGATCGCCGCCTTCGACAGCCGGAAGATCGCACGGATGTTCGTGTCGAACGTGTTCCGCCACTGCTCATCCGTCACATCGGCGATGTCTTCGACGGCGATCTGGCGCCCAGCGTTGTTCACGAGGGCGTCGAGGCCGCCGAGTGCCTCCACGGCGTCCGAGATGAGCGAATCGCAGAACTGGGCGTCTGACAGGTCCCCTGGGAAGAGGAACGCCCGGCGACCGGCCTCCTCGACGAAGGCTCGGATCTCCTGGGCATCCTCCTCCTCATCGGGAAGGTAGGACAGGGCGACATCGGCGCCTTCTCTGGCGAAGGCGATCGCGATCGCCGCACCGATCCCGGAATCTGCGCCGGTGATGAGTGCTCGACGTCCCTCGAGGCGACCGGTGCCCCGATACGAACCCTGTCCGCGGTCCGTCTGAGGGATCAGCTCCTGGTCGAGGCCGGGTTCGGGCTGATCCTGCCGCGGGGGAGTGATGTTGGGGAATCGCGTGACCGGGTTCTGGAACGTCAGCTGGTCGGTGGAAGTCGAAGATGTCTGCGGAGATGTCTTCGACGGTGTCGTGCGAGCCACGGCGACCTCCTCTGATGCGGTATCCGGCCGATGGCAACAACGGTTCCTCGGGCAAGGTGGCCTGTCAAGGGGGTGTGCCTGTCACGAGGGTGGGGTCGTGGTGCTGGCCGTCCCCCACTGTGGACCTGCGCGACGCTGGTCACAGTCGACCGCATAGGCTGGCGGGACGACGGGTTCCCGACGGAGGCGTGTGACCATGGGCGATGACGCCGACACCGACACCGGATCTGCAACTGCGGACCGTGCAGGCACGAAGGGCTTCAGAGCGGCGTCAGCGCGCGCCGATCGTGCACGGCGCCAGAGCTGGTACGGGGCGAAGCGGCATGTGAAGGCAGTGCTGAGTCACCCGCTCGTCCACCCGATCCTTCGTGCCACCGCTCCGCGCCTCTCGCGGATCCGTGTCGGGCGGCTGCCGGCACCGCGGGAACTCATCGAGGTGACGGCCTGTGTGGATGGCGCTGACTTCATCATGCTGAGGCCTGACCGATGCGAGATCGCGAAGGAGCTCTACTGGGGCGACGGTCGCCGACCCGAGGCGGAGGATGCCTACGCGATCGACCTCATCGTCCGTCTGACCGACGACGCCCGCACGTTCCTCGACGTGGGCGCCTACACGGGCATCTTCTCCCTCGCGACCCTCGCAGCCCACCCCGACCTGCGCGTCCACGCCTTCGACATGGTGCCCCCAGTCGTGCGGATGCTGCGGGCGAACATGGCGCGCAACGGATTCGTGGGCCGGGTCGTCGTCCATCAGGCGGGTGTGGGCGATCCGACGCTGACGGCTCGCATGCCATCGGTCGACAGCGGTTCGGCTCTGCCGTCGTTCCTGTCGTCTGACATGACGTTCGACGACGGTGAGGACGTGGGGTTCCTGTCACTCGACTCGTTGACGGATGAGGTCGAAGGGCCTGTCGTCATGAAGGTGGACGTGGAGGGCGGCGAGACCGATGTCTTCGCGCACGGCAGCGGGTTCCTCGCAGCGCATCACCCGGATATCCTGTGCGAGGTGCTCGCCGACGCGGACGGACCTCGGCTGGAGGAGCTCCTGAGCGTCCACGGATACCGCTATTTCCATGTGGGCGCAGACAGCATCCGAGAGCGTCCCGGCATCGTTCCGGACGATTCCGTCCGGGACTGGCTGTTCACCGTGAGGACGCCCGCGGAGCTGCGGCGGATCGGCGTGACTGTGCTGGACTGATCGCAGCGCTTGCCTGCTGGGTGCCGGACTGCTGGGCGGCCGGACTTATGGGCGGCCGGACTTATGGGTGGCTGGACTTATGGGTGGCTGGACTGATGGGCGGCCGAGGCTTCAGGACTCCGGGTCGATGGCGCTGATGTTCATCTGCCAGTTGATGCCGAAGCGGTCGCGGAACGCCCCGTAGGTGTCCCCCCACATCTGCTTCTGCAGAGGTATCTGCACGGTTCCGCCCTCTGACAGGGCGTCGAAGGCACTGCGGATGCGCTGCTCGTCATCGCCCATGATCGCGAGTGTGACGTTGTTCCCGGTGGTGAGCGGTTCGGGCGACATCCCCTCGACGTCATCGGAGACGTACAGGCGGATGAGGTCGGTGACCTCGAGGGAGCCGTGCATGATCGCATCCGAGACGGGGTGGTCGGGTGGGACGGCGCCCGCCTCGCCGAACGTGAAGAACTGCGGCTCAGTGCCCAGGGCGGCGCCATAGAACTCGAACGCTTCACGTGCGTTGCCGGGGAAGCGGAGGTAGGGGTGGAGTGCGGCGGGCATGGGATGCTCCGTTCGTCGACGACGCGGGAGGCGGATCAGCCTCGGCGCTGAGACCAGTAAACCATCAGGGGCGGACGCCCGACAGTTTCATTGCAGATTCTTTCCGATCGACAGCAGAGTGCAATACGATGGATGCCATGGACAGCGCCGCACTGCAGCCCGACGAACAGGACACGACCGCAGCCCGCAATGAGCGGGATATCGAGGAGGGGGTCCAGAGGGACTTCCACAGGCGGATGTCGTACGGGTCCTACCTCGACCTCGACCATCTGCTTGCCGCGCAGCATCCCGTGAGCGAACCCGAGCACCACGACGAGCTGCTCTTCATCATCCAGCACCAGACCACGGAGCTGTGGTTCAAGCTGGTGATCCACGAACTCGAATCAGCCTGCTCCCTCATTGCAGACGACCGGCTCCAGCCGGCGCTCAAGCGCATCGCACGCGTCAAGCACATCCAGCGGACTCTGACGGAGCAGTGGTCGGTGCTCGCGACCCTCACGCCGTCTGAGTACGTCGAGTTCCGCCAGTTCCTCGGCAGCTCCTCCGGCTTCCAGTCGTGGCAGTATCGTGCGGTCGAATTCATGCTGGGCAACAAGAACCGCGGCATGCTGGAGGTCTTCGACGCGGATCCGCATGCGCGCGCAGTCCTCACGGAGAAGCTCGAGGCTCCCAGCCTGTACGACGAATTCCTCCGCTATCTGGCCCGCCACGGGTACGCGATCCCGTCGCACCTGCTCGATCGCAGTGTGAGCGTCGCACATACCTTCGACGACGGACTCGTCGCCGTGTTCGCGGGGATCTACGACGCACCGGACGCGCAGTGGACGGTCTACGAGACATGCGAGGAGCTCGTCGACCTGGAGGAGAACTTCCAGCTCTGGCGGTATCGCCACCTCCGGACGGTCCAGCGCATCATCGGAGGGAAGCGGGGCACTGGGGGGTCCAGTGGAGTGGGCTTCCTTCAGAAGGCACTCGACCTCACCTTCTTCCCCGAACTGTTCGCGGTGCGCACGGAGCTCGGCAGCGCAGGCGCCGAATCGGCGGCACCGCGCACACCGTAGATCGCTCACCGTCTGCGCATTCCGCAGCGACCTGACATGCCTTTCGACGTCTTCACATCCGACGCAGTGCGAGAACCCGAGGAGCACGACCATGACGGACGAACACGGTGCCGACAGCACTACCCGACGCGATGCGGAACGACGCGCCGGCACAGGCACCCGACACGGCGCCGACCACGGTCTCGCAGTCCTCGAGGGCCGTGCCCGATCGCTCGACGCCGCTGACCGACTGGCCGCCCATCGCGGCGCGTTCGCAGCCGCACCGGGCGTCGTGTCGTACCTTGACGGCAACTCTCTGGGCCGCCCGACGGCGGACGCTGCGGAACGACTGAGGTCGTTCACCGCGGACCAGTGGGGCGGACGCCTCATCCGCGGCTGGGAGGAGGGGTGGTTCGAGAAGCCCCTCACGCTCGGCGACCGGCTGGGCTCCGCGACGCTGGGTGCGGGCCCCGGGCAGACATTCATCGGTGAGTCGACCACGGTCGTCCTCTACAAGCTCATCCACGCCGCACTCGACATGCGGCCGGACCGCACGGAGATCATCGCCGACTCCGCGAACTTCCCCACGGACCGCTACCTGATCCACGGCATCGCCGAGGAGCGCGGACTCACTGTCCGCTGGTTGGAGCCGACGGACGTGGACGCGGCGCCGAGCGACGCGACAGTCACCGGAATCAGACCGGACCAGGTCGCAGACGTCGCGAGCGACACGACGGCGCTGGTGCTGCTCAGTCACATCGACTACCGCACGGGATACATCGCGGACCTGCCCGCCATCACGGACATCGCGCACCGCGCGGGTGCGCTCGTCGTCTGGGATCTCTGCCATTCAGCGGGGGCCATGCCGCTGGAACTGGATGAGTGGGATGTCGACTTCGCCGCCGGCTGCACCTACAAGTACCTGAACGGCGGCCCCGGGTCTCCTGCGTTCGGGTATGTGGCATCCCGCCACATACGCACCGCGACGCAGCCGATCCGTGGATGGATGGGGGTCGCCAACGCGTTCGAGATGGGCCCGTCGTACGAGCCGCACCCGGGAATCCGACGATTCGTGAGCGGCACGCCTGCAGTGCTCGGGATGGTGCCGCTGGAGTCGATGCTCGATCTGGTCGACGAGGCGGGGATGGAAGCGATCCGCGCGAAGTCGACTGCTCTCACGGACTTCGTCGTCGAACTCTTCGATGAGCTGCTCGCTCCGCTCGGCGTGCGGCTCGGCTCACCCCGGGACGGTTCACTGCGCGGCGGCCACGTGACGATTCACCATGACCTGTGCGAAGCGGCGCTGCCCGCGCTGTGGGAACGCGGCATCATCCCCGATTTCCGGCGGCCCAACGGCCTGCGGCTGGGACCTTCACCGCTCTCGACGGGCTTCACAGAGGCGTACGAAGGCGTCCTCGGTATCCGCGACGCACTGCTGGAGGCAGGCGCGAGTGGGGGATGACGATCTGCTGAGACAGACGCGAGTGGGGGATGAGGACCTCGGCAGGTCCGGGGGGTCGGTGCACGGACTCGACGACTTCGACGCGCGGCCGGGCAGCATCACCTCGCTGCTGCGGACGTTCGTGGGTCTCCACGTCCGGAAGCTCGGTGGCTGGATCGCAGTGGCGGATCTCGTCGGTCTCCTGCAGGATGCGGGACTCACCACCACGGGGGTGCGGTCCGCAGTCTCGCGGGCGAAGGCGAAGGGGCTGCTCACAGCTGAAGCCCGCGGTGGGACGTCCGGCTACACCCTCACTGACCGCGCGGTGGGAATGCTGGAACGAGGTGACGCGACGATCTTCTCGCGTCGTCGGCACGCGGTGGAGGACGGTTGGTGCCTGCTGTCGTACTCGGTTCCCGAGGGGATGCGGCCCGTCCGCTATCGGCTCCGCCGCCTCCTCGCCCAACTGGGCTGTGGGACCGTGGCCGACGGGCTCTGCATCGCACCGCATCGGCTCGCGGACGCTCTCGAGTCCCACCTCGAGGACGCGGGCCTGCGCGAATGGGTCTCCGTGTTCGACTCAGCGGAGCTGCGGTCCGGGGAGCGCCTCGCGTCCGCATGTGCGCTCTGGTGGGACCTCGAGGCGACGGCGGCACTGCACAGGGACTTCCTCGAGCGGTTCTCCGGCGCAGGAGCAGCGGGCGGAATGGAGGCACGGTCCGGCCGCGACGCTTTCGTGTCCCAGTTGAGGGTCGTCGACGCGTGGCGCCCCATCCCCTACCTGGACCCGGGACTTCCCCTCGAGGCGCTGCCGTCGGATTGGCCCGGAGACGCAGCGGCTGACCTGTTCGCGGAGATCATCGCACGCGTGTCACAGCCCGCCGCGGAGTACGTCGCCTGCGCAGTGACCGTTCCGATCTCAGGCGAGTGACGCAGGAGATCAGCGCCCGGCATGGTTGGCTGGGTACGGGTGGTGCGGGCGACGAGGCGCTGCCGCCAGAGGAGAGCGAGCAGGCGTATCGCATGTGCACTGAGAGCGGAGTCGCATGTGCACCGAGAGCTGAGGCGAGGAGTTCGACACGATGACGATCGAAGGAACCACAGGAAGCGACCCCTCGAACCACGAGGAGGCCCATTTCGGGCGGATGCTGTCCGCCGAGGCCGGTGCGGGACGCCGAGTCGCGTACGGGAGCCTGCCCGATCAGTACTTCGAGTGGTTCGGGGATCCGCACACCGCGGGAACCGTCGTGATCCTCATCCATGGCGGGTACTTCCGCGAGCGGACGACCCTGGCACATGTGCGTCCCATGGCGCACGCCCTCGTGAGCAGGGGTGAACGTGTAGCCGTTGCGCTCCTCGAGTACCGGCGTGCCGGTGGTGCGGGGGGTCATCCCCGCACCTTGGAAGACGTGGAGAACGCGATAGCCCACGCAGCGGAGAGCGTCGGCGACGTTCGGTGGGTGGTCGCAGGGCATTCCGCGGGAGGCAGCCTCGCGCTGTCATGGGCGACGCGTCAGCAGGAGTGCGGTCCGGAGGTCCGGGTCCGGCCGCTCGCACCCGTCACCGATCTCGTCGCCGAGGCCCGTGACGGACTGGGAGACGGCGCTGTCGTGGACTACATGGGTGCGTCACCGGCGGAGGACCTGTCGCGGTACCTCGAAGAGGATCCCCGGTCGCGAGCTGCGCTGATCCCCGCACGACTCGATGTACTCCTCATCCATGGGACGAGGGACGCGACTGTGGACGTCGCATTCTCGCGAGGGTTCCCTGCGGCGCGGCTCGAGGTGGAGGGGGCCGACCACTTCGACCTCGTCGATCCGCAGTCGCCCCTCTTCGACGCGGTCGTCGAGGCGCTGCTGGGCTGACGGAGACTGCGGGGGCCGTTCGCTGTATTCGTCAGCTGCGGCGGGCGACAGCCATCTCTGTCGTGGGGCTCTCGGTCAGCCTGCGCGCGAGAGCACGCTCCACGGGATACAGCGCCGCACCGGTGAGGTTGCCCGTGACCTCGGTGAGTGTGGCTGCGCGGAGCAGCCCGCCCCACGCCTTCCGCCACAGCCATGGTGCATCCACCTGAGCGTTCATGAGGACCAGGTGCGGGATGCGGTGCTCGACGGAGAGCTCGACCTCTCCGAGCGCCTCAGAGATCCACTCGAGACTGCGATTCGTCTGGTGGGCGGTGCGGTCCTGTGCCCGGTGGACGAAATTCTCTGTGAAGACGAACCGACCTCCGGGTTCGAGGAGCTGCGAGATGTTCCGGAGTGCAGCGCGGTACTTGTCGTCGTCCGTGATGTGGAAGAGGACGTCCATGCACGACACGACGTCGAACGTGCCGGGTTCGAACGGGCCGATGCCGGTGGTGATGTCGAGCTGCTCGATCCGGCTGTCCGGGAAGTGCTCGCGCAGGTTGCGCACAGCAGACGCAGTGAGGTCGCTGCCGACGACTTCCGTGGGCCGCATGCGGTTCCACCATCGCAGATACAGGCCAGTGCCGGAACCTACGTCGAGGATCCGCGAAGACCGGCGCACTCCCGTTCGTCCGGCTTCGCGGAGGAAGACCTCCTCCCGCGCCTTGTACATCCACGAATTGAAGGATCGGCCGAGCGCCTTGTAGCCGACGCCGCTCTCCGTCCAGTCCTCGTCGAGCCGGTTCTCCCAGAACTCTGAGTGGTCTTCGGGAGCGTGCCCTGCTGCGGTGGTGGGGGTCGACGTCTCGTGGTGGGCCGTCACACTCGTCCTCGCCTATGCGTGGGTCAGCCTCCGCGCCACGGAGGAGGGCACTCTGTCGCGATTCATCCTATGGCGCGATCCTCCGCAGCAGATGAGATTCACGGGGTGAAGAGGCCCCGGGTGGGCAGGGCTCCAGGTGGACAAGGTTCAGGGTAGACAGAGCTCAGGGTGAGCGGGGGCGGGGCGGCGCCGTTCTGATGTCACGCGGCGTGAGAGTCTTCCTCTCCGTCATCGCGGATGAGTCGATAGATCCGGTCGCAGACATCGACGGCGCGCAGACCGTACGGTTCACCCCACGCGCTGAGGAGTGCGACGTACCTGCCGTAGTCGTCCGTGCGCCCTGATCGCAGCCGGAGCAGATCGCCTTCCGGGGTCGTGGGCGTCCCTCCGAGGTGGTCTGTGTGGTGTACTCCTGCGTCGCGTACGTCGTCGATGAGTCGTGCTTGGGTTTTGAGCCATGAGATCGCCTGATTGTCGAGCATCGGTGCAGGTGGGTTGGTTGGCGCGGCCTCTTGACTCAGGGCAAGGGTGCCGATGTGCAGCCACTTCGTGAAGAACGAGGGGCCCAGGCCGTAGATGCGTCCGCAGTCGACGCCCACCAGGTGGTCTGCGTCGGTGCCCTGGTGGCTCTTCACCTTGTGCGTGCAGTCGTTGAGGTAGCTGAACCCCTCGATGGCACCGTCCCGCACGGCGACCTCGAGCGACGTGCGCAGTGCAGTGCGGACCCGAAGGCTCTCCTCCCTGCCCTCGGGTCGGCTGCTGGCGGTGAGGATGCGGGCGACGCGGTAGCCGGCGTATCCGGCTCTCTCTCCGTATGCCCACGCCATCGTGGCGGTGAATGCGCCCACAGCGTCCTCCGGCCAGTGGGATGAGAAGGAGGCGATGGCCTTGTCGCGGTTCATCTGCGTGGGCAGTCCGGCGATCGCTTCCGAGGCGTGCTGAAGCTCGCTGAACTTCCGGATCCACGATTCTTTGGGGACTGTGAAACTCCTCTGCGGGGCAAGCGGTCCGGCCATGAGCTCTTTCAGAGCCTCCGGTGGTGCAGGAAAGGCCATGGGGGTTTCATGGGACGTGGTGCGTGATCGCATCGTCGCTCCTCTGCGTGCTGGTGGTGAACGTCGGCTGGTGATGAAGGTGGGCCAGCGATGAACGCCGGGCGGTACGGGGTGTGTTCAGTCGTGGTGGACGTATGAGGGGAACGATCGCGGTCGTCGCCTCCGCTGCGTGGGGTGTCCGGAGGAGCGAGCATGGACGCGTCCTGGCTCACGGGTCGAGGGGGAGTTCCGCGGGCAGATTCAAGAGTGCGACGCGGAAGCGAGAGTGGAAGAGGGGTCGCTGTCGAGGGTCCACCGATGTGGGTGGCGTCCAAGCGGGGAGGCCTCGGAGGAAGACGGACTCCCACCCTGAACGTTCGAACCACCTGTGGTGGAACGGACAGACGAGGGTGAGGTTGTCGATCTCCGTCGCACCGCCCTGCGCGAATGCGAGGATATGGTGTGCCTCGCACCATTCGGCGGGTGCGTCGCAGTCGGGGAAGGTGCACCCTTGGTCACGCGCCGCGAGGACCGCCATCTGGCTGCGCGTCGCGAATCGTCCCTGTGAGCGGACTTCGATGGTTCGTCCACCGCCATCGACGACGCGGACGAACATCTGCGCTGCGTTCGACCAGGTGCTGAGCTGGTGGAGGCTGAGTGGGCTGCCAGCGTGGGTCGAGAGCACGTTGTCGGGCCGGACGAGGTCGTCTGGTCGCGCGGTGACGACCAGTGCGTGGTCCGCTCCGTGCAGCACCCGTTCACGCGCGGCGGACCGCAGGAGGAATGCGAGCCTGTCATGCCGAGCCAGACCCGGGGTGCTCGTCTCATCCTCTCGGAACACGACATGATGAGGGCGTCCGTCCGCGAAGACACCGCCAGGTTTCCCCGCGCTCACCGGACGGAGGTCGGCTTCTGCCGCGGCGCCGGGCGCTTCGGCGTCCTTCGTCGACGCTGTCCCTGTGGCGGGTTCTGCCGATGTGCGTCCAGGGGGCGTGTCTTCTGTGGGTGCGCGGCCGAGGACCTTCTCCCAGAGCACGGTGCTCGCAGTGCCGGACTCGGAGCGGCGGGCCCGCTCGAGGAGGCCTTGCACAGCTTCGGAGACACGATCGCTGAGATGCACGGGCCATCCGCGACTGTCGAGGTAGAAGGAGGGCTCCTCCTCGAGGAACGTCCCGGACCTCCCGTCCAGCTCGATCGTTGCGTCGGAGTGGACTGCTACTCGAGTGCCGTCCCAGACAGCTTCGCGTGGAAGCGGCGGGATCACCTGCTCAGTGCCGGGCGGCGATGGCGGCTCGGGGTCTTCGGCGGATTCGCGGCCCTCGGAATGCTCGCGGCCCTCGGAGTACTCGGGGTCGTCGGAATGCTCGGGGACCGTCTCTGGGTGAGATCCGGACGTCCCGCACGGGTCGGGCTCGCGCTCAGTCGTCTCCGTGTGTGCTTCGGCGTTGCAGTCGCGATGCGGCCGCACATCGACGGGTATGTCAGCGTCCTTCATGCGCCCGTAGAGCAGTGCGCGCAGAGTGGTGCCGGTGGGGCAGTCGAGCAGTCCGCGCAGGCGCCAGTCGCCGTTGCGCTGCTGGGTGAGGGTGACTGTGTACGCCAGTGGGTTGGTCTCGAACCGCGGGAGTCTGCCGTCGGGGTCGATGTGCTGGATGATCCGCTGACAGAGCTTGGGGAAGTCCTTGAGGCGCACGGTGGGGGCGAGTTCGACGAGCGTCCTCTCCACCCTGTCCGAGTAGAGGGAGCGCACGGTGGGTGGAAGGTCGCCGACCGCCTTGCACAGTGCGTTCGCCTCATCTGCGGAGATGCGTCCGTCCGCGAAGTTCTCAGCGATCACAGGGCGCGCAGCAGCCTGCGCTTCACCCACCGCAGAGACTCGCCCGGCGAGCTGCTCGCTCAGGTCTGTTCGGCGACGGGCCTCCTTGGTGGAGATGCGGAACTCGCCTGCGAGCAGACCTTCGGTGGTCCGGTAACCGTGCGCGGCGCTGTCACCGATGCGCTGATAGTGCGCAAGGAGGTCGGTGCTCAGCGCCTCCACCAGCCGCCCCGCGACCTCCAGTGACCTGATGCCTGCGAGGGTTTCGCGGGCGCCGAGCGATCGGTGCGCGGCAGACCGTTCGCGGACCTCATGAACGATGTCGAGAAGCTTCGCGAATTGTGGGGCGCGCTCCGTCAGCAGTGAGCGGTCCGCCGCAGAGAAGGGGACCCGGAAGCCGGGCTCTTCGACAGAATTGTCCGGCTCCTCCGCACGTGTCATGACGTCCACCCCCTCGCTTCGCTGCGATTCACCACCCGCATTCGATGTGGTGTTCGAACAGTCTATTCGATCATCGTGGGAAGGTCGAGAGGCAGGGGGTATTTCAGTGCACTGAGGTGCTCACTGGCGGGACACCCGTGCGCACCGGAGTTTTTGAGGGGTGTCGGTGCTGTTCACGGTATGCGGATTACCGGTCACAGGAGCGGTCAGGGCGGCTGACTATCAGCGCTGGACCTGTGGATGAGCCGCGCGGAGGTGTCGACGGACCCACTCAGTCCCACCACGGCCGCACCGGAGCCCGCCGGACGCGGAGAGCGGGCTGCTCCGCACGGATTCGCGCAGAACAGCCCGCGGATCCGGTTCGCCTGCTCCAGAGTGATGACGGCCGCCGGCCTGTGCGGTCAGCATGATGGCCGCTGTGAGAGGCGGGAGGGACTGAGTAGCCTCGAGTCGGGTGACGCGCACAGGGCCCGGATGCTGATGCCGCCATCCGTGGCGGCTCAGTCAGTTCTGCCGGTAGCGCGCCAGCTTGTCCTCATCGATCACAGTGCCGACGCCGGGCTCGTCCCGGACGAAGATCCGACCATCGGTGATGGTGATCGGGTCGGCGAGCAGGTCGTCGGCCATGTCGAGGAAGTTCGAGAGTTCCCCTGCGCGGGCGGACGTCGCGCGATGCGCGGCACCGAACGTCACCGTCGCGATCGATCCCACCTGGGTGTCGATCTGATTGCCCATCGTGACGTCGACGCCCAGTCCGGTGCAGAGGCCGAGGATCTCCTGCGCCTCTGTGAAGCCCGACCGTGCGGTCTTGATGCAGATCGCGGTGCAGCCGCCTGACAGCAGCTCGCGCGAGGCATCGCCGGCGGTGGGCACGGACTCATCGCCGACGACGGGGATCGGCGACTGCTCGACCAGGCGGCGGCGTCCCATGGCCTCCTTCGCGTCGTTCGGCTCCTCGAGGAGGGTGAGGCCCAGGCCGTCGGTGCGACGCAGCACCTCCATCGCCTCATTCGCCGTCCAGCCGCGATTCGCGTCGAGGTAGATGTCCACGTCGTCGCCGAGCCCTGCGCGCAGGACTTCGCAGGCTTCGACGTCGAGCCCCAGCGGTCGACGGCCGACTTTGAGCTTGAACGTGGTGATCCCGTACTCCTCGCCGAACCGCAGGGCTTCATCGAGCAGTTCCTGAGCGGGTCTGAACCCCAGCATGTGGCTCACGCGCATCGAGTCCGTCCAGCCGCCCAGCAGCTTGTGGACCGGTGTGCTCAGGTACTTGCCGGCGATGTCCCACAGCGCGATGTCGACAGCGCCCTTCGCGACCTGGTTGTGGATCGTCCGCTGCATGACCTCGTGGATCTTCTCGCGGTCGAAGGGGTCCGTGCCCACGATGTGCGGCGCGAACACGTTCTCGACGACCTCGACGATCGAGGCCTGCGTCTCGCCGTACGTGTAGGGCCGGGGCGGCGCGTCGGCCGTGCCCACGACCCCCTCGTCGGTGTGGATGCGGATGAGGACGTGTTCGGCGGTGTGCACCTCGCCCGAGGCGAACTTCAGCGGGTGCGTGTACGGGATCGCATAGGGGACGGCTTCGAGGGCGGTGATCTTCATGGGGTCTCCGTGGGTTCGGATGCGGTGGGTCTGCTCGGTGAAGCGGGGGAGGCGGACGGCGCGGCCGAGGCCGGGGCGGCGGGGCTGCCGGGCGGGGCCTCGGCGGGGGCGGCCGTGGATTCCGCGGCGGTCCTGAGCGAGTCGGCCGCTTCGCGGACGAGGCCGGCGAATGCGGCGACGAGCGGTGAGGAGTCGTCCGCCCGCCACCCCGTGGCCAGTCCGATGCTCACAGCAGGTGTGAGGGGGCGGATCGTGATCGAGGTGCTGAGGGGGAGCGCGGCGGGGGCGGGCAGGATGCAGAGGCCGAGCCCGGCGGCGACCAGCGCGATGAGCGTCGACGTCTCCGTCGCCTCCTGGATGATGCGCGGACGGAAGCCGGCCCGGCGGCTGACCTCCGCGGCCACGGATGCGACGGCGGATCCGCGCGGATAGCTGACGAGGTCCTCGCCGCTCAGCATGGACGCGGCGAGCGGCCCCGTCTCGTGCGCGAAGGGGTGGTCCTGCGGCAGTGCGACGACCAGGGGGGTCTGTTCGAACTCATCGAGGCGGAGGGCGGGCGAAGCGATCGGCGGTCGGATGATCGCGGCGTCGAGTCGGTTCCCGAGCAGGCCCTCCTCCATCTGCGGCGTGAGCATCTCGCCGATCACCTGCAGCCGGACGTTCGGCATGCGGTGTCGGGCCAGCCGGACGATCTCCGGCATGAGGCGGTAGGTGGCCGTCCCGGCGAATCCGAGGCGGAGGACGCCTGCGGCACCGCGGCCGACCTCGGCGACATCGGTGCCGGCTGAATCGACGTCCGACAGGATCTGCCGCGCGCGGTCCACCAGCAGTCGGCCCGCCTCCGTGAGGTCTACGCGGCGAGTGGTCCGCTCGAACAGCTGGGTGCCGAGCACTGCTTCGAGCTGCCGGATCTGCTGCGACAGGGGCGGCTGTGCCATGTGGAGCTTCTCTGCGGCGCGGCCGAAGTGACGCTCCTCGGCGACCGCGAGGAAGTAGCGCAGGTGCCGCAGCTCCATGGAACCTCCTCGTTCGTGCTCCGCCGTGCTGTCCTCAGGTGCGGGCCGTGCCAGGGGTCCCCGTGCCGAGGTGTCGGCTTCAGCGTACGGGCGACTCTCACCGGTGGGAAAGACCAGTTTCGGCTCGATTGAGAGGTGCAGCATCTCAATCAATCGGAAACGCGTCCTTCAGCATCTCTATCCGGGGGCCTACTGTGAGCAGGGTGGCATCGCTGTGCAGGGCGGACCCGCTGCAGGTGGGCGCAGCCGACTGGTGCGCAGCTGACATGGCCGGTACGCCCGGTGCGACCTGTAGAACCGATCGGAAGGACTGAGACGATGCTGTTCCTCGCACGGATGGATGTGGCGTTCCCGGAGAGCATGGACGCGGAGACCCGCGCCGATTTCCAGGCGCGGGAGAAGGAGTACTCCAGTGATCTGCAGCGCCGCGGGATCATGAAGGGGATCTGGCGGGTGGTCGGCGAGTACGCGAACCACTCCGTCTACGAGGTCGACACGAACGATCAGCTCCACGACGTCTTCGCCGGCTTCCCGATGTTCCCCTACATGACGGTGCAGGTCACCCCGCTGGCGAAGCACCCGAACGCGACGAAGGACGACTTCTTCGGCTGAGCGCCGTCGCCTCCGAGGCGCAGTCTCGCCTGGAGCGCTGCCCGTCTGAGATGCTGACTGCATGGATGATGCGCTCACCCCGGCAGGCGCCCCGGCAGGCACCTCGGCGGCGGATCCGAGCGACGGCCCGGTGATCGCCGCGTACCTCGCGGTCGCAGGCGAGGCCTTCGACGGGATCGAGGCGGTCCTCGCCGCCCTCGACGACGACTCGGTGAACCGGTCTCCGCTGCCGGGCACCGTGAATACGGTGTTCGCACTGATGACCCATGTGCACGGGATGGCCTGCTACTGGGGAGGCTCGCTGATCGCAGGGGAGCGGAACCCTCGCGATCGAGCGTCGGAGTTCCGCTCGCGCGGGACCGTCGCCGAGGCCCGGGGCCTCCTCGCGGACCTGCGCGCCCGCCTGCCCGGCTGGGTCGAGGTCGCGCGCACCGAGGGGGTGCGAGACCCGCACGCCGCGGGCACGAGCAGGTCCGACGCCGCAGACGTCACCGCGGCATGGGCGCTGCAGCACGTCCTGCACGAGATCGCTCAGCACCTGGGGCACATGGAGATCTGCCGCGACCTGGTCGTCGCCGACTGACGGCCGGGGCTGCGGCGCCGGAACGGCCGGTCCCGCGCCGCCCGGAACGGCCGGTCGGTGCGGCGCCCGGAACGTGGAGGCGGCCGGTCGGTGCGGCGACCACGAACCGCCGCGCTGCTCACTCCACGAGCTTGCCGTCCTGTGACACGTCCCGCATGAGGGCGGCGATCTCAGCAGGGGCCTCTGCGAGTGGCTCCTGCTCCACACGGCCGGGCCCGGCCCACACGAGGTTCACCCGCATCGCGGGATCCTGGTCCGGGAAGTCCGCGCGATTGTGGCAGCCGCGCGTCTCGCGACGCTCCAGTGCGCATTCGAGGGTGGCCCGCGCGGCCAGCAGCGACGACTTCAGGTCGAACGCGTGTGCGAGGTCCTGGTAGCCGGCCTGGTCGGGGTGCACGCCGATGTCCGCGCTGCGGGCCTCGATCGCGGCGAGCTCGTCGAGCCCTCTGCGCAGACCGCTCTCGTCGCGGACGACGCCGCAGTGCTCGGTCATCGTGTCGCGCACCGCGCGTTGGAGGGCGCGGATGTTCTCCGTGCCGTCGGCGGCGAGCAGGTCGGTGACCTCGGCGCGGGCGGCGGCCACAGCCTCGGGCGACCTCGTCTGCACGACGATCCCGCGATGGTGGCGCGCGGCGGCCTCACCGGTGATCCGACCGAACACCAGCAGCTCGATGAGCGAGTTGCCGCCCAGTCGGTTCGCCCCGTGCAGGCCGGATGCCGCCTCGCCGATCGCGAAGAGACCGGGCACGTCGGTGCTGTGGTCCTCGGGGCGCACCAACACGCCGCCCATCGAGTAGTGCGCGGTGGGCGCGATCTCGATCGGAGCCCGGGTGATGTCGAGCATCTGCAGCTCCATGAGCGTCTGGTAGACGCGGGGCAGACGCTCCATGATCTGCTGGCGCGGCAGATGCGACACGTCCAGCCACACGCCGCCGTTCGCGGTCCCGCGACCCTCCTTGATCTCCGTGTAGGAGGCGAGTGCGACGCGGTCGCGGGTGGACAGCTCCATGCGCTCCGGGTCGTAGGTCGACATGAAGCGCGCGCCCAGGGAGTTGCGGAGGATCCCGCCCTCGCCGCGAGCGGCCTCCGAGACGAGGGTGCCGGCGTCGGCCTCCGGTTCGAGGATGCCGGACGGGTGGAACTGGACGAGTTCCGCATCGCGGATCCGGCCGCCCGCCTCGTGCGCGAGCCGGAACGAGTCGCCCGTGTTCTCGTTGCGGCGGGATGAGGTGCGCCGCCAGATCCGATTGTGGCCGCCGCACGCCAGGATCACGGCATCGGCGTGCACCAGGTATCGCTCGCCGGTGTGCTCGTGGAAGCCATAGGCGCCGAACACCGCACCGTCGTCGTTCGTGAGCACCTTCGTGATGTAGACGTGCTCGAGGATCGGCACGCCCGTCTGCTCCGCGCGGCGCACGAGGGTCTTCTGGATCTCGAGCCCGGTGTAGTCGCCGGAGAAGGCGGTGCGCCGCCACGTGTGGGCGCCGAAGAAGCGCTGGGAGATGCGGCCGTCCTCCTCGCGCGCGAACTGCATGCCGAAGCGGTCCAGGTCTTCGATGCCGCGCGCTGCGCCCTGCGTCACGATCTCGACTGTGCGCGGGTCGGCCAGCCCATAGCTCTCCTGGAGCGTGTCCGCGGCGTGCTGCTGCCACGAGTCCTGTGCGTCGACTGTGCCGAGCGCGGCGTTGATGCCGCCGGCCGCGAGCGTCGTGTGCGCGTCGTCGCGGGGTCGCTTCCCGATCGCCAGCACGTCGACGCCCTGCTCCCGCAGCTCGATCGCCGCCCGCAGTCCGGAGCCGCCCGTCCCCACGACGAGGACGGAGGTGGAGATCTGCCGTTCGCGGGCTGCGGAGGTGCGGGGCGCCTCGTGCGGGGTGTGCGGGTGCGTGGTCGTCTCCGTCATGGGAGCCCTCCCTGAGGGGGTCGTCTGCGGAGCCGCCGGATGATGTGCGGCTCACTGCACTCGACGGTACGGGCGCGCGAGCACGCGGAACAAGGGTTGCCTAACGTGCTGAGTCGCGGGGTCTCGCGATGTGGATGTGAGATGAGACTGATGCATCTCACCTGCGGCGATGCTGACTACAATCTGTAGTGAGATCGGTGCGTGGATGTGCAGTCCGGCGATGCCGGCGGTATCGACCGCGCCGCGATTGCACCCCACAGCATGTGTGCCGCAGACTCTGTGGGGTCGGTCTCACGGTGCGGCATCGGGCCTGCGCCACACTCAAGGGAGAGCCATGCACACTCCGTCCCGCACCTGGATCGTGGTCCTCTGCTGGCTCACGGTCATGTTCGAGGGCTTCGACATCGTCGCTCTGGGCGCCATCATTCCCATCCTCACGAACCCTGAGATCGGTCACGTGGGAGTCACCGTCGCGGATATGACGTTCGTGTCGACGATCTCGCTGGTGGGCGTGGCGATCGGTGCGGTCTGCATCGGTCCGATCGCCGACCGCCGGGGGCGCAGACTGCCGCTCATGGGCTGCGTGGCCCTGTTCTCCCTCTTCACATTCATCTTCCCGCTCATGCCGAACGTCGCGCTCATGGGGGCGGTCCGGCTCATCGCCGGGTTCGGGCTGGGCGCGTGCATGCCGATCGCCGTGACGATGATGCAGGAATCCGCACCTCAGGGCCGGAAGGCGAACGCGTCGACTGTGACGATGACCGGCTATCACGCGGGCGCCGTGCTGGCGTCGCTCGCCGCCCTCGTCTTCCACGAGCACTGGCACTGGCTCTTCTACCTGGGCGGCGGCCTGGGGCTGCTCTCCCTCATCCCGATGTGGCTGAAGCTCCCCGAGACCGCACCCCCGGCGATCGTGGGAGCGGCGGCGGCTGCGAAACCCACGCCGGCCGGCCCCTCACTGAGCGTCCGCGACCTGTTCCGGGACGGGCGGTCACGCATCACCGTGTGCCTGTGGGTCGCGACCTTCATGGGGCTCATGCTCGTGTACGGCCTCAACACCTGGCTGCCGAAGATCATGGAGCTCGCCGGGTACAACGTGTCCAGTTCGCTCGTCATGCTGTTCGTGCTGAACGCGGGCGGCATCATCGGACTGCTGGTGGGCGGTCGTGTGGCCGACGCCAGCGGGATCAAGGGGACGATCCTCGTGTGGTTCGGCGTGGCAGCGGTCCTGCTGGCAGCGCTCAGCATCCGCATCGCGGATCAGGTCGTGCTCAACGGGATCATCCTCATCACGGGCGGGTTCGTGTTCTCCGCGCAGGTGCTCGTGTACGCGTTCGTCGGGTACCTGTACCCGAAGACGCTGGTCGCGACGGGGATGGGCTTCGCGTCCGGAGTCGGCCGGATGGGTGCGATCCTCGGGCCCCTGGCCACGGGCGTCCTCGTCACGATGAGCATCGCCTATCCGGGCGGCTTCTACATGTTCGCGGCTGCCGCCCTCATCGGGTTCCTCGCGGTGCTGTCGATCCCCAGGCCGCGAGCGTCGACGTCGAAGGAGCTGCACGCCCTCGAGCAGTCGGAGGTGTGACGTGGTGCCTGCTCGACCGCCACGTCGCGCGCATCCGCCTGCCGGCGGAGGAGGCGACGACGAGACCGTGTTCCTCGGCCTCCCGCGGAACGATGATTTCTGAGGCAGGCTTGGGGGCATGACCGCACGCGATCGTCGCCGTGACGCGACGGCCCGCGCTCGACTTCTCCCGCACAGGGGAGGACTCTTCGAAAGGATCGGACCATGACGACTCTCACCGCCACTCTCCTGCCGACAGGAGGTGCCGACGCAGCAGCCGACGGCGACCGCGTCCTCGTGGTCCTGGCGTCCTTGGGAACCGGCGTGCAGCCGCTGTGGCAGGACGCGGCGGCCCAGCTGCCAGAGGGCTGGACCGTGGTGGGGGTGGACCTGCCGGGGCACGGACGCTCGACTCCTCTGGCGGCGCGCGCCGGTATCGCCGTGACGATCCAGGAGCTTGCGGAGCAGGTGCTCGGAGCCGTGCGCGCCGCACTGCCCGGAGCGGGTTCCTTCGCAGTCGCAGGAGATTCCGTGGGCGGCGCGATCGCTCTGCAGCTGGCCCTGTCGTACCCGGAGGCGGTGGAGGCGGCGGGTGTGTTCTGCTCCGGCGCGAAGATCGGGACGGCTGAGGCGTGGGAGGAGCGCGCCGCCTTCGTGGAGGAGGCGGGGACGCCCAGCATGGTCGAGGGGTCCGTGCAGCGCTGGTTCGCGCCGGGCTTCGTCGAGGCGCAGCCCGCCGTGTCGACGGAGCTGCTGCATTCCCTCCGGGGGACTGATCGGTTCTCGTATGCAGCGGTGTGCCGGGCGCTCGCGGCGTTCGACGTGCGCGATCGTCTGCAGGACGTGCGCGTCCCGATCCTCGCGGTCGCCGGCGAGCATGACCAGCCGACTCCACCGGAGAGCCTCCGGGTGATCGCCGACGGTGTGCCGAACGGGCGGTTCGAGGTCGTCTCCGACGCCGCCCACCTCGTCCCGGCGGAGGCGCCCGAGGTCACGGCCGAGCTGCTGCACGGCTTCCTCCTGGCAGCCGCACCGGCCCACCCGCCCCTCGCCGACTGAGTGCAGACCGGCCCGCCCGGGTCCGAGGACGGGCCGGTCTGCACTCGGCCGCCGCAGCGCTGCAGTGATACTGCTGCGGCGACACTCCGGTGGGGCGCTCATGTCAGCGCTCGCGGGCGAAGTCCTCCTCCACGAGGTCCATGTTCGCCCGTCCTCCCGCCAGGACGCCGTCCCCCATCGACGCCGCGACCATCGCGCCGGCGCTCGTGACGTTGCCGGCGGCGAAGACGCCGGGCACGTTCGTCGCCCTGCCCATGTCGACGGGCACGAACTGACCCATGACGTTCTCCTCGACGACGAGCCCGAGTCCGTCGACGAGTGCTGAGTCGACCCGCATGTGCGTACCCACGAGGATCGCGTCGAGCGGGACTGGTGCATCCAGTCCGGCGACGACGACCCCCGTGAGGTTCCGCCCGTCGGGGGAAGCTTCGGTGCGGGAATCGGCCTCGCCCGCGTCGGCCGTGCGGTCGCTGAGGACCTCCTGCACCGCACCGTCGACGATGCGCACGCCGCGGGACGCGAGCACGGCGCGGTCGTCGGCGCTGGGGGCGGGCTGCTCGTGCAGCAGCACCGTGACGTCGTGCGACCACTGTCGGACGAGCTTCGCCTGGTGCAGCCACATCGGACCGGTCGCCAGGACGCCGATGCGCCCGCCGCGCACCTCGTGCCCGTGGCAGTACGGGCAGTGGATGACGTCGTGTCCCCATCGCTCCGCGAGGCCGGGGATGTCCGGCAGGGTGTCGACGGCACCGGACGCGAGCACGATCCGGCGAGCGTGGACGGTCGAGGCGTCCGGGACCTCGGCGGCGGGGGCTTCGGTGGAGGAGGTGCTCCCAAACGGTTCGGCATCCGTGCGTCCTGCTGTGAGGGTGACGGTGAAGCCGTCCGCTGCGGTCCCGCGCACGTCCGTCACGGTGCCCGCGACGATCTGCGCGCCGTATGAACGGGCCTCCGCGCGACCCTTCTCGATCAGCTCCAGGGGATCGATGCCCTCGTTGCCGAGCAGGTTGTGCGCGCCTGCGGCCGGTGCGTTGCGGGGCGACCCCGCGTCGACGACGAGGACGCTGCGCAGTGCTCTGCCGAGCGTGAGCGCGGCGCTGAGGCCCGCGACGCCGCCGCCGATCACGACGACGTCATAGGTGGGAGTGTGCAGGGGCTGAGTCATGATGCTCTCCATTCATGTGGGGATGCCTGCACTCTGGACTCGCACGGGCCCGAGCGGCGATAATCGTTGCCGAACCGGCAAGTTCGTCAGCCGCGTCGATGACGGAGCGGAGGGAGGGGACGCGGATGGATGCGGTCGACCCGGAGTCCCCGGAGTCCTCGGAGGACTCGGAATCGCCGGAGTCCCCGGAATCGCCGCAGTCCCCGGAGGACGAGGTGGCGGAGGTCGTCGAGTCCGTGGGGCCGCGGCTGCGGGAGCGTCGGACGAGTCGCGGACTGTCGCTCACCGCGCTGAGCGAGCGGACCGGCATCTCCGTGAGCACTCTGTCCAGGCTGGAGACGGGTGCGCGGGTGCCGGGTCTCGAACACCTGGTCGCGCTCGCCCGGGCCCACCACGTGAGCCTCGATGAGCTCGTGGGGACGCGCTTCTCGTGGGACCCGCGGCTGCGGTACGACACGTACGAGGAGTCCGGGCGGACCGTCATGCCCATCGCCCCAGCGGCAGGCGGGCTGTGGGTCGAGCACGCGATCATCCGGCCTCCGCGGACGGGGATCGCAGAGCCCGCAGTCCACGTGCACGGCTCCGACGAGGCAGGGCACAGCCACGGGGAAGAGGGGCACAGCCGCGGTGAGGCGGGTGCCGGCCACAGCGCAGAGGGGCGCGGTCAGGGCGAAGCGGGTGCCGGCCACAGCGCAGAGGGGCGCGGTCAGGGCGAAGCGGGTGCCGGCCACAGCGCAGAGGGGCGCGGTCAGGGCGAGGCCGGTACTGGTCCCGGGCTCGCCGGCGAGGGCTTCGCGGCCAGTGCTGGCGGGCCTGGTGCTGGTGGGTCTGGTGCTGGTGGATCCAGTGCGGGCGGACGGGGAGCGGGCGGTCACAGGGTCGGCGGGGCCGGCCAGGGCCTCGGCGGGAGCCGCAGTGCGCCCGGGGGCGCGCGTTCATTCGAACCGGAGGCGATGCGCACCCACCGCGGGTATGTGTGGCTGCTCGTTCTGGAGGGGTCGCTGCGGCTGGTGGTCGGTGCTCACGATCTCGTGCTGCGACCCGGCGAGGCCGGGGAGTTCGACACCCGAGTGCCCCACTGGCTGGGTCCGGCGGAGGATCGGCCCGTCGAGGTCCTCAATGTCCACGGCCGCGAGGGCCAGCGCATTCGCGTGCGGGCGAGGCCCAAGCAGTGAAGGCGCCGGAACAGGTGCGGCTGGGTCGAGGTGCGGCTGGGTCGAGGTGCCCCGACCTACCGACTTTCATCAGACCACAGAGGAAAGAACCTGTGCGGTCTGATGAAAGTCGGTAGGTATGAGTCAGGCGGCGAGGTCCACCCGCTGCTCATAGCCGCTCAGGAAGTCGCCCAGGCGGTCCAGTGCCTCGTCGAGCACCTCGACGCTCGGCAGCGTCACCAGCCGGAAGTGGTCCGGCTTGTCCCAGTTGAACGCGCGGCCGTGTGACACGAGGATCTTCTGCTCCCTCAGCAGATCGAGCGCGAAGCGCTGGTCGTCGACGATCCCGAACCTCTCCACATCGAGCTTCGCGAAGAGGTAGAGCGCACCGTCCGCGGGCTGGGCGCTCACCCCGTCGATCTCGTTGAGCTTGCGTGCTGAGAGGTCCATCTGCGCGCCCAGCCTGCCGGTGGGCAGGACGAGGTCCTCGATCGTCTGGTGCCCGCCCAGCGCCGCCTGGATCGCATGCTGGGACGGGACGTTCGAGCACATCCGCATGTTCGCGAGCAGGCGGATCCCCTCGATGTAGCTGCTCGCCCGATGGAGCGGCCCGGTGATCGCGAGCCACCCCGACCGGTACCCGGCGATCCGGTAGGCCTTCGACAGGCCGGAGAAGGTGAGGCACAGGACGTCATCGCCGGTGATCGTCGCGAGATTGATCATCTCCGCGTCGCCGTAGGTGATCTTCTCGTAGATCTCATCCGCGAACATGAGGAGGTCGTGCTCCCGCGCGAGCTTCACGAGTCCCTCGAGCGTCTCCCTCGAGTAGACGGCGCCTGTGGGATTGTTCGGGTTGATGACGACGATCCCGCGCGTGCGCGGGGTGATCTTCGCGGCGATGTCCTCGAGATCGGGCATCCAGCCCTCGTCCTCCGCGCACCGGTAGTGGACCGGAGTGCCGCCGGACAGCGCGACCGAGGCCGTCCACAGCGGGTAGTCCGGCATCGGCACGAGGATCTCGTCGCCGGGATCGCACAGCGCCTGCATGGCGAGCGTGATCAGCTCGCTCACGCCGTTGCCCAGGTAGACGTCATCCGCGTCGAGCGAGCGGATCCCCTTCGTCTCGTAGTACTGGACGACCGCACGCCGTGCCGACAGGATGCCGCGGGAATCGCTGTACCCCTGCGCCTCCGGCAGGTGCTTGATCATGTCGACGAGGATCGCGTCGGGCGCTTCGAACCCGAACGGCGCGGGATTGCCGATGTTGAGCTTCAGGATGCGGTTCCCCGCCGCCTCCATGCGGTCGGCCTCTTCGAGGACCGGTCCCCTGATGTCGTAGAGGACGTTGGAGAGTTTGGAGGACTGCGAGAACACGGTGATCCCTTCGAGGAAGGCTGCAAGGTCGCCGGGGCTCTCACCCCGGTACGAGGCCAACCGTACGACCGGAGTCGCCCGGATGTCGCATTCCGAATGGTATGAACTGCCCTCCATTGTGCTGATTCGCCGCCTCTGCATTGGTATGCGGCATTGGTATGCGGCGCCGCCTTGCTGGCACTGTGCGGGTCCGCGGCTAGTCTGGGGGCGTGGAACCGCTCATGTTCTCCCTCGACCTGCTGGGCGTGCTCGCGTTCGCCGTGTCGGGCAACCTGCTCGCTGCCCGGAAGAACATCGACATCATGGGCAGTCTGGTGCTCGGCCTGTGCGCGGGACTGGGCGGCGGCATCATGCGGGACGTCATCCTGGGGCGCGTCCCGAGTTCCCTCCAGGAGCCGATCTACCTCCTGCCGCCCGTCGTCACCGCGCTCACCGTCTATCTGCTGGGCCAGCGCGCGCTCCACGCCCGCGTCCCCATCGTCGCCTTCGACGCCCTGGGCCTGGGCGTCTTCGCCACGACCGGCACCGCTATCGCGATGGGTGCGGGGCTGCCGCTCGCCTCGGCCATCCTCCTGGGCGTGCTCACCGCCGTGGGAGGCGGGATGATCCGTGATGTGCTCGCCAACGAGATCCCGGCGGTCTTCAACGGGTCGGATCTCTACATCATCCCCGCGATCGTCGGCGCCGGTCTCACAGCGCTGCTCTGGGCCGTGGGGTGGTTCGAGCCGTGGGCCGCGCTCGTCATCGCGGTGCCGGTCTTCGTGGTCCGGATGCTCGCCTGGTACTTCGAGTGGCGAGTCCCGACCCCCATGCGCGGGTGGTCGTACTCCAGTGTGCGCGGCGTCCTTCCCCGGACCCTGTCCGTGTTCCGTCGTCCTCCGGAGCGCGATCGCGGTGTCTTCGCCCCGCGGCGCTCGCGGACGGCGGGTCCCGACGAGCCCGAGGAGAACGGCCGCGCGTGAGGCTGCTCAGGCGGGAGAACAGCCGCGCGTGAGGCTGCTCAGGCGGGAGAACAGCCGCGCGTGAGGCTGCTCAGGCGGGAGAACAGCCGCACGCGAGGTTGCTCAGACGGGGGAGCAGCCGCGCGCGAGGTTGCTCAGACGGCGACGAGGAGCAGGCCGGCCGCACCGCTCACCAGCACCGCGATGCGAGATGACCACCGTGTGCGATCCGCCATCTGGCGCAGCCTGCGGCGAGCGGAGAATGCGGTGTCGAGGTCGATGCCCGGTGCGAACGCCCGGGAGTCCGCCTGTGTGTCGAGGACGGCGCGCCGCGGCGCCGACTGGTCGAGCCGCACGGGCAGGACACTCCTCTTCCGGACGCTTCCCGCGTCGACCGGGTCGAGCGTCCAGTGGACGTCCGTCGAGAACATGTATCCGGTGGGTGTGCGGATGAGCAGAGTGGCGTCGAGCCCTGCCCGAGGGCCAGGCGTGGGTTCCGAGGCCCTCATCACCTTAGCGATCGCCGGAGCACCGGTGCGGCGGATGAGTGCCGCGGTCCGCCTGTCGATCCCGATGCGCGAGGCGGGTCGCATCCCCGCCATCAGCAGCGCACCGGCGGCCACCGCGAGTCCCCACGGCCACAGCGTCAGGGTGGCGGCGACGAGGGGAGAGGCGTGTGCCGCATCCGGCAGGCCCACGGTCCCGAGACGCGCGAGGTTCACCAGCTCGCCGCCCACCATGCCGACGCCCAGTCCCAGGCACCACCAGAGGGCCGTGCGGCCGAGGGGGGTCGCACGGCCCTCCGCGATCGGCACAAGGGTGCCCTCGTGAGCCATAACCGAACGGTAGATCGTTCGCATGCCGTGAGGGTGTCGGGAAGGTGAACGTCAGCGAGCCTCCTGCTGGCGGTCGGCCGAGCCTCAGCCCACGCCCAGCGGGTCATCGCTAGACTTGGCCCAGTGACTTCGACCTCGGCTTCTCCGCACCTGCGTCCGCTCGGCACCTGGATGGCCGTCCGCGGCGGTCTCGCGATCGTCTTCGGCATCGTCACCGTGTTCTGGCCGCGTGAACAGATCGGTTCACCCGCGAACCTGAACATCTCGGTGACCACCGTCGACGCGATCCTGATCGCCTACCTGATCCTCAGCGGCCTCCTCGTCCTGCTGCAGGGGATCGCGACGCGCACGGACGCGCGCATGGCGCTGCTGGGGCAGGCAGTCGTCGTCATCCCGGGCATCGTCTTCCTCCTCCTCGCGGACGTCCCCGGCGAGCTGCGCGCCGCGATCGCGGTGTGGGCGGTCCTCCACGGAATCCTCGAGCTGTGGATCTGGCGGCTGGGCCGTCACGAGCGCATGAGCTCGGACTTCCTCATCGCGGGGGGCATCCATGTCCTCCTGGGCGTCATCGTGCTCGCGGGAACGGACATGAACGCGCTGAGCGTCATGGGCTTCGCCGGTGCGGCGGCGATGATCTCCGGCGTGTTCTACATGGTGGGCGGATACTCCCGTCGCTCCCGCACTCAGGGCGGCGCGGTGGCAGGCGCGGAGGTCGATGACGCGTGACGGCCCCGATGAGTCCGCCCGGTCCTCTCCAGGCCACGGCCTTCGTCGGCTCCGTGCGCAGCGATGGACTCCTGGTCGACCTCGCAGAGGCCGCCCGGACACTCGGAGACGACCTCTTCTCCCGTCTGGTGGCGCTGTCGCGCAGTCCGCAGCTGCTGGTCGCGACCGACTACGACGGGACGATCGCGCCCCTGGTCGATCGCCCCACCCGCGCGTTCCCGCTGGACCTCAACGTTGCGACGATGCGCGCGCTGTCGACGCTGCCGTCGACGCAGTCCGCCGTCATCTCCGGCCGGTCCCTGCGCGACCTCGCGGCGATGTCGCGGCTGCCCCGCGAAGTGCACCTCGTGGGCTCGCACGGCGGCGAGTTCGGCATCGATGAGTTCGACGACATCGATCCGGAGTCGGAGCGGCGGCGTGCCGCACTCCGCGCGGCACTGCTCGATCTTCGCCGCGACCACCCGGACGCCTTCGTCGAGTTCAAGCCGCTGGGCGCCGCCGTCCACCTCCGCGGGCGCTCGCCGAAGCAGCGCGACGCGATCACCGCGTGGGTGCACGAGACGTGCGCACGGATCGGGATCGAGCCCGTGCGCGGCCGCGATGTCTTCGACCTCACCGTCATCCCCGGCTCGAAAGGTGCCGCGCTCGATGCACTGCGGTCGCGGCTGGGAGCGGATTCGGTCCTCTACATCGGTGACGACGTCGCGGACGAGACCGCACTGGAGACGCTGCGCGACGGGGACCTCGGCCTCCGTGTGGGTGCGGACGGCGACACGCGCGCGCACGCCAGGATCGCGGACCCGCACATGGTGGGCATCACGCTCGCCGCTCTCTACGAGCTGCGGCGGTCGTGGCTCTTCGGCCGCTCGTCGACCCCCATCGAGCGGCACAGCCTCCTGGGCAACGGCCATTCGACCGCGCTCGTCGATCCCCGTGGGCGCATCTGCTGGATGCCGCACCCGCTCCCGCACTCGGCGAGCGTGTTCTCCGAGGTCCTCGGCTCCTCCTCCGCCGGCTACTTCTCCGTCGGCCCCGCCGTGCAGGGATCAGCCTCCGCGCAGGGATCAGCCGGGGAGAACCGAGCGGGCGCGGCGCGCACGCGGCCGCTGACCCAGCGCTACCGCGACGACACCATGACGGTGGTCACCCGGTGGGCGGGTCTCGAAGTGTCGGACTACTTGGCGCCGGTGCCCGATGATTCGCAGGACACCGTCCTGATCCGCGTGCTCACCGGCACTGCGCCCACGGAGATCCGGTTCGCCCCGCGCCTGGACTACGGTGCAGCCCCCACCTCGCTCGAGGTCGAGCGGGGAGTCGTCCGCGTCGACAACACGAGTGAGCCGATGGCTCTGCACGCCGCCGGCGTCGATTTCGAGCTCGTCGAGGAGCACGGGTCCCACACCGCAGTCGCACGCGTCGTCCCGGCCGATCTGCCCGGCGGCGAGCTGGTGCTCGCCTTCACCTGCGGCGGAGCCTCCGACTTCCTCGATTCCGTGCTCGCGGGCGACGAGCACCGCGTGCGGGCACTCGCAGAGGGCTTCTGGGAGAACTGGGCGCGCTCGCTGGCTCTGCCGGAGCACATGCGCGAAGGCGTCGTCCGCTCCGCGCTGACGCTGCGCGCACTCTGCCACGCGCCCACCGGCGGCGTGCTCGCTGCACCCACCACGTCGCTGCCGGAGGGGATCGGCGGTGTCCGCAACTGGGACTACCGCTACACCTGGCTGCGCGACGGCTCCATGACCGTGCGCGCGCTCCTCGACCTGGGATCGACCGCTGAGGCCGAGGGCTTCGTGCAATGGCTGCGGGGCATCCTCGCCGAGGCCCCGGGGCCGGAGTTCCTCCACCCCCTCTACGCAGTGGACGGGTCCGCCCTCACGTCCGAGGCGGTGCTCGAGCACCTGCCCGGCTACGCCGGATCCCGTCCCGTCCGCGTGGGCAACGCCGCCGAGCACCAGGTGCAGCTGGACGTCTTCGGCCCCGTCGCAGAGCTGCTGCGGGACATCGTCATCGCTCGCGGTGCGATCGACGACGGGGAGTGGGAGCTGCTCGTCGCGATGGGCACTGCCGTCGAGGCCCGCTGGCACGAAGAGGACCACGGCATCTGGGAGGCGCGCCGCCCGCCCAAGCACAACGTGTACACGAAGGTGATGTGCTGGGTGACCCTCGATCGCGCGATCGACGTGGCGGACAGCTTCGGGCTGACACTGCCCGGTGCGTGGCGGGGCCTGCGCGAGCAGATCGCGGAGGAGGTCACCGACCGCGGCTGGAGCGAGACGGCCCAGTCCTACACCGTGGCGTACGGCGACGACGACCTGGACGCCGCCTGCCTGTTCGTGGGGCTGTCCGGGATGCTCGCGGCGGACGACCCCCGATTCCTCGCGACCGTGGACGCGGTCGAGCGAGAGCTGCGGGAGGGCCCCACGGTCTTCCGCTACCGCTACGACGACGGTCTGCCGGGGCTCGAGGGCGGATTCCACATCTGCACGACCTGGCTCATCGAGGCGTTCCTGCTCACGGGCCGCATCGACGAGGCCCGGACGCTGTTCCGGCAGCTCGACAAGCTCCGCGGTCCCACAGGCCTGCTCGCGGAGGAGTACGACCCGCTCGCCGAGCAGCACCTCGGCAACCACCCGCAGGCGTACTCGCACCTGGGATACATCCGCGTGGTGCGGCTCGCCGCGCAGCTGGGCTGCTCCCTGGAGTGAAGCGGTCCCGATGGACCGGGCCCGGTCGCAGCACTCAGCTGTGCGGGACCTCGGGAGCGGGTGTGACGGGGAACCGGACCGTCGTGTGGGCACCGCCATGCGGGCCGTTCGCGAACTCGATCGCCATCCCCAGCAGGCGGGCCTGACCCTGTGCGATGACGAGGCCCAGCCCCATGCCGCCGCCGCCGGCCGACACGAATCGGGTCGGCCCGGTCGCGACGATGTCCGGCGGGTAGCCGGGGCCCGAATCCCTGACCACGACGGCATCCGGCCGCGTCTCGACCTCGATGGGGTCCGCGCCGTGCTTGACGGCATTCACGAGCAGGTTCGTGATGATGCGCTCGAAGCGCCGCTGATCCGTGACGATCCGGGTATCGCCCGCTCCGTACGTGATGTCCACCGGGTGACCGGCCAGCGTGCCGGAGCCGTCGAGGGTCGTCATGAGTGAGTGCATGCTCGCGTCGACGGAGATGGGCCCCATCATGGTCTCCGCGCGGCCCGCATCCAGTCGGGAGACCTCGAGCAGGTCCTCGACGAGCACCTGCATGCGCGTGACGCGCTCCTTCACGAGTTCGGCCGGACGGGATTCCTCCTCGAGCAGATTCGCGGCGTTCACGAGTCCGGTGAGGGGCGTGCGCATCTCGTGGGCGAGGTCTGCCGTGAAGCGCTGCTCGGACTCGATCTTCTCCGTGAGCCGCTCGACGGCGAAATCGACCGCCTGTGCGAAGTCGGCGACCTCGTCATTGCCGTAGTCGATGACGTCCGAGACGCGGTCCGTGGTCTCCCCGTGCGCGATCCGACGTGCCGCCTGGGCACCCAGGGTGAGTCTGCGAGAGATCTGTCCGGCGGCGAACGTGGCGATCCCGCCGATGAGCAGGGCGGAGCCGATCATCCCCAGCAGCACTGCCCGGTCGATGCCGGCCAGCAGCTTCTCCGACTCCGCAGTCGACTGGCGCACAGAGATCACGGCGGTGTGCGAGCCGACCCGGATCGGCGCTGCCGCCCAGATGTAGTCCTCGCCGCCGGAGCTGCTGAGAGTCGTCACCGACTGGCCGCGCAGGGCGGACTCCCGCGCATCCGCGGGCAGTTCCGGGTCGTCGATCGTCGTGTTGAGCGCCAGCACCCCGGTGTCGGAGTACACG
Source organism: Brevibacterium jeotgali (assembly GCF_900169175.1). Classification (GTDB taxonomy): domain Bacteria; phylum Actinomycetota; class Actinomycetes; order Actinomycetales; family Brevibacteriaceae; genus Brevibacterium; species Brevibacterium jeotgali. The sequence goes on along the minus strand of NZ_FXZM01000007.1, from coordinate 150,554 downwards.
GTCACGGCCTGGGTGAGCTGCTCCGTCGCGTTCGCGCGCTGGCGCTCTCCTTCGGCGCGGGCCGCGGACTGGCGGACGACGACGCCGCAGGTGAGAGCGGCGATGACGACGGAGGTGATGACGAGGAGGACGATCTTCCAGCGCAGCGACATGGGAGGCGGGCCCCGTCAGCCGGCGAACCGGTAGCCGAAGCCGCGCACGGTCTCGATCCGGGACGAGCCGATCTTCTTCCGCAGCCGCTGGATGTGGACGTCGACGACCCGCGAATCGCCCGCCCACTGATAGCCCCAGACGGTGTAGGCCATCTTCTCGCGGGAGTACACGTTCCCGGGCTCCTCCGTCAGCAGCATGAGGATCCGCAGCTCGGTGGGGGTCAGATGGACCTCCTCGTCGTCGATCTCGACGGTGAGGCGGCCGGTGTCGATCGTGAGCGACCCCAGCTGCAGACGCCGGACGGCGGGTGACGCGGACGCCGGTTCTGGAGCAGTCGCCTGCGGACCGGTGACGGGGGGCGACGGCGGGGTCGCGGGGCCCGGGGGACCTGCAGGCCCCGGTGGAGAGGACCACGGCACGTCGGATGTGGGGGCGGCCTCGGGCGCGGGCTCCGGTCCTGCTGCGGTGGCCGCGCCGGGAGCCGCCGGCCACTGTTCGGTCTCCTCCGTCGGGACCTGCTGGAGCGGCAGGGGCCCGGTGTCGACCGGTTCGGGGGAGTCGAAGCCCGGGGTCGGGCCCAGCACCTCGGGCAGCTCGCCGCCGCCGATGATGCGACCGCCGGGCCCGATCGCCGCTTCGCGGACCGTGTGCGCCGCGACGGGGGCGGGGGAGTAGCCCATCGATCCGGTGCCAGCGGTGATGAAGCGGCGTACGACAGCGCGGATGCGCGCGTTGAGGACCTGCATGTCGAACGGCTTCGTCAGGTAGTCGTCCGCGCCCGCCTCGAGCGACTGCACGATGTCGATCGGGTCTGAGCGTGCGGAGATCACGATGATCGGCACGGTCGACCGCTCCCGGATCGCCCGGGTGATCGAGGCTCCGTTCATCGTGGGCAGCATGAGATCGAGCAGGACTGCGTCCGCACCGTTGGCGGTGACGAACTCGTAGCCCTCGCGTCCGTCCTCGAACGAGGTCACCGTGTAGCCGAACCGCTCGAGGCTGATCTGCGTCGTCTCGCGGATCACCTCGTCGTCCTCCACCAGGACGATGTGCATGCTCTTCCTCTTCCCCCGGCCGATCTTCCGTGCTGCGTGCTCCTCGTGCGCGCCGTCCGTCCTCGTGCCGGTCAGCTCTCTCCCGCGCTGGAGACCCGTTGACCGGCTTCGAAGCGTCCGTCATGGAATCTGTAGACCTGCACCGACCATCCGGACGGGCAGCAGGCCTCGTCCGCTGGAGCGTACCGCTTCTCCTGTGCGACCAGGGTCCCTCCGCGTCCCGGAGTCAGTGTGAGATCGTGCCCTGAAACTATCAGCTGGAGGGACGGTTCACCGCTCTGCTCGCCGATGACGGCGGCGGAGAACACTGTGTCGGTTCCCGGTTCCGTCACCAGCGCGACCTGGAAGGGGGCGCCGTCGATCTCCAGGGCGGTGCCCAGAGAGATGCACTCGTCGCAGTAGAGGAGGGCCTCCGTCGTCTGCGCGTCGAGGGTGTGGGATCCCGTGGAGGGCCGATCGAGCAGGTGGGTGCGGATGTCTTCGACGTCGAACGGAAGGTCCTCCGGTGAGACTGTCGTGTTCGGCGTCACGGCGGCATGGTCCGGCTGCGCGGTCGCCTCGATCCGCAGGCCGCGGTCCGGGCTGTAGAAGAACGCCAGCGCAAGGAGCGCGACGAGGGCGACTGCGCTGAAGAGCACAGTCCATCCGGGCCATGAGAGCCGAGGTCGGAACACGACCTCAGTGTGCCACGGCCGACGTGCCCGACGTCATGGGAGCCCCGAGGAGGTGCCGTTCGTCGCGACGGTAGACTGGGGCCATCATGGAGAAGCAGAGCACTCGGCGTCCCGACCGTCACGCGGGCAGGAAGAGCGTGCCCTACCGGGACGCGGTTCGATTCGGCCTCATCGCGGCGCTCGTCACCTTCGTCGTGAGCTCCGTCGTCACGCAGGGGAGCCGCTTCTCCCAAGAGGGCTTCGCCGCCATCGCGCACCTGGGGCTCCCGGCGCTCTTCGCGGGGGTCGCGTTCGTCGCCGCCACCGCAGTCGCGCTGCTCCTCAACTGGGTCGTCTCCCGCAAGGACGCGGAGCCGACGGTGGACGGGCCGGTCCTCGACTGAGCGAGCGCGATCGACTGCCGCTGCGGCACGGCCGCGCGGTGAACCGCTCTGAGGCGGTGTGCCGCGTCGTCGCGGCCCGGTTCACACGAGCGTGTAGCCCGCCTCATCGACCGCTGCTTCGAGATCGCTGCGGCCGAGCGGTGCCTCCGACGTCACCGTGACGGCCGAGTCCCCGCCCTCGACGAGGTCGACGGCGACGCTGTGCACACCCGTCAGCGCGCCGATCTCCTCCTTCACGGCGCTGACGCAGTGGCCGCAGGTCATCCCGTTCACGGTGAGTCTCGTGGTCTCCATGGTGGCGCGTCTCCTCGATCGCTGGTGCTGACAGGTCGGTCGGTGTGGACCGCTGGAATGTGGTCCGACACCTCTGAGCATATACCCCCACGGGGTATATGGCGATGCGCGTCCGCCCCACGGTGTCGCTGAGTCGTGACGTTCGCGGCACGGTCGAGTGCGTCGGCTCGTGCACAATTGAGGCGATGTCCCCCACCAGACGCACGCCCTCCGGGCACACGGAACCGGCACGGCCCGCGGCCGACCGGGTGCCGGGGCTGCCCGATTCCAGCCCGCAGGGCGGGCAGGCACGACGGCGGCTCCCGTTCGCCGACGCCGGGGTGGCCGGCCGGATCATGGTCGCGAACGGCGTCATGCTGGTGGGCATCATGCTGCTCGTCACCACGCTCCTCTACTTCGTCATGAGCGAGCAGAACGACCGTCGTGCAGAGGGGCAGCTGAGGAGCACCGCAGAGTCACTCGCGCGATCGACGCTCGTCATCGACCACATCGTGTCGGTCGAGGCGGGCAAGGCCGACGGCGATGAGGAGCCGCTCCCCGTGTTCCTCAGCGGCACTCCTGAGAACGTCGAACTCACCGACAGGCTGAGCGACATCCGCGCTGACTACGACGTGGACCTCGTCGAGATCATCCCGCGTGCGGAGCTGGAGCGCAGCGAAGGCCTGGGCGGCACGGGAGTGGGCGCGGCGGACGCGCCGGAGGAGCGACCGGCCGTGGTCACGTCGAGCGGTGCGGACGATTCGCATGCGCGCGCCGCCGTCTCCCGCCTGGACCTCGAGACCCTGAGTGAGGGGGAGACGAGGATCCGCTATATCGATGGATCGGTCGACCTCCTCGTCGGGGTCGCCCCGATCATGGCGCACTCGTCCGATGCCGTTGCGGACGACACCTCGTCCCGCATGCCGATGACCCGCCCGGACTCCACGGAGGCGCCCGGCGGCGGGAGCGAGGCGATCGAGGAGCCGGAGGTGGTGGGCGCGGCGGTCGTGGGTCTCGCGCCGGACTCGGTGCGCGGGGGCTTCGTCCCCCAGGCTCGCACGATCTGGCTTCTGGGAGGCCTCACGGTCGTGCTGGGTGTCCTCGCGAACTGGATGACGCTGCGCGGCCTGCGCCGCGTCACCGGGGACTACGGCACGAAGGAGCTGGGGGCCGTCCTCGACTACTATTCGTCCGTGCTGCGTGCGGTATCCGAGGGCCTCGTACTGGTGGACCGCGGCCAGGGAGTCGTGTTCTTCAACTCCGAGGCCGCAGAGCTGCTCGGCATGTCGGACCAGCGTGCCCGGACGCCCGTTCCCCTGCAGGACATCGACCTCGACCATTCGCTCAAGTGTCTTCTGGCCGAAGGCCGCTATGCCCGCGACGAGATCCACTACACGACCCACCGGATCCTCGTCGTGAATCAGCAGCCGGCGTCGACGGCCCCCGACACCTGGGTCATGACGATGCGCGACCACACGGAGCTCCAGGAGCTCATCGGAGAGCTCGTGTCGGTGCGCTCGTTCTCCGAATCGCTGCGCTCGCAGACCCACGAGTATGCGAACCGCCTCCACATGATCGTGTCGCTCGTCGAGGCCGGGTCGTTCGACGAGGCCGTGGAGTTCGCGACGCGCGAGATCGAGCAGGCCGAGCGGCCCGCCGACAACCTGCTGGACGGGTTCGACCATCCGGTCCTCTCCGCCCTGCTGCTCACGAAGATGTCGCAGGCCGCGGAGCAGGGCATCCGGATGGAGCTCGACACCGATGAGCTGCGCGGGTCGATCACGGCGGATGACCGGGACCTCGTCACCATCGTCGGGAACCTCGTGGACAACGCGTTCGACGCGGTGAGCGCCGAAGCGGTCTCCCAGGACCGGCGGACGGTGCGGGTGCGGTTCTCCGGGACCGGGGCCTCGGGGCTCGTCATCGAAGTGAGCGACGACGGCCCCGGCATCGCCGAGGACTCGCTGGACGACGTGTTCGAGCGGGGCTGGTCGACGAAGCACGACGGAGTCGCCGCGGACACCGGCAACGGCAGGCTCGAGCACACCTCGCGCGGGGTGGGGCTGTCGCTCGTCGTGCAGGCCGTCAGGCGGATGAAGGGTGCGATCGACGTGGAGGCGTCCGGCACCGAACTCGTCGACGAGGCGGAGCTCGCCGATATGGCTCCGCCGCTCAGCGGCGCGCTCTTCACCGTGTGGGTGCCGGGCGCTGCCCCCACCGGAGACGCGGCGGTCGGGGAAGCCGTGGCCGGGGAAGCAGCTGCCGGCGAGCCGGACGTCTCGTCGTCCTCGGCGCACGCGCCTGACGGATCACCGCAGTCGACCGACGCCGCGACGCCGACTCTGACCAGGGGCGATGGCGCAGGAACGCCGTGGGACCTACGGTGAGCGCATGAGGGAAGCAGGTGAGCCGGCGGGTCGCGGAGAGGCCCCGTTCGGCGTGCTCGTGGTCGAGGACGAGGAGATCGCGGCGAAGGCGCACGCGTCCTACGTCGACCGCGTGGACGGATTCCACCTCGTGGGCATCGCGCGGAATGCGCAGCACGCCCTTGCCGCGCTCACGGACCGGATCATCGGGATAGACGCGGAACGGGTGGACCTGGTGCTCCTCGATATGAACCTGCCCGATGGCCACGGGCTGATGCTCGTGCGCAGCCTCCGCGCCCGCAAGGTGCCGGTCGACGTCATAGCGGTGACCGCTGCACGCGACATGCAGGTCGTGCAGGAGGCGCTGTCCCTCGGCGTCGTCCACTACATCCTCAAGCCGTTCACCTTCCCGGTCTTCAAGACCAAGCTCGAGGCGTTCCGCAGCTTCCGCATGTCGCTGGGAGCAGAGCAGGAAGGGGCCGGCCAGATCACCCAGTCGCAGGTGGATGCAGCCGTCGAGGGACTGCGCGCGGGAACCGGCCCGCAGCGGGCGAAGGGCGTGCCGGACGCCGTGCAGGATCGGATCCTGGGACTCCTCGCGGATGAGGGGCACTCCGCGGCAGAGGCCGCCGACCGGATCGGCGTCTCCCGCGTCACGGCTCGGCGCTATCTCGAGGCGATGGCGGACGTGGGCCTCCTGGAGCGGAGGCCGCGCTACGGCAGCGCAGGCCGCCCCGTCCTCGAATACATCGCCATCGCCTGAGGGGGCGCCGGCTCAGCGGGAGGCGCGCCAGGCGGCGGTCTCCTCACGAGCGATCTCTGCAGCGATCCCCACGTATGCGCCGGGGGTGAGCGCCGCGAGGCGTGCCGTGTCCTCATCGGGCAGCCCGAGCCCGCTCACGAACTCCCGGAGTGCAGGACCGTCGACGCGGTGACCGCGGGTGAGTTCCTTGAGCTTCTCGTAGGGATTGTCCATGCCTCCGACCCCGCGGAGGAACGCCGCGCGCATGACCGACTGGATCGCCTCCGCGAGCACCTCCCAATTGCGGTCGAGGTCTGCCTCCAGGGCGTCGGTGTTGCATTCGAGGCGTCCCAGGCCCTTGACGAGGTTGTTGAGGGCGAGCAGTGAGTGGCCGAAGGCCACTCCGATGTTGCGCTGCGTCGTCGAGTCCGTGAGGTCGCGCTGGAGCCGTGAGGTCGTGAGCGTCGAGGCCAGCGAATCCAGCAGTGCGTTGGAGATCTCGAGGTTCGCCTCTGCGTTCTCGAACCGGATCGGATTGACCTTGTGCGGCATGGTCGACGAGCCGGTCGCGCCCTCGACGGGGATCTGGGTGAAGTACTCCATCGAGATGTAGGTCCACATGTCTGTGGCGAGGTTGTGGCAGATGCGGTTGAAGCGGCTGATGTCCGCGAACAGCTCCGCCTGCCAGTCGTGCGACTCGATCTGCGTGGTGACCGGGTTGAAGGTCAGGCCCAGATGCTCGACGAAGTTCTGTGCGACGCCGGGCCATGCGACGCCCGGGGACGCGACGACGTGGGCGGCGTAGGTGCCGGTCGCACCGTTGATCTTGCCGAGGAACTCCGTCTTCTCGATGCGCGCCAGCTGGCGGCGCAGGCGGTGGATGAACACCGCGAGCTCCTTGCCCATGGTGGACGGCGTCGCGGGCTGGCCGTGCGTGTGGGAGAGGAGAGCCGTGTCCGCGAGCTCGTCGGCCATGTCAGCCAGGGAGTCGACGAGCGTCCGGGCGGTCGGCAGCCACACGTCCTGGACCGCGCCCTTGATCCCCAGTGCGTACGAGAGGTTGTTGACGTCCTCCGAGGTGCAGCAGAAGTGGACCAGCTCTGAGAGGTCGCCCGCGCCGATCTGGTCGAGGAACTCCTTGATCGAGTACTCGACGGCCTTGACGTCGTGAACCGTGACGGCCTCGAAGGTCCGCAGCTGGTCGATCGTCTCCGCGTCGAACCCTGCGGCCCACTCGCGCAGCTGCGTCTTCTCGTCCTCGAGGAGCTCTCTGGTGCCGCGCACGGCGCCGGATTCGGCGAGGTGGATGAACCATTCGGCCTCGACATGGACCCGGTTGCGGTTGAGCGCGGCCTCCGACAGGTGGTCGATGAGCGGAGCGGCGTCGTCGCGGTAGCGCCCGTCGAGAGGGCTGAGCGCGAGGGCGGGGTCGATCTGGGCGAGCTGCACACGGTTCGTCATGCCGCGATTCTCTCACGCGGGTGCGTGCGCACCTGAGGTCACTGCCCGGGACGTGGACGGCTCCCCGCACGCGCCGGTCCCTGGGGATCGAGGAGGACGCATCCACAGGCGGCGGGAGGCGGTGGTGCACCGCGCAGAGCCGATGAAAGGTGTCGAAGGGCGAGGGGCCGAGCGGTGGAGGGCACGTGGTGGAGAGGGGAGCGTCATGACGAGTTTCGCGGGGGCGGCGGCAGCAGTGATCGACACGCTCGAGGCGGACAGGGCGGTGTGGGTGGCGCAGGCCGGTGAGATCGGGGCCATCATCGCCCGCAGTCAGGAGGCGCAGCACGTGGAGTGGCGGGCTTCCTCCAGCGGGGCGTTCAGGGATGCGCTGGCGGGCTGGGTGCGCGACGGGCACGATCTCATGAGTCTGGCCGACGACGTCATCGACGCGCTGACCGCCCACATCGATGCGCTGCGCGCTGTGGTGGACGCGCTCGCAGCCGCTGCAGCGGCGGGAGGCGATGGGCCCGGCCTGCCGCTGCCCGGGCTGGCGAACCCCGTCCCCTTCGGGGGTCTCCTGTGAGTCCGACGGGTGCGCCGGACGGCCGCAGGGTCTGGTGCGCGGTGAGCGCGCTCGACGTCTTCTCCGCGGCTCTGACCCGAGGCGGACGCTGGCCCACGGTGCTGCGTCCCGCAGCGGTCGCCCAGAGGCTCGATGCCGCAGACTCAGCACTGAGGAGGGACGCCGCGTCGACGACTGGCCCGGCCCGGAGCACGGGCGCGCACGCGTCTCCCGACCGCCGGCCGGAGCGAGGAGACGGACTCTGCGACCGTGTCATGGGCTTCGCGGACGCGGCGCCGGTGCGTTCGGTCCACTGGTTCCTCGGACCGCGCGGGACTCTCATCGCTGAGTCCGCGTGGGGAAGCGGATCCTCCGCAGTCCTCGTGGGATGGGCGCCCCACGAGCCCGACAGCGCGCAGGGGGCGGCAGACGAAGCCGGCGGCCATGCAGCGACCGTCCGGGCGCCCCTGCCCGGGGCGCTGCTGCTGGGCGTGTTCGACACCGCGGACACTGCCCGCCGCCTCGCAGAGCTCGTGCCGGAGTCCGCACACGCTGACATCGCAGTCGTGGGGCGCTGGGCGCTGCCGGACGTGTGCCCGACCATGAGCGTGCGCTCCATCGTCCATCCGGAGTCCGGAGTGCTGCGGCGTGAGCTGGTCGCGCAGCTGACTGAGGCATTCTTGCGCGTGCAGGAGAGTGCGGCGCATGCGCGCGAGGACTCCGGGCACACGGGGGCGGCGCAGGTGGCCTCCAGGCAGCAGGGCGTGCAGCAGGGCGTGCAGGAGAGTGTGCAGACCCGCACGCGGGATCCGCGTCGATGAGCGCGGGACCGTCACAGGACGTCACTGTCACCGGCGGGTCGGGTGGGACGACGGCGCGTCTGGATGACATGCGGGCGCGCGCAGACGTCCTCTCCGCCCGCGCCGAGGAGTTCGAGAGGGTGCTCGTGGCGCTGGCGCGAGCGGAGGCGGACCCCGCCGTCCTCGCGCTTGCCGCGTCGCCCGTGACGGGAGCGGCTCTCGAGGTCGCCTGCGCACGGTTCTTCACCCGCGCGGCCGGGGCGGGCGTGCGGATCAGGGGCATCGCCACTGCGCTGCGGGGATGCGCGGACGCCTACGAATCCGCTGACGCACTCATCGCGGCCTCCTTGGCCGTCGCGCTCGACACCGCAGCGAACGTGGCGGGACACGGGGTGCGCACGGTCGTGTTCCACCCCGTCACGATGGTCGTCGTCGGGAATGCCGCGGTGCAGGGGCTGGTGGTGGCCACCGGCGTCGTCCACGTGTGGAGTGCGGCGAAGGAGGCGGGAGTCTTCGACCACATCGAGCAGGTCACCGGGATCGACGTCGAGGAGGTGGCGGAGCACGGGGCGGAGGCGGTGCTCGGCGTCCTGGCGGACGGCGCCGTCTGGGCCGCGCAGCAGGCGGGCGAGCACTCCGATCTCACCGGGGCGGCGATGGAGCACGTGGTCCCGGGTTTCGTGGCGGGCTTCCTGGGCGTCCCTCCGGGTCTCGTCTTCACCCCGGCGGATTGGGGCGCGATCCCGCGCGACTCGCAGACGCTGACCGGGTTCGTGCTCGCCGGCCTCTCGCCGTTCGGGTTCTTCGGGGGCCAGACTCTGATGCCCCATCCGCAGCATCGTCCGCCGGTCGATGTGCACGTGGTCGAGGAGTGGACCGGACGCGGACGGGCCGGCGCAGGAGGTGCAGACGGCGCGCACGCCCCCGGATCGGTCCGGGCGCTGTGGGAACGGCAGTGGGCGCAGTCGCGGGGGAGGGACAACGGGCGGGTGCGGGTCGAGCAGGTGGCAGGCGCGGACGGTCGGAGGAGGCACATCGTGTACGTGCCCGCGACGACGAGGAACACCCTGCGTGCGGGGCGGGAGACCACCGACCACACGACGAATCTCGAAACGGCATCCGGTCGTCGATCCGCACAGCACGAGGTGGTCCGGACGGCGATCGAGGAGGCAGGGGTCGATCCGGACGACGAGGTCATGCTCGTCGGCTACTCCCAGGGCGGACTGGTCGCCGCGTCCCTGCTGGCCGACGAGGAGTTCCGTCAGCGGGTGAACGTCACGACCGTCTTCACGGTCGGGGCGCCCGTGTCGGACTTCGCGCCGCCGGACGGGGTCGACATGCTGTCCATCGAGCACGAGCAGGATCTGGTGCCCGACCTCGACGGCGCGCGCAATGAGGACACGGCGGAGTGGACGACGCTCACGGTGGACCTCGATGAGGCGGAGCAGAGGGAGGCGCTCGCCCAGAAGGGATGGAGCGAGGAGCGGATCGACGCCGCCTTCGACGGCCCGGTCTACGCGCACGGCGGCGAGCTCTACGACAACACCGTGACAGATCTGGAGGAGGGCGGGCACCCGGAGCTCACGCAGTGGCAGGAGAGGAACAGCCGGTTCTTCGACGACCCGCTGCGAAGCACGCACTCCTTCGAGGGCGCGCGGCCGTGAGCGGCGAAGCCGTCTGATCCGCGTCGACCCACCGTCTGACCTGCGATTACTCGGACGTCAAAGTATGACGTCAGAGCGATTGTGGGCGATCGCAGGTGGTCGCGGCGGCGGCTGTTCGGAACCTCTAACGCGAGGTGCGCGGCCGTACGTTGGAGGAGTCCGGGGGTGCTCACGATGATCATCGAGAGCCGATCCCATGCGTCACGGGGACACCCGTTCGACGGCGCATTGCGCACGCGCACGGCAGAGAACAGCACAGGTTGGCACGGTTCACGCGCTCAGGTATTCTGATCCCGCGATGTGAAACGCATCACGACAGGAGTGCCCACACAACCGTGGACACTCCACCATCCGAGCGCTGTGCCCACACCCGGGAGCAGGGCCAGGAGAGGAGAGAACGATGACGTCCGATATTTCAGCGGGAGCGCGTGCGAAGAGGCAGGCGGCACCGCATATGATCCAGATGCTCACCCCGGAGGGAGAGCGTGTCAGCTCAGGCGAATACGACGTGTTCGCGGCTGAACTCGACACGCAGGACCTCTTCGGCTTCTATCGCGACATGGTGCTGGTGCGCCGCGTCGACGCGGAGGGCAACGCCCTGCAGCGCCAGGGCCAGCTGGGCCTGTGGGCGCCGCTGCTGGGGCAGGAGGCCGCGCAGATTGGCCTGGGCCGCGCCCTGCGGAAGCAGGACTTCGTCTTCCCGACATACCGCGAGCACGGCGTCGCCTGGACGCGCGGGATCGACCCCACGGAGCTGCTGGGCATCTTCCGCGGTCAGACCCACGGCGGGTGGGACCCGCAGGCCAACCGCTTCCACACCTACACGATCGTGATCGGCTCCCAGGTCCTCCACGCTGCCGGCTACGGCATGGGGATCCAGTTGGACGGCGATGTGGGCACCGGTGACATCGACCGTGATGCGATCGCAGTCGCCTGCTTCGGCGACGGCGCCAGCTCGCAGGGCGACGTGTCGGAGGGACTCACGTTCGCGGGGGCGTTCAACGCCCCGGTCCTCTTCTACTGCCAGAACAACCAGTGGGCGATCTCGGAGCCCACCTCCACCCAGACACCGACCCCCCTGTACCAGCGGGGCAAGGGCTTCGGGATCCCGGGCATCCGTGTCGACGGCAACGATGTGCTGGCGACCTACGCTGTGGCACGGGCCAGTGCGGACTCGATCCGCGCGGGCAACGGCCCACTCCTCATCGAGTCCTTCACGTACCGCATGGGCGCGCACACGACGGCCGACGACCCCTCGAAGTACCGCAGTGCTGCGGAGACCGAGGCCTGGGCGGCGAAGGACCCGATCCTGCGACTGCGCCGCTACCTCGAGAACCAGGGCGTGACCGCCGACGAATTCGCGGCGATCGACGCAGAGGCCGATCAGATGGCTGCGCGCATCCGTGCGGCGTGCGTGGAGATGACGCCTCCTGCGCCCGAAGACATGTGGACGCACGTCTACAACGAGCCCCATGCACTGGTCGACGAGGAGCGCGATGCCTACCTCGCCTACCTCGACTCCTTCGCCGACGTGGAGGAGCACGCCTGATATGACGAGCACCATGCCTCTGTCGAAGGCGATCACGGCGGGACTTCGCAAGTCGATGGAGGATGACCCCAGGGTCGTGCTCATCGGCGAGGACATCGGGAAGCTCGGCGGCGTGTTCCGCGTGACCGAGGGCCTCCAGAAGGACTTCGGCGAACAGCGGGTCATCGACGCGCCGCTCGCGGAGTCCGGGATCGTCGGCACGTCCATCGGAATGGCGATCCGCGGCTACCGTCCCGTGATCGAGATCCAGTTCGACGCCTTCATCTTCCCCGCGTACGACCAGATCGTCACCCAGGTCGCGAAGCTCCATGCCCGCACCGGCGGCAACGAGAACATCCCCGTGGTCATCCGCGTGCCGTACGGCGGCGGGATCGGTTCCCCCGAACACCACTCCGAGAGTCCTGAAGCGGTCTTCGCGCACCACGCGGGACTGCGGGTCATCGCCCCGTCGACGGCCCACGATGCGTACTGGATGATCCAGGACGCGATCCGCAGCGACGACCCGGTGATGTTCTTCGAACCGAAGCGCCGGTACTGGATGAAGGGCGACGTCGACACGGACGAGCGCGGTCCCCGGACGCACTCCGCTCAGATCGTGCGCGAGGGCACCGACCTCACGCTCGTGTCGTACGGCCCGCTCGTGCCCACTGCGCTGGATGTCGCGAATGCGAAGGCCGACGAGGGTGCGAGCGTCGAGGTCGTCGACCTCCGCAGCCTCAGCCCGATCGACTTCGACACCGTCGAGGAGTCGGTGAAGCGCACCGGTCGCCTGGTCGTCGCCCACGAGGCCCCGGTGTTCTTGGGGCTGGGCGCTGAGCTCGCCGCGCGCATCTCAGAGCGCAGCTTCTTCCACCTCGAGGCCCCGGTCCTGCGGGTCGGCGGATTCCACACTCCGTACCCGCCCTCGAAGCTCGAAGAGCACTACCTTCCCGATCTCGACCGCATCCTCGACGCCGTCGACCGCTCGCTCGCGTACTGAGCCCGGTCGACCGAGTCTGAGAAAGGACACCATGTCTGACGTCTTCCTCCTCCCCGATCCGGGAGAGGGACTCACTGAAGCCGACATCGTCTCGTGGAAGGTCGCCGCAGGCGACGCGGTGACGGTCAACCAGATCCTCGTCGAGATCGAGACCGCGAAGTCACTCGTCGAACTTCCCAGCCCCCACGCGGGCACGATCGGCGCCCTCCTCGTGGAGGAGGGCGAAACGGTCGCCGTGGGCACACCCATCGTCCGCTTCGGGCCTGTGGGCGGGGAGGATCCCGCCCCGGCCGCAGCCGTCGCCCCGGGTGCGGAGGCGCCCGCCGCCGAGGCCGCCGGGGCCGAGCGGTCCGAGGACTCCTCGGGTGCCACGCTCGTGGGCTACGGCGCGGTCGCCTCATCCGCGAAGCGTCGCCCGCGCAAGGCGGCGAGCGGCAGTGCTGCGGCGGCGACCGCGCCCACCCCATCCGGCAGTCCCGCGCCGGGCGGCACCGCTCCGTCCGCCCCCGCGGCCGCCGTCCCGCCGCCCGATGACGTCGCCCCCGTCACGAGGGAGGCGCCCAGAGCGGGAAGCGACGGTCGGCCGATGGCGAAGCCTCCCGTGCGGAAGCTCGCGAAGGAGCGCGGCGTCGACCTTGCGGCAGTCACCCCGACCGGGGTGCGCGGCGAGGTCACGCGGTCCGACCTCCTCGCACACCTCGAGTCCGGCGGCACCGCAGGTGCGGCCGGAGCCGACGCCGCTGCCACCGGGATCGCTGCGACGAGCGTCGGGGCGGGGACGGCCGACGCGGTGCGCGAAGAGCGCGTCGCCGTCAAGGGCGTGAAGAAGGCCATGGCGAATGCGATGGTCGCCTCCGCGTTCACGTCACCGCACGTGACGATCGGCGTGGACGTCGACGTCACCGGCATGATGGACCTCGTGCGCCGTCTCAAGGCCGATCGTGCGCTGGGCGATGACGTGCGCGTCTCCCCGCTGCTGATCATCGCGAAGGCCGTGACCCGGGCGGCGATCGCGCACCCCTACATGAACGCCCGCATGGACGGCGACGACGTGACGCTGCGCCACTACGTGAACCTCGGCATCGCAGCGGCCACGCAGCGCGGACTCATCGTGCCGAACATCAAGGATGCGGACGCGATGGGGCTGGCGGACCTGGGTCGCAGCATCGGCGAACTCGTCGAGGTCGCCCGCTCCGGGAAGACCCCGCCGGCGGCTCAGTCCGGCGGGACGATCACCCTCACGAACGTCGGCGTGTTCGGTGTGGACTGGGGCACTCCGATCATCAACCCGGGCGAGAGCGCGATCGTCGCCGCGGGCCGTGTGCAGAAGAAGCCCTGGGTCGTCGGCGACGCCGTCGTGCCGCGCGAGGTGATGACGCTGACGGTCTCCGCCGACCATCGCGTGGTCGACGGCGAGACCATCTCGACGTTCCTCCGAGACGTCGCCGACGTGCTCGAGGATCCCGTGCGCCTCATCTTCTGAGCGGTGTCCCGCGCGGGGCGGCCGGCCGGAGTGTCTGCACTCGGGTGCGGTGCCGGCCGCCCCACCATGCGGATGGCCGGCATCGCGGATGGCCGGCAGCCGGGACCACCCCGGCGCCGGCCGGTGCGGACCAGTGACGCGGGCCGGGACCGCTGTGACGCTGCCGAACGGGTGGCTTCGAGGAATCCGGGCCGCCGGACGAAAGGGTACGGGTGTCACCTCATCAGAGTGCGCCGATGCGCCGACAGAGGCGATCGGCACAGCGTGATGCGCTGGTCGCGATCATGGAGCGTGACCGCCGGCTCATCTCTGCGCAGGAACTCCACACGAATCTGCGCTCCGCCGGTGCAGAGATCTCGCTCGCGACCGTCTACCGCCATCTGGTGAGTCTCAGCGAGAAGGGCGAGATCCACGCGGTGCACAGCCGCGACGGTGACGTCCTGTATCGCCGGTGCGGCGACAGCATCCACCACCACCTGCGATGCCACGGCTGCGGGCGCACGGAGGAGATCGCCGCGCAGGTCGAGCAGGGTGCGATGCTCTTGGCCGCGGCAGATGCGGGCTACGACGACGTGGAGCTCACGGTCGATCTCGCGGGCCGCTGCGCCGCATGCCGGTCATGCGAGGAGCAGGACCTCCCGGGGCACTGACCGGCCGGTCTCAGTCGTTGAGTGCGGTCGTCCCGTCGGGTCCCTCGGACGTGGAGAGCCTCTTCGCGAAGCAGTTGTCGCGGTCCAGGCCCATGTCCGTGCACATCGCGAGTGCCTCGTCGGGGCTGTCGTACGGTTCCGCGAGGACGGTGACCCAGAAGTCCCCGAGCCTGAAGCTGCTCCAGTCGCCGCTCCACAGGAGGACCGCTTCCGGGTGCCGCCCCTGGTTCTCCTGGAACTCCTCGAGGATGGCTTCTTCGTCCCATGTGCGCCCGTTTGCTTCGAGCCCCGGCTTCTTGGCGCTCAGCTGCACCACCCACTGATCAGTGAGCCGCTGCTCGGCGACGCGGGTCCCGGCGGTCACGTGTGCGTCCAGCTGCTCGCCAGCCGTCGCGGGCACGTCACCGTCGTCCCCTGCGTCGTCGGGTGCAGGGCTGCCGGGGGTCGAGGACGAGCCGGGGGACTCGATGTCGGTCGCCTGGATGCCGCGATCCGGTCCGAGGAACGTGAACCCCAGCCCGATCCCGAGTGCGAGGACCGCGATCACCGCGATCGCCCCGAAGGTGAGCGGGCCGGTGCGTCTCCGCAGTGCGCCGCTCTCGCCCTGCGAGGCGGCGGAGGAGTCCGCCCGTCCCGCGCCCCGTGCGAGTTCGGGCGCTCCGGCGACAGTCGTGGAGCCCGGGAGCGCGGTGGGCGGCGTCGTGGGGCGGGGAGGGATTGCGCCGTGGGTGACCGGCGCCTCGGCGGAGGTGCCCTGCGCGTGTGCGGCATGCGCAGGTCCGGAGCCGTTCGTGGGCGAGCCGTGTGGGGAACTCTGCTGTGCGGGAAGCTCCGCGGAATGGCGAGCGATGTACTCGTAGTACGTGGACCGGTCGTGCGCCGCCGAATCGTCGGCCGTCCGGGCGGAGGACGCGGCGAGGGCATCGACGAGCAGCTCGCGGGGATAGTAGGCGCCGTCCGAGGCGCAGTAGAATTCCGCGCCGTCGTCTCCGCGGTAGTACAGCACTCCGTCATCGCCGTACCAGTGGCTTCCACCTGCGGACACCGCGGCATCGGAGGCGACTGCTCTTCCCGCGCGCGGGCCCGAGTACTCGTATTCGTAGCTGTGGGCCTTGCGGATGCGGGGACGGGGAGATCGCGACGAGGGAAGCTCCGGGGAGCTCATCGGGCCCCGAGCGTTCGGTGCCCGACCCTCAAGGGGTCTGGCAGGAGATGCATGCTGTCACTCTTGCACGCGGGGACAGGTGCGGCAACATCATCGGCGCGGGAGCTCCGGCGCGACTTGCCGCGCGAGGCCCCCCTCGCATAAGATCGTGGACTGTTGTGAACGCGGCGCGTCGTCCTGCACGATTCGCCGCACGTGCTCATTGAGCGCTGCACGTATGCTAGGCCCTCTCTCACAGGCTTCGGCTACAGCGCTGGTGAGACATCTCGTGCCCCGTCACTCGACGAGGCGCGTAGGCACATCCACACCGGGTGCCTGCACATCACCGCTCGCGGTTCTTCAGGCGTGTCCTCGCACACGCAGGAGCTGCACTCGGTGGAATCTGTGCTGATGTCTGCGAAGGATGCAGGCAGACGATCGGATCAGCGCGTGTCCGCACGTGGGATGCCGGTCGGTGCTTCACCGCCGCCAACTGTGAACTGGAGGAAGTCATGGCAGCAACCTGCCAGGTGACCGGGGCCGTCCCCGGTTTCGGACACAACGTGTCCCACTCGAATCGACGCACCAAGCGTCGCTTCGATCCGAACATTCAGAAGAAGCGCTACTACGTGCCGTCTCTGCGCCGCAACATCACTCTCAACGTGTCCACCAAGGGCATCAAGGTGATCGACGCACGCGGGATCGACGCTGTCGTGAGCGACCTCATCGCGAAGGGAGTGAAGCTCTGATGGCAAAAGTCCAGGACATTCGCCCCATCATCAAGCTGAAGTCGACTGCCGGCACCGGGTTCACCTACGTGACCCGCAAGAACCGCCGCAACAACCCGGACCGCATCGTGCTCAAGAAGTACGACCCCGTGGTCCGCAAGCACGTCGATTTCCGAGAGGAGCGCTGAGCGCACATGGCTAAGAAGTCCAAGATCGCACGCGAGAAGCAGCGTCAGGTCATCGTGGAGCGCTACGCCGAGCGCCGCGCCACGCTGAAGCGCCAGCTGGTCAGCCCGGACAGCACCGACGAGCAGCGCGAAGAGGCTCGTCTGGGCCTCCAGAAGCTGCCTCGTGACGCGTCGCCGGTGCGCCTCCGCAACCGCGACCAGGTCGACGGCCGCCCGCGCGGGCACCTCCGCAAGTTCGGGCTGTCGCGCGTGCGCTTCCGGGACATGGCGCACAAGGGCCAGCTCCCCGGTGTGACGAAGTCCAGCTGGTGATCTCCTGAGGATCCGCGTGCCGGATCCTCAGATCGCTGATCGCCGTCTGGTAGTTTCGGACCAGGCGTAACCCGAACACAGCACTGAAGCCGTACTCCAGTCCTGAAGGAGGACACATCCATGGCTAAGAACCGCAGCGAACTGGTTGCAGAGGTCGCAGAGAAGTCCGGACTGACCCAGAAGCAGGTCTCCGACGTGCTCGACGGCGTCTTCGAGTCCTTCACTGAGGCCGTCTCCAGTGGCGAGAAGCTCACCATCCCGGGCTGGCTGTCCGTCGAGCGCACCGAGCGTGCCGCTCGCAAGGGCCGCAACCCGCAGACGGGTGCCGAGATCGAGATCCCGGCAGGCTACTCCGTGAAGCTGTCCGCCGGTTCGAAGCTCAAGGCTGCCGCCGGCACCAAGTGATGTGATGCGCTCACGCGCATGATCGCTGAAGAGCGGCCGGGACCCTCCGGGGCCCGGCCGCTCTTCTGCATGCACGGCCTGCTGCACGTGCATGGGCCCTGACCGCATTAGCGCGCGGTCAGGGCGCGGCGATACGCTGGGAGCATGCGCATCTCTGGAATCCAGCTGGCCTACGACGACCACGAAACGCTCGAGGACCGGGTCGTCCGGGCGGCGGACCTGGTCCGCACCCAGCATTCGTCCGACCTCATCGTCCTGCCGGAGCTGTGGCCGTCGTCCGGCTTCGGGTATCGGAACTGGGGGGCCGCCGCCCAGACGCTGGACGGTCCGATCGTCACGGCGATGCGCGCTGCGGCACGGGACACCGGCACCCACCTCCACATGGGCTCCCTCATCGAGGGGACTCCAGAAGCGCTCGAGAGGCTCGCCTCCGTCGACCACGATGTGAAGCGACTGCCCGAGCTGCCCGACGGTGAGCGCGGCCTGTGGAACACCTCTGTGCTCATCGACCCGGCGGGGGACATCGTCGCCGTCTACCGCAAGATCCATCGGTTCGGGTTCGGCAACGGCGAGCCCAAGCTGCTCGAGGCGGGCTCCGATATCGTCACCGCGCCGATCGAGGTCGACGGGCGCACCGTGACGGTGGGACTCGCGACCTGCTACGACCTCCGCTTCCCCGAGCAGTTCCGTGCACTGCTCGACGCCGGGACCGAGGTGTTCGTGGTCCCCGCTGCGTGGCCCGCCCCGCGCGTCGATCACTGGAGCCTCCTGGCCCGCGCCCGCGCAGCGGAGGACTTCTGCGCGATGGTCGCCGTGAACACCGCAGGATTCCATGCGAAGACCCCGATGGGCGGACACTCGGTGATCCTCGACGCGTCCGCGAACGTCCTCGCGGAGGCCGGCGCCGACGAATCGATCATCACCGCGGACATCGACATCGAAGCGATCCACTCCCGCCGGACGTCGTTCCCCGCTCTGGACGACCGACGGCTGTGACCGAGAGTGTGCGCAATGCGGTGAGAACGGCGTCCCCGGCATCCCGCGGGGACGCGATCACGGGGATCGAACCCCAGATCAGGGTCGCCGCACTGCCGCTGTTCGTCCTGATCGGTGCGCTCGCGGGATCCATCGGCCTCATCGCGACGGGCGCCGCGGCGCCGACGGTGCTCGCGGACTCCGGCCCGCTGGGCCGCTGGGGTCTGCCGACCGCGGAGTTCGTCTTCAACGCCGCGATGGCGCTCACGATCGGCTCCCTCCTGCTGGCCGTCGTCGTGTTCCCCCGCACCACCGGACGCAGGTCCTCCCTCATCGACCCCGAATGGAACCGCCTGCTGGGCGTCGCGCAGGTGGCATCGGCCGTCTGGACCGTCTCGTCCGTCGCGGTGCTCGTGCTCACCTATGTCGACACTGCAGGTGCGCAGGCGTTCCAGGGCGAGTTCTCCGCTCAGCTGTGGTCGTTCATCACGACGATCGACCTGGGCCGCGTCTGGCTCTCGATCGTGGCCCTCATCGCCGTGGGCTCCATGCTGGTGTTCGGCCTGCGCTCGTTCGCAGGGGTGGCCGCGGCGCTCGTCGTGTCCGCGCTGCCGATCCTGCTCCTGTCGATCCTCGGCCACTCGGCAGACGCCGATGGGCACATCGAGGCGGTCGGCAGCCTGTCGATCCACCTGGTCGGCGTCGTGATCTGGCTGGGCGGCCTCCTCTCGCTCGCAGTCATCGCACCCGGTCTCACGCGTCGGGCGGACCTCGGAGCGATCGTCGCCCGGTACTCGACGATCGCGCTCATCGCCTACGCGCTGGTGATGTACTCGGGGCTCACGAACGCTCTGCTGCGGGTGGGCGGGATCGACGACTGGCTGACACCGTACGGCCTGGTGCTCATCACCAAGCTGGCGCTCACCATCCTGCTCGGCGTCGCGGGATGGGCGCACCGCCGCGCCGTGATCGGACGGCTGCCCGGTGCCGTCCGTGCTCCGGCCGCGCCCCGGGCCGGTACTGACGCGCACGCCGGGAAGGGCGAGGGAGCAGCGAGTGGTGCCGCGGCCTCGGGCGCGGCGCGTGCTTCGCTGCTGTTCTGGCGCCTGGTGCTGGGAGAGATAGTCCTCTTCGGTGCGGCGACTGCGCTGGGCGTGGTCCTGTCGCGAACGGCTCCGCCGGTCCCGGACGAGGCGCCCGAGCAGCCCAGCGCGTTCCAGCTGCTGTCCGGAGAAGCGCTGCCTCCGGAGCCCACGGCTGCCCGCTACTTCACGGAGTGGCTCTTCGACCCGATCTGGGTCGTCATCACGGTGGGGGCTGCGGTGCTCTACCTGCTCGCGGTCAAGCGGCTGCGCGACCGCGGCGACTCCTGGCCGATCCATCGGACGATCTGCTGGCTCGTGGGGCTCGCGATCCTCTTCTACGTGACCTGCGGCGGTGTGTCGGTCTACGGTCGCGTGCTGTTCTCCGCGCACATGCTCCAGCACATGGCACTGGTCATGATCGCGCCGATCCCCCTGGTGCTCGGGGCGCCGGTCACCCTGCTCATGCGCGGACTCGCGCCTCGTCGGGACGGATCGCGGGGCGTGCGCGAATGGGTGCTCGCGATCGTCCACTCGCGCTATGCGAGGTTCTTCTCGCATCCGATCGTCGCGGCGATCAACTTCGCGGGCTCGCTCATCGTCTTCTACTACTCCGGCATCATGTGGTACGCGCTCGACACCCATATCGGTCACGAGCTCATGATCCTGCACTTCCTGGCGGCCGGATACTTCTTCGCGCAGTCGATCATCGGCATCGACCCGGGGGTGAACCGCTATCCGTACCCGGTGCGGCTCCTGATCCTCCTCGTCACGATGGCCTTCCACGCCTTCTTCGGCATCTCGATCATGTCCTCGACGGCGCTCATCGCCGGCGACTGGTACGGGAATGTGGGCCACGGATGGGTGAGCGCGATCGAGGACCAGGCGCAGGGCGGCGAGATCGCCTGGGGGATCGGTGAGTTCCCCACCCTGGGGCTCGCGATCATCATGGCGGTGGAATGGTTCAAGTCCTCGACCCGTGAGGCGAAGCGCAGCGATCGCGCAGAGGACAGATCCGGCGATGCGGAGCTGGAGGCGTACAACGCGATGCTCGCCGGGCTCGCCGCGGCGAACGAAGGGCCCCCGAAGGGAAGCGGGGGGCGTGCGACCGATCGCTCCCGATCGCCGCAAACGGGGAGCACGTCCGCAGAGGACTAGGGTCTACCCGCGCAGACGGCATCTGCAGAATCGCAGGCCCGGAGCCGTGGCATCTCCGGGAGTGTCATTTGAATCCTTGCGCTGCGGATCGCATGCTGTGTGGCGTACTGCACACGAGCGGGCACCGCTGCCTGTTCGTGCGCTCCGCATCGGCCGCCGGTGCGCTCCGGCTGATCCCGGCGACGTGGTCGGGACCGCAGACCGGACGGCACGCACACGACGGCCCCCGTCCCCCTGGGAGCCCGCATGTCCACCCATCCAGGTGAGACGCCATCCGCCAAGAAGTCGAAGACGAGGCAGCTGCAGCAGGTCGTCGCGGCTTCGATGGCTGGAACGGTCGTCGAATGGTACGAGTTCTTCCTCTATGCGTCCGCCGCGACGCTGGTCTTCAATCACATCCTCTTCCCGCAGACGGACAACCCGTTCGACGCGGTGCTCCTCGCGTTCGGGTCCTACGCGGTCGGCTTCATCGCGCGGCCCGTGGGCGGTATCGTCTTCGGTCACTTCGGTGACAAGTACGGTCGGAAGGCGCTGCTGCAGTTCTCGATCGTGCTGGTGGGTTCCTCATGGGCTGCCTGCCGACATTCGATCAGATCGGCTACGCCGCTCCCATCATCCTGGTGCTGCTGCGCCTCATCCAGGGATTCGCCGTCGGCGGCGAGTGGGGCGGCGCCGTCCTCCTGGTCGCTGAGCACTCGCCGCCGAAGGACCGCGGGTTCTGGGCCTCCTGGCAGCAGTCCGGCGTGCCCCTGGGCAATCTGCTGGCGACGGGAGTCCTCTTCGTCCTCACCTCGGTCCTGTCCAGCGAGGCATTCCTGTCGTGGGGCTGGAGGATCGGCTTCTGGCTGTCTGCCGTCATCGTCGTCATCGGCTGGTACATCCGCACCCGCGTGTCCGATGCCCCGATCTTCCAGGAGGCTCACCAGGAGATCCACGACGAGGACGCGGGCTACGGCGTCGTCGAGGTCTTCAAGCGCTACCCCCGTGGCGTGTTCAGCGCGATGGGGCTGCGCCTGGTGGAGAACATCCACTACTACCTCGTCGTCACGTTCTCCATCACCTACCTGGCGATACAGGTGGGCGTCGACAACGCGGAGATCCTGGGACTGCTCCTGGGCGCCCACGCGCTCCACGCGGTCATGGTGCCGTTCATCGGCAAGCTCACGGACATCGTCGGCCGCAGGCCGCCCTATCTGATCGGCATCCTGCTGACGGCGACCTGGGGCTTCTTCGCCTTCCCGCTGTACGACACGGGTGACGGGCTCATGATCTTCATCGGCATCCTCACGGGCCTGATCTTCCACGGGTTCATGTATGCACCCCAGCCCGCGATCATGTCGGAGATGTTCCCCACCCGCATGCGCTACTCCGGTGTGTCGTTGGGCTACCAGGTGACGGCGATCGTCGCCGGGTCGTTCGCGCCGATCATCGCGACGGCGCTGCTCAGTGCGACGGGTTCGTCGATCCCGATCGCCATCTACCTGGCCGCCGCCGCGCTCTCGCTGGTCGCGCTGCTCTTCACGAAGGAGACCCGCGGCATCGATCTCACGGATGTCGACCGGATGGACTCCGAGTCCCGTGCGGCCCGTCGCCACGGCAGGCTCCAGGAGCATCCGGGCCAGTGAGAACATCCGGGCCAGTGAGGTCCTGACTCTCCCCGCGGCGCGCACTGAGGCGCCGGCCACCCCTCAGGTGACCGGCGCCTCAGTGCGCACGGTGTGGGGTCCTCGCGACGTCAGCCGGGCAGTTCACCGCGGAGGTGCCGGTCCAGGTTGGTGAGCGCCTCGTCCCACCCGTCGAAGACGAAGCCGTCGCCGGGCTGACCGTCGTATCCGCGCAGGTGGAGGACGAGCTCCGTCCGCTCACCCTCAGGTGTGAAGGTGAGTGTGATGACGGGGGTGCCCTCCACGGGCGAGTCCGGCTCTCCCCAGGTGAAGACGAGCCGGTCCTGGGGGAGGACCTCGAGGAACTCACCGCCGGTCGGGAACTGCTCGCCGGTCTCATCGTTCGTCATCGTGTAGCGGAAGCGGCCGCCCACGCGGACGTCGAACGACACCGAATCCGTCGAGACCCCGAACGGCCGCAGCCATCGGGCGAGTTCGGCCTCGTCGGTCCAGGCCTTCCAGGCGAGGGCCCGTGGAGCCTCGAGGGTGCGGGTGATCGAGAATTCGGGGATCTGTTCGGTGCTGTCTGCAGTGCTCATCATGCTCACTCCTGAACGTCGTTGTTCGTTCTCGCTGTCATCGCCTCGAGGTGGTGTTCGAGTGCGTCGAGGCGCAGATTCCAGTCGCGGCGCTGCTCGTCGACCCACGTCGCGGCCTCGCTGAGCGGCTGTGCCTCCAGCGACAGGGTCCGCCACTGGGCCGTGACCGTACGCGTGACGAGGCCCGCACGCTCGAGCACCTTGAGGTGCTGCGAGATCGCAGGCGCGCTCATGTCGAACGGTCCGGCCACCTCGCCCACCGTGGCCGGGCCCTGTGCCAGGCGACTGAGGATCTCCCGGCGTGTGGGATCGGCGAGTGCGGCGAAGACGAGGCTGAGGCGGTCGGTGGCTGCCATTGAAGGAACTCCTTTATGAAGGAACAACTTAACTGTAGGCCCACGTGATGTCAGGGTCAAGGGGCGGTTCTCGTGGGGTGGCGCTATGCGGGAGAATCGGGGGAGTGCGGTACGGCGACGACCGTCGCGGTCCCCCGGCCGCTGAGCAGCTTCGAGATGGGGCACCGCGCGTGGGCGGAGGCGGCGAGCCGATCCGCCGCCTCCGCATCGGTGTCGGCGAAGGACACGAAGGCCGTCGGGGTGAACGCGAACCCGGATCCGGTCGCGTCCCCGTGCAGGGCGACCTCGACCCGGACCGTCACGTCGCGACCGGGAGCGACGACGCGGGCGCTCCCGGAGAGGCAGGTCGCCCACGCGAGCGCCAGGAGCTCCTCGGGGTTCGTGGTGCGGTCGGCCTGCTCCAGCGCAGCAGGCCCTGTCGCGGAGACGGGCGACTGCACCGCAACGTGCCACCCAGTGTCCGTCAGGCTCACGCCATCGGGTCCCGTCCGATTGACCGCGGTCGCGGTGTACAGCACGGGCTGCGGGTCCTCGGCCATCGCCGTCCTCTCCTGGCCCGCCGCTCTGCGAGGGAGGCGGACCTGTCCGTGCACTGCGGTGTGCGCAAGCTAATACCCGCATCCCCTCCACAGTGGTCAGGACCACCATAGACTGCTGGGGTCGTCATGAAGATCTGAGGGAATCCACACTCGTCCTGGTGCTGGTCTTCCCGCGTGCCGCTCAGTGCGGACACGCAGACCCGCGATCACGCTGGAGGACCTCGCCCCATGTCCGTCCGTCCCACCCCGCCCGGCACGAGCTCGTCAGAAGTCCGTGCGCCTGAGGCGAGCAGTCCAGCAGTGGATCTTCGCGGTGTCACGAAGCGGTTCGGCTCCGTCACCGCGCTCGCTGACGTGTCGCTCGTGATCGAGCGCCAGGAGATCTTCGGGGTGCTGGGCGAGAGCGGGGCGGGCAAGTCCACGCTGCTGGAGCTGCTGGGAGCGCTCGCTCACCCGACGGAGGGCACACTCCTGCTGGACGGGGTGGACCCGT
Source organism: Brevibacterium jeotgali (assembly GCF_900169175.1). GTDB lineage: Bacteria > Actinomycetota > Actinomycetes > Actinomycetales > Brevibacteriaceae > Brevibacterium > Brevibacterium jeotgali. The sequence goes on along the minus strand of NZ_FXZM01000007.1, from coordinate 126,195 downwards.
CGACGCTGTCCCCGCGGCGGCTCAACCGGCTGAGGCACGGGATCGGCACCGTGTTCCAGGGGTTCAACCTGCTCGGCAATCGCACGGTCCGCCAGAACATGGAGCTGCCCCTCACGATCCAGCGGCGCAGCGATCCGGACCTGCTCGCGGCACTGCTCGCCTTCGTCGGGCTCGAGCATCGTCGCGACCACTACCCGGCGCAGCTGTCCGGCGGGGAGAAGCAGCGCGTCGCGATCGCGAGGGCCCTGGCTGCCCGGCCCTCCGTGCTCCTGGCAGACGAGCCGACCTCCGCACTCGACACGTCGACGACGGCAGACATCCTGCGCCTCCTGCAGAATGCGCGCGACGAGTACGGCACCACCATCGTCGTGGTGACCCACGAACTCGACGTGGCGAAGGCGATCTGCGATCGCGCGGCAGTGTTCGAGCGGGGGAGGCTGCGCGAGACGCTGACGGTGAACGGCCGACGACGTGCCACGGACGGCAGCTACCTGGAGCACGCGCGGAAGGCGCTCACTCAATGACGGAGGTGCTTGCGTGAACGAGATCCTCGTCGTCTTCGCGGAATCCGGCGACAAGATCGTCGAGGCGCTCGTGGAGACGGGCTGGATGGTGCTCGCCGCCATCGTCGCGGCGGTGCTGCTCGGCCTGCCGCTGGGCACTCTGATCTTCCTGACCCGCAGGGGCGGCCTCGTCGAGAACCGCGGGGTCTGGATCGCGGCGGAGCTCTACGTCACCATCGTGCGATCCTTCCCGTTCCTGCTGTTCGTCGTCTTCATGATCCCGGTGACGCGAATGGTGTTCGGGACGACGTTCGGAACGACCGCGGCGTCCTTCCCCCTGGCCTTCGTCGCGATCGCGATCTACGCGCGCCTGGTCGAGCAGATCCTGCTGGAGCTGCCCAGCGGCATCCTCACGGCGGCCCGGTCCATGGGAGCGAACCTCTGGCAGACGGTGACGAAGTTCCTCTACGTCGAGGCCCGCTCCGGACTGGTGTACGCGCTCACGTCCGCGACGATCAGCTTCGTCTCGTACTCGACCGTCCTGGGCGTCGTCGGCGGAGGCGGGATCGGCGACTTCGCGCTGCGCTACGGCTACCAGGAGTATCAGTTCACCCTCATGTACACGGCGATCGTCCTCACGATCGCCGCCGTCCTGGTCCTGCAGGCGGCAGGCCACCTGATCTCCCGGGCTCTCGATAAACGATGACCATCCCCTGTTCTCTCTCACGAAGGAATGACCCCATGACCCGTCGCACGCTCCTCCCCGCAGCCACGCTGACCGCCGTCGCGCTCACCCTGTCCGGGTGCGGCACAGGCGGTGACGGTGGAACGACGACCCTCCAGGTCGCCGCAGCCACCCCGCCGATGACGGATGTCGTCGAGGCGGCTGCCGAGGCGATCGGCGACGGCTACGAGATCGAGATGGTCGAGGTCGCCGACTACGTGCAGCCCAATGCGATGCTCGAGGCGGGAGAGATCGACGCGAACTTCGTCCAGCACGTGCCCTTCATGGAGGAATTCAACGAGGGCAACGACGCGTCGCTCGTCGGTGTGCAGCCGGTCTACCTCACGGCCGTCGCGTTCTACTCGCAGGAGCTCGACTCGATCGAGGAGCTGCCCGACGGGGGGCACGTCACCCTCCCGGCGGACAGCTCGAACCTGGGGCGCGCTCTGCAGATGCTCGCCGATGCAGAGATCCTCACGCTGGATCCCGAAGCCGAGCGGTTCGAGGCCGACCTCGACGACATCGCCGACAACCCCCGCGACCTCGAGTTCGTCCAGGTCGAACTGCTCCAGGCCAACGCGGCGTACGAGGAGTCGGACGCGGTGTTCAACCTGCCGGCATTCGCGAACCAGATAGACCTGAGCCCGTTCGAGGACGGACTGACCTTCGAGGAGGACGAGCAGTTCGCAGTGACGCTCGTGTCCCGCGAGGACAATCAGGACTCACCGGAGGTCGCCGCACTCAAGGAGGCATTCACGAGCGAGCAGGTGCTGACGGTCCTCGAGGAGTTCGAGAACAGCCCAGCGTTCTGAGCAGCGGGGTGCGCGGACCCCACGCGCTCCCGGTCCCACGTCCTCGAGGTCCCACGGCCTCGTGGACCCACGGCCTCCCGGCCGGCCGGGTCGCTCTCGAGTCGTCGCGTGACGGACCGCACCGTGAGACGTCGAGCCGACTCCCTAGACTGGGCGGTGTCCGTGCGGAACCAGATGCATCCGCACGGGTCACCACCCGTCCCGTGGGCGAGGTCCATCCGGGACGGTCGACGATGAGGGGGTCCGCACGTGCCGATGACTCAGGCGATGCTGGAGACGGCCGAGCGGCATCCTGAACGGCCGGCGATCGTCGGTGAGCGTGAGAGCCTCACGTATCGCGAACTCATCGCGGACTCCGCGCGACTCTTCGCCGTCGTCGACGGCCTCCACCGCGCGCAGGGGCATCCACCGGCACCGGCCCCGGAGACCCGCGGCATCCCGATCGCGGCCATCAGCGCGGAATCGGCGTTCGCGACCGCCCGCTTCGTCGCTGGGCTCGCCGGATTCCGGGCGGTGTCCGCGACGATCGACCCGCGGTGGCCGCTCGAGCACCGCCTCGACGTCATCGTCACGACGGGGATCGGGCTCGTCGTCACCGACACCGAGGATCTGGCCCCCGCGCTGGAGGACCGGGGGTGGACGGGGACGGTGATCGGCCTCGACGACTTCGCGCGTCGCATCGACGAGCTGGGCGAGGCCCCGGCCGGCGCGGTGTCGGAGTCCGCCGACGCCCCGTCCGTGGACCGACGGACCGGACCGCGACCGGAGGGCCCCGCGGTGCGGGACGGCGACGAGGCGTTCCTCATGCTCTTCTCCTCCGGCACCACGAGCAATCCGAAGGCATTCCTCAAGACCCGCGACCAGTACCGGGCGAACGCAGCGGTCTCCACCGCGCACCTCGAGCCGTTCCCCGGCGTCGCCACGCTGGCGCCCGGGCCGGTCTCGTACAGCCTCACCCTCTATGCGGTCGTCGAATGCATGGTCACGGGCGGCAGCGTCCATGTCGCCGACGGATTCGATCCTCTGGCCCTCGCCCGCCGCATCGACGAGGAGTCGATCACCCGCGTGGTCGTCGTGCCCGCCGTGGTCCGCGCCCTCACGGACGCTGCCCGCCGCGCCCCCGAACGCTTCGCGCGCCTCGAGCTCGTCGTGACCGGTGGGGCGAACCTGCCCGCGGCGATCCGCGACGGGCTCGCACAGGTGCTGCCCCATGTCCGGCTCATCAGCTACTACGGCGCCGCAGAGATCGGCTTCATCGGTGACAGCCGGGACGGCGATGGGACACTCATCAGCATCTACGACGGCATCGACGCGCAGATCCGCGAGGAATCCGGCGACATCGCATCCGAGGGTGAGATCGGCGCTCTCTGGATCCGCGCGGCCGCCTGCTCCACGGGCTACCTCGCGGGCACGACCGACGAGGTCCTGGTGGGACCGGACGGCTGGGCGACCGTCCACGACCAGGGCCGGATCGTCGATGACCGGCTGGAGCTCGTGGGCAGGGCCGGGGACATCGCGGTCACCGGGGGCCACAAGGTCGCCCTGCCCGAGGTCGAACGCGCCTTCGACGACGTGGTCGGCCTGACCGACGTGTGTGCTGTGCCCCTGCCGGACCCGGCGCTGGGCGCGGTGATCGCACTGGTCGTCGAGGCGGAGACGAGCGAGGCTCCCACGAAGGACGCGCTGCGCGAGCACGTCCAGGAGCGCCTCGCACCTCAGTACGTCCCGCGGCGCTGGTTCCGGGTCGACGCACTGCCCCGCACTGTGGGAGGCAAGATCCGCAGACCGGCCACGCGGGACCTCGTGCTCGACGGGAAGGCGGAGCGACTGTGACGGACGAGAAGGCTGTGACCCGGAGCCCTGTGACCCGGAGCCCTGCGCCGGCAGAGGGTCACGCGACGGCAGAGGGTCACGCGCCTGCACAGACGCCTGCGACGCAGGCTCCGGCAGCGGCGCGGCGCGTCGTCGTCACCGGGCTGGGTGCGATCACACCCAGCGGGAACAGCGCGGACGCGCTGTGGGAAGCGGCCCGCGACGGTCGCAGCGCCATCCGCGTGCTCGAGGGTGACCAGTTCTCGGACCTGCCGGTGCGGATCGGCGGCCAGGTGCGCGATTTCGACCCCGAGGCGCATCTGCCGCGTGCGCTCGCCCGCCGTCTCAGCCCGGTCCAGCAGTGGGCGATCGCCGCAGCGGACCAGGCCATCGCACAGGCGACCAGGCGCTCCGGAACGGTGCCGGCGCCCGAGGACCTGCCGTGGGATCCGCCGCGCCTCGTCGTCCTCGCCGCCACCGGATCCGGACCCGTCGATGCGATGCAGGCCGCGACGCGCGCCTATGACGCGGGCGGGCCCCGCTCGGTGCCGCTGACGCTTGCGATCTACGGTGCGCCCGATGGAGCGGCGGCACTGCTGAGCCACCGGTACGGCGCGCTCGGCACGTCGCACGGTGTGAGTGCGACGTGCGCGTCCGGCGCGGTCGGGCTGGGGGACGGGCTCCGCCTCATCCGGCACGGGTATGCGGACGCGGTGCTGGTCGTGGGGATGGAGGACTGCCTGGGTGCGGTGAACCTCTCCTCGAATGCGAACCTGCGGGCGCTCGCCGCGGGCTTCGAGGACGATCCCGCGTCCGCGAGCCGTCCCTTCGACCGCGACAGGTCCGGCTTCGTCATGTCTCAGGGAGCCGCGGCGATCCTGCTCGAGGCCGAGGACACCGCCTACGACCGGGACGCCGAGGTCCTGGCAGAGCTCGCGGGGTTCGGCGCCTCGAGCGACGCCCACCATCCGACCGCCCCTCACCCTGAGGGCCGCGGCGCAGCGCTGTCGATGCGCGCGTGCCTCGCCGATGCGTGCCTCGGCCCGGACGCCGTCGACCACGTGAACGCCCACGGAACCGGCACGCCGGCCGGGGACGCCGCGGAGGCGACGGCTCTGTCCGACGTGCTGGGGCCTCGGGCGCGGGAGGTTCCGGTCACGGCGACGAAGTCGACGACCGGGCACCTGCTGGGCGCGGCCGGCGTCGTCGAGGGGATCCTCGCGATCCGCTCGCTGACGAACGGCCTCATCCCGCCCACCCTCAATGCGGACGATCCGGAGTTCGACCTCGACGTGGTGCGCGGTGAGGCGCGGAGGGCCGACCTGGGAACTGTGCTGTCGACGTCGTTCGGCTTCGGCGGACACAACGCGGCGGTCGTGTTCGCGCGCACTCAGAGACACGAGGAGGAGTCACGATGACGCATTCGCAGGAGGCGCCGGCGGCGGCGCGGGAGGCGCGGCACGAGGAGCTCGCGCAGACCTACCTGCCGGAGGACCTGCTGGAGAGGTTCCGGGCGCGAGCGGCCGACTACGACCGGGAGAACGCGTTCTTCTACGACGACCTCGAGGAGCTGCGGGCCTCCGGGTACCTGCGGCTCTTCGTGCCGGAGTCGATGGGGGGCCCGGGGCTCAGCCTCCACCAGGTGTCGCGCCTGCAGCAGCGGCTGGCGACGGCTGCTCCGGGCACGGCGCTGGCGGTCAACATGCATCTCATGTGCACGGGCGTCGTCCACGCGATGGGCGCGCGTGGAGACCACTCGCTCGACTGGGTGCTGGAGGAGGCCCGCGACGGGGAGGTGTTCGCGTTCGGGATCAGCGAACCGGCGAACGACTGGGTGCTGCAGGGCTCGAACACGCAGGCGGAGCCGCAGGCCGACGGCGGCTATCTGCTGAGCGGTGTGAAGGTCTTCACGTCGCTCACCCCGGTGTGGACGCGGCTGATCGTGCACGGGCTGGATGCCTCTGACGAGGACGATCCGCGGCTGGTCTACGGGTTCCTGGACCGGAGCGCCGACGGGATCAAGCCCTCCGACGACTGGGACGTCATGGGGATGCGGCCGTCCCACAGTCGCGCGACGATCCTCGACGACGTGCGGATGGAGCCGGAGAAGGTGGCCCGCCGCATCGCACCGGGCCCCGTTCCTGATCTGCTCACCTTCGCGATCACGAGCAGCTTCCAGCTGCTCATCGCATCCGTCTACGCGGGTGTCGCGCAGCGGGCGCTGGAGCTGGGGGCGGAGGCGCTGAAGAAGCGGAAGTCCGCGAAGAAGGGCGTGTCGTACGCCGAGGTGCCGGAGACGCGCGTGCGCCTGGCCGACGCGCACATGGACTACCTGGCGGTGCCCGCGCAGCTGGACGCCTACACGCGGGACTTCGATGAGCTCGCCGACCACGGGGCGGGCTGGCCGCTGCGACTGGTGAGCGCGCGGATCAACGCGTCGAGGGCCGCGAGGAGGAGCGCAGAGGCTGCGCTCATGTGCTCCGGTGGAAGCGGATTCGGCAACGGGAGCGAGATCAGTCGCGTGTTCCGCGATGCGACGGCTGGGCTCTTCCACCCGCCCAGCGAGGACGCGGCCCGGCCGATGTACGCGGCGGCGCTGCTGGACGAGTGAGGGCTGTGAGCGCGGCGGTCGGCGTATCGTGGGCCGCATGACTGATCTGCTGAGAGACCGCCGCGCTCTCGTCACGGGCGCAGCCTCCGGGGCCGGCCGGGCTGCCGCGCTCGCCTTCGCCGCGAAGCACGGGCTCATGGGGCTCACGAAGACGACCGCGCTGGAGGGCGGACCCAGGGGCGTCACCTGCGATGCGATCAATCCCGGCTGCGTCATGACCCCGCCGGTCGAGTCGCGGGCCGCGGACCAGGCGAAGACACGCGGCATCAGCGAGGACGCAGTTCACATAGCCTCGGGGCCGGTCGGGCGATCAACGGCTCCGGGTACTCGATCGACGGGGGCTGGTCCACGGAATGAGCGCTGACGACGAAAAAGACGATGTGGGTCGATCGGACGAGAGGGGGTGGCTGACTCGAACAGTCCTCCCCGGTGGAACGGAGCCTGATCCGCGGTTCACCCTTGCCAATGAACGCACGTTCCTCGCATGGACACGGACAGCGCTCGCCTTCCTCGCGGGCGGGATCGCGCTCGCGGCGCTGCCGCTCCCGGACATGCCGGACGAGATCAAGCACGTCCTCGCGATCGTCCTCCTCCTCATCGGAACGCTCCTCGCAGTCGGTGCCGCCGTGAGATGGCTGCGGGTCGAGCGGGCGATGCGGCATGCTCGTCCGCTGCCGCTTCCACTCATCGTCCCGATCATGGCCGTCGTGGCGAGTGCGGCCTGCGTGGGCACCTGTCTCTACCTCCTGATGTGATGCGGATGCGAGGCGATAGGAAGCCACAGGTCGCCCTCCGGGGCCACTCCGACGCCGGGCTGCAGCCTGAACGCACGAGCCTCGCGTGGGGGAGGACGATCGTGTCGCTGTTCGTCGCGTCTGCGATCCTGCTCCGCTGGACACCGCATTTCGGGCTCTGGATCGTCCCGACGGTCAGCGTTCTGTGGATCGGGGCGATCGCTGTGCTGCTGACACAGAAGCGCCGGTACAGGCGAAGCGTCGCGGGCCTCGCGTCGGAAGCCATGACAGCGAGTACCGGGGCGATCTTCGCACTCACCGCGGTCGTCCTCGGCGTCGGTGTCATGTCGATCCTGGTCGTCGCCTTCGCCGGCTGAGCATGTCGCCGGGGCTTCTGCCGGGGCTTCTGGCCGAGCATCTGACCTGCGGCGATCACTGCTCGTTCCCGCCGGCACAGGCTTCCGCGGATGCGTCGTGCTCTCCAGCAGAGTCGTCGGTGTGCCCGCCGCGAGGGCCCATGCGGTCGATGACCTCGAGGAAGAACGCCTCTGCGCGCGCGTCGAGGTCGGCGAGGGCAGTGTGCGATCGCGCGGCCATCACCCGGCGGAAGAGCGCGTATCCGAGATACATCGACGTCGTCATGAGATGGGTGAGCATCGGATCCAACGACGCGTCGACCTCACGGTCGGACTGATCGCGCCGCACTCGGTCCACGGCGTCGTCGAACGAGGGGAACATCGGCACGTCGGTCTCTCCTTCGACGGCCAGCAGCGCCTGAAGCTGGACGAGAGGCGCATTGTCGAGGGCCCAGCGCCACATCCGCCGGCGGCGCTGCCTGAAGGGCAGTCGGAAGTGGACGCTCATATCCGGCATGTCGGAGCTGACCTTGCGCCGGATCGCCTCGCGCAGCAGACCCCGGCGATCACCGAAGTACTGATAGACCTGCCCCTGGTTCACCTGTGACTCCCGGACGACGTCGCGGATGGTGAGCCCGGCGAGGATGCCGTTCTTCTCCAGCAGCCTCAGCGTGGAGTCGAGGATCACCTGCTCCGTCTCCTCGCGGGTGCCTCGCGTCCGCGTCTTCTTCACGTTCTCTGCCACCAGGTCCTCCTCCTCGTCGTGAGTCGCCTCGTGTCAGCTCGAGGATACGGCTCCTCCACAGCTCTTGACAGCGAAGTCCTGCAGATCCATGCTAGTAGCATTCCGTTAGTAACGGAGTGATACTAGTGCGGGTCGGTGAGTGCGTCCGATGCTCATCAGGCCCCTGCACTGCGGCGGTTGACGACGCAGTGACCGATCGATGGGGATCAGAGATGACAGAACAGGCAGGTGGGGGCGGGGAACTGCCCCTGAGCGGATATCGAGTGGTCGACCTCGGCCAGTACATCGCGGCGCCGGGTGCGGCCGCGGTGCTGGGTGAGCTGGGTGCCGAAGTTGTGAAGATCGAACCGCCCAGCGGGGACCAGGCGCGACTCGTCGGTCCGACGGGCGAGGCGATGGTCCGGGCGTACAACGCAGGCAAGGAGTCGATCGTTCTCGACCTGCGATCGGAGGAGGGCAAGCGGCGTGCGCTCGAGATCATCGCGGATGCCGACGTGCTCGTCGTGAATGCGCGCCCCGGCAGTCTCGAGCGTCTGGGGCTGGGGCCCGACGAATGCCTTGCTCTGAACCCACGGCTCGTGTACGGGAGGATCTCCGGGTTCGGATTCGACGGTCCTCTCTCGAAGCGGCCCGGATTGGACATCGCCGCACAGGCCGAGAGCGGCATGATGTCGATCAACGGCAGCCGGGACTCCGAGCCGATGCGGGTCGGATTCACGGCGGTGGACGCCTGCGCGGCAGAGGTGCTGGCCCAGGGGATACTCGCTGCACTGCTGCGCACGGGACGGACAGGGCGCGGGGGAGTCGTCGAGACCTCACTGCTGGAAGTCGCGATTCGGATGCAGGCGACATTGTGGGAGGAGTACTTCGCGAGCGGCGAGGTGCCGATCCGAGCGGGGAACGGTCAACCCAGTATGGCGCCGGCTGCAGAGGTGATAGCGACTCGAGACGGCCACATCGTCCTCTCCGCCTATGCAGACAGCCACTGGAGGCGGCTCTGCGAACTGCTGGGACGCACCGACCTCATCGAGGATCCTCGGTTCGTGGACAACGCGGCCCGTGTGCAGAACCGGGCCGCGCTCCGGGAGAGCCTGGCAGGAGAATTCGCGGAGGAGCCGAGTGAACTGCTCGTCTCACGCTTGAGTGAGGCGGGCATCGTCGCGGGAGTCGTGCGTGACTACGCGCAGGTGCTGGCTGTGGCGGAGCACGCGTACCCCGGACTCTTCAGGCGCCAGCCGTCCACAGGCGACCTCCAGCTGGGGCTCGCCTATCGAGTCGACGGACAGCGGATCGACCAGTTCCGCCCCGTGCCGGATGCCGGCGCGAACGGCACACAGCCCAAGCACCAGACAGGAGCATGACGCATGGAATCCGTGCAGGCGAATGACGAAGACTTCGACTCGTATCGTGCCTCGATACGTGACTTCACCGATGAGGTGCTCATTCCTGCTGAAGGGCGCATGCAGGAGGACCGAGAGGTCCCCGACGACGTCATGGATCAGATTCGACAACGAGGCCTCTACGCGATCAGCGTGCCGCGTGAGTACGGGGGGAGTGAGCGGTCGATGGAGGAGCAGGTGCTCCTCACCTTCGAGTTCACCCGCGCTTCTGTGGTGTACAGGTCCCGGTTCTCGACTGTCATCGGTCTGTGCTCCCAGGCGATCCTCGACCACGGCTCGGAAGAGCAGAAGCGCACGTTGCTGCCGCGCATGGTGACAGGTGACTGCGTCACCGCTTTCGCGCTCACGGAGGACAACGCGGGTTCCGATGCGAGCGCTGTGGAAACGGTTCTCACCGACACGGGCGCCGGGTTCGTCCTCGACGGGCGCAAGAGATTCATCACGAATGGTGCCTGGGCCGACCTCTACCTCGTCTTTGCGCGCGATGACGTGGGCGGGGGCATGACGACTGTGCTTGTTCCTGCCGACGCCCCCGGTGTCGTGTCACACGCGTCGACGACCATGAACGGACACGAGGCAGGACCCGTCGGATCGATCGAGTTCAGCTCCGTCGAGATCCCGTACGGATCTGTGCTCGGCAAGCGGGGCAGTGGACTGAAAGCGGCGCTGCGAGGAATCAACCATGCGCGCACCCACGTCGCTGCGACGTGCGTGGGGCAGGGGGAGAGGCTCCTGCGCGAGATAGGGACGTTCACGGACACCCGGACGCAGTTCGGCACACGTCTTGCGGACCTCGGCGCACTGCAGGCACTCATCGGCCGGGGCTACGCGGAGATGTCGGCGGCTCGGGCGCTCGTCCTCGAGTGTGCCCGGCGGTTCGACGCCGGACATATCGATGCGGACAGGATCTCTGCGGCGAAGTACTTCGCGTCGGAGGCGGTCGGACGGCTGGCGGACAGCGCAGTGCAGATCTTCGGCGGAGACGGGATCGTGGGGGAGGGGCCGATTCCGCGCATCTGGCGCGATGTGCGCGCCCTGCGCATCTACGAGGGCACCTCGCAGATACACGAGCGCAACCTGACGCGGATGGTCGTACGGAGCGCAGTCGCCGGCAGTGGGGTGCTCGCCAGCAGCGCCGACCGATAGAGGCGCCTCTCACTGTGGAAGCTCCCTCTCATCGCGCGCGTGCCTCAGCGCCCGCGCATCGTCTCGGTGATGCTTCCACGATGACGCAAGAATCTTTTTCAGGACAAAGGAGACCCCTATGAAGAACAACGTACCGAGCTGTGCGACACGGCGCTCTATCGCGGGGGCGGTCGCTGTCGCAGCCCTGACGCTCAGTGGGTGCGCCGGCGGAGTCAGCGGCGCGGGAACAGGCGGAGGCGGAGCTGGTGAAGGATTCGAGTACGGTGCGTCACAGGACGACGTGAACGAGCTCATCGAGGATCTCGACCCCATCACCCTCAACTTCCAGCCGGTGGCCGGATCGCCGACGTCCATCGCCAGTCCCGCGGGCACTGTGATGAAGGAGCTCGTCGAGGAGCGCTCCAACGGCAAGGTCGAGATCGAGATGGTCTGGGGGCAGGCTATCGCCGGGTACGACGAGATCCCGGATGCGCTGGCGGACGGACGGCTGGACCTCTCCTACGCCATTCCCACCTACAGCCCGACCGAGTTCCCGGCGATCAACGACCTGGCAACGACGACGGCGCTGCTGCCCTCGTCTCCGTTCCTGGGCGAGTTCCTTCCGCACGCGGTGTACAACGACATCGGCTGGAGCAATGAGTCTGTGCTCAGCACGTATGAAGAGAAGGGCGTCGTTCCCCTCACCCCGATCATCCCCTCAGCGGGATACTACGCATTCTGCGGTGAACCCTCGATCTCTGAATCGGGTTGGCAGGGGAGCCAAGTGCGGATCGGCTCGGTCGCGCAGTCTGCGATGATGCAGGATCTTGGCGCTTCGCCTGTGTCTATGGAGCACACCGAGGTGTTCGAAGCGCTCCAGCGCGGAACGGTGGACTGCAATCTGGGTCCGGCGGCGGTCTCTGCTGAGAGCGGGCTCGTCGAGGCTGCGGAGAACCTCACGTACACGACTGACTCGAGCTTTCCGAGGGCCGCCGGAGCATTCCTCGCAGGCAGCAGTTTCGCCGACCTTCCGCTGGCGTACCAGCAGATCATCTTCGACAGCAACGCGCTCGCATCAGGCGGCGTCGTGAAGGGTCAGACAGATGGTGCAGCTGCAGTGATCAGGCAGGCGAAGGAGCATGGAGGCGACGTCTCTGCCTTCGACCAGGGAGCCCAGGACATCCTTCGAGAGACGTCCGAAGAACTGACGGCTGACGCCGTGTCCAACGGCTCCATCGATGAGGACATCGCAGCGACGATCGCCGATTCCGTCGAGCGCTGGACGGAAGAGCTCGAGGAGTCGGGATTGGGGGACCAGGGCGATACGGAGACATTCGACGAGTGGTACGACGAGGACGCGGACTTCAATGAGTTCGCGGCACTGGTCTACGAGTCGAGCGCCGCTATGGACCACCGGCCGAGCTAGCCCGCATCGGGGCGCTGGCCCTCGGGTTCATTCCCGGGGGCCAGACCTGCGGATGCATGCGCAGTCGGTGACCGGTGCTCGCTATCGTGAATCAGTCCTCGAGGTTGGCCCGACGAGCGCCCCCCTGGAATGCGATCAATCCCGGCTACGTCATGACGCCGCTGGTGGAGTCGCAGGTCGCGGGCCAGGCGAAGACCCGCGGCATCAGCGAGGACGCGGTGCTCGAGGAGGTCTTCCTCGAGCATTCGGCGGTGCCCTCGCTGCGGAAGAGCGCGGTGGTGGTGCGAGTGCGGCGCTGTCTCTCCGTGTCATGCATCCTTGTGATGCTGATCGGTCACTCCAGCACGTCGAGTGGTCGCTCCTGCACACGAAGCTGGATTTTCCAGTGCTGAAGTGACGGCTCAGTTGCGGCGCAGTGCTGCGGTCACCATTCTGCGGTTGTGGGTGGACCGTCGCGCAGGGCCAGCAGGACGTGTTCGACGGCGGGACGGCGGAGGACTTCCGGACGCACAGCCGCCCAGTACTCCATCGGCCGTGCGAAGACCGGGAGGACGCGGACCAGGTCAGGGTGGGTGGGACCGACACGATCAGTGCTGCGATGCGCCGCAGTGTCGTCCACGACGTACGTGGGCAGGAGCCCGATGCCGATCCCCAGCTGCGTCGCGCGCACGTGCAGCCGGACCCCGTTGGAGCGGAAATGGCCCGCGGGCTGAGGCAGCCCTTCCGTCGCGTGCGCGAGGTCCTCGACACTCAGCGAGTGCTCCGGATAGTAGATGAGGCGATGGCCTGCCATCTGGGCGAGCGATTCCGGCTCCCCGTTCTCATCGATGTATTCCTGCGAGGCGAAGAGGCCCAATGAATAGTGCCTGAGGAACTGTGCGATGGACTGCGGAGCGTCCGGGCGGCCGACCACGATCTCGATGTCCACACCCGACCGGTAGCGGCGCGCCCGCTGAGTGGCTGTGAGGACCTCCACCTGCAGTCCGGGGTGCACTCGCTGCAGCTGCGCGAGGACGGGCAGCGCGAACCAGTCGGCGTAGCCCGCAGGTGCGGCGAGACGGACCGTTCCGGTCAGCGAGTCGGTGTCTCCGCCCCGACCGGTCGTGGTCGCGGCCGTGGCGAGGGCGGTCTCCACGGCCTCGGCGGCGGGCAGCAGCCGACGACCGCGGGGGGTGAGCTCCCATCCGTCGGGGGAGGCGGCGAGCACGCGCTCGCCCACCGCCTTCTCCAGAGCCGCGATCCGACGGGACACCGTGGTGTGGTTGACGCCCATGCTGGTCGCTGCGGCGGTGTACTTGCCCAGGCGTGCGACGGCCAGCAGGGCGAGGAGATCGTCCGGCGCAATGCGCAGGCTGGGGGACGGATGTGCGTGCGGGCTCGTCATCCCCGCATGCTATCTGCACTCGCGCACACCATCGGTGCACAACCTGCGAGCGGACCTGCGCTGCGCCACCGGGCGGTGGGCAATAGGCTGGTGCCACGCACGTCACATCTCGCATGCATCATGCAAGGAGGCATCATGGCACACATCGGTTGGATCGGGCTCGGGAATATGGGCCACCCCATGACCAAGAACCTTATCGCCGCAGGCCACACGGTCACCGGCTACGACGTCGTCGAAGCCGCGATCACCGCCGCCGCAGAGGACGGGGTCACCCCTGCAGCCTCCATCGCCGAGGCCGTCGCCGGCGCAGACGTCGTCTTCACGATGCTGCCCAAGGGTGAGCACGCGCGCACCGTGTACCTCGACGCGGACGGCGTCTTCGACTCCGCGGAGACCTCGACGCTGCTGGTCGATTCGTCGACGATCGACTTCGACTCCGCCCGGACGCTGCACGCCGCTGCACGCGAGCGCGGCTTCCGGTTCATCGACGGACCCGTCTCCGGCGGCATCGGCGGAGCGCAGGCCGGCACGCTGACCTTCATGCTCGGTGGCGCTGACGACGCGATCGCCGATGCCAAGCCGATCATCGAGACGATGGCGGGCAACATCTTCCACGCAGGTGGCGAGGCGGCCGGTCAGGCCGCGAAGATCGCGAACAACATGCAGCTGGCGATCAGCCTGCAGGGCGTGGTCGAAGGCGCTGTGCTCGCACAGAAGTTCGGCCTGGACCCCAAGGTGTTCTTCGACATCGCATCGGTGTCATCGGGCGACTCCTGGCCGCTGCGCAACTGGTACCCGGTCCCCGGAGTGGTCGAGAACTCGCCTGCGGAGCGCGAGTTCGCCGCCGGCTTCTCCACGATGCTCATGCACAAGGACCTGGGTCTGGCGCTGGCCGGAGCAGAGTCGCAGGGCGTCGACCTGCCCGCGGCGTCGCTCGTCCACGAGAAGCTGCAGCAGCTGATCGATGACGGCTGGGGCGACTTCGACACGTCGATCCTCATCCGCAACATCGACGAGGAGACGCCGGGCCTGCCGAAGGGCTGACGGGCACCCAGCTCCGAGCCGCAGCTGCCAGCTTTCGGCAGACCGCACACGTTCTTTCATATGCGGTCTGATGAAAGGTGGTAGCTGCTCGTCGTTTCAGTCCCGCGCGCCGAACACCGTGGAGCCGATGCGCACGATCGTCGCGCCCTCCTCGATCGCGAGCGCGTAGTCGGCGCTCATGCCCATCGAGAGCTCCGTCGCGGTCGTCGGGAGGACGCCCGCGTCGCGGAGGCGCACGGACAGCTCCCGCAGCTCTGCGTAGGACGGGCGGATCTCGTCGTCGCCCGCTCCGGGGAAGCCGATCGTCATGAGGCCACGGATCCGCAGGTGCGGCAGCTCGCGCACCTGGCCTGCGAGCTCTTCCGCCGCCGCGGGTGTCACTCCGGACTTCGAGTCCTCCCGCGACGTGTTCACCTGGAGGAACACGTCGAGCAGAGGGGACTGGGGGTCTGCGGTGGAGGTGGGCGATCCCGGGGCCGCATCCACGAGTGGGCCGGACTGCTCAGAGTCTGGCGACCCGGTGCCGACGGTGCGGAGGGTGCCGACGGTGCGGAGGGTGCCCGGGGCCTCTGCGACGAGTGCGTCGTGGCCCTCCGCCGCCAGGGCGGCGATCCGGTCGGACAGCTTCTGAGCAACCGCGAGGCTGTCGATCGACTGCACGCACACGGCACCCGCGCGCAGGGTGTGATTCACCTTGTTCCGCTGCAGGGGCCCGATGAGATGGGGCTCGTGGGGGATGTCTGCGAGCTCCGGCGCCTTCGCCTGCAGCTCCTGGACCCGGTTCTCGCCGATGAGCGTGTGGCCCGCCTCGAGTGCCACACGGATCCGCGCAGCCGGCTGCGTCTTCGTCGCCAGCATGACCCGGACGGCGGCCGCATCGCCGTGCGCTTCGCGTGAGGCAGCGCGCACGGTCTCCGTCACCTGGGCCAGGCGCTCGCGGATGGTGCGGGCGTCGTCACCCACGGCGTCCTGGTGTGCGGCGACCTGTGTGTCGGCGGATGAGGCGTCGGGTGCAGTCTGGTCACTCATGCCGTGATTGTCTCAGAGCGCGTCCGCACACGGGCCAGGAGTCCCGACGACCGCCGGGAACACCGGGGTCGGTGCGCATGTTCCCTCGTGTGACACGTGCGCACCGCGCGGCTGCGTGCAGATGGGAGAATCACCGGCATGACCGCTCAGCAGAACACCTCCACCCAGGCCGAGGCCCCCGGCGCGGCTCCCGCGCCCGGCTCCCAGATGCCTGGGCCCGGCTCCGCGTCATCAGCGCCCACTGGTCCCGCGACGGTGTCCCCGGCCCGGGAGGGCATCCGTCTGCGCGCACCGGAGCTCACCGGCCGCCGGTGGATCAACACCGGTGGGGAGGACCTCACCCTCCAGGAACTGCGCGGCAAGATCGTGCTGCTGGACTTCTGGACCTTCTGCTGCATCAACTGCCTCCACGTCCTGGACGAGCTGCGTCCCCTCGAGGAGAAGTACGGCGACGTCCTCGTGACGGTCGGCGTGCACAGCCCCAAGTTCGAGTTCGAGCGGACCGTCGAGGCCGTCGACCAGGCGGTCGAGCGCTACGGCGTCGAGCACATCGTCCTGGACGATCCGGACCTGGTCACGTGGCAGGCCTACACCGCGCGCGCATGGCCGACGCTCACCCTCATCGACCCGGAGGGGTACATCGTCGCCTCGATGTCCGGCGAAGGGCACTCCTCGGGCCTCGCCTCCCTCATCGAGGAACTGGTCGCCGAGCACGATGCGAAGGGAACCCTGCACCGCGGCGACGGCCCCTACGTGCCGCCCGAGCCCGTCGAGCGGGACCTGTCCTATCCCGGCAAGGTCATCCGCCTCACCGACGTCCCGGGCCACGAGGGCAACCTCCTCGTCGCGGATTCCGGCCACCACTCGCTCGTCGAGTTCGATGCTTCCGGCACCCGCATCCTCCAGCGCATCGGCACCGGTGAGCGGGGGCGCAGCGACGGCGCGGACGACACCGCGCAGTTCTCCGAACCCGGTGGAATCACCGAACTGCCGCGCGACCTCGCAGACGCCGCCGGATACGACCTCGTCATCGCAGACACCGTGAACCACCTGCTGCGGGGCGTGCGGCTCGGCGCACCCGGTGACGCGACCGTCGTCACGACACTCGCCGGCACCGGCCAGCAGTTCATGGTGGGCGCGCACGACAATGTCGTCGGGGCCCCGGGAGCGCAGGCGCCGTTCGAGGCGCCCGGCACCACGATCAAGCTGTCGAGCCCCTGGGACGTCCTCTGGTCGCCGGAGTCGGAGCGCGTCGTCATCGCGATGGCCGGCAGCCATACGATCTGGGACTTCGACCCCAGCACCGGCGTCGTCCGCCAGCTGTCCGGCACGATGAACGAGGGACTGCGCGACTCCGCCTCTCCGGACGAGAGCGCGTGGTTCGCGCAGACCTCCGGCCTCGCCCCGGCCGCAGACGGGACGATCTGGATCGCGGACTCGGAGACCTCGGCGCTGCGCCGCCTCGACCCTCGCGACGGCACCGTCACCACGCAGGTGGGTGTGGGGCTCTTCGACTTCGGCTTCCAGGACGGTCCTGCGGCAGAGGCCCGTCTCCAGCATCCGCTGGGCGTCGCTGAACTCCCCGACGGGTCAGTCGCCATCGCAGACACCTACAACGGTGCGATCCGCCGCTACGACCCGCTGACGAAGACCGTGAGCACTCTGGCGCGCGGACTCGCGGAACCGTCCGACATCCTCGTCGTCCTCCCCGAGCACGCCGATGGCACGACGGCCGAGTCCCGCGCCGCGCACCTGCTCGTCGCCGAGTCCGCCGCGCACCAGCTCACCGCGGTGCCGATCCCCGCAGAAGCACTCGTCGTCGCGGAGGGCGCACAGCAGACGACGCGACCGGCGACGACGATCGGGGACGGAGCACTCGAGATCGAGGTCGGCTTCACCGTGCCGACCGGGCAGAAGCTCGACGACCGGTGGGGCGACCCGACGCACCTGCAGGTGTCCTCGACCCCGCCGGAGCTCATCGCCTCCGGAGCCGGCGGCCACGACGGCATGTCGCGGTCACTGACGCTGAATCCCGAGGTCCGCTCCGGTGTCCTCCACATCACCGCCCGCGCGGCGTCGTGCGACGGCGAACCCGGCGGCGAGATCCCGCTGCATGCGGCCTGCCACCTCTACCAGCAGGACTGGGGCATCCCCGTCGAGCTGGTCAGCGGTGGAGACGACGTCCTGCGGCTGGACCTCCGCGGGACGAACTGAGAGCTGGACACTCCGAGCCCACGGCGAGGCCGAGGCTGTCAGTCTCCGTCCGTGACCGGAGGAGCGTCGACAGGGCCGTCGTCCGGCGCGTCATCCGGCCCGTCGCTCTCCGAATCCGCGCGATCCGAATCCGCATCCTCCGCGTCGGCGTCTGACTCCTCGCCCAGCCCTGCTCCGCCGGAGAGCCCCGCTTCGACCGGCTGGATCGCAGGCTCGCCGTCCTCGATCGTGACAGTGGCGCTGAAGGTGAACGAGATCGGTTGGTCGACGTCCGATTCCATCGCCGTGACGATGTCGCGGTAGCGGCCGGACACCTGGGCGACGGCCTCGGCCGGGGCGGTGACGAGACGACGGCGCTCCGTCGACAGCCGCACGTCCGGATACTCGACCATCTCCCACGACACGTCGCCCAGCATCGTGTTGACCGTATCGTGCCCGAAGGTGCATCCGGCGGGCATGAGCGTCGTCGCCGTGACGCACCCGTCGAGGTGCTCCCGGACGAGGCGCTCGACCTCAGCCCGCAGCATCTCAGTCGGTTCGGCGGCCAGCTGGACCTCGACCTCGGGAGCGGATCCGTCGACCACTGCGTTCTGCGCAGTGGAGCGGAAGTAGTCTTCGGCGAAGCCCGCGCTGTACTCGACGGGATAGAGCACGGGCAGGCCGTCGCGGGGGGCGGGGACGTCCGCGTTGTTGATGCGGACCGTCGAGGCGCCGTCGACGACCAGGTCGAGCCGCGGCAGCGTTCCGGGTTCGATGAGCCAGACGGGGAACAGGCCCCACGTCCCGGGGGCGCGGACCAGCGAGAACTCCTGGGTCCGTGTCGTCCCCGCCAGGTCGAACTGCGCGGTGACCGCCGCCGTGTCGCCGTCCACCTCCGCATGTGTGACCGCCGCCCGGGTCGGGAGCGACGGGGCGCCTTCCAGCGCTGCGTCGGTGAGTGCCCACCCGTCTGTGATCTCACCGGTGACGAGTCGTCCGAGCGCTCCGTCCGCGTCTGCGCGGTCGAGCGCCGCGAGGTAGGCACTCACGGTGCGTGCCGGACCGTACGCGACCATCCCGAGGACGGGCACGCTGGTGACGGTGAGGACGACGACCAGCAGCCCGGCGATGGCCAGGCTGCGGGCGCGTGTCGAAGACGTGCGAGTGCGGACGCCCGCGGATTCGCCGTGGCCCGTCATTCCTCGACCGACCAGACGTGGATCCGCTGTGTGTCCACCTCCGCCCAGAGTCGGGATCCCATGGTGATCCGTCGCAGCTGGGTCTCCAGATCGGGTCCCAGCCCGGGCTGGAGGAGCGCCCACGTGCCGGGCGCCGGTGAGTCCGCCGCCGAGGTCCCGGCGGGCTCGCCGTGGGCCGCAGCGAGACCGTCGGCCGCCTCGGCCGGGGTGCGGTGGGCCGGGGCCTCTCCGGCGGTGGTGCCGGCGACCGGACCGCCAGGGATGGTCTCGCCGCCCTGCGCGGGGGTGATCGCGCCCCAGGCGCGACGGGAGGATGCGTCGAGGACGTCGGCGACGAGCGGGAGGCCCGCCTCATTGTCTGCGGGCGACAGGCGCACCTGCAGGAGGCTGCCCTCGTCGCGGATGCCGATGACGATGACTTCGAACACGGACTCGCCGCGGAATGCGGGGTCGAATTCGTCGACGGACAGGGTGACCGCGTCCGTGGGGATCGCGAGGTACACCTTGCCGTCCAGGTCGGTGCGTCGCCGCACCTGTGAATGCCCGATGCTCAGCCAGCCGCGGCGGGCGAGGCCGGACATGACGTTCGCGCCGGCGAGTGATGCGGTGAGGCCACCGCGCGGGCGGCCCAGGATCGTGGTGGCGTCGCCCTCCTGGGCGACCTGCTCAGCGTCGAGTTCGATGGTCCGTGCGCCCAGGACGAGGGCG
The DNA here is from genome assembly GCF_900169175.1 of Brevibacterium jeotgali. Lineage (GTDB taxonomy): Bacteria > Actinomycetota > Actinomycetes > Actinomycetales > Brevibacteriaceae > Brevibacterium > Brevibacterium jeotgali. Next base: position 106,390 of record NZ_FXZM01000007.1, on the reverse strand, counting down.
TCGACGGGGGAGTCGGTCGACAGGACGGCGCCCAGGCCGCTGGTGCGCAGCTCACGCACGAGGATGGATCGCAGTCCCGCTCGCTGATGTCCGGGGACCTCCGCGAAGGGGGAGTCGAGGACGATGTGCGTCACGTCCGCGGCGGCCTCACCCACGAGGACGACGGCGGCCAGCCGCAGCCGCACGCGGGAGACGAGCCCGAGGTCCTCGATCCGCGTCCGCGGACCCACATCGGACGCGAGGCCGACGCGGGTGAGGGCCTCCTGCTGACGCGCCGCGTCCGCCACACCGGTGTGCGTCCGCAGCCACCGGCTCAGACGCTCCCGGGCCTCGCGGCCCTCACCCGCGGGGGCGGGAAGGGCCCGAGCGCCGGGCAGCTCCGCCACAGCACGCAGAACGGCGCTGACGTCCTCGGCCCGCCCCATGAGCAGGAGGTCGTCACCGCCGTTCAGCGGCGTGCTGGTCAGCGGGTCACCGGAGAGCCGCACGCTGCTCAGATCCAGAACGGATCCTGCGCGCTGCGGCAGCTCCCCGATGCCGGCCATGGAGTCAGAACTCCGAGGGGTCGGCCTGCGCGGAACGACGGCGCGTCACGACGACTGCAGCAACACCCACGACCAGCAGGCCTGCGCCCAGTGCCAGTCCGGTGAGCTCGGTGCCCGTGCGCGGCAGATCGGCGGCGCTGCCCGAGCGTGATCCGTCGCCGGATCCGCCCTGGTCACCGGAACCGCTGTCCTCGGAGCCGTTGTCGTCCGAGTCGTCGGCTCCGCCCTGCGAGTCGTCCTCGTCGTCCCTCTCGACCTCGGTCCCGTTCGTCACGACGGTGAACTCACCGGTGAGATCGTCGAAGCCCTCGCCGGAGACGACCACGGAGTACGCGCCCAGCACGGCCTTGCCGTCCGGGTGCAGCTGGAATACGGCTGCCCCGTCATCGTTCGCGGGCTTCGAGGTCTCGAAGCGGGAGACCTGGCCCTGCCCGTGGGCCACGCTCAGCGACACCTCGGAACCGGCAGCGGCGTCCGACACGGAGATCGTCACCCCGCCGTCGGAGGACGCGAACGCCTCCGAGGTGATCTCGGTCGGGTCGATCGCGATCGTCGGATCGACGTCCTCCACGGGATCGTCCGTGGGGGTCTCGGTCGGTGTGGGCGACGCGGACTCGGTGGGCTCCGCGGTCTCCGTGGGCTCTGCCGTCTCAGTCGGTGTCGGCGACGCGGTCTCGGTGGGCTCTGCCGTCTCAGTCGGTGTCGGCTCCGCTGTCTCGGTGGGCTCGGCAGTCTGCGTGGGCTCTGCCGTCTCTGTCGGCTCCGCGGTCTCCGTGGGCTCCGCGGTCTCGGTGGGCTCGGCAGTCTGCGTGGGCTCTGCCGTCTCAGTCGGTGTCGGCTCCGCCGTCTCGGTGGGCTCGGCAGTCTGCGTGGGCTCTGCCGTTTCAGTCGGCGTCGGCGACGCGGTCTCGGTCGGCTCGGCCGTCTCCGTGGGCGTCGGCGTCGGCTCGGCCGTCTCTTCGACCTCGTCGACGACCTCGAAGGAGACGGGTTCCGTCTCCTCCTCGGTCTCGAGGTCGGTGAGGTAGAGCGCGTACGTGCCCTGCGGCACCTTCGCGCTCCCCGTGGTCGTGAAGAAGTAGCGTCCGTTGACCTCCCCGTCCTCCGTGACGGTGAGCTCGGATTCGGGCGCGTACTCGGTGCCCTCGGTCCCGACGACCGTGACGGTCGCCTTCTCCTCGGGCGTGAAGCCGGTCCCGGAGAAGCGGATGCCCGTCGCCTTGTCCGCGATGTCCTCCTGCGACACCTCTGCGGCCTCGACGATCGCCTGAGGACCTGTGTCGTCGGAGTCTTCGTCGGACGACTGGCTCGTGGGTACTGAGGAGTCGTTCGGGTTCACCGTGGCAGGGCCGCCGGTGGCGATATCGTCCGGCAGCTCGACGGAGTCGGAGCTGCCCGAGGTCGGGGAAGCAGTGGAAGCGATAGCGGGCACGGCGATGAGGCCGGAAACCGCGGCGGCTACTGCGGGGGCAAGAACAAGACTTTTCGAAGTCTTCACAGTGTTGCCTTTCGGTCGTTGTGGCACACGACCGCGCAGTCGGCAGAATCCTCCCGGCACCCTCTGGCTGAAAGGGGAAGGCACCAACGTGCGCGGGCGTAGTCAACTGCCACTGTAGAGCATGAACGGCGCGATTTCGAGATTCTCGGAGGAGACGAGGCGCCGGGACTGCGTTTCGTGAGGTATGGGCGTCCCCGTCCGGGGCGCGGTACATTGGCCGGGTGAGCCTCCTTTCAGACCGAGACATCAGCGCTGAGATCTCCGCCGGCCGCGTGCGTCTGGACCCGTTCGATCCGGACCTGGTCCAGCCGGCGAGCATCGACGTGTGCCTCGACCGCCGCTTCCGTCTCTTCGACAACCACAAGTACTCCGTCATCGACCCGGCGGTGGATCAGCCAGAGCTCACCCGGCTCGTCGAGGTGGATCCGGCGGAGCCGTTCGTCCTCCATCCCGGCGAGTTCGTCCTCGCCGCGACGCTGGAGCTCGTCACGCTGCCGGACGATGTCGCGGCCAGGCTCGAGGGGAAGTCCTCCCTCGGCCGTCTGGGTCTCCTGACGCACTCGACCGCGGGATTCATCGATCCGGGCTTCTCCGGCCACATCACCCTCGAGCTGTCGAACGTCGCAACGCTCCCCATCACGCTGTGGCCGGGGATGAAGATCGGGCAGCTGTGCTTCTTCCGCATGTCGTCGGCCTCTCAGGCGCCGTACGGATCGATCGGCAATCTCAACCGATACCAGGGGCAGCGAGGCCCCACCGCCTCCCGCGCGCACCGCGACTTCTATGTGTCCCCCGCCTGCGGCGAGAGCGCCGCGGCGGCACCGCTCAGCTCGGTGGAGGCCGTCCCGGGGCCTCAGGCGTCGCAGGGGTGACGGAGTGAGCATCGACCCCCGCATCGCCGCGTTCGCCGATTCGCACCTGCTGCTGCTCGACCCGGAGCTGGAGCCCTTCGATGTCGTGAGCCTGCTCCGGAACATCCGGCCCTCGCTGCCCGCGGGCGAACTCCTGCAGGGTGAGAACGGCGCCCGGTCCTACCGGATGTCCCGATACTCGCAGCTCGTGGGGCCGTTCCCGGTCGATCCGCAGATGGCGGAGGCTCTGAGCCTGCCGCGAGACGCCTCCTCGCTCTTCGCGCTCGAATGTCCGCGCGACCGGGAGCCGGTCCCTCCGCCGTCCTGGCTGCCGGACATCGACGGGCTGGTGTCGGCATTCCCCGCCGGTCTTCCCTGCAGGGAGGAGGGGCGCGTGCTCGATGAAGTGATCGCAGTCGCCCGCCGGCTGCGGCTCGCCGTCCGTCTTGCAGAAGAGTCGAGCCTGGGTGCTCGCGTCCTCCGTCCGGACACGGAGACGCATCCGAACCTCTTCGTCTACTCCGAGAACTGGCTTCAGCCCCAGGTGCTGCTGACTCAGGTCGCGAGCGTGGCGCCGCAGGTGCGGTGGCCGCGGCCGCCCAGTCCCCTGGAGGCGGCGCGTGGGAGGGAGTTGGGCGCGGGTGACGGCCCCGTCGAGCTGGACGGGTATGCGATCGAGGTCCCCCTCACTGATCAGCTGGGTCCGCGCGCCGGGTTCATCGAGATCCAGGTCGGCCTCGAGGAGCACATCCCGACGGCACTGCGCGATCACGTGTCGGGGTCGCAGGTCGCCTACACGCTGCGGTGGGTCGACACGGACAATCGCGGGCGGTTCGCCGACATCGACGACGAGCTGCGTGCGATCCGCACGGAGGCGATCGGCACCCTCGAGAGGTGCGCGGCGGCGATCATCACCGCAGTCGGCGGAGCGGGCGTCGATGAGAGCGGCTTCCTGGTCTCCGCACAGCAGCTGCGAGAGTGACGTGAGGGAGCGGGGCATATTCCTCCTCATCGAGGTCGAGTGCAACTGGTCTTCCAGAATGTGAGATTTCAATTAGTTCGACCTTGGTCCCCTGTGGAAGAATCGGTAATCGCAACAGGAGACCGAAGGACTGGGGTGTGAGCCGATGGGTGTGCTGCTAGGACTCCTGTTCCTCGCAGCGCTCGCCGCACCCCTGATCTTCCGCGCACTGGGCCGCACCGGGTTCGTCGCACTGTCGCTCGTCCCCTTCGTCGGCCTCGTGCACTCCCTCACCCTCATCCCCACGGTCTTCTCCGACTCACCGGAGCCGGTCGTCGAAGTGCTCGGGTGGATGCCGCAGCTGTCGATGTCGATCGTGCTGCGCATGGACGCGCTGTCCTGGATCCTCTCCCTGCTGGTCACCGGAGTCGGCGGCCTGGTCTTCGTCTACTGCAGCCGCTACTTCGACTCCGATGAAGTGCGTCTGGCCCGGTTCGCGGGCGTTCTCATGGCCTTCGTCGGGATGATGTACGGGCTCGTCGTGGCGGACGAACTCCTCACGCTCTTCATCTTCTGGGAGGGCACGACAGTGTTCTCCTACCTCCTCATCGGTCAGTACGCGGGCCGGCAGCAGTCGCGACGCGCCGCACTGCAGGCGCTCATCGTGACGACCTTCGGCGGACTCTCGATGTTCGTCGGAATGATCCTCCTGGGGGTCCACTACGGGACCGGACGGATCACAGAGATCGTCGCGATCGGCTACGACGGACACGGACTCACTGCGCTCGCGATCGTCCTCCTCCTCATCGGCGCCCTCTCGAAGTCCGCGCTCATCCCCTTCCACTTCTGGCTGCCGGGTGCGATGGCGGCACCCACGCCCGTGAGCGCATACCTGCACGCCGCCGCCATGGTGAAGGCCGGCATCTACCTGGTCCTCCGCCTCTCTCCCGGTTTCGCGGACATGCCCTACTGGCGCGAGGGGCTCATCGCGGTCGGGCTCCTCACGATGCTTCTGGGCGGCTGGCAGGCGCTGAAGGAGACGGACCTCAAACTCATCCTCGCCTACGGCACCGTGTCCCAGCTGGGCTTCATGACGATGATGGCGTCGTTCGGAGACCGGGACGTCACCACTGCGGCGCTGGCACTGCTGCTGGCCCACTCGATGTTCAAGGCGACCCTGTTCCTCACCGTCGGCATCATCGACCACCGCGTCGGCACCCGTGACCTTCGGAAGCTGTCCGGCTACGGACGCTCCTATCCCCTCATCGCCGTGTTCGGCACAGTGTCCGCCGTGTCGATGGCGGGCCTGCCGCCCACGATGGGCTTCCTGGCGAAGGAGGCCGTGTACGGCACACTCCTGGACCACGGGACGAAGCTCGCGATCGTCACGCTCATCGGCGTGTTCCTGGGCTCCGTCCTCACCGTCGCCTACTCCGCGCGGTTCGTCTGGGGCGCTTTCGCCTCGAAGCCGGGCGTCGAGGCGACCGTCCGCACGGAATCCGACGGGCCCCTCCTGACCGCCGCGCCGGCGGTCCTCACACTCATGACGATCGGCGGTGCCTTCGCCGCCGGGGTCATCGACCGCATCGCGACCAGCTGGTCCTCCCAGCTCGCCGTCGATCCCGCTGCGGATCCCGCAGATCCCTACCACGTCGCGCTCTGGCACGGATTCGAGCCGGCACTGCTCGTGTCCGCACTCACGATCGTCGCCGGCGTCACGATGTTCGTGTTCCGCCGTCAGGTGGGCCTCTTCCAGGCGGCGCTGCCGGACGGGATCGATTTCCACCGCAGCTACCGCCGCATCATCGGCGGCCTGGAGAAGTCCGCAGCATTCGTGACCGCACGCACGCAGCGCGGTTCGATGCCCTTCTACCAGGGCGTCATCTACGTCTTCGCGATCGGCGCGCTCGGCATCACGCTGCTGAACAATGACGTGTGGCCCGAGGAGGTCGTGTGGATCGACAGCGCCGTGCAGGTGCTGCCTGCGGCCATCATGGTGATGGCGGCCGTCATGGTGACGCGCATGACGAAGCGGTTCGCCGCGGTCGTGGTGTGCGGACTGACCGGCTACGCGATGGTTGTCTTCTTCGCGTTCCAGGGAGCTCCGGACCTCGCGCTCACCCAGATCCTCGTGGAGACCATCACGATCGTGGTCTTCGTGTTCGTGCTCCGGCGCCTCCCCGCACGGATCGGCAAGGGCGACAGCAGGGTGACCCCGGCGCTGCGCACCGTCATCGCGGTGTCGTTCGCCGTCGTGATGATGGTCCTGGCGGTCGTCGTCCTGGGAGCGCGCCAGCACCTGCCGATCTCCGGTGTGTTCCCGCGGCTCGCGTATGAGGGGGGCCACGGGCAGAACATCGTCAACGTGACCCTCGTCGACATCCGGGCGTGGGACACGATGGGTGAACTCGCTGTCGTCATCGCGTGTGCGATCGGCGTCGCCAGCCTCGTCTTCGTCACGGGGCAGGGCGACAGCATCTCGCCGCTCGGTGCACCCAGGCGCGGCCGTTCGCGATTCCAACCGGTCACGGAGTCCGTCCGACCCCGTCCCCTCGACCTGAGCGGCACGCCGGAGTCGCGGACCCACTCGGTTCCTGCCGGGGATGCGCCGACGGCGGAGGAGAAGCGCAACGCGTGGCTGCTGGCCGGGCGCACGCTCGCGCCGGGCAACCGCTCGATCGTCCTCGAAGTCGCCGTCCGTCTGCTGTTCCACGCGTTCCTCGTCTTCTCCGTGTACCTGCTCTTCGCAGGCCACAACAATCCGGGCGGAGGCTTCGCCGCGGGACTCGTCGCCGGGCTCGCCTTCATCACCCGCTACCTCGCCGGAGGACGCTATGAGTTCGCGGAAGCCGTGCGTCTGCCGTCCGGTCTGCTCATGGGCGTCGGTATGCTGTTCGCCGCGGGCACTGCGGCCAGCGGCTTCCTCTGGGGCCATGCGGCGCTGCAGTCGTTCTATGTGTCCACCGACCTGCCGCTGCTGGGATACGTCAGCTTCGGCTCATCCGTCATCTTCGACATCGGGGTGTATCTCATCGTCGTGGGGCTGGTCGTGGGCATCATCCGCAGCCTCGCGGTCGAAGTGGACATCCAGCTGGTCGAGGACGAGGACCGCATCGCGGAGGAGCTGCCGAACGACGTGGACACCGCCGAATACGACCGGATCCGTGAACTCCTGGGGCGCACGGATCGACTCGACGTGGACGGAACGAGTGCGGGGGGTCGCCTGTGACCCCGCCCCTCGTCATGGTCATCGCGATGGGAGCGATGTACGCCGCAGGCATCTACCTCATGCTCGACAGGTCGCTGACCCGCGTGCTCCTGGGGTTCCTGCTCATGGGCAACGCGACGAACCTGCTCCTCCTGCTCACCGGCGGGCTGCCCGGACGGCCCCCGCTCACGGATGGGGAGGACCTCTCGGCCGAGGGGATGCTCGACCCGCTTCCGCAGGCGCTCATCCTCACGGCGATCGTGATCTCCTTCAGCCTGACGGCCTTCCTCCTCGCGATGGTCTACCGCTCCTGGCGGTTCGTCCGCGACGAGTCCCTCCAGGACGACCTCGAGGACATGCGCGTCGCGCTCGAAGCGACCGGCGGGTCCGGCGACGAGGCGGGGACGAGCGGCGAGTACGAGGACACCGAATTCGGCGATGAGGCACTCACCCCCCTCGATGACGATGCACCGGACCTCGACGATGACGGAACCCCGGACGAGCGGGCCGCGCTGCGCGAGGCGCACGAGGCGGCCTCGGGCCACGACACGGAGGAGGAGACGCGATGAACGACCTCCCCGGCCTCATGCTCGCCCTGCCGATCATCCTGCCGCTGCTGGCAGCAGGCGCCACCCTGATCTCACTGCGCAGCTCCCGTGTGCAGAGCATCATCACGATGGTGACGCTCATCGCGACGACGGCCCTGTCGGTCCTCCTCCTGGTGCAGGTGGACCAGCACGGGCCGCACGTGCTCGCGGTGGGTGGATGGGCGCTGCCGTTCGGCATCGCCCTGGTGGCGGACCGCCTGGCGGCTCTCATGCTCGTCGTCTCGAGCATCGTGACGCTGGCGGTCTACGTCTACGCGACGGGCCAGGACACGTCGCGGACGGAGAAGAGCGACGACACCCCGGTCTCGGTCTTCAACCCCGCCTACCTGATCCTGTGCGCCGGAGTCTCGAACGCGTTCCTCGCGGGCGACCTCTTCAACCTGTACGTCGGCTTCGAGATGCTGCTGGCGGCCTCCTACGTGCTCCTCACCCTCGGCGCCACGACCCAGCGGATCCGGGCGGGCGTCACCTACATCGTCATCTCACTCGTGTCCTCGCTGATCTTCCTCTCAGCGATCGCGCTCATCTACGGTGCGACCGGCACTGTGAACATGGCCCAGTTGTCCGACCGGCTCGCGGAGCTGCCGGTCGACATCCAGATGATCCTGCACGTCGCCCTGCTGATCGGCTTCGGCATCAAAGCGGCGGTCTTCCCCCTGTCCTTCTGGCTGCCGGACTCCTACCCGACGGCCCCGGCGCCCGTCACCGCGGTGTTCGCCGGGCTGCTCACGAAGGTCGGCATCTACGCGATCATCCGGACGGAGACGGTCCTCTTCGCCACGTCCGATCTGCGGTCACCGCTGCTGGTCGTCGCGGGCCTCACGCTGCTCGTCGGGATCCTCGGTGCGATCGCGCAGTCGGACATCAAGCGCATCCTGTCGTTCACACTGGTGTCCCACATCGGATACATGCTGTTCGGCGTGGCCATGGGCACGCACCTGGGCCTCACCGCCGCGATCTACTACACGCTGCACCACATCGTCGCGCAGACGGCGATGTTCCTGGCGATCGGACTCCTCGAGCTGCGAGCCGGGTCGACGTCCCTGCGGAAGATCGGCGGTCTGTCGACGCTCGCGCCGCTCGTCAGCATCCTCTACCTCATTCCGGCCCTCAATCTGGCGGGCATCCCGCCCTTCTCCGGGTTCATCGGCAAGGTCGCGCTCTTCGACGCGGGCTTCCACTCCTCGGATTGGCTCGTGGGCATACTCGTGGGCGTCGGCACCCTCACCTCGCTCCTGACCCTCTACGTCATCGGGAAGTCGTGGAACATCGGGTTCTGGCGGGATCCCGCTGACGCGGCCGAGCCCACACCGGCACTCGTGGCAGAGGCGAAGGAGCGCCGCGATTCGCTCGCCCGGACCGGGACGTGGAGGAGCACGGTGCGCCCCTCCACGCTCATGACTGCGGCGACCGCCGCCATGGTGATCGTGTCGTGCCTGCTGACGGTGCTGGCCCAGCCGCTGTGGCAGGTCTCGTCCCGCGCTTCACAGGGGCTCATCGGCCCGGAGACCTACACGTCGATCGTCCTGAACAACGACGAAGCGGACGGAGTGGGCGACGGCCGCTCCGCCCTGGTGCCGGAGAACGGCGAAGGGGGTGACCGGTGATGGTGGCACGCAGACGTCGCCAGAACTTCGTCGAGCAGCTGCTCTACGTGCTCGTGCTCATCGCCGTGTGGATCTTCCTGTGGGACGAGGTCAGCGGCATGGTCGTCATCAGCGGCGCGCTGCTGGCGTTCGCCCTGATGAGAGCGTTCTACCTGCCGCCCATCCAGTTGTCGGGCAGACTGAACGTCTACTACGGGACCTATTTCCTGCTGTGGTTCGTGCTCAACGTCTTCATCGCGTCCTTCCAGGTCGCCTGGCTCACCGTGCGCCCCCGGCCGGTGGACGCGGGGTCCGTCATCGCTGTGGACCTCGCGACCCGCTCGGACCTGCTCATCACCCTCGTCACCATGGTGAACGGGCTCATCCCCGGATCCCTCGTCATCGAGATCGACCGTGCCCGAGCCGTCGTGTTCGTCCACGGACTCAACTGTGCGGACGCGGAGGAGCTGGAGCGGGTGAGGGAGAAGACCCACCGGATCGAGACCCTGCTCATCTGCGCGATCGGTTCGCCCCACGACATCGAAGCGCTCAATGACGCACGTGCGGAGCGCGGACTGAAGCCCGTGCTGGAGAAGCGCGCGATCCGCGAGCGCGCGCGGCGGGCCCGAGCGGCGAAGGAAGCGAGGGCACGAGGATGAATGGTCAGCAGGGGATCCCGCTCGTGTCCGTCGACGACGGCATGGGTCTCATCGCCGCGATCGTGATCGGCGCGGTGTTCCTCGCGGCTGTGGTCGTCGCGATCGTCCGCATCGTCCGGGGGCCGTCGATCCTGGACCGCATGATCGCGACCGACACACTTCTCGCGACGATCATGTGTGCACTGGGAGGATTGGCGGCCTTCAGTGCGAGGACGGACCTCTTCCCCGTCGTGCTCGTCATCGCGATGTTCGGCTTCGTCGGCGCCGTGGGGGTCTCGCGCTACGTCTCCCGCGCCGACCTGCGGACGACCTCGCGATTCCGCCGGATGGGGCGCGGCCAGGGGTCAGGCTCCATCGGGACTGCCGACGGGCACGAACCGACGGTCCCCGAACTCGCGATCGAACTCGAAGCGGCCCGGCGGGCTGATCCGGAGCGAGACACCGGGATGGAGACCGCCGGAACGGACCTGGACGCGTCATCGACGCGAGTCACCGACGGTCCCGACGACTGGTCGCAGAGCCACGAGGCCCCGCACGGGGGCGACCACGATTCTGAACCCACGGCGGAGGCCGTCGCAGACCCTCATGCGCAGTCGTCCGGTGCGGAGCATCGCGAGGACGAGACCAGCGGAGGTGGTCAGCCATGACCCTCGACATCGTGTCCACGGTCTTCATCGCGGGTGCGGCATTCCTCTCGCTCGCCGCGGCGATCGGTGCAGTGCGCTTCCCCGATCTTCTGTCGCGCATGCACGCATCGTCGAAGCCGCAGCTGTTCGGCCTCGTCATGGTGATGTTCGCGGTGGGTCTCCAGATCCAGCAGTGGGGCCCGGTGACGACGATGCTCATCATCGTGCTGTTCCAGCTCTTCACGGTTCCCGTCGCCGCTCATATGATCGGCAGAGCGGGGTACCGGACGAAGCATCTGCGCCGTTCGATGCTGTACCGTGACGAACTGGACGAGGCCGTGGCCCGCGCGCAGGCCCGTGACGTCCACGCGCGTGAGACCGCAGAGCGGAAGCAGGCGGCACAGGCCGCACGCGACAAGGACCAGGAGACCGCCGACCAGTCCGGCGGGTCCGCGAGTGGAGAAGACAGGACCCCCATCGATCATGACGAGCCAGACACCGGACGCTGAGTCCGACGCCCCACTCGTCCTCGTCGCGGACGATGAGCCGGATGTCCTCGGAGCAGTGGTCCCTTTCATGCAGAGGTCCGGATTCCGCGTCATCTCCGCCGACGACGGCAGACTCGCACTGGACGAGATCCGCAGGCACCGGCCGGACGCCTGCGTCCTGGACGTCCTCATGCCGGGTGCTGACGGCCGTGAAGTCCTCCGCACTCTGCGTCGCGAGGAGAACTGGGTCCCCGTCGTCCTGCTCACCCAGGTGGGAGAGGCCGTGGAGAGGGCGATGGCGCTCGAAGAGGGCGCGGACGACTACCTCAACAAGCCCTTCGATCCGCACGAGCTCGTGGCGCGTGTCAGGGCTGTGCTGAGGCGGACGAAGAACGATGGTCCGCCCCTTGCGACCGCACCGGTGCTCCGCTCGACGTTCGGACTGGCACTGGAGCGCGTGGGGCGGCGCGCCTGGATGGGCGACCGCGAGCTGGTCGTCACTCCCAAGGGCTTCACACTCCTGGAATACCTGATGGTCCACGCCGACGAGCTTGTGGAGCGCTCGCGCCTCCTCGAGGTCCTGTGGGGCTTCGACGATGCTGTGGGGACGCGCGCGGTGGACTCACGTGTCGCAGAGCTGCGGCGTGTGCTCGGCGAGGACGCGGCGGATCCGCGGTGGATCGCGACAGTGCAGGGCCGGGGCTATCGATTCGTCGCCTCCGTGGCCGGCGCCGACTCCCTGAGGTGACGCGATGAACTCGTACCTCGTCTTCGAGATCCGCATCTGGCTGGTCCTGGTCCTGGTCCTCCTCGTGGTGGCCGCGGCAGCGGTGGGCGTGTGGTTCCTGATCCGGTGGGTCCGCAGCCTCCGCGATGCCGCGGTCGACGAGACGCGGGCGGCCGCGGAAGCGGACGCGCTGCAGCGGCGCAATCGCATGCTCATCCGCCTCGATCACGAACTGAAGAACCCGCTCACGGCCCTGCGGACGTCTGCGGCCACCGTCCGGTCGGCGGCGGAGGACGACGCCCCTGACGGAACGGTCATCTCCCAGTCCGCACGACAGATCGACACGTCGGCACGGCGCGTCGCCCGCCTGCTGGCGGATCTGCGCAGACTCGCGGACGTCGAATCGCGTGCGATCGACTTCCGCCGGATCGACATGGATGCCCTCATCCAGCAGGCGGTCGAGGACGCCCGTACCGCGCCGGGTGCGGAGGACAGGATGATCGTCGCGACCGTGGCGCGCGCACCGTGGAAGCTCCCCGATGTGCTGGGCGAGGAGGACCTCCTCCTGTCCGGGATCCTCAACCTGCTCGGCAACGCGATCAAGTACTCGTCCGATACGGACACGGTGGAGCTGAGGGCGAACGAGCAGATCATCGACAAGCACCGCTGGGTCGTCGTCGAGGTCGCGGACACCGGGTCCGGGATCCCCGTCGACGAGCAGCAGTCCGTCTGGGACGAGCTGCACCGCGGGTCACGGGTGCGGTCAGTCGCAGGCTCCGGCATGGGGCTGTCGCTGGTCCGTGCGATCGTGGCGCGGCATGGAGGATCGGTCGAGCTGTTCAGCCAGGAGGGGATCGGAACGTCTGTGCGTCTCGTCATCCCCGTGCTGGGGGACGCGCCGCCTCCGGGCGAACTGGACGGCTATGGCGCGCAGGCCGCGGCGGGATCGCGCCCCGTGCAGCCGTTCCAGGATCAGAAGGCCCACTCAGGTCCGGGTGCCGGGCAGATCCTGCCGCCCCGCGAGCCGAACTCCGACGAGCAGCGGATCATGGGAACGCCCCGCCGCACGTCCAAGCGGAGGATCCAATCCGTCAACGGGGAGCTCGTCGATACGAGCACGGGCGAGAACTTCGGTCCGACCGGCGGTCGGCAGGGGCAGGGCGGACCGGGGTTCGACTCCGGGCCGTATCACCGGTTCAAGCCGCCTCACCCCCCTGGAGGGGCCCCCAGCGGCCCGCAGCAGGGCACGCCGTATCCGGGGGCGCAGCCCTTCAGTGCTCCCGGGCCGGGGGCGGCACCGGGCGCACAGGTGCCTGACGGATCCGGCCCTGCACCGCAGGCCCCGTACGGATCTGGCCCTGCACCGCAGGCCCCGTACGGGGCCGGTGCCGGACCGTACCCACCCGGCGGATCGGGGCCTCCTCCATCACCGAGGCCCGACGGCGCTTCGCAGCAGAACGGTCCTCACACGGGCGACACCGGTGAGGCGGGGCGCACGCCGTGACCCGGCATCAGCTCCCGCGGTGGCGGCGCTGGGGCGTCGCCGCCGCCAGCGCCGCTCTCATGCTCATCGTCAGCGGCTGCGGCCTCGTCGGGGTGCGCCTCTCGGACGAGGCCGGCGGCCCGCTGCGCGTCGGAGCGCAGCCCTCGATGGGTCCTGAGCCGGAACCCACGGAGACCCTCGACCCGGCGCTGGTGGACCACACGCTCCAGCATGTCACCTTCACGGACCGCTGCCCGGCGCGCGTGTCGATCCATGTGCCCAGCCGATGGACCGGCAACGCGACGGACACGTCCTTCAACGCCCGACCCGCCGACTCAGGGCTGGATGGCCCCCGGCTCTCAGTCTTCTGCTCGGAGTCGTTCAGTGAATCGGCTTCGGAATCGGTGTCGTCGCTGCAGAGCTACCAGTTCAGCGATTCTGCGACCACGATCGGTGCAGAACGCACCGGACAGGCGGGCCCAGGGTATTTCTGGACGTACGAAGCGGAGCTGGGACCGGAAGAGGCGTGGTCCCTCGATGGCCCGACCTCGGCTGTCGGCAGTGTCGTCGGCTATCCGATCGCCGGGAAGGTGTACCAGATCCAGTTCAACTACTACTTCGCCACCGACGACGAAGCGGCCCGTGGACTCGCGACCGCATCGATCGCGAACCTCACCGTCGAGGGCTCTGCGATCGGTGCGCCGCAGTGGTCGTCAGATGCAGGCGACGGCTGATCCGAGTTCGTGCGTCCTGCCTCAGGCCGCATGCTCGCTGTGCAGCTGCGAGGAGCCCTCGTCAGTACCCCTGGTGCGGAGCGGCCTCCGCGACCGGTGAGCCCGTGGCGTGCGAGCGGATGGCGGAGAGGCCCTGCGTGAGCCCGCGGGCGAAGACTGAGAGGTCGGCCCCGTCGGAGAGGACGGTGAAGCCCTTGTCCCACGCCATCTGCGCGAAATCGGTCGAGGGGCAGAAGATGCCGGTCGCTGTACCGGACTCCCGGCCCGCTGCGACGACCGCATCGAGCGCGTCGAGGAAAGCCGGGTCGTCCCAGCGACCCGGGACGCCCAGGTTCGTCGACAGGTCCAGGGGACCGACGAAGAGGACGTCGACCCCGTCGACCTCACCGATGGAACGGGCGTTCTGCACCGCTTCGGGGGTCTCGATCTGCGGCAGGAAGACGGTGAACGCGTTCGCGTCGGCCTGGCTGATCGCAGGATCGCCTCCCTGGTAGAGGTCGTGCGGGAGGCCGAACGCGGATCCTCGCCGGCCCACGGGCGGGTACTTCATCCAGGAGACCATCTCCGCGGCCTCCGCGGCCGTCTGCACCCACGGCATCATGATGCCCTCCGCACCGGCGTCCAGTGCAGTCGTCACGAGGTCCTTGCGGTGACCCGCGACCCGTACGAAGGACGCGATGTCGAGGCGCCGGGAGACTGCGAGGGACGTCCTCACGTCGTCCAGCGACCAGCCGGTGTGCTCGAGGTCGTAGAGGATCCAGTCCGCACCGCTGCGCGCCGCCAGCGCACCGATCCCCGTCGTCGCGAACTCGAGCGTGAACAGTCCCACCTGGGGAGCGCCCGTCTGCAGGGCCTCCTTGAACGTCGTCGTCGTCATGCCGCCACAGTAGCGGACTCCTCCACCGCCATCGGCGTCCGAGACTGTCGCGGTTCCGGTGCCGGGCGTGGGATCCTGGACGCATGGATGCTCTTCTTCTCGTCGACACGACCCGCGAACATCTCCCGTCGCCCCTGCCGCAGCCGCTCGTCGATCTGGTGGCCCGCGCCCGAGGTGTCGGCGGAGTCATCGTCCACGTCGCCGACCGCGCCGTCGACGACGGAGCGGCCGGCGAAGGCTCCGCGGACGGCGCTGAGGGCTCCGACGAGAGTGCGGGCAGCGCCGACGGGGGCGCGGATGCGGGAGGTGTGGCCGAGGAGCACGACGGCCAGGCGGGCGAGCCCGACGACGCGGAGGACGTCGACGTCCAGCCGCAGATCGACTCAGTGCTCGGCACGACGGAGGACGAGCTCGTCCTCGTCTCCGCAGCCCCGGACGCGTTCGAAGGGGTCGAGGACCTCGCGGACGGCTTGGACGACCTCGGGGTCGATCGGATCATCGTCGCCGGCTCCAATGCCCGCGGCGCGGTTCTGGAATCGGCGGCCGCGGCGCTGGCGATCGGCTTCGAACTCACGGTGGTCGCTGACGGGATCGTCGAGCCCGGCGAGTGGATCGCGGATCTCGAGGCCGCCGGCGCCGTCGTGAAGAGCGGCGCGGACGTGTGGCTCAAGATGTGAGCCGAATCGTCGTGCGGCACAGCTGCATGTCGTCGGGTCCTCGTGACGGACGACGCTCAGCTGCGCGTGTCGAAGGGACGGATCGTGTGCGGTGTCCCTCGTCCGTGAACGCGTCCGCGAACGCACGAGCGGCCCGGGTCAGAGACCCGGGCCGCTGTGCACTGCGCGGCTGTGCACTGCGCGTCTGAGCGGTGATCAGCCCAGCGCGCCGGCCTTCCAGTCTTCGACGAACTGCCCGTTGTCGCCGACCCACTCGTCGACGGCGCCGTCGAGGTCTTCGCCGCCGTAGTTGTCCTCGGAGAACATGACGTTCTCCAGGCTGGAGAGGTTCTCGTCGTCGATCACGAGATTCTTCAGCAGCTGGGTCGCCGCCGGGTTGTCATCGGCGAATCCGGGACGTGCGAAGTTGTAGATGACCTCCGCTGCGCCCATCGCGCCTTCCGGATCTTCGAGGTCGCGGACCGGGAACGCGTCGTAGGCCCAGTGCGGACGCCACAGGGTGACGAGGACGTCGTCACCGGCGTCCGTGGCCGACTGGAGCTGCGCGAGCATCGCCGGGGTGGACGAGACCGCGAACTCGTAGTCCTCGAGGCCGTAGGTCGGGATGGCCTCTTCCTCGGTCACACGGGTGAGACCGGCTCCGGCCTCGATGCCGTAGATGGTGCCGCCGAAGTCGTCGACCATATCGGGCAGGTCTGCGATCGACTGCGCCTCCGAATCCTCGTTCACGGCGAGGGTCAGCTTCGCGTTGTCGTACCAGCAGCCGGCAGCCTCGAGGTCGTCGCCGAACTGTTCGATGTAGTCCTCGTGCGTGACGGGCAGCCAGCCGTCCATGACGAAGTCGATGTCGCCCTCCGCGACGGCGGTGAACGCCGGGCCCGCGTCGAACGCCTCGACGGCGACGGTGAAGCCGTCCTCTTCGAGGACGTGCTTCGTGAGGTGCGCAGCGGCGAAGGACTCGTCCCAGCCGTTGAACGCACCGATCGTGATGTCCTTGTTCTCGTCGGATGCGACGTCCGCCTCTGCGGACTCCTCGCCCGGCGTGCAGTCTGACCAGTCGGTCTCGCCGCTCGCTGCGGTGTCGCCGCCCTCGTCACCTCCGCCGCCTTCGTTTCCAGCGTCGGTGGCACCGCATGCGGTGAGGGCGAGGACACCGGCCGCCAGTGCGCCGGTGAGCGGCATGAGCTTCGTAGTCTTCATATCTGGACTCCCTTTCGTGAGTAGTCGTCTGTCTCGCTCAAGCGGATGCGCGCTTGGCGCGCTCGAGCGGGGTCTTCTGTCCGAGTCCTGCGGTCATGCGGTCCAGGAAGACCGCAATGATCACGACCGCGAGCCCGGCTTCCACACCGATGCCCACGTTGAGTCGGCTGATCGCGCCGACCACTTCGCCGCCGAGGCCGCCGGAGCCGGCCATGCCGGCGAGGACGACCATCGACAGGGCGAGCATGATGACCTGGTTGATGCCCGCCATGATCGTTGCCATGGCCAGCGGCATCTGGATCTTGAAGAGGATGTGCGACGGGGTGGCGCCGAATGCGTGTCCGGCCTCAACCTTCTCGCCGTCGACCTGGCGGATCGCCAGTTCGGTCAGCCGGACGCCCGGGGGCATCGCGAAGATGATCGTCGCGAAGGCACCGGGGACGATCCCCACGCTGAACATGACGATCGCCGGAACGAGGTAGGCCAGCGCCGGCATCGACTGCATGAAGTCGAGGATCGGCTTGATGATCGTCGACACGACCTGCGACTTCGAGGCGAGGACGCCCAGTGGCAGAGCGAGCGCGAGTGCGACGATGACCGCCACGATCACGAGCGCCAGCGTGGACATCGAGTTCTCCCACTGGTCCAGCGCCCAGATGGCGTAGAAGCCCAGGAACGTGAAGACGGCGACCTTCCAGTTCGACGCGGCCCACGCGATCCCCGCGAAGACCAGCATCATCATGATGACCAGAACTGCGCGCAGGACACTGGATTCGGCGATCGTCTCGTTGTCGACAAGCACCTGCGGGAACGACAGGACGAGGTAGAGGTACTCGTACGACGTCTGCATGAGCCACGTGAAGCCGTCGATCAGCCACTTGAACACCTCACCGAACCAGGTGATGAAGGCATCCGCCCAGGCGCCCAGCGGGATCCGCGGATAGAGGAAGTCGAGGAAACTCATCGGTCAGCTCCCTTCGTGTCGTCGGCCGGGCCTCCGGAATCGGGACCGTCCGTCCCGTCGGGGAACGTGGTCGTGGACGACGCGGCGTGAGCCGGCTCGTCCGCGTTGCCTGCGGCCGCGATGCCCGGCTTGGGCTCCGGGGCGTCCGAGTCGTCGAGTGACGGATCGATGTCGTCCTGGGGTTCGACGGTGGCCGGAAGGGGCGTCACGAGGGGCATCTCTCCCGTAGCCGGCCCCAGCTGCGACATGGAGTTGAGCACCGCGATGCGGGGGATGACGCCCAGCAGTCGATTGTCGTCGTCGACCACGGCCAACGGCACGCGCGCCGTCGACGAGGGGGCGAACAGCTCGGACAGCGGAGTATCCGGGCCGACCGTCAGGATGCCCTCGGTCTCGAGGTGGTCGCTCAGCGCTGTCGCGTCCTCACGTGCCGCGCGGACGGCGCTGCTGTCGGACACCGTGCCCAGCAGGTGCCGGGTGCTGTCGATGACGAACAGGCCGGACACTCGTTCGCGCTCGAAGAGCCGCATGGCGGTGCGGGGGCTCGCCGAGTGGCGGACCACCGCGTTCGTGTCCTGCATGATCGACGACGCTGTGAGTACGCGGGTCCGGTCGACGTCCTGCACGAAGTTCGCCACGTAGTCGTCCGTGGGACGGGTGAGGATGTCCTCCGAGGTGCCGATCTGAGCGATTCGGCCGTCCCGCATGACCGCGATCCTGTCGCCCAGGTACATCGCCTCGTTGAGGTCGTGGGTGATGAAGACGATCGTCTTCCCGAGCGAGGCCTGAAGCTCGACGAGCTGATCCTGCATCTCACGGCGGATCAGCGGGTCGAGTGCGGAGAACGCCTCATCCATGAGGAGGATGTCCGTCTCCGCGGCGAGGGCGCGGGCGAGGCCGACGCGCTGCTGCATGCCGCCGGACAGCTGGTTCGGGTACTTGTCGCCCCATCCGCCCAGACCGACGGCGTCCAACCACGTGTCGGCGCGCTCGATGGCTTCACCGCGCGCGACGCCCTGGAGGTTGAGTGCATAGGCCGCGTTCTCACGGACCGTGCGGTGGGGGAGGAGAGCGAAGTGCTGGAAGACCATGGAGATGTGATCGCGGCGGGCCTGGCGGAGTTCGGTCGTGCTCATGGTGCCGATGTCGTTGCCGGCGATCTCGATCGTGCCGTCGGACGGTGCCCAGAGACCGTTGATCATGCGGATCAGAGTGGACTTGCCCGATCCGGACAGTCCCATGACGACGAAGATCTCGCCCTTGCTGACTTCGAAGCTCGCATCGATGACTGCTGCGGTGCCCAGGTCGGTGAGATCGGAGCGGTCAGCGCCTGCCTTGATGCGCTTGACCACTTCCTTCTCGTTCCGCCCGAAGACCTTCCAAACGTGCGAGGCGCGGACTACTGCCACGTGACCGCATCCTTCCTATTGTGGACGATTCTCTCGGTGGACCCGGGTGACGACCGAAGGGGACGCGGTGTCGACCTCGGTCTTGGGAGAACCGACCGATTGCTGGGTGAGCGAACGGCTGGACGACCGGGCGCACAGCGCGAACACCGGCCGTCGCCGTGATTCCACCGACTCAGTCTAACCCTGCTCCTGTGGATAACTCTGTGGATCTTGGAGCAGGGGGCCAGGGGACACCAAGGCTGCTCACATGAGCAACCCTCTCACCTGCAGAAACGACGAGTACTCTCGTTACCCTATCGTTAGGCGGTTTCCGCGTGATCATTGCGCCGATTCACAAGAAGGCGGCCTCCTGTGGGCTCTTGCGGCGCGAGTGCCACGATGCGGAACTCGCTGATCGGCACTGCGCGCTGATCGGCGGCGCGGGCGCCACGTTCGGCGACCGGAGCCGCGGGCGTCGGTAGAGTGCCGACATGAAGCCGCTCCCATTCGTGCCCGGTGCCCGTCCCGCGATCATCGTCCCGATCCTCGCGCGCACGGGGGAGGCCGCTGCGCGTCAGGCGATCGCGGCGTCCTCCCATGAAGGAGTCGACGCCTTCGAGTGGCGGATCGACCCGCTGTTCGCGCCCGACCGCCGTGAGGGGCGCGACGGCATCACAGCTGATCTCACGCGCTCCTATGAAACCTTCGCCCGGTCGCGGGTTCCGACTCTCGTCACGGTCAGATCAGAGGCTGAGGGCGGATACTGCCCGGTCGACGCGTATGCGGATGCCGTGTCGGCGGCGATCTCGCTGGCGCCTGAGGCTGTCGACGTGGAGATCGGACGGAGTGGATCCGCGGAGCTGTTCGCGGCGGCGCGGGAGCGCGGTGCGGCGGTCGTCGCGTCCGGGCACACGTGGGAGTCGACGCCCCCGGCCGGCGAGCTCGAGGGGCTGTTCGCTCAGATGGCAGGGGCCGGTGCGGACGTGGCGAAGGTCGCGGCCATGCCGCACTCCATCGATGACGTGCTCACGCTGCTGGGCGCGACGTGGCGCGCTTCCCAGGCGCACGAGATCCCGGTGATCGGGATCTCGATGGGGGAGCTGGGTCGAGTGACGCGCCTCTGCGGTGCGGAGTTCGGGTCGGCTGCGACGTTCGCCACCGTGGGCTCAGGCTCGGCTCCCGGTCAGATGACTGCGGAGCAGGTCGATATCGTCCGGTCTATCCTGCTCCGCGGCTGAGCGCCGTTCCCACGGCGCTCAGCCCCAGCGCGTTCAGTTCTCGAGGCGCGCCTGGTTCGGGCGCATCGCCTTGGGCAGTGTTTCCTCGCCGAACTTGCTGCGGATGGTCTTCGCCGCGTAGCGCTGGACCGTCAGCCGGACGACCGCGACGCCCACACCGGACACGACCGTCCAGGCAAGGGCTTCGGCAAGGCCGATCTCATCGTCGTTCGGGTTCGTCGGGACTGCGCGGTGAGTCGACTTCTCCCACACTGTCGCGAGCGCCTTGCGGGTCGCCATTGCGGCGAGTGCCGTGCCGCCCACACCGATGATCTGCCAGGCGATCTTGCCCATGTTCTCCTCCTGCTGATGGCGGGTGCGATGCGTCGTCGCCCTCAGCCTAGCGGCTGCGGCGAGCGGCAGCGCTGTGGAGGTCGGACCGTCGTCCGGAGTCCAGGATCAGGCGGCGCGGATCCATTCGTGCAGGCGAGACGTGGAGGCGGGGGCGTGCGGGAGGGCCTTGCCGTCGACCTCGAGCACTGGAACTGCCGTGCGGACGGAGGAGACGAGCCATGCGGCGTCCGCTTCGACGACATCGTCGATCGTGAGGTCCGCGTACTCGACGGTCAGCCCCGACGCCGCGGCGCCGGCGAACACGGCGCGCTGCGTGGTGCCGTGCAGCAGCCCCGCACGCGGATCGGGGGTCAGCAGAGTGTCCCCGCGCTGGATGACGAGGTTCGACGTCGGCCCCTCCAGGACGATGCCGTCGTTGGACACGAACAGCGCTTCGTCCGCACCCTGTGCGACGGCGTGGCGTGCTGCGGACTGGTTGACCGCATAGGACAGGGTCTTCGCGCCGATCAGCAGCCAGGGTGCGGACTCGCCCACGTAGGCGTCGTAGCCGCGGTTCAGCGTGACGACTCGGACGCCCCTCGTGCGCTGTGCGCGCTGGTCGTCGGACAGTCCGATGGGGAAGGCCCAGCCCCGGGGGCCGTGCGGGATGCCGACAGTGCGGTGCGCGGCCGGATCCGCATGTGAATCGAGTCCGCGGGACATCGCGTACCGGACTGCGAATTCTGTGACGTTCCCGTCGAAGGTGCCGATGACTGCCGCGATGACCGCAGCGACGGCCTCCTCGAAGAGCTCCCGTGGAGGCTCGGGCAGGTCGAGCATCGCTGCGGACTGCTCGAATCGTGTGAAGTGCGTCTCCCTGCTGTGCACGAGGGCTGCGCCGGTCGCATCGACTGTGACGAGGACCGTCTCGAAGATGCCCTCTCCCCGGTGGATCGCGAGGTCCTCCACGGGGAACTGCGCCGATTCCAGGTGCGTGGCGGTGACCGTTCCGGCATCGATGTCGATGAGAGCGAGGGCTGTCTGCATGCGGCCCATCGTAGGCCGGGCGCAAGCGTCGCGGTCAGTCTCGCCGTGTGACTCCGTCCGTCCACACATCAGCGAGGGTCTGCGCGATCGAGGCGAGGGGTGCGGTCGACGTGCTCCCGTACCCGGGGTTGAAGCGCTGCGGCGCGTAGAACTCCGTCATGGATCCGAGCAGCTCCGCCGCTGCGCGAGTGTCGAGGTCGGGGCGGATCGTGCCTTCGCGGATGCCGCGGTCGAGCGAGTGCTCGATGCGGATGTGGAAGCGACGGCGCGCGTAGAGCCCGATCTCCGCCCCCTGCGGGTCGGAGGGCGCGAGTTCGATGAGGATGCCGAAGAGGTCATGGTTCTCGCCGTAGAGCTCGAGATAGGCGAGGGTCGTCGCCTCGACGGACGCGCGCGGATCGTCGGGGTCCCAGGGTGCGCTCACCGATCGGTACACGTCCTCATGGAAGACCGCGAGCAGTTCGAGCATGAGAGTCCGCCGGTCCTCGAAATAGCGGTAGAACGCTCCCGCGGAGATGCCTGCTGCGTCGGTGATGTCGGAGACGCGCACGAGTCCGTATCCGCGCTCGCCGAACAGGTGGCGGGCGGACGCCAGCAGGCGTGCTCGTGTCTCCCGCCCCTTCGGGGTGGTGGGGCGGGGAGGTGTGGGGAGTGCAGGAGGGGGCTGGAGACTCGGAGGAGATTTCTGACGTCTGTCCATGGTCAGCTCGATCGATGTCGGAGGCGGTCGATGGAACGGAGTCTACGACGCGAGACCCGTGGTGCTGCCGCGCGACGAAGGCGGGCGGCGAGCTCGTGGAGCTCCGCCGGCACGGGTGATCCCCGGCTGCGGGATCACCCGACGGAGGTGCCGAAGAGGAGGCCCAGGAGGTAGGTGATCGCGGCGGCGCCGAAGCCGATCGCCAGCTGCCGCAGCGCCCGGGGGAGCGGGGCCCGGCCGGACAGGATGCCCACGATCCCGCCGGTGCAGAGCAGCGCCAGTCCCACGAGTGCGGCGGCGAGGATCACCGCTGGAGTCCCGTTCATGCCGAATGCGAACGGGAGGATCGGGATGACTGCTCCGGACGAGAAGAAGCAGAAGCTCGAGATCGCCGCGCCCAGGCCGGTTCCCAGCTCCTCGTGCTGATCGGTGCTGTCGCGGTCAAGGGTGGGGTCACCGCGGTGTCCGCCGACGGGTCGACGGCGGACGGGGGACTGGGCGGCGCGGATCTGGGCGGAGGCGGCGGAGCGGGCATGCTCCTCTCCCATGCCGCGAGCACGGTAGACGAGGGCGAGCTCGTTCGCGTCGAGGTCCAGATGGGGGAGGGCGCGGCGCGACTCGGGATCCGGCTCCGAGGCCTCGAGCAGCTCACGCTGCGAGCGCACCGAGACGTACTCGCCGGCCCCCATCGACAGTGCGCCGGCGAGCAGTCCGGACACGCCCGTGAGCAGGACCGCCTCGGGTGACATGCCGGCCGCGGCGACGCCGAGGACGAGGGCCAGGTTCGAGACGAGGCCGTCGTTCGCGCCGAACACCGCGGCGCGGAAGCTGCCGGACAGTCGCGCCCGTGACTGCTGCGCGAGAGCCCTCACGACCTCGGCGTGGATGGCCTCGTCCGCCGCCATGCGGGACGTCGCCCACCTGTCCGTGGCGTAGGGCGACTGCGATTCCGACTGCTGGGCGAGTGCGAGGACGAAGACGGAGCCGAAGACCCGCCCCAGGAAGGCCAGCACGAGCGTTCCGAGCGACGGGCGCCTGCGCGGTTCCGCGTAGTCGCCGAGCAGGGTGGTCCAGTGCTCCTGGTGTCGGGCCTCCGCCTCGGCGAGCGCTGTGAGGATCTCCGCCTCCTCGCCGTCCCGGCGCTGGGCGAGGGAGCGGTAGAGGCGCTCCTCGAGCCGTTCGTTCGCCAGGTGCTTCTGCCAGCGGCGCACAAGGGCCCTGTCCGGACCGGAGAGGGTGTCCTTCACGGTGTAGATGGGGCCGGTCAGCGGTTCGCGGTCCTCATCCGGGGTGAGTGCGGATCCTGGGGAGTCCGTACTCGGCTCATCCGGCTGCTGGTCCGTCATGCGTGCCATGCTCCCTCGAGGCCCCGGTCCCGGGCCTCCTGCTCGTCATCGTCCGATGCGTCGGTGGACCGCCGACGATCTGTCCGTGCAGATTCTAGGAAACCCACTCACTGAATTCAATACTTGCGCAACTGCTTGAGTGAAGAGGTGCGCGTCGAGGGGAGCGCGCACTGCGGTTCGTTATCGTTCCGTGACCTGAGCCCGTGACCATTCCGTTACTGTGTGAATCGTGTGATTGCGATCACTGATCGCTGAGCGGATGTTCCCCGCCGCGAGTGATCCCGAACGAAGACATGACGCACGCGGCATCGGAAGGATGACCATGCAACTTGTACCCAAGACGGCCGGACGCGCTCTGCGCTGCACGGTGGGAGTCGCCGCGGCGGCCGCACTGGGCCTGGCCACTGCGGCGCCGGCGCTCGCCTCGCCGACGGACCCGGGAGGTCCGACGGAGCACACCGACATGGGCGTGACGGGCGCAGATGCGATGGAGCATCTGCAGCAGCTGTCCGATATCTCGCTCGCGCACGCCGACGACGGCTACCGCGCGATGGACACGGCAGGATACGAAGCGGCGTCTGAGTACGTCGAAGGAGTCCTCGAGGGCACCGGCGCCTTCGACGTCTCCCGCCACACCTTCGAGGTCGCCGATCAGACGTTCGGTGATGTCGCGTTCTCCGTGGGTGAAGCCGACTACGACGTCGAGCCCTTCGCCTACTCGGAGGCGGCGGACCCCGCGCTGTCCGACGCGGTCCTCGCGCTGCCGACCGATGACTCCTACGGCGATGGCGCCGGCGGAGAGCTCGGCTGCGATGCGACGGATTTCGCGGACGTGACCGACACGATCGTGCTCATCCAGCGCGGTGAATGCGCGTTCGGTGAGAAGACCGCGAACGCCACCGAGGCCGGAGCGGCGGGCGTCGTCATCTACAACACCGAAGACGGACCGATCAACGGCACCCTCGGCGAGCGGATGGAGGGCAGCGCCCCCACCCTCGGACTGCAGCAGGCCGATGGTGAGGCGCTCCGCGACGCGCTGGTCGAGGCGTCGGAGGCGGACCCCGCCGAGGAGGTCACGGCCGACTTCACCTTGGAGACCGAGTTCACGACCGTGGAGACCTGGAACGTCATCGCGGAGACCACCGCGGGTGATGACGACAGCGTGCAGATGATCGGCGCGCACCTCGATGGAGTCACGGAGGGTCCGGGCGTCAACGACAATGCGTCCGGCGTCTCCGGTGTGCTGGCCGCGGCGGAGGCTCTCGCCGCGCAGCCGACAGACGTCGACCACACAGTGCGGTTCGGCTTCTGGGGTGCTGAGGAGGTGGGCCTCGTCGGCTCCACCGAGTACGTGAACTCGCTGTCGAGCGAGGAGCTCGACCGCATCCAGGGCTATCTGAACTTCGACATGATCGGCTCGGAGAACTACGTCGTCGGCACGCTCGATTCCGACGGCTCGGACGTCCCGCTGCCGCCGGACGTCAATGTGCCTGAGGGCTCGGCGGAACTCGAGGCGATCTTCACCGACTTCTTCGATGAGATCGGTCAGCCGCACGTCGGCACCGAGTTCTCCGGGCGCTCCGACTACCAGGCGTTCATCGACAACGGAGTTCCTGCGTCAGGCCTCTTCTCCGGAGCGGATGCCATCAAGACCGCGGAAGAGGTGGAGCTGTTCGGCGGGACCGAAGGAGTCCAGCAGGACCGGAACTATCACACGATCGACGACACGATCGAGAATGTGTCGACGGAGTCGATCGACATCTTCACCCCTGCGATCGCGTTCGCTGCGCACAGCGTGGCGTTCGAGCTGGTCGATGAGCCCACCGAGGAGCCGACGGACGACCCGACGGGTGAGCCCACGGACGATCCCACTGAGGATCCGACAGGCGAGCCGACCGATGAGCCGACGACGGAGCCCACGGACGATCCCACGGATCAGCCGACGGATCAGCCGACGGACGACCCGGCGCTGATGATCGCCCCGGACACCGTGGGGGTCTCCGACTTCGTGGACGCGGACAAGGGCGTCGACCTGTCGGTGACCGGCTTGGAGCCGGGTGACGACGTGGACTTCACCGTCACCCCGACGTCGGGCCAGAACACCGAGGAAGCCGTGATCGAGGCTTCCGCGGACGAGGACGGCGTTGCGAGCACGAAGGTCTACGGCACCAGCCCGGACGCCGCGGACAACTACATCGGCGACTACTCCGTCGAGGTCGACGGCGTCGACGCCGCGGACGCGAACGCAGGTGCTGAGCAGGCGGCTGCCGAGGCCTCGGCAGCGGCTGACCTGAGCGGCACGTTCAGCGTCGTCGCGGACGAGGACGCGCCCGGCGGAGGCGACGACGGTGACGAGGGCGGCAACGGCGGCGACGACGGTGACGAGGGCGACAGGCTGCCCCGCACCGGTGCCGACACGCTGCCGCTCTTCGCAGCCGGAGCGGCACTGCTGGTCGGCGGCGCAGCGGTCGTGGCCGCCACGCGCAGCCGCCGTCGCAGCTGAGCCGTCTGCGCAGCGGGAACGTGCTCGCCTGCTGAGGCGATCCATCGACGCTGACCTGCCGGTGAGCTGACGAAGCGGGCTCCGCGCCCTCCCTGGTGGAGGGCTCGGAGCCCGCTTGCGGTGTGCCCACGGACTGAGCGATGGATTCTCGCGATGCAGATGGAGCGCGCAGGCTGCGACGATGACCGACACGATGGCGGGATGACACCGAAGCGCCTGTTCTCCATCTTCGCGATCGGCGAGGCGATCACCTGGACCCTCCTGCTGCTGGGCATGTTCCTCAAGTACGTCACGCAGACCACTGAGGTGATGGTGAGCATCGGCGGCGGACTCCACGGGTTCATGTTCCTGGCCTACTGCGTCACCACGGTGTTCGTGGGAGTGTCGCAGCGGTGGGGGCTGGGCGCGATCGTGCTCGGGCTGGGCTCCGCGATCATTCCGTACGCCACGATCCCGTTCGAGGTCGGGGCGAGGCGCCGTGGCCTGCTGGACGAGGCGTGGGGCCTGGCCGACGGCGGTCGAGAGCCGCGGACCCTGCTCGAGCGCCCCATCGCCTGGGGGATCCGGAGGCCCATCGCCGCCCTCCTGACGGGTGCGCTGGCAGTCGCTGTCGTGTTCGTCGTGCTGCTGCTTCTGGGTCCACCCGTCTGACGTCGTTCATACTGGAGGTCCGCAACGTCGCCGTCGCTAAGGACAGACATGCTCCAGGCCACACTTTCCGAGATCCTGCTCCTCGTGCTCGTCGTCGTGGTGCTGGCAGGCTGCGTCACCGTCGTCGTCGCTGCGCTGACGGGTCTGCGCCGGATCGCGGCGCAGCTCGCCGAAGACCGGCGCGAGCGGCACGCGCTGGCAGAGTCCGCCGCGGAGCACGAGGCCGAAGACGTGCGGGCGAAGGCCGCGCTCGCAGAGGCGCAGACCGGACTGCTCCGCGCCCAGACGCGGGCGGCGGAGGCGGACGTGCGGGCTGCGGAGGCGCGGGAGCGTGCCGCAGACGCCCGGACGAGGGAGGCTGAGGCGCACCACCGGGTTGCCGATGCGCAGACCCGAGCGGCCGAGGCCCAGGTGCTCGCCGCGGAATCGCACGGGCGTGCGGCACAGGCCCAGGAGCTCGCTGCTCAAGCACAGCAGCGGGCCGCCGAGGCCGCGGCCGCCATGACTGCGACGCAGACCGGTCCGCTCGGCGTGGACGGAGGGACGCACGGCTCGTCGGCCGAGGTCGCCGCGGACGGCCCCACTGGCGGCACGGACGGCGATGGTGGTGCACCCGGTTGGACCGATGCACTGGCCGACATCCAGCAGGCGCTGGGCGGCGTGGGCGGCCTCAGCGGCCTGGGGAATCTGGCGAACTGGGGTGCGGGCGGATTCGGCGGAGCGTCCGACGGCGGCTCGCGCGGATCGGCGACGGGTGCGCAGCCATGGGACCCCGAGCTGTTCGACCGGCTCCCGGACGAGGTCCGCAGGATTCTGCGTGACCTGCAGAAGCGCAGAGGCGTGGATGGTCTCGACACGGAAGCACTGCGGGGCTGGCTGAGCGAGCGATTCGGTGGCTGGGCCGATCAGCGACGTGCCGGTGCAGACGGCGGTGCCGGCTCAGGGACGCACCCAGGCTCAGGTGCGGCAGATGGCGCCGCCGGTGGCTCGGATCGCCGCGCGGGCTTCCAGCCGGAACCTGAGCCGGAGTCGGAACCGGGGCCGGAGTCGGAGCCAGGGCCGAAGCCTCGGGAGGACGACGGGGCAGAGACCGGCCCTGACGCTGCCGGAGGCCCGCCCGCGGGTGTCTGGGCCACGGACGACGAGGCGACCGACTCCACCGACTCCACCGACTCCACCGACTCGACCGGCTCGACCGGCGGGATCGACGTGAACGCGCTCATCGAGGACGCGCTGCGAGACCGCAGGCGGCGCCGGGACCGCAGCTCATCCGCCGAAGCTGGTCCTTCCACCTCTGCGGATGATGCGCGCGCAGCAGGGGATGAGGGAGATGCCGACGGCGGTGCCGACGCTGACGATAGCGGGGACGCTGACGACGGCGGCGAAGCGCGCTGACCCGCCCGCGTGTCAGCGTGTGATGTCGATGGTCTCCGTGCGGAACTTCTCCAGCTGATCCGGGTCGATCGTCACACCGAAGCCGGGGCCTCTGGGGATCTCGACGGCGCCGTCGCGCTGCACGATCTCCTCCGTGATGTCCTCGTGGAAGAAGCGCTTCGAACCGGAGATGTCGCCCGGCAGTGAGAAGCCGGGAAGGGTCGCCAGTGCGGCGTTCGCGGCGCGGCCCAGACCGGTCTCGACCATACCGCCGTGCCAGACTGCGACACCGTGGGCGGACGCGAGGTCGTGGATGCGCTTCGCCTCGAGATAGCCGCCCACGCGCCCGGGTTTGATGTTGATGACGGCGGCAGCGCCCAGGGAGATGGCGTCCGCCGCGGATTCCGCGGACACGATCGACTCGTCCAGGCACATCGGCGTGCTCATGAGCTTCGCGAGCTCACCGTGCTGGCGGATGTCCGCCTCGCCCAGGGGCTGCTCGATGAGGAGCAGGCCGTAGTCGTCGAGCTTCTTGAGATGGGCCGCATCGACCAGCGTGTACGCGGCGTTCGCGTCCACCTGGAAGAGGAAGTCGTCGCCGTACTCCTTCCGCAGCGCGGCGACGGGTTCGAGGTCCGCACCCGGCTTGATCTTCAGCTTGATGCGGGCGTAGCCCTCATCCAGATAGCCGCCCACGGCCTCGAGCAGTTCGGGGATCGATCGCTGGATGCCCACGGACACCCCTGACGGCACGGAGTCGACGACCCCGCCCACGTACTCCTTGAACGACTGGCCGCGCATTCTCAGCTGCGCCTCGAGCACTGCCATCTCCAGGGCTGACTTCGCCATGGGGTGGCCGATGATGGGCTTCAGATGCCATCCGACCGTCTCCGCCGTGAGGTTCTCCACGCCGAAGAGGATCGGGGCCATCCAGTCGCGGGTCACGGCGATACCACCATCCACGTACTCATCGGAGTAGAGCGGCGAGATCATCGCGACGGATTCGCCCCACCCGGTGACCGGCCCGGACTCCGTGTCGAACGTCGCCTCGACGAGGTAGCAGTGCTTCTCCGTCTGCCGAGCGAAGGACGTCTCGAACGGTGTGACGAGTGGAAGGGATACGCGATGGAGGCGGAGCGATGTGAGCTGCATGACAGCACACTAGCAATCGCGACCTGTGCGCCCGCGCGCTCGTATCCGTGTGCCACTGGTGCCGGCAGCCGCGCCCCGGCGGTAGCGTTCTGGTCATGACGGATGCGGCGGCAGTGCGGTACGACCTCAGTGACGAGTCGCGGGCGATTCTCGATGCGGTGATCGAGGCACGGCCCACCGTCTGGGTGCCCGCGCGGACGACGACGGAGAAACCGGGCGTCACACAGGTGGGGGATGTGGGAGGGGCGAGACCGACTCCTGCCCTCGTCGATGCGGCGGAGGAGCGATTTCGCTGGTTCGCCCCGCTGTTCGAGCAGCTCTTCCCGGAGACCCGTGCCCAGGGCGGCGTGATCGAGTCGCCGCTGGAAAAGGTCGCTTCGCTCAGTCGTGCACTCGCCGCAGAATTTGGAGAGGACTTCCCCGCGAACCTCTGGGTGAAGCGGGATGATGCGCTCGCGGTGAGCGGATCCGTGAAGTCGCGCGGCGGGATCCATGAGGTCCTGGAGGTGGCGCTGGGAGCCGCCCGGGACCTCGG
The DNA here is from genome assembly GCF_900169175.1 of Brevibacterium jeotgali. GTDB lineage: Bacteria > Actinomycetota > Actinomycetes > Actinomycetales > Brevibacteriaceae > Brevibacterium > Brevibacterium jeotgali. The sequence goes on along the minus strand of NZ_FXZM01000007.1, from coordinate 76,452 downwards.
CGTCGATCTGGACAGGGGCCCCAGCGTCTTCCTCGACGAGGGGACGCGGGAGCGCATGTCCCGCATGCGGATCGTCGTCGGGTCCACGGGGAACCTGGGCATGTCGATCGGTCTCATGGGCGCGATCCTGGGGTTCAGCGTCACCGTGCACATGTCCCTCGACGCGAAGGCGTGGAAGAAGGAGACGCTGCGGAGCTCAGGAGTCGAGGTCGTCGAGCACGACACGGACTTCACCCAGGCCGTGCACGCCGGTCGCGCCGCCGCAGACGCGGATCCATGTGCCCACTTCATCGACGACGAGAACTCGCTGAGCCTCTTCGCGGGGTACGCCGTCGCAGGGAGGCGGCTCGCGGGTCAGCTCGCCGCGGCCTCGGTCGTGGTGGACGAGGAGAATCCGCTCACCGTTCACCTGCCGTGCGGGATCGGCGGTGCGCCCGGCGGGATCGCGTACGGACTGTCGACCGTGTTCGGGAGCGCCGTCCGCTGCGTGTTCGTCGAGCCCGTGTCGATGCCGGCGTTCCTGCTGGGCAGGCTCACCGGGCTGGACGACGGGATCTCGGTCGCTGACGTGGGCCTGGGTGCGCTGACCATCGCGGACGGGCTGGCCGTCGGGAGGCCGTCACGCTTCGTGGGGAGGGCCGTCGGGCACCTGCTGCACGGGTACGCGACGGTCACCGATGACGATCTTCTGCGCACTCTGGCCGTCGCCGAGGCCGCTGCCGGGCTGCGCCTGGAGCCCTCCGCCTGCGCGGGGCTGAGGGCGGCGGGGCAGTTCGCCGGACATCGGACGGGATCGGCCGGCACCCACATCGCCTGGCTCACCGGTGGTTCCCTCGTGCCGGACGAGGAGTTCGCGGCCCTGCTCGAGGCGGGTCGGACGCTGTTGAGACCCCGCTGATATGGGCTTTCACGATGACCCGGACGCACGCACTGATGCGGACGCTTTCAGCACGCTGCCCGTGCGCAGGGTCGAGGAGCACCGGCTGGCACCCCTGGACCGCGAGACGTGGCCGGCGACGCTCGCCCCCGTGCGACAGGTGCTGGACCACGGATGGGAGCTGAGCCCGATCACCGTGCTGGTGGGGGACAACGGAGCGGGGAAGTCGACGCTGGTGGAGGCCCTTGCGATCGCCTTCGGATTGAATCCCGAAGGCGGTACTCATGCTGCGACTCACGAGACACGTCCCACGGAGTCGGAACTGCACGACCATCTGCAGATCGTGCGTGGGGCGGGCGCCTCCAAGCGCGGAGTCTTCCTGCGGGCAGAGACGATGCACGGTCACTTCAGCTATCTGGAGTCGATCGGCCCCAGCGGCCTGCACTCCCGCAGCCACGGCGAGGCATTCCTCGACTACGTCACGGAACGGTCGCGCATCTCCGGACTGTGGGTGCTGGACGAGCCGGAATCAGCGCTGTCGTTCTCAGGATGCCTCGCACTCATCGGGTTCCTGCGTGACCTTCGGAACGCAGGATCGCAGGTCGTGCTGTCGACCCACTCACCGGTCCTCGCGGCGCTGCCGGGCGCCCAGATCTACGAGGTCGGAGAATGGGGACTGCGGCACTGCGACTACGACGACCTGGAGCTGATCCGGCACCAGCGGTCTTTCCTCGAGGCGCCTGAACGCTACCTGCGCCACCTGGAGTGACGCGAGCACGACGCTGTGCAGTCCGGGCCGGCGTGCTCAGCCGGCCTACGTGCTCAGTCGGCCAGCTGGTCGGCGATGAGTGCCGCGAGCAGCGCTGTGCGCGGCGCGATGTATGCGGACACTGCGTGTTCGTGCTCCGCGTGGGCTCCATCGCCCACCGCACCCAGGCCGTCGAGGGTGGGGACGCCGTCACCGGCCGTGTAGTTCCCGTCCGATGCGCCGCCCACCTCGACGCCGTGCGGTGCGTCGATGCCGACGGCCTCCGACAGGGCCGCGGCGCGGTCGAACAGCGCCTCGGCCATCGCGCGTTCCATCGGCGGCCGGTTGATCCCGCCCTGCACCTCGATCGTTGCGCCGTCCAGCACCGGCTGCAGCGCGCGGATCGCATCGTCGACCCGCTGGAGCTCGTCCTGTGTCTTGGCGCGCACATCGACGTCGAACCGTGCGAGCGACGGCACCGTGTTCGTCGTCGTCCCGCCGCTGAAGACGGTGGGGGTGACGGTGGTGCCCTGCTCCGGGTCCGCCAGGCCGGCCACGGCCAGCATCTGGTGGGACATCTCGAGCCCTGCGTTCACGCCCTTCTCCGGGTCGAGGCCCGCATGGGACGCCCGCCCGTGGAGGACGATCGTGTACATCGACGTGCCCTTGCGCGCGATCTTCAGCGCACCGCCCTCACCGGCTGCGGCCTCCATGACGAACGCGGCGCGCGCCTGTGCGGCCTCCTCGCGCAGCAGGGGGGCGCCGGTGTGCGAGCCGACCTCCTCGTCGCCGGTCACGATGATGCTGAGTCCGTCCACCGCCTCGGTCCCGCCCTGCTCGATGAGCATCGCGGTGGCGTGCACGGACATGACTGCGCCGGTGAGCATGTCGAAGCTGCCCGGCCCGCGGACGACCCCGTCGTCGTGCGAGAAGGGGATCCGCTCGAGCGTGCCGTGCGGCCACACGGTGTCCTGATGATTGACGAGGACCACCTTCGCGGGGCCGGAGCCGAACCGCAGCCTCAGGTGTGTGACGCCGTCGACCGTGAGGGTCTCCGGAGTCGCACCCAGCCGCTCGGTCACGAGAGTGGCGAAGTCCTGGGCGCCCCGGGCGACGGCCTCCAGGTCCGATGACGGTGTCTCGATCGAGATCGCCCGCTCGATGTCCGTGAGCATCTGGGGGAGTCGAGATTCCGCAGCGGACAGGAGTGCGGGGTGGTCGACGACGGACAGCGGGTTCGAGGTGGGGTGCGTCATGCCTCCGAGTCTAGGGCGCGAGCTCTGAGTGGGTGTGGGCGGCGGACGCCGCGTGCCGGCATCACTCGAATGGCGGAACACGAGACGAGACCGATCCTGGTGTGCCAGTCTGTGCTCCATGGGAGAAGCAGTCGGCTCCGTCCGATACACACCGCGCGAACGGACGCTCTATCGTCGGAAGCTCCAGGAGAACCTGGAGACCTTCGATACCTACCTGCAGAACGCGAGCTTCGAGTCGAAGGGCACGATCGGCCTCGAACTCGAGTTCAACCTCGTGGATGAGACCGGTGCGCCGGCGCTCACGAATCTCGATGTGCTCGAGACACTGGACGACGGTGATTTCCAGTCGGAGGTCGGTGCTTACAACCTCGAGGTCAACATGCCGATCTCGCGGGTACGGGACATGGGCCTCAAGCAGATGGAGAAGGGGCTCGACGATCGTCTCGCGAAGCTCCGCGCGGCCGCTCGCGATCACGGCGTCAGTCCGGTCTCCATCGGCACTCTGCCCACCGTCACGACGGAGCTGCTCGAGGACGAGAAGTGGATCACCCCGGAGAACCGCTACCGGGCGCTGTCGACCGCGGTCGTCGAGGCGCGCGGCGAGTACGTCGGCATCGACCTGTCCCGCGAGGACCACTACGCGCACGACTTCACGGACATCGCCCCCGAATCCACGTGCACGTCGATGCAGCTGCACCTGCAGGTGGCACCCAATCGCTTCGCGGATGCGTGGAACGCGTCGCAGGCGATCGCGGGAGTGCAGATCGCGATGGCGGCGAACTCGCCCCTGTTCCTCGGTCACCGGCTGTGGCACGAATCCCGGCTCCCCGTATTCGCACAGTCGATCGACACCCGGACCCCGGAACTGGAGCACCAGGGCGTGCGTCCTCGCGTGTGGTTCGGTGAGCGGTGGATCACCAGCGTGTTCGACCTCTTCGAGGAGAACGTCCACTTCTTCCCGCCGCTGCTGCCGGAGACGCGCGAGGCCTCCGGCCGTCCGATCCTCACGGACAGCGGAACCCCGTACCTGCACGAGCTCAACCTGCACAACGGCACGGTCTGGCGATGGAACCGTCCGATCTATTCGCCGGGCAGGCGGAATGCCCACATCCGCATCGAGAACCGGATCCTGCCGGCCGGACCGTCGACCGTGGACATGGTCGCGGACGCCGCGTTCTACTACGGGCTCATCGCCTTCCTCGTCCGGGAGAACCGGCCGGTCTGGTCGCGGATGACGTTCGCGGATGCGCAGGAGAACTTCGAGAACGGTGCGCGCGACGGGATCGGTGCGCGCCTGACGTGGCCCCGGCACGGCACGCTCGACGTCGCAGAGCTGGTCCTCGAGACCCTCGCCCCGCAGGCGCGCGAGGGACTCGAGCAGCTCGAGGTCGACGACGACGTCATCGATGAGTACATCGGAATCTACGAAGCGCGAGCCCGGACCGGTCGCAACGGTGCATGGTGGCAGCGGAAGACGCTCGATGCGTTCGCGGGGCGTGCGCCGGTCGGTTCGGTCGAGCGCGAGGAGGCCCTCCACAAGCTGGTTCGCCTCTACACGGAGAACCAGCAGACGGGCCGTCCCGTGCACACGTGGAGCCTGCCCGGCGAGTGAGCCCGATCAGGGTTCGCGGATGAGCTTCTTGTTCACGAACTCGAGGATTCCCTCCGCACCCAGTTCGCGGCCGATTCCGGACCGCTTGGTGCCGCCGAACGGCAGATCCGGCTCCGTCCAGGTCGCGGCGTTGATCCAGACCATCGCGGAGTCGATGCGGTCCGCGACGCGTCGGGCTCGGGCAGGGTCGGCGCTCATGACGGAGCCGCCCAGTCCGAAGGAGGAATCGTTGGCCAGGTGGATGGCCTCCTCCTCATCGGCGACCCTGTAGATCACTGCTACTGGTCCGAAGAGTTCCTCCGAATAGGCCCGCATCGACGGTATGACGCCTGTGAGCACGGTGGGCTGCACGTAGGCTCCCGGCCTGTCGACGCGGCCGCCGCCGATCTGCACGGTGGCACCCTGCTCGACGGCGTCGTGCACCTGCTCCATGAGGTCTGCTGCGGCCTGCTCGGACGACAGCGGGGCGAGGGTGGTGTCGGGGTCTGCGGGGTCGCCCGGTGTGAAGCCCGCCATCGCGGTGGTGAACTTCTCGACGAACTCCTCGTAGTGGTCCTCCACGACGATCAGTCGCTTCGAGGCGATGCAGCTCTGCCCCGCATTCGCCATGCGCCCGGCGACGGCCGTCGACACTGTCTCATCCAGGTCGTCGGAGTCGAGGACGATGAACGGGTCGCTGCCGCCCAGCTCCAGGATCACCTTCGTGAGGTTCTCGCCGGCACCGGCGGCGACCGCCGAACCAGCAGCCTCCGAGCCGGTGAGCGATGCACCGGCCACGCGCTCATCGGCGATGATCGTCTGGATCTGGTCAGTGTCGGCGAACAGGTTGATGTAGCAGTCGTCAGGCAGGCCCGCGTCGGACATGAGCGCGGCGAAGGCCACTGCGGACTGCGGGCAGTTGGGCGCGTGCTTGAGCAGGATGGTGTTCCCGGCGATCAGATTGGGAGCGGCGAGGCGCACCACCTGGTAGTAGGGGAAGTTCCACGGCATCACGCCGATCAGGGGACCCTTGGGCTCCTTCTTGACGACGCCGGTGCCGCCGCTGTCCGGTGTGCGCCGCTCATCCGCGAGGTGCCCCGGTCCTTCGTCGGCGTAGTAGCGCAGGATCTTCGCGCACAGCTCCACCTCCGCACGAGCCTCCGCGGTGAGCTTCCCCATCTCCAGGGTGAGCAGTCGAGACAGCTCGTCGATCCGCTCCTCCATGAGGTCTGCAGCGCGTCTGATGGGCTCCGTCCGCTTCTCGACAGGGGTTGTGCGCCATGTCTGGAACGCTGCGTGCGACGCTGCGATCGCGTCCGCGATCTCGTGGTCCGCGGCGGCCGGGAATTCCTTGAGCATCTCGCCGTTCGCCGGGCCGGTCGTCGTGAATGTCGAGGCCATGGTGATCTCAACTCCTCTTCGTGACGGGGACTCATCGTCTCAGGGGCGCGGTGCTCCCTTCAAGGAATTGTGGCAAGGTGAGTTGGTCTCTTCTGTCAGACCCCGGGTGGCCTCGGCCACGACTGTCCGGTGGTTCTGCTCGAGTGCGGTCCCACACATCTAGAGTGGGGCCCATGGAGCAGACTGCACGTGTGAAGCCCACGACCTCCCGCCGCTCGGCGACGGTGCGCCCGTTCGCTGTCATGAACATCCTCAACCGCGTCTTCGAGATGCGGTCGCAGGGCCGTGACGTCATCTCGCTCTGCGTGGGTGAGCCGTCCCAGGGGGCACCCGACGGCGTCCGGCGCCGTGCGGCAGAGGTCGTGCTCGACGGAACGGGCCTGGGCTACTCGGAGATCTTCGGCATCGTCCCGCTGCGGGAACGGATCGCGGAGCACTACAGGCGCTGGTACGGCGTCGACGTCCCGATCGAGCGGATCGCTGTGACGAACGGGTCCTCGGGCGCCTTCGACATGGTGTTCCTCGCGAGCTTCGATGCGGGCGATCGCGTCGCACTGGCCACGCCGGGCTACCCCGCGTACTCCAACATCCTGCGGGCACAGGACGTGGAGGTCGTGGAGCTCCCCTGCGGCCCCGACGTCCGGTTCCAGCCGACGGTGGAGATGCTCGACGCCGCGCACAGCCAGGCCCCGCTCAAGGGGCTCATGCTCGCCTCGCCCGCGAACCCCACCGGCACGATGATCGAGAAGCCGGAGCTCGCCGCGCTCACCGCATGGTGCGAGGCCAACGGCGTGCGCCTCATCTCCGACGAGATCTACCACGGTGTGTCGTTCACGGATTCCCGCGGGACCTCGGCGCTGGAGTGCGGTGACGACCCCGTCGTCATCTCCTCGTTCTCGAAGTACTGGGGGATGACCGGCTGGAGGCTCGGCTGGGCGATCCTGCCGGAGAACCTCATCGCACCCTGTGATGCGATCGCGGGGAATCTGTCGCTGTGCCCACCGGTGCCGGCACAGCACGCGTGCCTCGAGGCGTTCACAGAAGAGGCCTATGCGGAGTGCGACGCGGCTGTCGAGGGCTTCGCGACCGCGCGCCAGTACGTGCTCGACGCGGTGGAGGACCTCCAGTGGAAGGACATGGCCCCGGCCGACGGTGCGTTCTACATGTACTTCCGCATCGACGACGTCCTCGGGGTCTACGCCGACGCGTCGGACTGGTGCGCCGGACTGCTCGAGGCGGAGGGCGTCGCACTGGCGCCGGGCGCGGACTTCGACCCGATCAACGGCGACAACGCGGTCCGGCTGTCGCTGGCCGCAGGGCCGGAGAACATCGCCGAGGCGCTGGTCCGGATCCGCCGCTTCCAGAACTCGCTGAGCTGAGCGGGCAGGCGACGACGTGACGCGCTTCGAGGAGGTGCCGGGCCTGTCGACCCCCGCCAGGCGTGCGCTCGTCGCGGCCGGCTACGACGACCTCGAGGCCCTTGACGGTGTCGACCGCGGGGGACTCGCACGTCTGCACGGGATGGGGCCGCGCACCCTCGAACGGATCGAGGAGCGGCTGCGAGAAGGCGGGCGGGGCCTCGGCGGCGAGGTGCCGGCACCCGATCAGAGGACGGGCAGCCTCACCCGGGGCCACACGGGTGAGACGGCGGCGGACGTGAAGACGACCACGACGGATGTCGACCCGGTCGGCTGGATCGAGTCGCTGCCCTGGCCGCGCCGACAGGAGCACGGCCGCATCCTCCTGGAGGTGTTCGGTCGGGTGACCGGTGAGGCGCCGGTGATGTGGGGGCCGACGATGATCGGCTACGGCGACGTGCACTACGTGTCGCCGTCAGGGCGCGAGGGCGACTGGTTCCTCGTGGGGTTCAGTCCGCGGAAGGCGAGCATCTCGCTCTACGGGCTGCAGGGCTCCACCCGTGCCGACGTGCTGCTCGCGCAGTTGGGCAAGCACAGGATCGGTGCGGGATGCGTGTGGATCAACAAGCCGGAGGACGTCGACCTCGACGTCCTCGAGACGCTCATCCGCGACGCGTGGGACGCGGTGGCATGAGGGGCACCGACCGGTCCTGGACGTGACAGGATGACGGCATGATGAAGGCCATAGTGGTCGGCAGCGGGCCCAACGGGCTCGCCGCCGCTGTGACCCTCGCCCGGAACGGGGCCGAGGTCAGCGTCCTGGAAGCGGCGGACGAAGCGGGCGGCGGCACGCGCTCTGCAGAACTCACCGTTCCCGGCCTGCTCCACGACGAGTGCTCCGGGTTCCACCCGCTCGCCGTCGACAATGCGTTCACGCGGTCGGTCGACCTGGCGGAGCACGGCCTGCGCTGGGCCCGGCCGGACGTCCAGTACGCACACCCGCTGGACGGGGGCGGCGGGGCGGCGGTCTGGCAGGACGTTCAGACGACCGCGCGTCATCTGTTCGACGACGGCGCACGGTGGAGGCAGGTCTTCGAGCCGCTGGCCGCGCACTTCCCGGACATCACGGACGACTTCCTGCAGCCGATGCTGCGCATCCCCCAGCACCCGCTGAAGCTCGGTCTGTTCGGTTCGCTGGCCGGCCCGCCCGCGTCATGGGTGGCCCGTCTGTGGCGTACAGAGGAGGCCCGGGCGCTCTTCGCAGGCGTCGCGGCGCACTCGCTGCGGCCGCTCGACACGCTGCTGTCCTCAGCGATCGGAATGGCACTGGGAACCGCCGCGCACACGTATGGCTGGCCGGTGGCCGAAGGCGGGTCACGCAGCATCTCGCAGGCGATGCGTGCGGCGCTGGAGGCCAGCGGAGGGACGGTGGAGACGGGCGTGCGCGTCGACGCGCTGACCGACCTGCCCGCAGCGGACATCGTCATGCTCGACACCAGTCCCGCCGCCGCCGCACGCATCGTGGGCGACGCCCTGCCAGGGCGCGTGGCGCGGGGTCTGAACCGATTCCGGCACGGGCCCGGCGCGTTCGTCGTGAACTTCGCGGTCGAGGGTGGGATCCCGTGGACCTATGGGCCTGCGCGCCGTGCGGGCACGCTTCATCTGGGCGGGAGCTTCGACGAGATCGCCGCATCGGAGGCCGCGATCAACCGTGGGCGGATGCCGGAGCGGCCCTTCGTCCTGCTGGGCCAGCAGTATCTGGCGGATCCGCGGCGTTCGCGCGGCGATGTCCACCCCGTCGATGCCTACGCCCACGTCCCCGCCGGGTATGACGGGGATGCCACGACGGCCATCGAGGATCAGATCGAGCGCTTCGCCCCCGGCTTCCGCGACCGTGTCGTCGCGCGGAGCGTGCGCACCACGACCGAGGTCGCTGCCGGCAATGCGAACTACGTGGGCGGGGACATCGTCACGGGCGCGAATTCGGCGATGCAGCTGGTCTTCAGGCCCCGGCCCGCCGTGGATCCGTACTCGCTGGGCGTGCCGGGACTCTTCCTCTGCTCGGCGGCGACGCCACCGGGTGCGGGTGCGCACGGCATGGCGGGGTACAACGCTGCGATGTCCGCGCTCGCACAGAGCAGAGCGGGCGACTGAGCGGACCTCTTCCACTGAGGCGTCACCACGGCACAGGAAAGGGACGCTGCGTGTGCGCGGGTGACGTCTCACCGTGCCCGATCGTCGACTCAGCTGTGAGAAGGCGCTGCGTGCAGGCGCGTTCCGTCGGGAGTGGGAGCAGGCGCGGGCGACCGCCCCGTGTGCGTCAGTCGTCCTCGGGGTGCTCGAGCGCGTGATCCAGCGCGTCGATGAGGATGTGAGACACGTGCGCGTCCTTGAAGGAGTAGATCGCCTCGCGACCCACGCGGTCGACCTCGACGAGGTGCAGGCTGCGCAGCTGCTTGAGGTGCTGCGACACCAGCGGCTGCGACAGTCCCGTCTCGTCGACGATCTCCGTCACGCTCGCCTCGCCCTGGGTGAGGACCAGCAGGATGCGCAGGCGGGAGCTCGCCGCGAGCGCCTTGAAGACCTCGGCGGTCCGATCGATCGCCGCCGCGTCGTAGGCGGGCGTGGGGACTTCGCCCACCTCCGGTTCGCAGATCTCGACGGGCTCCGGAGGCGGAGCCTGCGTCGACCCGTGACGCAGACCGCTGCCCGCCGTTCCGCCGACGGGGGAGTACCGGGTCCGGTCCTGGGACGCGCGCGTCTGATCAGCCATGGGCTGAATCGTATCGCTCCCGGAAAGGGTCTACAGCGTCAGTGCGCCGCATCCCGATGCCAGGAGGCGGTTTGGACCACCGGGGCGGTGCTGGCAGGATTGTGTCATGCGTTACATCGTTGCGATCGCCTCCGCCGTGCTCGTGCTCCTGCTGCTGTCAGCCACGACCGGGTTCGGCGACTGGCCCCGTCCGTGGGGGCCGCTGGCCCGCGGCACGGTGGGCGGCATCGTGGCGATCGGCGTCCTGATCATCTGGGAACAGCTCTATCCCCGCGAGGACTCGCTGACGGATGAGGAGAAGGAGCGCATCGCGCTCGAGGACGCGCAGGGCGTGGGCGTCCTCAACACGACCTCAGGGGATTCCGATGGTCCGGTCGTCGGTGACGACGTCGCCGAGGCCCCCGAACAGACCGATGCATCCGATGACTCAGCGCCTGCTCCCGTCGACGACGAGGACCCCCGCGCCTGAGCGCGAGGGTCCTCAGCGGTGCCGGCCGATGCTGCGCTACCGAGGTGTCTCCGGGGCCGGCCGTCCGGAGCGGAGTGCGTGCGAGTCGGATCAGTCGATGGGATCGACGTCGTCGTTCTCCTCGAGAAGCTCTTCCGCCAGTGCCTCCCACCGGTCGTAGGCGTCGGGGAACGCAGACCGCTGAACAGCCTGCGCTGCGGCACCCGGGGCCAGGTCCTCCCACCCGTCGATCTGCTCGAGTCCCGGGTTGGAGACCTCGTCGTTCGTGCCGAAGAACGACTGGGTCGCGTGCACGGGATCGGTGATGTCGTCCTGCGAGCCCCAGCCCATCGACGGGCGCTGCTGGAAGAGGCCCGCGGAGTCGCGGTCGCCGCCGTCCAGATTCTGGAGGCTGGATTCCTGCATCGCGGTCATGAGTGCGATGGTGAGGGCCTCGTCGGACACGTCATCGGCCTTCCCCGTGCCGATGATCGTCCGGGCGTTGTCGACCTGCTCCTCGGAGAGTCCGTCGGCCGTGACATCAGCCGCCGCAGATGCGACGCCGCTGTCCGCAGGAGCTGCGAACGCTGACGCGGGAGTGAGGAGGAGGCCTGCGGACAGGGCTCCGGTGGTGAGTGCGGCGGCTAGAAGGCTCGTTCGTGTGACGGCCTTCCTCGACGAATCCGGCATGGGGACTCCGTTCGTGAAGTGAGCGGTTCAGAATGCGCGAGCGATGCTCACGCTGATCGCGAGCGATGCGAGTCGACGCGAGGACCACCGTGACAGCCGCGGAAGACCGGTTTCAAGCGGTTCGGCGGCATCGGGCCGCCGAAGCGGCGGTTCAGCGGATGCGTGGAACGAAGTCTGAACGAAGCGTGAGAGCCGCTCCGTGTCGTCGTTACCGCTTTGTGATGCGGAACGGCCGACTCGCCCGTGACGCACTGCGAAGATAACGAATCGATAACTGTCAAGGTGCTCCGTGTTCACTCACCGACGGCTGGAGACAGCTGAACTCCGGGCCGAGGCCACCCGGGGTCAGACGCTCGCCACAGGCTGTTCAGCCGATGCGGAATGTAGGGTTCGTCCTGGTCGTGCGGGTACGCGATGTCGCGCTCCGTCGCGCCGGCGTCTTCGGGCCGTCGCCCTCAGGCCAGGGGGTCGACCAGCTTCTTCGCCACGATGAAGCCCGTCTGCGCCCCATCGATGAATGCCTCCTGCTGCGCCTTGTTGAGCGGTGCGGAGTCGAGCGCTGCGCGGTACTGGTCCTTGTACGGAAGTACATCACCTCTGTGAGACGCGTCGCATCATTGGTGAGGGGGCGGCGAGACGACTGAACGACGGGCGGGCCTTCTGAGGGCGTGAACTCGGGCCATGTCCAGGTCCTTCACGGCGGTGATGACCTGTTCGAGGGCGGGCGCCGGTAAGACGCCGGACTGGGAGAAGACCAGCACGCCCTCGCGGAAGGCCATCAGGGTGGGGATGGAACTGATGCCCGCCGCGCCGGCCAGGGCCTGTTCGGCCTCGGTGTCGACCTTGGCGAAGACCACGTCGGGGTGCTGGGCCGAGGCGGCCTCGTATGTGGGGGCGAACCGGCGGCAGGGCCCGCACCAGCCCGCCCAGAAGTCCACGAGCACGATGTCGTTGTCCTGGATGGTGCCGGCGAAGTCCTGGTCGGTGAGGTCGATGGTGGCCATGGAGGTCTCCTTGTCAGTGATGATCGATCGTCTGCGGTCGGTGTGGACCGACTGGAACAGGAAGGGGTGGGGGACGCTCAGGTGAGGTTGGTGGTGCCGGCGGTGCGGATCGGGCACCTGGGCACGGCGAACCAGCACACGGCGGCGGCCACGGCCGCCAGGGCGGCGACCGCCCCGACGATCACCCCGGCGGCGCCGGGCAGTTCCTGGACCAGCACGAAGACGCCCATGATGAGCACGAACACACCGAAGCCCTTGCGCAGGGCGGCCTCCGGGATCCGCCCGGCCAGCCGGGCCCCGAGCACCGAGCCGGCGATCGCGGCGGCGGTCACGGCCCCGACCAGCACCCAGTCCAGGGACACGGTGGTCAGGTACCCGGCCAGTCCGGCGAAGGACTTCATCGCGATGACCACCAGGGAGGTGCCCACGGCCACGGGCATGGACATCCCGCCCAGCAGGGCCAGGGCCGGGACGACGAGGAAGCCGCCGCCGGCGCCGACCAGGCCGGTGACCAGGCCGACGACCAGGCCCTCGATGAGGACCTTGAGGACCGGGAGCTCGCCCTCGTGGCGCGTCGCGGCCTTGTTCCTGCGGCCACGGATCATGGCCACCGAGGTGGCCACCATCATCAAGGCGAATGCGATCATCAGGACGGTACCGGGGATGTACCCACCCAGGAGGCCGCCACCGAAGGCGCCGGCCATGCCGGCGGCGCCGAAGATCAGCCCAGTGCGCCACTTGACCCGCTGGTTGCGGGCGTGGGTGATGGCGCTGAAGGCGGAAGTGACCCCGACGACGAACAGGGACGCGGCGATCGCCTCCTTGGGATCCAGGCCGGCGACATAGGTCAGGATCGGCACGGTGAGGATCGATCCGCCGCCGCCGAGCAGGCCCAGGGAGAGACCGATCAGCACCGAGAGCAGCAGGGTCAGAAGAAGGGTGAGCGTCATGGCAGCGTCCTTGTCAGTCGGCGGTCAGCAGTCATCGGTCGGGGGCCGGGCTCAGTGGGCCGGCAGACCGGCGCCCTGCCAGGCGACCATCCCGCCGGCCATGGTGTCAGCGGTGTAACCGGCCTGATCGAGTGCCTCGGCCACCCGGGCGCTGCGGTTGCCGCTGCGGCACACCACGATCACCGGGCGGGACCGGTCCAGCTCCTGCAGCCGGGAACCCAGCTGGCCCATGGGAATGTGCAGCGCGCCGGGGATCATCCCCTCGACGACCTCGGAATGCTCGCGCACATCCAGAACCTGGTCCTGGGCCCGGCGCTCATCGGCCTCGGCAATGGTGATCTCGGGCATGTCTACTCCTCAACGGATCGGGGACATCAGGGGGGACGGAACCGCGGCGCTCAGGCCGAAGCCGGGCTGTCCAGCGGGGATCCGATCACAGGCAGAGCCTGTCTCGATCCAGTATGCATGATACCCCTGGGGGTATGCAAGACACCCGGGGGGGTATAGAATGAAGAGCACCCCCGACCCCAGGAGACCGCCATGCAACTGGATGCCACCGAGATGACCCCCGTGCTCAACCGCCTCAGGCGCGCCCAAGGCCAGCTCACCGCCGTCGTGCGGATGCTCGAGGAGGGCCGGGACTGCAAGGACGTCGTCACCCAGCTCTCGGCGGTGTCCAAGGCCCTGGACCGCGCCGGCTTCGCCATCATCGCCAGTGGGCTCGAGCAGTGCCTGGCCAACCCGGAAGAGAACCTGGACAAGAAGGACCTGGAGAAGCTCTTCCTTTCCCTGGCCTGACCGGCCCTGTCTCGGGCAGGCTGAGAACCCAAGCTCGGCCCCGAGGCCGCCGCGAGCCTCGGCGACTACGTGATCCTCGGGGCCTGCAGCCCGACCCTGGCCAGCCGCGCCCTGGCCGCCGAACCCCAGCTCGGGCCCTGCTGCCCTGCAACGTCCTGGTCCGCCGCAGCCCCGGCGACGACCACACCCTCATCGAGGCCATCGACCCCCAGACCATGGTCCGCCTCAGCGACAGCCCCCAGGTCCGTGAGGTCGCCGACGACGCCGACACCCGCCTGCGCGCCGCCCTGACCAGCCTCGGCCACACAGGCCTCGCACGCCCTGACTCCGACCCGATCCGCTGAACTCCGTCTACAAGGGTGAGCTGATCGATCGTCACGACCGGGAGGGCCTCGTCGAGGTGATGGCAGCGACGTCATCATGGGCGGCGGGTGCAACTCGCACCGACTCCACTCCGGGATCGGTTACCGCCCACCCCATGGAGCCCGTGCACAGCTCATCGCGGCGGAACAGTCACCTCTGCGTGCAGCATGGAAATCCACAAAGAAGGGCCTCTGCAGAACCCGGCGCTCGACACACCCCCGCCGGGGCCGGAACCGTCCTCGTCCCGGCACGCATCACCGCCAACGGTGCCGCCGTGTCTACGGAGGGGTCGCAGCACCTCCTCGCCACCCTCGTCCCGGAACCGGGTGCCTCCGGCTGAGCGCGAGATCGACCGGGGAACAATCCTTCCCCGCAGGGACGTCTCGCCCGCCGCGTGCGCTCCAAAGACCTGTCCGCGGGTGAGGCCCTGCTGGCAATGGCCGGCAGGGCCTCACCCGCGGACAGGTCGGGTGTTGGGGGGGGTGTTCAGCGCTGGAACAGGCGGGTCAGGAGACCGGGTCGCCGGGTGCTGGCCGGCGCTGCGGCGCGGTTATGACCGGGACACCAGTTCCCTGCGGGGACGGTGCGCTTGACCTGGTCGATGTGCTGGCCGCAGCCGGCCCAGGTGGTCTTGCCGCACACGGGGCAGGAGGCGGATCGGCACATGGTCGATGTCCTTTCAGAACACCCGACCCCGCCCCACGGAAGGGGCGGGGTACGTCGAGGTGGATGTGTGGGATGGAGGTGGTGGGCCCGGCCGCGGGGGCCATGAAGGGGGCGTGCCTCCGCGGCCGGGGGTCTGGGCGGTGCGGGAGGGCGTGCTGGGCCCTCCCGCACCGGCGGTTCAGTGGTCCTGCAGGGCGGTGGGGACCTGCTCGAAGAAGGACCGCAGGGATGGGTCCGCCTCGACGCGGTTCCAGGGCATGCGGGACAGCACTGAGGCCATCGCGCAGGAGTCAGAGGCGGCGGAGTAGGCCAGGCCGGCGCCGATAGCCCCGGCCAGCAGGCCCAGGCGGCGGTGCACCAGCTGGCCGGCGAGGGTGCCGGCCAGCACCAGGGAGCCGGCGGCCATCCGGACCTGGCGGTCCATGGACCAACGGGCGCCCCGGCGGACCACCTCGCCGCCGGTGGACTCGTAGGCGGCGATGCCGCCGTCGAGGACATCCGCGGCGCCGAAGCCGGCCGCGTCCAGCTTCTGGCAGGCCTGCGAGGCCCGGTTGCCGGACTGGCACACCAGCACGACGTGGCCGGGCAGGTGCTCGGCCAGCTCGCCGGTGTGTTCGGTGAGCAGGTCCAGCGGCACATTGTAGGAGCCGCGGATGTGCACGGTCTCGAACTCACCGGGGGTGCGCACGTCCAGGACCATCGGCGCGTCGCCCACGGTAAGCCGGCGGTGCAACTCGTCCGGGGTGACGGAGCGGCGCGCGGGGGTTGTTGTGACGGTGGTCATCAGGCGGCTCCTGCGGTCTCGGTCTGGGGGGTGTTCTGCTGGGCGTTCCAGGCGGACCAGGCCGCGTAGCTGCCCTCGAGTTCAACGACGTCGTAACCGGCCCGACGCAGGGCGGCGGCGGCCACGGCGTTGCGCACTCCGGACTGGCAGTAGGTCACCAGCGGGCCGGCGTCCTTCGCGGGCAGTTCGTCCGGGTGGAAGAGGACCTTGCCGGCGTTGAGCTGGACGGAATCGGGCACGTGGCCCTCGGCGTGCTCGGTGCGGTTGCGCACGTCCACCAGCACGGCGTCCTGGTGCTCGGTAAGGAAGGACTCCAGCTCGGCCGGGGTGACCCGGGCCGGGACGGTGGTCGGCAGTCCGTAAAGGGTGGGGGTGTACCCGGCCACGGCGTCGACGCCCACGCGCACCAGGTGATCCCGGATCTCCTCGGCGGCCTCGGCGTCGGGGGCCAGCAGTACCAGCGGGGTGTTCTCGGCCTCCGGGTCGTAGGACCAGGCTCCGTAGGTGGCGGCCTTGGCGCCGGGGATGTTCAGCGCGCCGGTGACCGTGCCGCGGTGCACCTCGTCCGGAGAGCGGGTGTCCACGAACGCCAGGGAGCCGGCGGCCAGGCCCTCGGCGATCTCGGTGGTGTCCAGGCGCTGCAGCGGGGACAGCTCGCCCAGCAGGGCCGGGCCCTGCTTGTTCTGACGCTTCATGCGGGCGAAGTAGGCGTGGGCGTCGGGCTGGCCGTCGAGCAGTTCGTCGATGAAGCCCTGCTCGTCGTCCTGGGTCAGGTACTTCGCCCACCAGGCGAACTTGCGCTCATAACCCACGGTGGTGGACGGCAGCGCGCCCAGAGCCTTGCCGCAGGCCGAGCCGGCCCCATGCCCGGGGTAGACCTGCACGTGGTCCGGCAGGGTCAGGAAGGCGTTCTTGAGGGAGGCGAACAGGTCCTTGGCCCCGGCGAAGCGGGTGTCCTGGCCCCCGGCGGCCTCATCGAGCAGGTCCGGGCGGCCCACGTCGCCGGAGAACACGAAGTCCCCGGTCAGGTAGTAGCCCGGCTCGTCGGTGAAGGCCCCGTCGGTGACCAGGTAGGACAGATGCTCGGGGGTGTGGCCGGGGGTGTGCCGGGCGGTGATGGTGATGTTTCCCAGGGCGATGGTGTCCCCCTCGTGCAGGCGCTGGGCCTCGAAACCGTACTGCCAGTCCGCCCCGCCCTCGCCGGAGATGTAGGCGGTCGCGCCGGTGGCTGCGGCCAGCTCACGTGTACCGGAGAGGAAGTCGGCGTGGATGTGGGTCTCGGCCACCGTGGTGATTCGCATCCCGTGGTGGGCCGCCAGCTCCAGGTACTGCCGGACGTCGCGGCGGGGGTCGACGACCAGGGCCTCGCCGGTGGCCTGGCAGCCGATGAGGTAGCTGGCCTGAGCCAGGTCCTCGTCGTAGATGCGCTCGAGCAGCATGGTTCCTCCTGCGGGTCGGGAAGGTCGGTTCCGGTATTCCGGATACCCCCTACGGTATTCCATACCCCCCTGGGTATGCAAGTGGGGTGTCTACACGCGTCTGCGGTGGAGCCGGCAACACCGGGTCATGGCGCACGTGGCACGGATTGGAGGTTTGCTTCGGCGGAATCGATGGGCAAGGTGACGGACACTTGGCGACCCCGGGTGGGCACAGTGCTGAGGTGCCCTGGCGCCCACCCCGGGTCCCCGCCTGGCCTCCGTGGAGTCTGCGTCGGCGGAGGATGACCACCGAGTGAAAGCGCGTTCTCCCACACCGCGCCGCTGGGGGGTGTTTCCGACCCGATTCTGAGGTCGCGAAGGCTTCCAGTGCCGCCAGGGCGGTGTCCCCGTTCGCTGCCGAGTAAACGTCTTTCAGAGCCTTCGATACGGCCTTGCGGTCCCCGTGGGCGACGAAGCGGTTCGCCGCCCGGATCAGGTGCACGACACAGGTCTGCACGAGGGAGTCAGGTCACGTCGCCTCGATCGCTTCGGGCAGCCCGGTGAGCCCGTCGCAGCAGACGATGAGGACGTCGCGGACTTTCACCCGGATCGCATCGAGGTGGACGACCGGGTAGAAGTCGTCCAAAGGCTGCTGCTGCCACTCCAGAACCGCTTCGAGGACGGCATCGGTGATGTTCGAGATCGTCTCGTGCGACAGTTCGGTGCCGATCGTGGTCGCCAGGTGGTGCTGGATGTCCCTGATCGTCATCTCGCCCGCGTAGAGGCTGATGATCATGTCATCGAGCCCGCCGTCACCGGTCAGCTCGATGTCGCCGGAGCCGATCTTGGAGAAGAGCTCATCGAGCGCACCGGAGGCCTTGAGCTCTTCAACGACCTCAGAGGCTGTCGCGTTACGGGTTCAGTTCGTGTTCGTCACGGTCACCATCATGTCCTTTCATGCGGTGATCCGGTACACAAACCATCTGACACGCTCCATCTTGACGCGTGGGGCACAATGGTATGCGCCTGTCATAGCAGGCGATCCCCTCACTACCCGGAAGCATCACCATGCTGTGGAAGCTCGTCCGGCACTACGGCAGGCCCTACGCCGGGCATGTCGTCGCCGTCCTGGTGCTCCAGCTGGCCGCCACCCTGGCCACGCTGTACCTGCCCAGTCTCAACGCGGACATCATCGACAACGGCATCGCCACGGGCGACACCGACTACATCTGGCGCGTCGGCGGGATCATGCTCGCCGTGGCCATGCTGCAGGTCTTCACCGCGATCGCGGCCGTCTGGTTCGGCGCGCGCATGTCGATGTCGATCGGTCGCGACCTCCGACAGGCCGTCTATCTGCGCGTCGATCACTTCTCCGCTGAGGAGATGGGGCGCTTCGGAGCCCCCACCCTCATCACCCGCGGCACGAACGACATCCAGCAGGTGCAGATGGTCGTCCTCATGACCCTGAACTTCATGGTGATGGCGCCGATCATGTCGATCGGCGGCATCGTCATGGCGATCCAGGAGGACCCCGGCCTGTCGTGGCTCGTGTGGGTGTCCGTCCCGCTCCTGGTGGTGATCGTCGGCGTGCTGGCGAGTCGACTCATGCCGCTGTTCGAGCGGATGCAGCTGAACATCGACGATGTGAACAGCGTGATGCGCGAGCAGATCATCGGCATCCGCGTCGTGCGCGCCTTCGTGCGGGAGCAGCACGAGACCGCTCGCTTCACCGACGCCAACGCCGCACTCACCAAGACGTCGATCAGCATCGGTCGCCTCTTCGTGCTCATGGGCCCGGTGATCACGCTCGTGTTGCACCTGGCCACCGCCGCAGTGCTGTGGTTCGGCGGCCTACGGGTCGACGACGGGCTCGTGGAGGTCGGCGCCCTCACCGCGTTCATGCAGTACCTCCTGCAGATCCTCATGGCGGTCATGATGGGCACGTTCATGTTCATGATGTTCCCGCGGGCGATCATCTCCGCCCGCCGCGTGGGCGAAGTGCTCACCACCACCGGATCGGTGCAGGAACCGGCATCTCCCACCACCCCGCAGCGGCGCGACGGCACCGTCGAGTTCCGCGGGGTGTCCTTCGCGTACCCGGGCGCCGACGCCCCGGTCCTCGACGACGTCTCCTTCACCGCCGAAGCGGGGAAGACCACCGCCATCATCGGTTCCACCGGGGCGGGCAAGACCACTCTGGTCAACCTCATCCCCCGCCTCTACGACGCGACCGCGGGCGAGGTCCTGGTCGACGGGGTGCCCGTCACACAGATGTCCCGGGAGACTCTGACCGAGGCGGTCGGGCTGGTCCCGCAGAAGCCGTACCTCTTCTCGGGATCCATAGCGGAGAACCTGCGCTTCGGTGACCCGGAGGCCACGGACAGCGAGCTGTGGGCGGCGCTTGACATCGCCCAGGCGACTGATTTCGTCGCAGACCGGACGACCGGTGACGGCGAGGGCGCCCGCAGCGGCTTGGAGTCCTCCGTCTCGCAGGGGGGCACGAACGTCTCGGGCGGGCAGCGGCAGCGACTGTGCATCGCCCGTGCTCTCGTGGCGAAGCCGCGCGTCTACCTGTTCGACGACTCCTTCTCCGCGCTGGACGTCACGACCGACGCGAACCTCCGGGCGGCGCTGCCCGGATACACCGACGGCGCCACCTCGATCATGGTGGCCCAGCGCGTCGCCTCGATCACGGAAGCGGACCAGATCCTCGTGCTGGATGAAGGGCGGGTCGTCGGCCGCGGCACGCACGCTGAACTGCTCGAGTCATCGCGAACCTACCGAGAGATCGTCGATTCCCAGGTGAGAGCGGAGGAGGTGTCATGAGAACCGGCCCGAACCGTCGAGCGCGGCCCGAGGACCTGTTCCCCGAGGTCCGCAGGCCCGCCTACCGCTCCCGCACCTCGGAAGCGCCCGATCGTCGTCGCAGAGACGTCGTGGTGTCCGAGGATGAGATCGCCGAACTCGAGGACAGCTTGGGTTCCGGCGAAGGAGGTGCCGCGCCGCGGAAGGCGAAGGCGTTCTGGCCGTCGCTGGGACGCCTGTTCGCGACGCTCACGGACCACAAGGCCGGGATCGCGATGGTGTTCCTCTTCGGCGCTGTCTCCACAGTGCTGTCCGTCTGGGCGCCCGCTGTGCTCGGCCGGGCGATGGACGTCATCTTCGACGGGTGGCTGGACGGCTCGATCGACTTCGTCGCGCTGGCGGAGATGCTGTTCTTCGTGCTCGGCATGTACCTGGTGGCGTCCGTGTTCGACTGGCTGCAGGGCTTCGTCCTCAACGAGATCGTCATGCGGGTCGTCTACCGGCTGCGCCAGAAGATCGAGGCCAAGGTCAATCGACTGCCGCTGAGCTACTTCGACACGCGCCAGCGCGGCGACCTGCTGTCGCGGACGACCAATGACGTCGACAACGTGCAGACAGCCATGCAGCAGGCCTTCGCGTCGCTGTTCTACGCGGTGCTCACCATCGTCGGCATCACGATCATGATGTTCGCCCTGTCCTGGCAGCTCGCACTCATCGCCCTCGTGGCGCTTCCGATCGCCGCGCTCGTGGTGGGTCTCGTCGGGTCGAAGTCGCAGAAGCTGTTCGCCGCGCAGTGGAAGAACACCGGGCGCCTCAACGGTCACATCGAGGAGTCCTTCACCGGCCATGACCTCGTGACGGTCTTCGGCCGTCAGGAGACGATGCGCGGGACGTTCGACGAGAGGAACGAGGACCTCTACGAGGCGTCCTTCCGCGCCCAGTTCTACTCCGGCATGATCATGCCGATCATGCAGTGGGTGACGTACCTGGGCTACGTGGGGATCGCACTGGTCGGCGGTCTGCGCGTGGCCTCCGGGCAGATGTCGTTGGGTCAGGTCACCGCCTTCATCCAGTACTCGCGCGAATTCAACGCACCGCTCGGGGAGATGGCGGGCATGGCCAACATGCTCATCTCCGGTGTCGCATCTGCTGAGCGGATCTTCGAGCTGCTCGATGCTGATGAACAGGAGGATGACCTCTCCTCACAGGCGGAGGCGGGCCTGCTCGATCCGTCCGGCCCGCAGCCGGGCGAACTGGTCCGCCCGGTGCAGGGCAGGGTCGAGTTCGAGCACGTCGCGTTCTCCTACACCGCGGAGAAGCCGCTCATCACGGATCTGTCGATCGTGGCAGAACCCGGTCAGACGGTTGCGATCGTCGGGCCCACCGGCGCGGGCAAGACCACGCTCGTGAACCTGCTCATGCGCTTCTACGACATCGATGCGGGCAGGATCCTGCTGGACGGCGTCGATATCAGCACGCTCGACCGCGGGACGCTGCGCGGTCAGGTGGGCATGGTGCTGCAGGATGCGGTGCTGTTCGGCGGGACTATCCGGGACAACATCCGGTACGGGCGACTGGACGCCACGGACGACGAGGTCGCGGTTGCGGCGAAGGCCACGTTCGTCGACCGCTTCGTGCAGACGCTTCCGGACGGCTACGACACCGAGGTCGAGGACGGCGGGGCGAACGTGTCCGCCGGCGAACGCCAACTCATCACCATCGCCCGCGCATTCCTCGCCCAGCCCGCCCTGCTCATCCTCGATGAGGCGACGTCTTCGGTGGACACCCGTACGGAGATGCTCGTGCAGGAGGCGATGGCCGCGCTGCGGACCGACCGCACATCGTTCGTGATCGCCCACCGGTTGTCGACGATCCGCGATGCGGACACCATCCTCGTGATGGAGGACGGCGACATCGTCGAGCAGGGCGACCATGAGGAGCTGCTGGCCGCCGAAGGCGCCTACTACCGCCTCTACATGTCCCAGTTCACGCAGGGCGTGGACCTGGACGTCGGCGAGGAGCCGGCTGTCACCCCGTCTGCCGGCTGAGGGCCGTGCGCATCGCGTCGAGCACGGACGGGTCCTCGATCGTCGACGGGACGACCACGTCGGCCTCGCCGTCGGAGATCTGGCGCATCGTCTTCCGCAGGATCTTCCCCGACCGGGTCTTCGGCAGGGCATCGACGACGTCGACCCGCCTGAGGGCGGCGACGGGCCCCACCTCCCTGCGGACCAGCGCGACGAGCTCCTGGGGGACCATCTCCGGATCAGCGCTCGGCGACAGCACGACGAACGCACGGGGCGACTGTCCTGAGGTCTCATCGTGGACGCCGATGACCGCGCACTCGGTGACGGCCGGGTGCGAAGCGATCGCGGCCTCGAGCACGCCGGTGCTGAGGCGGTGCCCCGACACGTTGATGACGTCATCGGTGCGTCCCATGACGAAGACGTAGCCGTCCTCGTCGAGGTAGCCGGAGTCGCCTGTGAGGTACGTGCCCTCGAAGGTGGACAGGTAGGTGGAGACGAAGCGCTCGTCGTCGCCCCAGATGGACGCCATCGTTCCGGGAGGCAGAGGAAGGTCCGCGAGGATCAGCCCCTCCGTACCGGCGCGCACGTCGTTGCCGGCCGGATCGACGACGCGCAGGCGGTACCCCGGTGTCGGCACGGTCGGCGAGCCCGCCTTGAGCGGCAGGCGCTCGATCCCCAGCGGGTTCGCGGCGATCGGCCAGCCCGTCTCCGTCTGCCACCAGTTGTCGACGACCGGGATGTCCCGCCCGGTCGCTTCCGCCATGGTCGCCGTCGTCCACTCATAGGTGTCCGGATCGAGGCGCTCCCCCGCGAGGAACACGGCGCGGAGGGCGGAGAGGTCCGCGGCTCGCGCGTGCTCGGCGTCCGGGTCCTCCTTGCGGATGACCCGCATCGCCGTGGGCGCGGTGAAGAAGACGTTCACGTCGTGTTGGTCCATGACGCGGTAGAACGCGCTGGCGTCGGGAGTGCCGACGGGCTTGCCCTCGTAGAGGACGGTGGTGACCCCGGCGAGGAGGGGCGCGTAGACGATGTAGGAGTGCCCGACGACCCAGCCGACGTCCGACGCGGTGAACATCGTGTCTCCGGGCTGCAAGCCGAAGAGATTGCCCATCGACCACTGCAGGGCGACCGCATAGCCGCCGGCATCGCGCAGGATGCCCTTGGGCCTGCCGGTCGTCCCGGACGTGTAGAGCACGTAGAGCGGGTCTGTCGCCTGCACGGTTACCGGGTCGATCCCGTCGGGCGTGGAGGCCAACAGGTCGGCGTAGTCGAGGTCGAAGCCCTCCTGCAGCTCCGCGCGATGCTGTTCCCGCTGCACCACGACGCTGAACTCCGGCCCTGCTGTGGCGATCCGCAGGGCTTCGTCGAGCAGCGGCTTGTACTCGATGATGCGGGTCTTCTCGATGCCGCAGGAGGAGCTGATGACGGCCTTGGGCTGCAGGTCGTCGATGCGCACGGCCAGCTCGTTGGCGGCGAAGCCGCCGAAGACGACCGAATGCACGGCACCCAGTCGCGCACACGCGAGCATCGCGATCGTGGCTTCCGGCACCATGGGCATGTAGATGACGACGCGGTCGCCCTTCGTGATCCCGCGGTCGGCGAGTGCCCTGGCGAAGCGGGAGACCTCGTCGCGGAGCGCGGTGAACGTGTACTCGCGCACCGTGTCGGTCACGGGCGAGTCGTAGACGAGCGCCACGCGGTCACCGCTGCCCATCTCCACGTGTCGGTCGAGAGCGTTCGCGCAGACGTTGAGGGTCCCATCGGGGAACCACCGGTAGATGGGCGCGTTCGCGTCGTCGAGGGCTCGAGAAGGAGGTGTCACCCAGTCGATCGCCTGCGCTGCGCCCAGCCAGAACGACGCGGGGTCGTCTGCAGCGCTTCGCGCGACCGCTGCATAGGTGCGCGGTGCTTCATCGTGTGCGGCGGATGTGCTGTGCATCATGCCTCTCACTGTACGCTCGGCCATCCTGTGCGTGCCGCGCATCGCGTTGCCCGAGCGTTGCGGGGTCTGGCGCCGCGCGAGGGAGAGGTGGGAGAGGTGCGGAATACTGTTGTCTGAGATCGGCGGACCCTCTAGTCTTGTGGCACAGGCAATACTGAACAATCGTTCAAGGGAGAGCGACCACCATGATGCAGAACCCGCAGCGAGCCGTCAGCACCGCAGTGCCCACTGAGGTGTCCTCCGGAACAGCAGCGACGGCACTCGACGCACTGAGCCCCGAAGAGCAGCTTGGAGCCAGTCGACGACTGCACTGGATGAACATGCTCAGCCTGCACGCGCACAGTCGCACCGATGACGTCGCGCTCACGGGCGCGGAGGGCGCCGTGACCTGGGGGCAGCTCGATGCCCGCGTGAGCGCCGTCGCCGCAGACCTGCAGGAGCGCGGGGTGGTCCCGGGCGACCGCGTCTTCATCCTGAGCCTCAACAGCGTGTCCTATGCGACGGCGCTCCTCGCGATCAACTCCGTGGGCGGGATCGCCGTGCCGCTCAACATCCGATCGGTCGCCGCGGAGATCGACTACCTCGTCACCGACAGCGGTGCGAAGGTGGGCTTCGCGGACCAGATGGGTGCGGGCATCCTCGCGGACGCCCCGGAGGCGGCGAAGATCCCCCTCATCGGCTTCGGCGAGCAGTTCGAGCAGATCGCCTCGTCCGGGAAGGCGCACCGCTTCGTCGATGTCGCAGAGTCGGACACCGCGCTCATCGTCTACACCTCGGGCACGACGTCGGCGCCCAAGGGCGTGATGCTCACGCACCTGAACTTCGCGGCGCAGGCGATCAACACGAACCGCCTCGGGCCGGCCGGGACGGAGCACGAGGTGGCGATGATCGTCGTCCCGCTCTTCCACATCGCAGGGCTGGGCTTCCTCTACCCCGCGTTCTTCAACGGGACGAAGGTCGTCATCGCGCCGCCGCAGGCCCTCATGAAGATGGAGGCACTGGCGGATCTCATCGAATCGGAGCGGGTGACCAAGCTGTTCCTCGTGCCCACGCTGTGGCAGGCGCTGTGCTCCCTGCCGGGCATCCGGGAGCGCAGCCTGCCTCTCGACGCGATCTCGTGGGGCGCGTCCCCGGCCAGCAGGGAGACTCTCCAGCTCATGGCCGACACGTTCCCGGACGCGGTCATCTCCGCAGCGTTCGGCCAGACGGAGATGGCGCCGACCACCTGCGCGCTCACCGGTGAGGACTCGTTCCGGAAGATGGGGTCGGTGGGCAAGCCGATCGGCATGGTCGCCGCACGGGTCATCGATGCGATGGGTGACGATGTGGCGCAGGGGGAGACGGGTGAGATCGTCTACCGCGGCCCCGGCTACATGCAGGGCTACTGGAACAAGCCGGAGGAGACTGTGAAGTCGTCAGCGGGCGGCTGGTTCCACTCCGGTGACCTCGTGCAGGTGGACGACGAGGGCTTCCACTACGTGGTCGACCGCGCGAAGGACATCATCATCTCCGGTGGCGAGAACATCTCCTCCGTTGAGGTCGAACAGGCCGTCGCCGCCCACCCGAAGGTCGCGGACGCGAGCGTCATCGGCGTCCCGGACGCCAAGTGGGTCGAGACCCCGCTGGCGATCGTGGCCGCGGCGGATCCGGCCGATCCGCCCACGCTCGAGGAGATCCAGGCATTCATCTCCGACCGGATCGCGTCGTTCAAGAAGCCCACCCGGCTCGAGATCGTCGAGGAGCTGCCCCGCAATGCCTCGGGCAAGCTGCAGAAGCACCTGCTGCGCAAGGAGTTCGCCCCGGAGGAGTGAGGCACGCGCCCACCCCGCCGCGCCCACTCTCGTCGGGCCCACCCCGCCGGGCCCACTCTCGCGAGGGACGGGCTGAGTGTTCGAAGGACCGTCGAGTACGGCTGTCCCTCGGACACTTAGCCCGTCCCTCGCGATCGTCGGTGCCGGCGGTGTGCACAGCGCGCGGCGTCAGGTGCTCCGTCTGCGTCCTGCCGCCGGGGCCGACGTGCTCGTCGCGCCGGTGTGCTCGTCACACGGATCCCCGCAGGGCCGTCTTGTGGATCTTGCCCATGCCGGTGCGGGGCAGCTGGTCGAGCAGGACGAGGTCCTTCGGATGCTTGTACCGGGCCAGCCGATCATTGAGGAACCCGCGGAGGTCCTCCAGCGTCGGTGTCGCAGCGCCTTCTGCCGGGACGATGCAGGCGACGGGCACCTCGCCCCAGACGTCGTCCGGGCGCCCCACGACTGTCACCTCCGCCACGTCGGGATGCCAGCTGAGAGCGTTCTCGATCTCTGCGCAGTAGATGTTCTCGCCGCCGGAGATGATCATGTCCTTGATGCGGTCGACCACGTAGAGGAAGCCATCCTCGTCGCGACGGACCAGATCACCGGAGTGGAACCATCCGCCGGCGAAGGCCTCGGCAGTGGCGGCCGGATCGTCCCAGTAGCGGTTCATGACGCACGTGCCGCGGTAGACGATCTCGCCCACCTCGTCGACGCCCACATCATTCATGCTCGGGTCGACGATGCGGATCCACGTCTCCGCCGTGGGGCGGCCGACGGAGCCGATCTTCGTGAGCGAGTCCTCGAACGACAGGCTCACTGCGGTCCCGCAGGTCTCGGTCTGTCCGAACACGGCGGTGATCTGTGCCCTCGGCATGCAGGAGGCCATGCGGCGCAGAAGCTTCTCCGTGGCCGGTGCGCCGCCCCACGAGGCGTGGGTGAGGGAGAGGCCGGAGTCGCCTCGGCGCTCGATCTCGTCGCACAGGAGGTGCCACTGCTGAGGGACCATGAATGCGGAGGTGACGTCCTCGTCTCGCATCGTGGTGAGTGTCGTCGCGGCGTCGAACCCGGCGCTGGGGATGACGAGCGACGCCGCTCCGGCCGCCAGAGCGGCGTGGGAGGACATGAACGAGCCCACATGGAAGAGGGGCGGTGCGAGCATGACGGTGCTCGAGTCGTCCGCACCCCAGCGGAGGCCGTTCTGCACTCCCCCGTTGTAGATGTTCAGGTGCGAGAGGACTGCCCCTTTGGGCCGGCCGGTCGTCCCGGACGTGTAGAGGATCGCGTAGTCGTCGTCATCGTGGGGCACGTGGACGTCGTCCACGGCGAGCGCCGTGCCGGCCGCGATCACCGGTGCGAGCCACTCATCGGTGCAGTCGAGCAGGGTGGGGCCGGAAGCGGGGGACTCCGTGGAGGCGGGACCGGTCGGGTCGGTGCGATGTGCCGCCGCGCCTTCAGCCAGGGAGCGGGTCTGCGGCTCTGTGACGAGGACGCGCGGCGTCGAATGCCCGAGGATGAAGGAGACCTCCTCCGCTGTGAGGCGGAAGTTCACCGGAACCGTGATCGCACCGATCGCGGCTGCGGCATGAGTGACAGTGAGGAATTCGGGTCGGTTCGTGAGGAGGAGGGCCACGCGGTCGCCGGGCACCACTCCTCGGTCGCGGAGATCGCGAGCCGTCCTCAGCACCGCATCGCGATGCTCCGCCCATGACGTCGCCACACCCTGGAAGCGCAGTGCCGGGCGGTCGGGGACCTCGTGCGCGTGTCGCAGCAGGCGGGCGACGAGGGATGGTGACCGACTCAGTCGCGATACCCCCGTCGCAGCCGGGTGCGGGGTGCGCGACGCGCCGGGCGGCGCCTGCTCTGCCGAGTCTGCGGTCGGGTGCGGGGCCGGGGTCTGTGCAGTGGGCACCGATCCTCCTCAGGGGTCGTGGACTGTCGGCCGTGGCCTTCTTCGCGGCCACGGCCGGGTGCGTCAGCTGGGGCGGTGGGGGAGGTAGACGTCCTCGAAGACCCGCTGGGCGAAGTCCTCGACGGTGAACGGCTCCTCGTCGAACGTCCGCGCGAACTCGCGGTAGTCACCGCTGGGGGCGTAGCCGAGCTCCTCAGCGATACCCTCCCACTTGTCGAGTGCTGCATTGAAGTCGGCGTTGAGCGCCTCGCCGTCGAGCGCGTCGGTCTCGAGGGTCTGCTGCCGCAACCCGTCGAGGGCGGAGGAGAGGTCCTCCTCCGCGCCGGCGTCCAGCTGCATCACGTCGCCGCCGTGCTCGTCGATGTCCGCGATCGCTTCGCTGTTGTACTTCGCCTTCGCCTCGTGATGTCCGGTGAAGTACACCAGAGCCTGGTCGAAGATCAGCTGCTGCGCGGCCACGGGAAGCGCTTCGATCTGCTGCCCCATGAGGATCGAGGTGGGGTTCCGGGAGAACGAGGACTCCGTGGGGAACGCGACGTAGGGTGCGACCTCGAGGAAGCCCGAGCCGGTCTGGATCTTCAGAGCGCCGAACGTGCAGTCGATCGTGTTGCGCTGCAGCGCCTCGTACGTCTCCACGTACTGCATCGAGACCGGGGTGGCGCCCAGCTCTTCTGCAATCGCGAAGTCTGCGGCGGATGCGACGCGGAGCTGCTTGCCGTCGAGTTCCTCCGAGGATGTCACCGGCTCCGTGCACGCGAGCGCACCGGAGTACTCGAACTCCAGCGGCACGAGCACGTTCGCGCCCTTGTCCCGGTAGTCGTCGAGGATCTCCTCCGTGTTCCACGCGACGTCCTGCGCCGCAGCGGTCGTCACCATCTCGTAGAAGTACGGATCTGCGGGTGCGGTGGGGGCGATGTTGATGAGGGAGGTGATCGCGGGGTACTTGCTGGGAGTGTAGATGGGGATCTCCAGTCCGATGTCTATGCGCCCGTCTGCCACGGCCTCCGTCACCTCGTCGTACGGGGCGATGGGCTGTCCCCAGACCGTGTTGATGGTGATCTTCCCGCCGGAGATCTCCTCGATCGCGTCGGCGAAGTCCTGCTCCCGCAGTCCGGTGTGATCGGTGCCGTTTCTGCTTCCCGCCTGGAAGGTGAGCTCGACGGGGTCCATGTCGGCGAGGGCTTCCTGGAACTCCTGGGGGTCGGAGCCGAATTCGACGGAGTCTCCGCTGCTGTCGTCGGATGAGCTCACACCGCCCGCGCAGCCGCTCACCAGTGCGAGTCCGGCCAGTGAAGCGCCCAGTGCGAAGAAGTGTCGTGTTCGTGCCGCCATCGCCATTCTCCTTTGAATGAGGGGTACTGATTGAACATTCGTTCGATCCTGGTGGACAGTACGCTACCGGGTGCGGAGGCGCTTGTCACGGGTTGCGTCGTCAGGCGGGATGCCGGCTGGTGGGACGGCCGAGGGGCGACCGGTGGGGCGACCTGTGGGGCGGCCGAGGGCGGCCGGCCGGGGGAGTGCCCGGCGATGGCGGCGCCCGCGCGAATTGAACGTTCGTTCTTCGGGTTGATCAGACAAGGGTGTCTGCATTAGTGTTCTGAGTAACGAAATGCTTGCCGAACGATCGGTCAGTGCTTCGGGGGTCGTGCCGTCATCGGCTCAGGAGCCTCGGGTCGAGCCACGACCGCATTCAACGAAGAATGGAGAACTCATTGCAGATCCCTCTCACGCGAACGCTTGCCGTCCTGAGTGTCGTCGCACTGTCCGGTCTCGCCGGCTGTGCCGGCGCCGCGGGAAGTCAGACCGCAGAATCGGAGTCCGGGACCGGAGTCGACTTCGGAGCGTCCCCGGAGCAGTACCAGGAAGCGCTCGCCGACATGGAGCCCGTCACCCTGACCTATCAGCCAGGTGCCCAGTCGGCACAGGGGCACACGGGTGAGGCAGAACAGCAGTTCATCGACCACGTCGCGGAGATGTCCGGCGGCAAGGTCACTCTGGAGCCGGTGTGGGGACAGGCGATCGCGGCATTCGACGAAGTCACCGAAGCTGCTGCGGACGGCCGCATCGACATCGGAGTCGAGATCCCGATCTACACTCCCAGCAAGTACGAGGCGGTCAACGAGCTGATCAACCTCGCGCCGGCCCCTCCCGCAAGTCCGTATGTCACGGAGGTCTCCACGACCGCGGCGATGATGGAGGTCGCGTGGAACACTCCGGAGATCATGGACAACTACGAATCCCTGGGCGTGTCCGTCCTGCGTCCGGTGATGTTCGAGACGTCGAACGCGCTCATGTGCTCCGAACCGGTCACGAGCCTCGATGACTTCTCCGGCAAGCAGATCCGTGTGGGCTCCGCTGCCGACCTCGCGATCGCGGAGGGCATGGGGGCCTCGCCGGTCTCCATGCCGTTCGTGGAGGCGTACGAGGCACTGCAGCGCAACACCATCGACTGCACGCTCGGCGGCCTGCGGATCGGCGCCGAGTACGGATTCCTGGAAGTGGCACCGCACGTGACGCTGCCGAATGACGCAGCGTGGGGTCGGAGTCCGACCGCGGTCGTGGCCGGCCCCGGTTATCGGAATCTGCCGGTGGCGGCGCAGCAGGTCGTCTTCGACGCCTATGCGCAGAGCAATGCGCGGAGTCTGGAAGCGGCGGTGGCGTTCTCCGCAGACGCCATCAACATGGTCGGGGAGAACGGTGGTGAGATCAGCCGACTCGGAGACGATGCGGAAGAGGCTCTGCAGGGGGCCGTCGAGGGTCTGCGTGAGGAGACCATCGGTTCGAGCGCACTGGACGGTGCGGACGCCGCGGAGCGACTCGACGCGTCCTTCGACCGGTGGTTGGCGATCGCTGAGGAAGAGGGCCATACGGACACCGGGGACTACGTCGGGTTCGCAGAGGGCTTCTCGTCCGATCCGGTGGACCTGAGCACGTTCAGTGAGCGGATGTTCGAGGAGATCTACCTGCCTCACCGTCCGAGCTGACCCAGAGCCTCCTCGCGCGGTGCGACCGGGCGGGGAGGGGTGACGAGTGGGAGCCGGGTGCGGCGCGCCGTCGTGGCGATGCCGCACCCGGCTCCGTCGTGCTCAGACTGTGACGCCGCCGTAGTGCGCGGCGAGGCGCTCGAAGCCCTCCTCCATGGACACGCGCGGCGTCCACCGGAGCACGTCACGCGTGCGCCGCTGGTCGAACCAGTGCGCCGTCGACAGCTGCTCCGCGAGGAAGCGGGTGAGCGGCGGCTCCCCGTCGCCCGCGTCCTTCGCGGACTGCGGAAGGCGCGTCCAGATCGCCTCGACCGCAGTGCCCGCTGACAGTCCGACGCCGGTCGGCACGCGCAGTGCGGGTGGCTGCGCCCCGCCCGCCAGGGCCAGCCGGCTGAGCAGCTCGCCGATCATCCGCGGCTGCCCGTTCGTCACGACCAGTGCTTCGCCGTGCACGCGCTCCAGTGCGGGGAGTGCCGCCAGGATCGCGTCGACGGCGTTCTCCACGTACAGCATGTCGACGAGTGCGCCCCCGTCGCCCAGGATCGGCATCCGCCCCGCACGTGCGCGGTCGATGATCCGCTCCGTGAGCTGGGCGTCTCGGGGTCCGAACATGAGGTGCGGGCGCAGTGCGAGCACCCGGAAGTCGTCCGCGTCCGCGTCCAGTGCCAGGAGCTCGCCGGCGGCCTTGGTCCGCGCGTAGTCGCCGCGCGCCCGGGTGGGGCTCGCCGGGCTCGCCCCGTCGCCCATGAGTGCCGAGCCCGCATGCGCGACCGACGGCGAGGAGATGTGCACCCATCGCGTCACTCCCGCCTGCTTCGCCGCGGTGAGCAGCGTGCGCGTTCCCTCGATGTTGATCGCATCGAACTCAGACGGATCGCCGGCCATCGACACCTTCGCGGCCAGATGGATCACCGCGTCGACCGACGGCAGCTCCGCCCCGCCGCTGAGTGCATCGCCGACCGCATCGGCGTCTGTGACGGACCCCTGGACGTCACGGGCCCCGTCGACCCCGGAGGGCCTGCGCTGCAGTGTCGTCACGGTGTGCCCGAGTTCGACGAGCCCTCGGGCGACCGAGGATCCCAGGAGGCCCGAGGCCCCGGTCACCAGCACATGCAGGGGGTTCGTCACGGCGTGCCCGCCTTTCCTCCGGCCAATGCGCGTTCAGCCCAGCGGGCCAGGCGGGTCCGGTCGATCTTCGAATTGTGGCGGATATCGGTGGGGAACGTCTTCGTCACGAGCACCGCCGCGACGTCGGCTCCGGTCCGCTCCGCGACGATGTCCCGCACCAGCGAGCTCAGGGCGAGTGACGCGGGCCCCTCCTTCACCTGCGCGGCGACGTCCGCGGACGGCTCGACGACGATCACGAGCGCCTGCGTGCCGGACGGCCCCACTCCCACGGCCGCTGAGCGGTAGACGTGGGGCAGCGTGTCGACGACGGCCTCGGGCCCGCCGGGTCCCAGAGGTCCCGCGGGAGGGGTGATGAGGTGCTGGACGCGGCCCTCGAGCCACACCCGCCCTGCGGCGTCGATGTGGCCGATATCGTTCGTGCGGTGCCAGAGGAGCCCGTCGAGGGTGTCCCGGGCGGACTCGCGGTCCGTCTTCCACAGCCGGTCGTAGCCCGCCTTGGAATGCGCTGCGTGGACGACGAACTCGCCCAGGATCCCGCGGGCCTCTGCGCCTTCGAGCAGCTCCTCTGACGGCGTGCCCGATGCGTCGATGGGGGCCAGGGCGACCCGCACGCCGTCCACCGGACAGCCGACGCACACACCCTGGGCGCCGCCCGGGCCGCCGTCGCTGTCCGTCAGCGCGTCCGCGACCTCGGCCCGTTCGATGTCCGTGAGCAGCAGACCCTCGGTCATGCCGTAGGGGGAGCGGATCGCAGCGTTCGGGAAGAGCTTCGCCAGCTCGTCCATGAGGGCCAGCGGCACGGGTGCGCCGGCGGACAGGGCGAGCGTGATGCGGGAGAGCGACTCGCGCTGGACGGATGTGAGCTCATCCGCTGTGGCGACGATGTTGTGATATGCGGCCGGCGAGGCGAAGACCATCGTCGCCTCCCCGTCGATGACGGCGTTCGCCAGCGCGTTCGCGGTGAGCGTGCGCGGCTTGGTGACCTCCATGTCAGGAGTGATCGACACGGTCGAGATGCCCGGTCCCAACAGGGCGAACGGCGCGAAGCCGGCGACCAGCGAAGTCCCCGGGCGCACCTGGAAGAAGTCCCTCAGCACGCCCATGAGCGCAGCCATGCGAGCGTGCGTGTACCGCACGCCCTTGGCCGGGCCCGTGGATCCGGAGGTGAAGAGGATGGCGGCGTCCGCGTCCGGGTCCGGCAGCGGCACCCGGTCGGGGGAGACGACCGTCCCCGATGCTGATGCCGGGGTGCCGCTCGCAACGAGTTCCTCGATGCTCGTCTCCACAGCCAGGAGCCGACGCTGGGCGCTGCCCAGCGCGTCGACACTGATGCGGCGCCCGGGCCAGCCGGCGACGCGCGAGAGGGTGAGGCCGGGGACGGCCCCGATGATCCACTGCGGATCCGCGGCCTTCACAGCGCGGGTCATCCCCTTCGGCCCCAGCCCGGCGTCCGCGACGACGGCGACGCCGCCGGCGCGCAGGACCGCGTAGAGCACGATCGTGAGGTCGTTGCCCGGGGGCACGAGCATCGAGACGCGGTCACCGGGCTGCAGGCCGCGGTCGTGGAGCCCCTCCGCGAGCGCGCGGACGCGGTCGTTCACCTCGCGCCATGTGAGCTTCGCGGGCGGATTCTGAGACATGTCGACGCTGGCGAGGTCGTCGGAGGCGGCGTTCTCCTCGAGCGCGGTGAACATGTAGCGCGGCGTGGAGGCCGCGGAGGAGTCCGCAGATCCTGAGCCGGCCGCAGTGGTCGGTGCCGCGTCCGCGGGAGTCGCTGCGGCCTCGGCGGCGGTGGCGTCGACGGTGTCGTCCGACACGGTGCCGCCGGGGAACTGCCGGGCGAGCCAGTCCAGGGCGACTCCGTGGACGTCCTCCTGCTCGCTGAGCATGTGACCGGACTTCTCGAAACGGTGCAGATCAGCCTGCGGCAGGCGCTGCCGCAGGTCGCGCAGGAACCTCTCGATGAACACGGGGTCCTTGGGGCCCCACAGGACGAGGGCCGGCTTGCGGAAGCCGGCGATGTCCTCGCCCAGCTGCACGAGCTCCGAGTACGACGGGTGCGTGTCCGGGTGCGGGATGTCCGCGACGAATCCGCCGATCCCTCCGCGACGTGCGGCGGAGAGGTAGGGGGCGCGGAACCCGGTCCGGGCGGCCGGCGTCAGCGAGTCGCCCGCCAGTGCGAGGGTGGCCCGGAGGAACAGGTCCGTGTGCACCGTGGAGGTGGGCAGCGCGGGGCCTGCGAGCACGGCGGCGAGCGACGCGGGCAGGGGCTTGTCCGCCGCCTGGTGCACGGCCGTGTTCAGCGTGATCGCCGCAGCGACGCGCTCCTGGTTGCGAGCGGCCCACGTGAGCGACATGACCCCGCCCCAGTCGTGGCCGATCGTCACGACCCGGTGGGATGCGCCCTCCGCCAGCAGTGCGGTGACGACGGCGTCGAAGTCGGCGACCCGATCGGCGATCCGGCGGAGGCCCGCGTCCGCCGGGCGCGGTGCGCGGTCGTGGGGGAGGCGCTCGGAGAAGCCCATGTCCAGATGGTCCGGGGCGATGACGCGCCAGCCGCGCTCGAGCGCCTCGGCCGCGAGGTGCCGCCACAGGTAGGACCAGGTGGGGTTGCCGTGCGCGGCGACGATGGTGCCGACGGGGGACGTGCCCGCCTCCTGCAGAGCGGGACCGGTGTCCAGGACGTGGAAGGTGCGGGGACCGTCGAGGGTGTCGACGGTGAGCAGCCGCGACCACGCCGGGTCGAGTCCGTCGAGGGGAGCGCCCACGGCCTCGTGCGGCAGCTGCGCCTCCGCCGCCGGGATCCCCGATCGGGCCGATGAGGGGAGGGCGGGGCGCGGGGTGGGCAGGCTGGGGAGGCCGCTGCGGGCAATGGGGCTGGAGGCGCTCGGATTCACGGAGGGGTCACCACTCGATCTCTGTCAGTGCGGCGTTGAGGCCGCTGCCCACGCCGATCGTGAGGACGCTGTCGCCCTTCTGCAGGGTCTCCGCCTGCCGCGCCAGGGTGATCGGCAGGGCCGCCGGGCCCACATTGCCGAGCGTGGGGTAGCTGACGGGGACGCGGTTCATCGGCAGGTCGAGAGCCTTGACGAGCGCGCTCGTGTGGCTGGAGGACACCTGGTGTGTGACGTAGCTGGTCATGTCATCCCAGTTCCATCCATCCTGCGCGGCCTCCGTCCAGGCGTCCATGACGAGGGCGACGCCGTTGTCCATGAGGGCCTTGGAATCGGTGTACATGCCGTCCCAGCCGCCCACGCACAGGTCGTGGTTCCAGGTGGCCGCACGAGTGACACCACCCTTGATCCGGTGGCCCTCCGGGTGTGCGTCCGCACGTCCCAGGACGGCGCCGACCGCGCCGGAGCCCAGAGTCAGCGAGGCGAACTCCTCGAGGTACTCGGCGCGCGTGATCCCCTCGCGGTGCAGGTGGCGGACGGTGTTCTCCCGCAGGCGGGAGGTCTCCTCTGCCGCGACGACCATCGCATAGTCGGTCTGGCCCGAATCGATGAGTGTGGCCGCCATCGTCATGCCGTTGACGAAGCCCAGGCACGCGTTCGTGATGTCGAAGTTCATGGCGTGGGTGCCCAGACCCAGCTCGTTGTGGACCGACACCGCGACGGACGGCTCCATCGATGCCCGCGACACGGACCCGTTGATCATCAGCCCGATCTGCTCGCGCTCGATGCCCGCCTGCTCCAGGGCGAGACGACCGGCTTCAGCGCTCCCCTTGATGAATCCGTCCGGAGAGTCCCACTGGCGGCGGGATTCGACGCCCGCGACGCGCTGGAACAGTCCGGTGGGCAGCCCCAGCTTCGTGAGCACATCACCGAGTTCCGCATCGAGCTCGTCGGACGTGACCACGACGGGTGCTTCGACCTCTGCGATTCCCAGGAGCGCGACGTTCTGGTGCCGGAAGGTGGTGTTGCCGTTCATCTGGTTCATGCCGTTCAAGAGGTCCGTTCCGTGTCGGGTCTGTGCTGAGCGGCCCGAGAGGTGTGCTTCCGGTGCCGATCGCGACGGTGCTGCGACCAGCGAGGACGCCGGGGCCGAGGGGGCAACGGCGGTGCTTCGGCCGGCGGGGCAGAGGGATGCTGCTGATGCACGGTCGGCTGAAACGAGGTCGTGGCCCGGATACATCTTAGTATCCGAGCGGTCGTGCGCGTGTCAGCGGTCTATCAGGTGTGACTGGACGAACAGCCGGGTCGTGGTCCTCGGCGGCGTCGTCAGCTCTCGTCGAGGTGGGTCAGCAGGCCCAGCACGCGATCCCACATGAGGTCTGCCGATTCCTTCACGTAGTCGGACGTCGTCGGATCCGCGAACAGGTGCGAGGCGCCCGGGTACAGGTAGTGCTCCGTGCGCGCGCCGGCCCGCGCCGCGGAGCGGAGCAGGTGCTCCGGCATGCCCTCGTCGATCCACGGGTCATCGACCGAGTAGTGCATCTGCAGGGCGCAGTCCGGGGGCCACTCGACCGGCTTGGCCTCCCCGCCGGCATGCAGGAGGATCGCGGCCCGCACGCGGGGGTCCTTCTTCCCCAGCCGCTGAGCCATCGCGGAGCCCAGAGAGATCCCTGCCGCCACGACGGGTCCGTCGATGCCGTCGACCGACTCGTTCACGCGGTCGACGAGCGTGCGGAACCCCACCTCGTCGCGGTAGGCGATCCCCTGCTCCGCCGATTCGAAGGTGCGGCCGTCGTAGTAGTCGGGCGTCGTGACGGTGTGGCCGGCGTCGCGCAGCGTCTGGGCCATCGCGTGGACGCCGTCGTCCAGGCCGACTGCGGAGTGGAAGAAGAGGATGTGGCTCATGCCACTATCCGACCACAGGTGGGGTCAGAGGTCCACCGAGGTCTAGTCTCGGAGGTGTGGACATCGGCATCGTAGTGATCGCATTCCTCGCGGTCCTGGTCGGCGCGACGCTGCAGCGGCTGTCCGGCACCGGCGTCGGGCTGGTCGTCGCGCCCTGCCTCGCGCTGGCGATGGGCCCGCATGTGGGGGTCTTCGTCGCGAATTCGACGACGGTGGTGTCCGGATTCCTCATCATGTTCGCGGTGCTGCAGGATGTGGACTGGCGGCGCTGGGGAGTGTTCGTCTCGGTGGGGGTCGCGGGCGCGCTTCCGGGAGCGCTGCTGGTGCGCGAGCTGTCTGCGGGATGGCTCGACGTCATGATCGGCGGCGTCGTCCTCCTCGCGCTGGTCCTCACGTTCTCCGTGCCGCGGGTGCCGCACGTCACCGGTGCGCGCCGGCCGGCCCTCACGGCAGCGACGGGCGCGGCGGGAGGGTTCCTGAACACGGCCTCGGGCGTGGCCGCTCCAGCGATGGTGATGTACTCCCAGTTCACCCGCTGGCCGCAGCGGGACTTCGCGGCGACGATGCAGCCCACCTTCATGATGTTCGGCATCATGTCCGTCCTCATGAAGCTGTTCACCGGCGCGACGTCGGTGGATCAGCTGCCGCATGCGGGGCTGTTCGGTGCGATCGTCCTGGCGGTCATCGCCGGCATCCGCTTGGGCGGACTGCTGGCACGGAGGGTGAGCGCGGACAGGGCGCGGCGGGTCGCGATCGCGCTCGCCGGCGCGGGTGCGCTCAGCGCGCTGGTGCGCGGCGTGCTCACCCTCGTGGGATGAGCCGGTCGGCCGCGCGGTCGGTCAGCCGATCGTCGAGGACCCTGCCGCACCGGCCACCCCGATGAGCGTCGCGAACACCGCCGCGATCAGCGCGAAGAGCAGCAGGTAGACGACCACGACCAGCACGATCTGCGCGATGATGATGCAGACGGTCACCCAGATCGCCATCGTCTTGTTCTGCTCGTAGCCGGCGAGTGGTCGGCCCAGGGAATCCCGCATGCTCCCGGCCAGGATCATGATGAGGTCGATGAGGGCCCAGATGCCGAATCCGCCGCCGGTGAGGAGTTTGACGATGCCCAGGCCGGGCTGGCCCAGGTAGAAGCGGTCGACGCCCCAGCCGCCGAGGAAGAGGGAGAGCAGCCAGGTGGTGACGAACGACTTCAGCGGCGCGGCGAACGGCGTGGGCCCGCCGGGGCCGCCGACTGTCCCGTGCTGGGCGTATGCGGGGCGTCCGTAGCTCGTCTGCGGGACCGAGGCGGGTGCCGGGGCCGAGGCGGGTGCCGGGGCCGGAGGCCGGTGGCCACTGGCCCGTGCCCCGTAGTGGATCGTGCCCTGCGGGCCGGCGCCGCGATCTGCCGTGTACGGACCGGAGCCGAACTGCTGCTGCGTCATGGAGGCTCCCTGGGGTGTGCGGGCGAGTGGGCTGTGCTCCTATCGAACCACAGGCTCGACCGGTGCGGGCAGGCCTGCCGCTGCAGGGCCGCAGCGCGGGCGTGTCCGCGGGGACGGGTAGTGTGATGGACGACTCGATCGTTCGTTCGGTCCGCGGGGAGTGCGACGCCTCTCTGCGCCTCCGTGCGAGGAATGATCGTGCGATCTGCAGCGGCGTCCCCGCGGGGACGCGACCTCGAACTTTGGGAGAGCCATGTCAGACACTGTCGTCCCCACTCCGGACTCCTCCGCCTCGATGCCGCACGGGACCGTGCGGTTGGAGAGGTACGGCTCCGTCGCGCACGTCGTGCTCGACCGGCCCGACTCGCTCAATTCGATCACGCCGGACATGTTCTACGACCTGCTGGATGCGGGTCGCGGACTGGTCGAGGATGACAGCGTGAACGCCGTCGTCATGCGGGGCGAGGGCCGTGCCTTCTGCGCCGGGCTGGACATGGGGCAGTTCAAGCGGATCCTCGAGGGGACCATGGCCGGGGAACCGATCGACATGCCCGGGGCTTCTGCGGCGCTCGCCCAGCAGGCCGTCGAGGTCTGGTCGTTGGTGCCGGTCCCCGTCATCGCCGCGATCCACGGGCCCGCGCTGGGCGGCGGCTTCCAGTTCGCACTGGGAGCGGATATCCGCATCAGCACCCCGGATGCCTCGCTGTCCGCGATGGAGATCGCGTGGGGCCTCATCCCGGACATGATGGGCACGCAGCTGCTGCCCCGGCTCGTCGGGGCCTCGCGTGCCAAGCAGCTGATCTTCACGGCGGAGACGTTCAGCGGCGAGCGGGCGCTCGAGTGGGGCGTCGTCGACGAACTCGCGGATGATTCCGTCGCGCGTGCGCACCAGCTCGCCGCAGAGATCGCGGACAAGTCACGCTCCGCGCTCGTGTGGTCGAAGAAGCTGATCGACATGGCGGGCGTCGAGAGCCTCGACGAGGGGCTCGCGGCGGAGCAGCGGGCGCTGAGCGAGCTGCGCGGCACGGATGAGCAGAAGCTCGCCGTGCAGAAGCGCATGGAGGTCCTCGCGGCGCGGAAGGCCGCGAAGCAGGTGTGATGCCTGTGCCGCGGCCGTGCGGGGGCGATGCGGTCGCGCGGCACGGTTCGGGGCGTCGGCGGGGCGGGACTGCTCAGATGGGGTCGGCGCGTCCGATGCGCGAGGGGACCAGCGCCTCGACGATGGAGGCGACCGAGTCGCCCAGTGCCTGCTTCTGCTCCTCGTCCAGTCCGTCGAAGACGTAGTGCCGCACTGCCTCCACGTGACCGGGGGCGGCCGCGACGACGCGGTCGTACCCGGAATCGGTGAGGACTGCGAGTGTGTAGCGGCCGTCCGCGGGGTCCGGGGTGCGGCGGACCAGCCCCGCCTTCTCCATGCGTGACACGACCCGTGACAGGTGCGAGAGCGTCATGTTCGTGACTGCGGCCAGTTCGCTCATGCGGAGTGTGCGGTCCGGGGCCATGGAGATCTGGGACAGCGAGTGGTATTCGGCGAGGCTGATGCCCGCATCCTGTCGCAGCTGGGCGTCCAGCCGGGAGGGGAGCCACACGGTCATCGTCCACACTGACAGCCATGTCGAGGATTCGTCCGGCTCCAGCCAGCGGGTGTCATCGCGATTCGCCATGGGCTCAGAGTAGCAATTGCTTGACGTGGAAACCTGTAGGAGATGCGGCTCACCTTCTGAGAAGTCGATGACCGCGTGGACTGTCGACACGTACCGTGGGATGCGCCCCCGTGAGGGGCGATGAGTCTGTGACTGTGAGGAGCGGAATCGTGGCGAAGAAGGTATACGCATCATTCGGAGTGGACATCGACGCCGTCGGCGGCTGGCTGGGCTCGTACGGCGGTGAGGATTCGATCAACGACATCCAGCGCGGGATCTACGCCGGAGAGCTGGGTGTCCCCCGGCTTCTGAAGATGTTCCAGCGCGAGGACATCCGGGCGACCTGGTTCACGCCGGGGCACTCGGCGGAGACGTTCCCCGACCAGCTGAAGATGATCGTCGACGCGGGCCATGAGGTCGGCGCTCACGGCTATTCGCACGAGAACCCCAAGGACATGACGGCGCAGCAGGAGCGGGACGTGCTGGAACGCTCCGTCGAGGTGCTCGAGAAGGCCACCGGTGCCGCCCCGCGCGGGTACGTCGCACCATGGTGGGAGATGTCGCCGCGAACGGCGGGCCTGCTGCAGGAGTTCGGCTTCGACTACGACCACTCCCAGTCCCATGCTGATTTCATCCCGTACTACGTGCGCCTCGGCGAGACGTGGACCGCCATCGACTACTCCAAGGACGCGGCGGAGTGGATGAAGCCGCTGGAGTTCGGCGAGTCGATCGACATGGTGGAGATCGCGGCGAACTGGTACGTCGACGATCTCCCGCCGATGATGTTCATCAAGGCCAGCGCGAACTCCCACGGCTTCGTAAACCCCCGCGACATCGAACAGCTGTGGAAGGACCAGTTCGACTGGGTCTACCGCGAGCTGGACTACGGCGTCTTCCCGATCACGATCCACCCGGATGTGGCGGGCCGTCCCCAGGTGCTGCTGATGCTCGAACGGCTCATCGAGTACATCGGTGGTCATGAAGGGGTCGAGTGGGTGACCATGGGCGAGATCGCCGACGACTTCAGAAAGCGCTACCCGTTCCAGGGTGCAGCGCGGCCGCCGATGTACTGAGGGCACGGGGGCCGACGCACGGAGAGCACGGGGAGACGTGCGGAAGACGAGTGGAAGACGAACGGAGGCGACGTGGCGACAGAGACTGGGGCTGGAGACGGCACAGCTGCCGGGGCCGAGGCCGGGGCTGGTGCGGCGACTGAGGCTGGGGCTGAAGCTGGGACCGAGGTCGTGCGGCTGGGGCCGCACACCGTGCAGCTGAGACCGGAGAACGGCGGCAAGTACCCCTATGGGAACCCGCTCGTCGTGCAGGGGACCGAGCGCACGGCGATGCTCGATGCCTGCCTCCATGCGGCGCCGGTCGACGTGGACCTCCTGCTCATCAGCCACTACCACGAGGACCACACGGCCGATGCGGGGCGCTGTGCGGGCGAGGTGTGGGCCCACGAGCGCGATGTGGAGGCCGTGCGCTCAGAGGCCGCTTTCGCGCATGCGATGGCGGTGCCGGAAGCGCAGATGGGAACGATGCGCGACGAGTTCCGCTGGTCGCCCGTCCCGGATGCGCGGGCCTTCGCGGACGGCCACGTCTTCGAGCTCGGCGGCGGGGTGCGGATCACGGCGCTCCATCTCCCCGGCCACACCCCGGGGCACTCCGGATTCTTCATCGAACCGGACGGGGTCGTGTTCCTGGGCGA
Source organism: Brevibacterium jeotgali (assembly GCF_900169175.1). Taxonomy (GTDB): domain Bacteria; phylum Actinomycetota; class Actinomycetes; order Actinomycetales; family Brevibacteriaceae; genus Brevibacterium; species Brevibacterium jeotgali. Next base: position 35,156 of record NZ_FXZM01000007.1, on the reverse strand, counting down.
TGTGGACCTCTCCTCCTTCGGGCCGCTGTACAGCGACGCGGAATCGCGCATCGCGGACTTCCGGGAGACGCTCGAGCGCTGCGCACAGATCGATGCGTCGGTCTATGCGGCGGCCCACCACAAGGGCCCGTACTGGGACCGTGAGGAGTACCGTGCGGCACTGCGCGTCTACGCGGGGGTGATCGAGGAGCGCGAGCGGAAGGTCCTGGACCTCGTGCGAGCCGGTGTGACGACGGCCGAGGAGATGGTGGGGCGGGGCGTCGTCTACCGCCCGGGCAGACGGCCGGCGTTCGCAGATCAGGTCGAGGTCAGTACGTGTGCCAAGCATCTGGACGACCTGGTGCAGCGCGGAATCCTCGCGGCGGAGGCGGGCGGCGCGCACACGACCGTGTGAGTGCCCCTCGGCCGTCCGCCGAGCACGGAGGGAGCGGGGCTCAGTGGACCCCGCGGATCACCGGGCGGATCGACTCGATCGTGCGCGATCCGTCGGCGGCATGCGCGAGCACGGCGTCGAGCGACCCCAGCGACTGCAGCTCGGTCAGCAGTGCGAGCGTCGGCCGCATGAGCCGGTAGCGTCCCTCGGTCTCCCCGGTGAGCAGCGCATCGACGCCCAGCCACTCGGAGTTCGTCGCCTCCGTCGTCTGGTGGGTCAGCTCCACCAGTTCCTCGCCCGCGGCCAGGAAGAAGTACGTGTCGAACCGCTTGGTCCTGCCGGGAGGAGTCACGAGGTTCGCCCAGGGGTGCAGCAGCGCAGGGTCGATCCGCTGCCCGGTCTCCTCCTCGACCTCGCGGATGGCGCACGCGAGCAGAGTCCGGACGCCCTGTGTGGCCTGCGTGTCCGAGGCATCCCCGGGGGCGGGCTGCGTGTCCGGTGCGACGAGGCTGTCGCCCAGCCCCACCGTCGATGCATCGGTCTGTCCCCACGCGCGCAGCTGCGACGCGAGGAGCTCTTCGTCCAGCCGCAGGCCGTCGGAGAGCTTCACATCCTCGGGGTCGACGCGTCCGCCGGGGAACACGACGACGCCGGCTGCGAAGTCCATCGTCGTCACGCGGTGCTGGACGAAGACCTCGAGGCCCGCCGACGCGGTCTCGCGCAGCATGATGACGCTCGTCGCCGGCCGTACCGGGACGCTCTGCGAGTAGTCGAGCGGCGCTCCCGTGGAGGAATGCGTGGGTCGGCCCTCGGCGTCGGTGCCGACCCTGCCCGATGCCTCCGCGTGCGTCTTCACGGCTCCGCCGGACGTCCCGTCGGTGTCGTGTCCGTCTCCGTTCGAGGCCGCCTGCGCATCCGCGCGGAGCTTGTCATGGTCCGCAGGGGCGGACAGATCCGCACGATCGTCGCCGTGGACGAGTGCGGCGAGGTTGAAGCCGTTCGTCGGCGCTGACTCGGAACTCATGGGTTCTCCTCCGTTCACGGCCCGCTTCCATGAGGGCCCTGGGGCCGATGCTATCCCCAGCGGGACGGTCGTTCGTTCAGTGTCCACGATCCGTCCGCAGGCAGCGGGGCGCCACCGCTGACAAACCGGTAGCCCAAACGGTACACTGTTGCTGAAACAGTCTTAGGCAATATCGCATTTGTGCCCCAATGGAAAACAATCGAGCGGGTCGTCCGCGCGAGGAAACGGAGTACGCAATGGCGCGAGTCATCAATGGAGCAGCGGAGCTGGAGCAGCTGGTCGGCCAGGAGCTGGGTGCCAGCGAATGGATCCAGATCGACCAGGAGCGGGTCAACCTCTTCGCGGACGCGACGGGCGACCACCAGTGGATCCACATCGACGAGGAGAAGGCCGCGGACGGCCCCTTCGGCGCGACGATCGCCCACGGGTTCCTCACGCTGAGCCTGCTGCCGATGCTGGGTGCGCAGGTCACCGACGTGACCGGCATGAAGATGAAGATCAACTACGGCCTGAACAAGGTGCGCTTCCCCAACCCGGTGACGGTGGGGTCGAAGGTCCGCGACGTGGTGAGCCTCAAGGAGGTCGCGCGGAAGGACTCCGGCATCCAGGTCGTCATGAGCCATGTCCTCGAGATCGAGGGACAGGACCGCCCCGCCGCGATCGTGGAGGCCGTCACGCTGATGGTCGAAGAGGGCTGAGACGGAAGAGCAGGCAGGAAGAACGAGCATGGCAAACACGAACCCGTATCCCGTGACCGATGGCGTCGACGAGGAGACGCTGCAGGAGATCCTCGCGACCGTCCGCGCCTACGTGCGCGAGAAGGTCGTTCCGCGAGAGCTGGAGATCGAGGACACCGACGAGATCCCGCAGGTCGTCCGCGACGAATCGGCGGAGATGGGACTGTTCGGCTGGGCCATCCCGGAGGAGTTCGGCGGTCTGGGGCTCAACGCGCGCCAGGATGCACTCCTGTCCTTCGAGCTGGGATACACGACACCGTCCTACCGCTCCCTGTTCGGCACGAACAACGGGATCGCCGGTCAGGTGCTGGTCAACTACGGCACGGATGAGCAGAAGCAGGAATGGCTGCCGAAGATCGCATCCGGCGAGGCGATCGCCTCCTTCGCCCTCACGGAGGCGGATGCGGGTTCGGACCCGTCGGGGCTGACGACCAAGGCCGTCAAGGACGGTGACGACTACGTCATCAACGGTGCGAAGCGCTTCATCACCAACGCCGCGATGTCCGATGTCCTCATGGTCTTCGCACGTACGGACCCGAACGCCACGGGCTCCAAGGGGATCTCCGTCTTCCTCGTCCCGACGAAGGCCGAAGGCGTCACCGTCGGGCCCAAGGACAAGAAGATGGGACAGGCCGGCGCCTGGACCTCGGAGATCTTCTTCGACGATGTCCGCGTCCCGTCCGCCTCCCTGGTGGGCGGCGAGGAGGAAGTGGGCTTCAGGGCCGCGATGGCCTCGCTCAACAAGGGCCGCCTCCACATCGGCGCGATCTGCGTCGGACAGGCCACCCGGATCCTCGACGACACCATCGAGCACGCGAAGAACGCCCAGCAGGGCGGTCGTCCCATCGCGGACTTCCAGCTGGTGCAGGCCATGCTGGCGGACATGTACGCGGACCTGCAGTCCGCGCGCGCACTCGTGCTCGCCTCCGCTCAGCGCTGGGACGAGGGCACCGACCGCAAGCTCGGACCGTCGTCCTCCAAGCTCGTCGCGTCGGAGATGCTCGGCCGAGTCGCCGACCTGGGTGTCCAGGTCCACGGCGGTATGGGCTACATGCGCGAGACCAGCGTGGAGCGCTTCTACCGCCACGCTCGCCTCTTCCGGATCTACGAGGGCACGTCGGAGATCCAGAAGCTCGTCATCGCCCGGCAGCTTCTCAAGGGCGCGCACAAGCAGAAGTGACGCCACCCCTCACACATCCTCAGAAGGAGACACACATGGCACTTCTCGAAGGCCGCACGGCCGTCATCACCGGAGCCGCCCAGGGACTGGGCCTCGCGATCGCAGAGGCGTTCGTCGCCGAAGGCGCGAACGTCGTCCTGGGCGACCTCAACGAGGAAGCGGTCGTCGAGGCCGCGACGGGCCTCGGGGTCGGCGACCGGGCGATCGGCATGGCCTGCAACGTCGTCGAACTCGAGCAGGTCGACGCGCTCGCCCAGAAGGCCGTCGAGGTCTTCGGCAGCCTCGACATCATGGTCAACAACGCCGGCATCACCCGTGACGCGACGATGCGGAAGATGACGGAGGAGCAGTTCGACCAGGTCATCGCCGTGCACCTGCGGGGCACCTGGAACGGGCTGAAGTCCGCGTCGGGCATCATGCGCGAGCAGGAGCAGGGCGGCTCGATCATCAACGTGTCGTCGATCTCCGGCAAGGTCGGAATGCTCGGACAGACGAACTACTCCGCGGCGAAGGCCGGCATCGTCGGCATGACGAAGGCCGCCGCGAAGGAGGTCGGCTTCAAGAACGTCCGCGTCAACGCGGTCCAGCCGGGCTTCATCAAGACGGCGATGACCGCGGCCATGCGCCAGGACGTCATCGACTCGAAGCTCGCGGAGATCCCGATGGGTCGTGCGGGCGAAGCGTCCGAGGTCGCCTCCGTGGTCGTGTTCCTCGCCTCCGACATGTCCTCGTACATGTCCGGCACCGTCCAGGAGATCGCGGGCGGCCGCCACATCTGATCGGCGCTCCTCCGGGAATCGCTTCGGCGTTCTCCCCGGGGACCGCTGTAGACACCGGCTCTCATCAGGCTGACAATGAAGGAAGTCCGTCGGCCGGATGAGAGCCGGTGTCGTCTGCCCGTGTGGGGGTGAGCAGCGTGGTCGCTGTGTCCGAGCGCATCCGCGGGGCCATGTCCCGCCGCGTGCGCACGGACTTCCTGCCGCCGGAGGCGCACCGCGGTGCGGCGGACGACCGTCCACTGCCGATCGGCCACGGTCAGACGAACTCGCAGCCCAGCACCGTCGCCGCCATGCTGGAGCTGCTCGACGTGCGGACCGGTCAGCGGGTGCTCGACGTGGGCTCCGGCTCCGGCTGGACGACGGCGGTCCTCGCAGACCTGGTCGGGCCCGACGGCACCGTGACGGGCGTCGAGCGCGTTCCCGCGCTGGTGCGCAGATCCCAGCACGCACTCGCCGCGCAGCAATCGTCCGGCGGTCCGATGCAGTGGGCGGAGATCCGGCAGGCGACCGCGGACGTCCTCGGTGCGCCGGACCTCGGGCCGTTCGACAGGATCCTGGTCTCTGCGGAGGCTGCCGAGGTCCCGGCCGACCTGGTCGGCCAGCTCGCGCCCGATGGGGTGATGGTCGTACCCGTGCGCGGGGAGATGCTGCGCATCGCGCGCAGCGGTCCGCGCACGGAGGACCATGACATCACCCGCCACGGTTCCTTCCGCTTCGTCCCGCTCATCGAGCACTGACACTCCGCAATCCCCATTGCCGATAGGATTCCGGACAGCGGTGCAGGTGATCGCGGCTGTCGTTCGGGGGAGGAGGCTGCGCGGTGGACCCGAGCGGGATATTCCTGTGGATCCAGTCCCAGCTCCCGGGGTGGCTGGCTCTCGGGCTGCTCATCATCGACTTCTGCGTCCGGGTCGTCGCGCTCGGCACGATCCCGTATCGACGGAAGGCGTCCGTCGCGCTCGGATGGCTGATCCTCATCTTCATGCTGCCGTTCGTCGGCATCCTCATCTTCCTGGTCTTCGGGTCGCCGAAGCTGCCGGCCCGCAGGCGGGAGAAGCAGCATGAGATCAATCAGCGGGTGAAGGCGGCGACAGGGCACCGGGCGATCATCGGGGAGTCGAGCCACCTCGCCGAACCGCTCAGCACCGCAGCCCAGCTCAACTACGAGCTGGGCGCCCTGCCGATGGTGCACGGCAACGAGTTCGGGCTGATCACCGATTCCGTGCACTGCGTCGACCGGATGGCCGAAGAAGTCGCGAAGGCGCGGCGCTACGTCCACTTCGAGTTCTACATCGTCGCGATCGACGACACCACGCGGCCTCTGATCGAAGCACTCATCGCAGCGCACGAGCGCGGCGTCGTGGTCCGCATCCTCATCGACCACGTGGGCTCCATCGGCTATCCCGGGTATCGGAGCCTCGTGAAGCTGCTCGACGAATCCGGGCTCATGTGGCGACGCAGCCTTCCGATCCGCCCCTGGAAGGGCGAGTATCAGCGGCCCGACCTCCGGAACCACCGGAAGATCCTCGTCGTCGACGGGCAGACCGCCTTCACCGGCTCGCAGAACATCATCCACCCCTCGTACAACACGAGGAGGAATCGGAAGCGCGGTCTGGTGTGGAAAGACCTCATGGTCCGGTGCACGGGCCCGATCGTCGACGAGCTCGACGCGGTGTTCGCCTCCGACTGGTACTCGGAGACGGATGACGCACTGTTCGGCGAGTTCGACGAGGAGCTCGACGCGCCGCCCGAATCGGCGGGGATCATGGCCCAGGTCGTACCGTCCGGCCCGGGATTCGACCACGAGAACAACCTGCAGCTGTTCACCCATCTCATCTACAACGCGAACCGCACGGTGGTGGTCTCGTCACCGTACTTCGTGCCGGACAACGCCCTGCTGACGGCGCTGAAGACGGAATCGCAGTCCGGAGTGGACGTCCGGCTGTACGTGGGGGCGACGAACGACCACTGGGTCGTGGGGAAGGCGCAGGAGTCCTACTACGATGAGCTCGTCGAAGCGGGCGTCACGATCTACCAGTACCGCGCACCGACCGTGCTCCATTCGAAGTTCATCCTCGTGGACGATCACGTGACGGTCATCGGCTCCTCGAACATGGATGAACGGTCGTTCGCGATGAACCACGAGGTCTCGCTCTTCATCGTCGATGAGGAGTTCACGCGGCAGATGTACGCGCTGGAGCGGGAGGACTATCAGGCGCACTCCGCTCCGCTCGACGCCGCACGGTGGCGGGAGCGCTCCTGGGTGCGCAAGTACGTCGAGAACGTCTGCAGGCTCGGCTCCTCACTCCTGTGACAGCCGTCCGACCGCGGTCGCTCTGACCACCGCCCGCCGCTCCCGGACATGCCGGAGGCGCGCACCTGCGGACGGCGCGCGCCTTCGGTGAGCGGGATCCGCTTGCGTGCGGAATCTCAGACCCGGTGGTTCAGCGGGTCTGCGCCGGTCCCTCGTCCGCGGGGTCCGTGGACGGATCGGACACGATGTCCGGATCTGCGCTGTCGGTGGAGAGCGCCTCGTCCTCCGGGGCGTCCAGGCCCGCCTCGTCGACACCGTCGGCATCCGCCGCACCGGCTGCGGCGGCAGCAGACGCCGCGTTCTCCGGCTGGACCCGGTCCTCGTCGTCCTCACCGTGCGCGAGGTCCTCGAACTTCTCCCGACCTGCGGAGACGGCATCCGCGGCAGCGCTCTGCACCCCGGCAGCGACCTCGGGTGCCCTGTCCCTGACCGCCTGAGCGACTTCCGGCCCCTTCTCGCGGACCGTGTCGCCGGCCTTCTGGAACTGCTCCTGCACGCGAGGATCCGACCACAGCTGGTCGACCTGTGCGCGCAGCTTCTCGTAGCTGGAGCGTCCGGAGTACGAGCCCAGCACGAATCCCGCACCCAGGCCTGCCAGCAGAATCAACCGCTTCTTCATGCGTTCCTCCCCATGGTCCCTGCGTTCACGATCAGTCTATCCCTCCGCGTGACCTGCGCCATAGCGGTGAGCGACTTCTGCCCGGCACACGTGCTCGACACTCGTGCTCGCAAGCGCCGCACGCTCACTACGATGAAGCAGTGACCTTCCACGCAGCGCCCGCGCTCCATGCTTCGCCCGCGGTCCGCACTCCGTCGCGAGCGCACCCGGGAGCGAACCCGTCCGGCAGTCCGGTCCTCGCGATCGACCTCGGAAGCAGCCACGTCAAAGCCGCTCTGATCGGTCGTGACGGCTGCGTCGTCGGCGAAGCGGAGGCGCCGCTGACGACTGACCGGGGGCCGCACGGCGTGAGGCAGCAGTCCATCGGCGAGTGGCGCAGTGCGCTGCGCGAGGTGATCCTCGCGTGCACCGCGGCTGGGCCCGACGTCTCCTCACGGTCGTCAGGACCCGCAGCACAGCCACTCGCAGCGATCGCGCTCACGGGGCAGATGCAGGACCTCATCCTGCTCGATGACCACGGTGACCCCACCCATCCGGTCGTCCTCTACTCGGACACGCGGGCACGTCGTGAGCTCACCGAACTGCTCGCGGCGAACCCGTCGTGGGCACCCGGCATCGCTGTCGCGCCGCACCCCGACTGCGACTCCGTCCCGCCCAAGCTGCTCCATCTGGCGCGCACGGAGCCGCAGGCCGTCGCAGCCTCGTCCACGGCCCACTTCTCCGCCGCGGGCTGGGCTGCGCACGCACTGTGCGGCGCGCACGTGTGCGACCGGTTGACCGCGAGCACGACCTCGGCGTACGACCCGCGGACCGACGAGTGGCTTCGTCTGCGGACTGCTGAGGGGCGTCCGCTCGTCCCCGCACATCTGAGCCTGCCGCGTCGTGTGGACCCCGGGACGGTGGGACACGCGTCCGCTGCGGCCGCGCGCACCTTCGGCGTCCCCGCGGGGACGCCCGTGGTCATGGCGCTGGGCGACGCCGGATCCGCGACGGACGGGATGGTCGGCAGCGCAGCCGGCAGCGTCTACCTGCACCTGGGCACGACCGGGTGGGTCGCCTACGTCGATCCGGAGCCCGCAGAGGATCTCCAGCGGCCTGCGGACACGGGTGAGCTGGTCGACCGACATCGTCTCGCGCACCCTGCGGGGCATCTGGTGATAGCGCGGCTCCCCGAGGCGGGTGAGGCGCTCGAACGCGCACGTCGCACTCTGCCCGGCACCGCGGCACCGCATTCGCCCGCAGCCCACGATCTCGCGGAGGCGGCTCTCGCAGCGGCCGCTGACGATGACGGCGCCGGGCAGGCCAACGCGCGGGACTACGCTGACGCGGTCGCATCCATGGCGTCTGCTGTGGCCGGGCTGCTCGAGCGCCTGGGCGTCAGGCCGTCCCGTCTGCCCGCGACCGGGGGAGTGGTGCGCTCACCGGGCGTCCGCAGGATGCTCGAAGACGCGGTCGGCGTGCCGCTCGACCTGATCCCCGATGCCGAAGCCGGGCTGGTCTCCTGCGCACGCACCGCCTTCGACGCGCTCGGAATCCGCCACAGCGTCCTTCCGCTGGTCGACCGGGCCGACGAGGCCGACCGCTGGACGTGCTGAAGGCCCGGGCGGCGGGGACGCACCGACCCCTGAGGGGAGATGCGGACCCGACGCCCGGGCCTTCACGACTGAACAAGTGTAGGAAGGGCCGCCGTCTACTTCAAGCCGACGACGGCACCGCCCACCGCCGGGTCACACGGGCCCGGCGTGCGGCTCACTTGCGCGCGTTGACCGCGTCGGTGGCCTGGGGGAGGACCTGGAACAGGTCGCCCACGACACCGAAGTCGGCGAGCTCGAAGATCGGCGCTTCGTCGTCCTTGTTGATGGCGACGATGTTCTTCGAGGTCTGCATGCCGGCGCGGTGCTGGATCGCACCGGAGATGCCGGCTGCCACGTAGAGCTGCGGCGACACGGCCTTGCCCGTCTGACCCACCTGGTGGGAGTGCGGGTACCAGCCGGCGTCCACTGCGGCGCGGGACGCGCCCACGGCAGCACCGAGCGAATCGGCGAGTGCCTCGACGGCGGCGAAATCGCCACCGGTGCCGCGTCCGCCGGACACGACGATCGCCGCTTCGGTGAGGTTCGGCCGGCCGGAGGCCGCCTTCTCCTCGACCTTGACGATGCGTGCGGTCTTCGCCGCGTCGGTCGGTGCGAACGACACTGCTTCGACGGCACCGGCGGCCGCAGCGGGTTCCGGCGCGGTCGAGTTGGGCTTCACGGCGATGAACGGAACGCCCTGCGCCACCTTGCTGGTGACGTTGTAGGACGCGGCGAACACCTGCTGCGAGACGGAGCCGTCCGCAGCGACGTCGACGGCGTCGGTGAGGATACCGGATCCGGTCTTGATCGCCGCGCGGGCGGCGATCTCACGGTCCTCCGAACCGGCGGTCACCAGGACCGCGGCCGGCTGACGCTCCTGCACGAGTGCTGCGAGCAGCTCTGCGTGTGCGGAGACGAGGTACTCCCCGTAGACCGGGTCAGAGGCCACGAGGACCTTCTCTGCGCCGTGCTCGCCCAGTGCGGCGGCTGCGGCTTCGCCCGCAGCCGCGTCGCCGACGAAGACGGCGACGGGTGTGCCGATGCGGCGGGCGAACGTGAGCAGTTCGAGCGTGGACTTCCGGACCTTGCCGTCCGCGTGGTCGACGAGAACGAGAACTTCAGACATAGTGCGCTTCTCTTCCTTCGCGTATGTGGTCGATGGTGGGCGGACGGCTCAGACGAGCTTCTTGGATGCGAGCCAGTCGACGAGCTTCTGCCCGCCGTCGCCCTCATCCGACACGACCTCGCCGGCAGTGCGGCCGGGGGCCGGTGCCAGCTCGACGATCTGCGTGAGCGCACCCGCACCGCCGGCGGACGCATCGAGGCCCAGGTCGCTCAGGTCGTACTGCGCGACGGGCTTCTTCTTCGCCTTCATGATCCCCTTGAACGAGGGGTAGCGGGGCTCGTTGATCTGGTCCGTGACGGACACGAGCGCCGGCAGGGACACCTCGACGAACTGCGAAGCGGCGTCGCCATCGCGACGGACGGTCGCGGTGGTGTCCGTGACCTCGAGCGTGGAGCCCTGCGTCGCCGCGGGGCGGCCGAGCAGCTCCGCCACCATTGCAGGCACGACGGACATCTGGCCGTCAGTGGAGGCCAGGCCGGTGATGACGAGATCGACGGGACCTTCGTCCTCCTCGACCTTCTTGACGGTCGCGGCGAGGATCTTCGCGGTGCCCACTGCGTCGGCGCCGGAGATGGCGTCGTCGTTCACGTGCACGCCCTTGTCGGCGCCCATCTGCAGGGCCTTCCGAACGGCATCCTTCGCGTCGTCGGGGCCGACGGTGACCGCGATGGTCTCCGCGCCCTTGTCCTTGTCGGTGAGGCTCAGAGCCTCTTCGATGGCGTATTCATCGAGCTCGGACAGCAGGCCGTCGGTCTCACGATCGACGGTGTTGTCCGATTCGAAGGAGCGGTCGCCGGCGGCGTCCGGGACGTACTTGACAAAAGTGACAATCCGCATGGGGGTGATAAATCCTTCCTGGGAACCGCGTTTCCCCTTCCACGGCGCTGTGGCGCACCGCACTTCCGGGTCGGTCCCCTTACGTTATCAACTGTTCAGGACACCGGAGTCGGAGAGTCTTCCCAGGTCCGTCTGTGAGAGTCCCAGCTTCTCGCTGAGCACCTCGTGGGTCGCTTCGCCCAGCACCGTGGGCTTCTCGCCGGAGAGGTACTCTCCATCGAACCTGATGGGGTTCGCGCCGACGAGCATGTCGCCCAGCTGCTCGGACGCCAGCCCCCGGATCGCTCCGGTCCCAGCACCGTCCGAACCCGCCGAGGTCCCGGCCGCCTCGCGGGCGACCTCCCCGATGCTGCGGTACGGCGCCCACAGGACGCCGGAGCCGGCCAGCTCCGCGGACACCTGGTCGAGAGTCCGCGCGGCGAACCACGGCTTGAACAGCGCTTCGAGGGTCTCACGCTGCGCGTACCGGGCCTCCTCCTGCGACAGGTCGATGCCCAGCGCAGACTGGAGCGCTTCGACGACGGCGGTCATGCCGGTCGAATCGACGAGCGCCTGCCACTGGCGTCGCGTGATCGCGGTGATCATGACGGAGCGGTCGTCGGACGTCGTGAAGTCCGTGCCGAAGGTGCCGAAGATGTGGTTGCCGTGCTTCGTGCGCTCACCGGCGGGCTGGAGGGCCTCCGTGTACCAGCCCAGGTTGGCGACGGCGGACAGCGCGATGTCCTGGAGCGCGATCTCCGCGTAGGTGCCCTGTCCGGTCGTCGACCGCTGGAGGAGGCCGGAGACGACAGCGGTGACCGCAGCCTGTCCGCACAGCAGGTCCCACGCGGGCAGCGCGTGGTTGGCCGGCCGCGGCGATTCCGCGGGTCCGGTGATGCCGGGGATGCCGGTCTCCGCGTTGACGGTGTAGTCCACGCCCGGTCCGCCGTCGGCGGAGCCCTGGACCTTCACGTGGATGAGGTCGTCGCGCTTGGCGCGCAGGACGTCGTCCGCGAGGAAGGAGCGGCCCACGTTGTTCGTCATGAAGATGCCGGTCTTGGCAGGCTCGTCACCGGTGGCGGTGATGAGTGCCTGCGCGAGCTCCCGGCCCTCGTCGCTGCGGAGATCGATGGCCACGGAGCGCTTCCCCCGGTTGAGGGTGCCCCAGTAGATCGACCTCCCCTCCGCCGTGATGGGCCAGCGGTCGATGTCCGGTCCGCCCTTCAGCGGATCGATCTTGATGATCTCCGCGCCCATCTGGCTGAGCGCCAGGCAGGCGGACGGCGCGGCGACGAAGGAGTCGTTCTCGACGACGGTGAAGCCGGACAGAGGCTGCGTCATGCTCAGGCCTCCACGCGCTCGAAGATCGCAGCGAGCCCCTGGCCACCGCCGATGCACATGGTCTCGAGGCCGTAGCGGGCGCCGCGGCGATCCATCTCACGCGCGAGCGTGGTGAGGATGCGCACGCCGGTCGCGCCGACGGGGTGGCCCAGCGAGATGCCGGAGCCGTGGACGTTCGTGCGCTCGAAGTCGGACTCGCCGAAGCCCCATTCGCGGGTGACTGCCAGTGCCTGCGCCGCGAACGCCTCGTTGAGCTCGATGAGGTCGAGGTCCTTGATCTCCAGTCCGGCGCGCTCCAGGGCGACCTTGGTCGCGGGCACCGGGCCGATGCCCATCGTGCGCGGCGGAACGCCGGCCACACCCCAGCTGACGATGCGGACGAGCGGCTTGAGGCCCAGTTCGTCGGCCTTCGCGCGGGTCGTGACGATCGTGGCGGCGGCGCCGTCGTTCTGGCCGGAGGCATTGCCCGCGGTGACGGTGGAGTTCTCATCGAGCTTCGCGCGCATCGCCTTGAGCTTCCCCAGCGATTCGAGGCTGGCGCTCGGGCGGATGTGCTCGTCGAGGGTGATCTGCTGCTCCGGCTGCTTGCGCGTCGCGGGGAGTGTGATCGGCGCGATCTCCTCTGCGAACACGCCGCTGTCCGTGGCAGCGGTCGCGCGACGGTGCGATTCGACGGCGAGGCGGTCCTGCTCCTCGCGACCGATCGAGTACTCCTCGCGGAGGTTCTCCGCCGTCTCGATCATGCCGCCGGGGACGGGGTGGTTCTTGCCGCCGGCCGTGAGGCGGCCGCGCACCAGTCCGTCCTTGAGCTCGACGTTGCCTCCGCGGATGCCCCAGCGGATGTCCTCGTTGAAGAACGGTGCGCGGGACATCGACTCGGCGCCGCCGGCGACGACGACCTGGGCGCCGCCGGTCGCGATCGCGCCCATGCCGTCGAGGACGGCCTGCAGGCCGGAGCCGCAGCGGCGGTCGACCTGGCGACCGGGGACGGTCACCGGCAGGCCGGAGTCCAGGGCGACGACGCGGCCGATGGCCGGTGCCTCCATGTGCGGGTAGCACTGGCCGAAGATGACGTCGTCGATGGCCTCGGGGCGGATGCCGGACTTCTCGATGAGAGCGGTGACGACCTGTCGGCCGAGCTCCTCGGGAGCGATGTCCTTGAACTGTCCGCCGAAGGCGCCCACGGGTGAACGGAGCGGTTCGCAGATGACGATGTCGTTCGCGGATGCGGGTGTCTGGGTCACAGTGACTCCTCGTTGGGTTGTGAGCGGTGTTCTGCGTGTGTGGTCGGTGGTCATGTCCTGGTCGCGGTCGGGACGACGGCCTCGGCCGCGGCGACGACTTCTCGGAGCGCCGGTTCCAGTTCGCCCTCGCGGTGCGCCAGGTAGACGGTGATCGGATCGTGCTCGACGGAGAGCGGCACGGCGACGAGGTCGGGGTCGTGGATGTTGGCCATGACCGAGTCGTACGTGATGGTGATGCCCATCTCCGCAGAGACCAGCGCGCCGACGAGCTGGGTGTCCGGCGCCTCCTGGACGACGCGGGGGGTGAACCCTGCGGCGTAGCACCACTGGAGCGTGAGGTCGCGCATCGTCGACCCGGGATCGGCCGGGAGGAGGATGAAGGCCTCATCGCGCAGCTCGTCGACGGTGACGGACGAGCGGCCCGCCAGGCGGTGGTCGGCGTGGACGGCGACCATCGGCCGTTCGATGATCACCGGGCGGCCGATGACTCCGGGCGGCTGCGCCTGCCAGCGGACCAGGGCGAGGTCGAGCGTCCCGTCGTGCAGGCGGGCGATCGCCTCCTCCGAGTAGACGTTGCTCTCCATCTCCACGGTGATGCCGGGCTTGCGGCGGTGCGTCGCGGCGACCATCCGGGAGGCCGCGCGGTGGGAGGACAGCGTCCCCAGCCCCAGGCGCACGCGGCCGATGTCCCCCGCGGACGCCATCTGCACGGACTGCTCTGCGGTCTCCGCCGCTGTGAGCAGGGCCCGGGCGGGGCTCAGGAGCGCGGTGCCCGCAGGCGCGAGTGCGACCTGCCGTGTCGTCCGGTGGAAGAGCTCGGTGCCCAGTTCGTGCTCGAACTGTCGGATCGCACGGCTGAGCGGCGGCTGCGCGATGCCCAATCGCTCTGCCGCGCGTCCGAAGTGCAGTTCCTCTGCAACGGCGAGGAACGCACGTACCTGCTGGAGCTCCATGGGGCGATTATGCCACGATTCATGCCCACTTGGTAAGTATTACCACTGGATTCCCCGTCGAATCTGACTTAATCTGATGGAGTCACAGTTGACCGATGAGGGGTGGAAGAACACATGGCGAAGGACAGAGTCCTGCCGCTGCCGGAAGCGATCGCTTCGCTGGTGCGCGACGGCGACACGATCGCGCTCGAGGGGTTCAGCCACCTCATCCCGTTCGCGGCGGGCCACGAGATCATCCGACAGCAGCGCCGCGGGCTGACCTTCTGCCGGATGACGCCGGACCTCATCGCGGACATGATGATCGCCGCCGGGTGCGTCGACCGGCTGGTCTGCTCCTTCTTCGCGTCGGGATCCGCAGGCAGCCTCTATGAGATCCGCCGCCGGCTCGAGGACCACGATCCCGCACCCCTGGCGGTCGAGGAGTACAGCCACCATGCGATGGTCCTGCGCTACCACGCCGGCGCCTCCCGCCTGCCGTTCATCCCGATCCGGTCGTTCGCAGGCTCGGACCTGCCGAAGGTGAACCCGGACATCCGACTCGTCGACGACCCGTACGGCGACGGCACGACGTACGTCGTGCCGCCGCTCAACCCCGACGTGACGATCATCCACGCGCAGCGCGCGGACCGCCGCGGCAACGCGCAGATCTGGGGCATCACGGGAGTCCAGCAGGAAGCCGTCTACGCGGCCGAGCGCGTCATCGTGACGGTCGAGGAGATCGTCGACGACGAGGTCATCCGCTCCGACCCCAACCGCACGCTCATCCCGGCGCACGCGGTCGACGCCGTCTGCGTCGTGCCGCGCGGCGCGCACCCGTCGTACGTGCAGGGCTCGTACGACCGGGACAACGCGTTCTACCGCATGTGGCCGAAGATGGCGAAGGACCCCCAGCGCCTGCGGGAGTGGCTCGAGGAGCACATCCACGGCACGGCCGACCACGAGGAGTACCTCGCAGCGATCGGCGAAGAGCAGCTGGACTCGCTGCGGGTCGCCTCGAAGCCGTCCCAGCCGGTCGACTACGGCAGGCGCCTGCTCGCGGCTGCGAACGAAGGAGAAGCGTGATGACGACCTCCCCCGATTACTCCCAGACAGAACTCATCGTGTGCGCGGCCTCGAAGATGCTGGCGGACAAGCGCACGGTGTTCGCCGGGATCGGCCTGCCGACCCTCGCGGTGGACCTCGCGCACCGCACCCTGAACCGCGACATCGAGCTCATCTACGAATCGGGCGTCGCCGGGGCCCACCCGGAGGCGATGGCCGAGGGCATCGCCGACTCCGTCGTGGTGTCCGGCTCGGAGTCCGTCGTGAGCATGCAGGCCCTGTTCGGCTACGTCCTGCAGGGCGGCAACGTCGACGTGGGCTTCCTGGGCGCCGCGCAGATCGACCGCCACGGGTCGCTCAACACGACCGTGATCGGCGAGTGGGAGAAGCCCACCGTGCGGCTCCCCGGCTCCGGCGGCGCGGCGGACATCATGGCGAACTCCGGTGAGATCTTCGTGATCATCCGCCGCCACGACCCTGCGTCGTTCCCTGCGGAAGTGGACTTCATCACCTCAGCCTCACCCGTCGCGGCGGCGCAGTCCGGCGACGGCATCCAGCCGCAGGGCCACGGCGTGAGCGTGGTGATCACCCCGCTGGGCGTCCTGCAGCGGGCCGACAGATTCGGCGAGCTCGTCCTCACGCACACCCATCCCGGAGTCACCGTCGACCAGGTGAAGGAGGCGACCGGCTGGGATCTGCAGGTCGCCGACGAGGTGCGCTCGACGATGGAGCCCACCGTCGAAGAGGTGCGCCTGCTGCGCGACGAGATCGACACCGTCCGCCTCTACCTCCGCTGATCCTCAGACGACGACGCGCATCACCACGAGCAAGGAGCACCCACGCACATGAGCACTGAGGACCTCCACGAGATCTTCGACCGGAAGGGCAGCGGTCCGCTGTCCGGGATCGTGGTCGCGGACTTCTCCCGCGTGCTCGCGGGCCCCTACGCGACGATGATGCTCGCGGATCTGGGCGCCACCGTCATCAAGGTGGAGGGTCCGGGCGGTGACGACACCCGGATGTGGCGGCCACCGGTGCGGGACGAGGACGCGACCTACTACCTGTCGATCAACCGCAACAAGTACGACGTGGTGCTGGACTTCAAGGACTCCGGTGACCTGGAGCTCGCACGTGAGCTGGCGCGCCGCGCGGACGTCGTCGTGGAGAACTTCAAGCCCGGCGGCCTCGTGAAGTTCGGGCTCGACTACGACGCGGTGGCGAAGGACAACCCGAACGTCGTCTACTCGTCGGTCACCGGCTTCGGCCCGTCGAACCCCCAGCCCGGCTACGACCTGCTGGTGCAGGGGCTGTCCGGCTTCATGAGCCTGACGGGCGACGCGGACGGGCCCCCCTTCCGTGCGGGTGTCGCGATCTTCGACGTCATCACCGGCCTGCACACGACGATCGGCATCCTCGCCTCCCTGCAGCACCGGCTCACGACGGGCGAGGGGCAGAAGGTCGACACGAACCTCCTGTCGTCGGCGCTGTCCGGGCTTGTCAACCAGACGTCCGGGTACGTCGCGGCGGGCAGCGTCCCGCACCGGATGGGCAATGAGCACCCCAGCCTGTACCCGTACCAGCCGATGCCCACGAAGGACGGCGACCTCATCATCGCCTGCGGCAACGACCGCCAGTTCGGCATGCTGTCGAACGGTGTGGGGCGGCCGGAATGGCTGGAGGACGACCGGTTCGCCACCGCGTTTCCCCGCAACAGGCACCGGAAGGACCTCGAACCGCTGCTCACCGAGGCGCTGTCGCACAGGACGGCGCAGGAATGGTACGAGATCCTCTCTGCCGCTGGCCTGCCGTGCGCCCCGATCAATACGATCGAGCAGGGCGTTCAGCTCGCCGAGTCGATGGGGCTGGACCCCGTCGCCGAGGCCGGATCCGGTGACCGCGTCATTCCCACCGTCCGCAATCCGATCACGATGTCGAAGACGCAGGTCTCCTACGATCTGGCGCCGCCCACACTGGGGCAGGACTCCGAACGTGTCCGGGCGTGGCTGAGCACTCCGGCGGGGGAGCGGGACGCATCTGCGGCCGCTGGGGATTCCGCCGGCGACGCGGCGACCGATTCCGCGCAGGGGGCCTGACCCGGCATGAGCAGACCGCCGGGACGTGGAGACGGGGCACCCGGCGACCCTCCGGACGATGCGGACGGGCGCGGGCCGTCACGGGTGCCGGGGCGGGCGGCGTACCTCGCGCTCTTGGGGACGACCACGGCGGGCACCGTCGGCGGCACGATCATCAACGCGCCGCTGGACTGGATCAAGGAGGACTTCGGGGCGTCCGACAGCCGTGTGGTCCTGAGCATCGCCGCCTACACCGTCGCGATGGCCGTCTTCGTCCCGCTGGCCGGCTGGCTGTGCGACCGCCTGGGCGCCATCCGCGTCGTCGCGCTGGGGCTGGGCCTGCTGTCGGTCGCGCAGCTCGCCGCAGTGTTCTCGACGAGCCTCGAGATGCTGATCGTGCTGCGTGCGGTCCAGGGGATCGCCTGTGCGACGTTCCCGCCGGGTGTGCAGAGGTCCCTGCCCGCTCTGTGGCCTGCCAAGGGCGCCTCTGCGCTGGCCGCGTGGGCGGCCGCGATCGGTGTGGGCCAGGCGATGGGTCCGCCCGTGGGCGGCCTCGTCGCGCAGTTCTTCGGATGGCGCGGCGTCTTCGGCTTCGCCGGGGTCTTCTCCGCGATCCTCCTGGTCGCCGTGCTCGTGACGGTGCCGCACATCCCGGGGCGCAAGGTGCCGATCCATGCGCCGGGCGTCGTCGTCCTCATGCTGTCGATCGGGCTCTTCGTCGTGGCCGCCACGATGGTCGGTCAGCGCGTCGCCTGGGGGCCGGATGTGGTGGTCGGTCTCGCCGCGCTGGTGAGCGGCGTGGTCTTCCTCGTGATCGCGGCGAAGCGACCGGATCGGCTCCTGCCGCCGCGGTCCCTGCTGGAGCGCAGGTACGCGCGGGCGACTGCGATGGCGGCGACGATGATGTTCATCATGGGCATCGTGCTGTCCTCGCTGCCACTGTGGATCGCGCAGGAGCTGCGTCTGGGGCCCGGCCCGGTGGGCGTCATCGTCTTCGCGATGGCGGCTGCGATGGCGACGTCGTCGCGGCTGACATCCGCACTGCGGACGAGGCTGGGCGGCTGGAAGGCTTCGATCACTGTGCTGAGCGCCCTCATCGCCGTCCCGCTGCTCCTGGGCGCGTGGATGGACTGGGGTCCGGACGCCGCGCTCGCCGGCGTGCAGTCGGTGGGCATCATCGTCGCTCTGCTGCTCATGGGAGTCGCGATCAATGCCGGGCAGAGCCTCTCGGCGTTCTCCGTGTCGCTGTCGCAGACGGGGAAGAACTCCCTGGCGTTCGGCATGCACAACACGGCGCGCTTCATGGGGCTCGCGACCGGTTTCGCCTGGACGGCACTCTTCTACCCGCTCGGGTCGATGATGCTGCTGTTCGCCGGTGCCGCGGTCGCTGCTGCTGCGTCGATGTCGCTGGTGATGTCCGGGGGCCCGCTCGCGGATCGGTGAGACGACGACGTCCGACCAGTCGGTGCGAGAGCGCCGCGGTGGTCTAGAGTGACGAGGGGACGCCGATTCTATCGAGTGTTCGACAACGATCGAGTCAGCTCCCGCGCGCTGCATGCCGCGCCACGGTTCCCCATCCCCACGACGAAGGAGTCGTAGTGTTCCTGCAGGTGCCGCGCCCGTCGTGGACGGTGGTCTGACGCGATGACGCAGGAGTCCGCGCGCCCCACCGTCTGGCCGCTCTACGTCGTCACGTTCCTGGCCACGTACACGATCGCCGTGGCCGCGATCTCCGCTCCCGGAATCCAGCAGGGGCTGCAGATCACCGAATCCGGCACGTCGCTGGTGGTCGGGGCGTACTCCGCGACGTTCGCGGCGGGCCTCATCTTCTTCGGTCGGCTGGGGGACCGGTGGGGACGCCGGCGCATGTTCCGCGTGGGCACCCTGGCACTGGCGATCACAGCACTGCTCACGGCCAGCGCCCCGACGGTGGAGTTCCTCGTCGCGGCGCGACTGGTGCAGGGGTGTGCCGCGGCGGTCACCACGCCGCAGGTGCTCGCGAGCATCCAGTCGATCCTCCGGGGGAGTGCGCGTCTGCGCGCGGTGGGGCTCTACAGTGTCTTCGCCGGCAGCGGCACCGTGGCCGGACAGGTGATCGGCGGGCTGGTCAACAGCGCCTTCGGCCCAGACCTGGGATGGCGGGCCGCATTCGCCTCCGTGGGCGTGCTCTCCGTCATCGCGTGGGTGGGCGCGAGACACCTCACGGAGACCCGGTCGCCGAGGCCGCTGGGACTCGACGCCCGCGGCTCCGTGCTCGTGGCGCTGGCGCTGCTGCTCCTCATCGCAGGGCTCACGCATGTCGCCGCGATCGACCTGGTCGCCCCGCTGTCTCCGCCGGGACCCCTGCTGTGGACAGCGGGGCTGCTGGGGGCCTCGGCAGGGTGCTTCGGCCTCCTGGCCCTGCACGCGCTGATGCGGGAGCGCTCGCGGCGGCCCTCGATCCTGCCGCTGGAGGTCATGCGGGAGCCCGCGGTGCGCACCGGGATGGCGCTCGCCTGCCTGCTGTTCATGATGATCGGCGGATTCGCCTACAACTACGCGATCCTCAGCCAGCAGGGATACGGCCTGGCGCCCTGGGAATCGGGACTGGCGACCGCGACGCTGGCGCTCGCCTTCGTCGTCGCATCCGCTCTGGCTCCGCGGATCGTGGTGCGGTGGGGCGGCACGGTGCACGGCGGGCGGCGGACGCTGCTCATGGCATCGGTGATCCAGGGCGTCGGACTCGTCGGGCTGGGCGTCGTCGCCCTCGTGGGGGTCGATCACTTCTTCGTCTGGTACCAGGTCGCCGGGGTGCTGATCGGCGGGGGTCAGGGACTCATGATGGGACCGTTGGTGTCCGTCGTCATGGCTGCGGTGCCAGACGAGGCGGCGGGGCTGACCGGCGGGCTGGTGGCCACGGCCCAGCAGACGGGCATCGGCCTGGGGATCGCCGTGCTGTCGACGGTCTTCGCGGGGCTGACTCAGCTGCTGCCGATGACGACCGCCTATGGGTGGACGACCCTGGCGACCGTGCTTCTCACGGTGTCGTTCGCCCTGTTCGCCGCGCGGATCGTGGAACAGGCCGAGGGGTAGGGGGCCTTCCCGCCTCCCCTGCCCCTCGGCCTGCACGTGCTTCAGCGGAACTCGTTCAGGCGCCTCCGCCCAGGGTCACACCGCCGTCCGCGACGATCAGCTCTCCCGTGATCCACGAGGCCTCGTCCGACAGGAGGAAGGCTGCCAGCGCCGCGATGTCCTCGGGGACGCCGAGCCGCTTGAGGGGGTAGGACGCCGCGACCTTCTCCTCACCCTCCTCGTAGAGCTTCTCCGCGAACTTCGTCTTCACGACGGCCGGTGCGATCGCGTTGACGCGGATGTCCGGGCCGAGCTCCATCGCGTACTGCTTGGTGATGTGCGTGATCATCGACTTCGTCGCGCCGTAGAACCCGATCATGTTGGGCTGGCGGACTGCGGCGACCGAGGACAGGTTCACGATCGACCCGCCGCGCTCCTTCATCGACGCCTCGTAGACCTTGCGGGTCCACTGCATGGTCGAGAGGACGTTCACATCGAACAGCTTCGTGATCGCACGGTCCTCCATCTCGATGAGGGGGCCGTACACGGGGTTGATCCCGGTGTTGTTCACGAGGATGTCGACGGGCCCGAAGGCCTCGGTCGCCTGGGCGATCGCCTCGTCCTGGTGGTCGGCGCTGTCGCCCTTCCCTGCGGCGTAGATGGCCTTGTCGGGTCCGCCCAGCTGGTCGACGGCCTCTGTGAGCGCGTCTTCGCCGCGGGCGGTGAGGAGGACGCGGGCGCCCTCGTCGACGAGACGCTGGGCGATCCCCAGTCCGATCCCTCGCGAAGCGCCGGTGACGATCGCGACCTTGTCCTGGAAACGTGCTGACATGTTCTCTCCTTCGAGCCGGGTCAGATGGAGTGCTGGGAGCGTGTCCCACACTTCTTATCGTTCGTTCAGAATCTTTCACACCTGTGTCGACGGGTCAACGGAATTGAGGACGATCTCAAGTGACGGGACCCGCGCCTGCTGCTCGGATAGGGTCGGACGGAAGACGCGCCCCGCGCACGCACAGAAGGAGTTCCGCATGCCGCTGTCCGACCAGACCGTTGCCGCCGTCACCGGTGCCCTCACCTCCCTTCCGGTGTCTGCGGAGTCGCAGTCGCTGTCGCACGGGACGACGCTGCTGACGCTGGGTCTGACGATCGATGCTCCTGCGTCGCGGGTCTGGGACCACCTCACGCAGCCGGAGCTGCTGGCGCGCTGGTCGCCGATCGTCCCTGACCGTCCCCTCACCGAGGTCGGTCCGGCCCAGTCCCACGAGTCCCCCGACGCACCCGCGGCCGAGGCCCGGGTCATCGAGATCGAGCCGGGCACCGTCCTGCGCCATGCTTGGGGCATGGGCGAGGTGCTGTGGGAGCTCTCGGAGTCCGAGGCCCACGTCGGCGCCGAGGCTGCCGAGGGATCCACCGGGTCGACGCACCTCGCGCTGACCCAGACCTTCGCACAGCAGGAGCTGGTGCCGATGACGGCGGCAGGCTGGCACGTGTGCTTCACGGTCCTCTCGCTGGTGCTCGACGGACAGGACGTCGAGCGGGTCGTCGGTGAGGACGCGATGGAGGTGGGCTGGGACGCCCTGCGCGACGCCTACGTCCGCAACTTCGACCTCACCGACTGACGGCTGCGCGGGCGCGGCGCCTCCCGCACGGCTCGCCTCGGGTCCGCAGAGGACCGGTTCCTGAGGGCCCCGGGGCCGCGAGTGCCTCAGGCGGTCGGTGCGGGCCCCGCGTCGGCAGCGGGTCCTGCGTCCGTGGTCTTCGTCTTCCGCGATGTCGTGAAGTACCTGGCCAGCGTCTCCTGCGACGCAGGCTTCGTGAGCAGCGAGAACACGATGAAGCACGGGATGTTGACCGCGAAGCCCCAGATTCCGGCGTGGATGCCCAGCGGATGCGCGAACACGAAGGAGAAGAGGATCGTCACGATGGAACCGGCCGCCAGACCGATGAGCGCTCCGGTCTTCGTGGCCCGCGGCCAGAAGAAGATCCCCACCATGATCGGGAACGCCTGCCCCGTGAAGCCGTACCCGATCAGCAGGATGTAGACGAGGCTGGCGGGCTCCATGATCGAGATGGGGGCGATGATCAGGCCCATGATCGGGAAGATGAGCCACCGGGTCAGTCTCCCCGTCCTCTCGTCGGACAGTTTGAAGACCGGCTGGAGGATGTCCTTGCTGTAGGTCAGGGCCGTCGCGTGGATATTGGGCTCGCTCGACGACATGGACGCGGCGAGGGTCCCCGCTCCCAGCAGGCCCGCAATGATGACGGGCATGTTGTCCACCGCCATCTGGATGGCGACCTGATCCGATGCGGCGATGTCCGTGTACTCGAAGACTCCGATGAAGCCCACGATGATCATGGGGATGAGCACCAGGTAGTAGAGCGGCAGGTACGTCGTCGCCTGCTTGAGACTCCTCGCCGACTTCGCGCCCATCCACGACACCCAGTGCGACTGCCAGATGGAGAAGAACGAGATGAGGATCGACGTCGTCCAGAACGCGTAGTTCATATCGCCCAGAGCACCGGGCAGCGTGAGGAACTCCGGGGCTTCCTGCTGCAGGCGCTCGAAGATCGGGGTGGCGTCGAACCCTCCCGTGAACCAGTTCATCGCCCACAGGCCGACCATCCACGCCACGACGAACATGAGCGCGCCCTGGAACGCGTTCGTGAAGCCGATCGCGCGCAGTCCGCTGCGGAACAGGTAGATCGAGATGACCGCGAGGGTGATGAGGACGCCCGCCCAGGTGGGGACGAGGCCGAAGCTCATGACGTTGAGGATGTAGGCGGAGCCGATCGTCTGGAGCACCGCGTAGGCCAGTCCGCCCACGGACACGACGAGGGACGTGAGTCCTCCGAGCAGGGGGGACTCGTACCGGTCCGTGATGGTGGTCGACTGGGTGGCGTGGCCGAACCTGCGGCCGAAGTTCCACACCTTCGGTCCGATGTACCAGGCGACGAGCGCCATGAATGCGAGGTACACGACGACGTAGAGCGCGGGCACGCCCTTGTCATGAGCCCATCCCGGCGATCCCATGAAGGTGTAGGCGCTCACCCCGCCGGCGGCGACGAGCAGGTACACGACGACCGGCCCCATGCTGCGACTGCCCACGCCCCAGCCCTCGACGGTCCGCATGTTGTGGCCGCGACCGGCGCTCACGCCGATCACCACGGCGACGACGAGGTACGCGGCGGTGATGACGAAGGGGATGTACTGCATCATGCTTCCTCACCTGCGTCCGCTGCGGCGTCCAGAGGGTCGACGTCACCCATGTCGCCGGTGATCCGGTTGATGACCACCATCGCTGCGGTCGTGATGAAGAGGACTGCGATCGACCACACCATGAGGAGGGGGAGGCCGAATGCCAGCGTGTTCGCGTCGAAGAGGGCGATGACCGGCCAGATGCCCGAGAGCAGGACGAGGACGATGATGCCGATGCTGATCCACCCCTTCGCCGTGGTCGGGGCGCGGAAGCTCATGTCCATGGGTGTCTCCTCGTCGAGTCGGTCTGCCGTGTCGGCGATGTGTCGTCGGCCGGCAGCGTGCGGAGCGCCTGCGCGACGGTCGAGAGGGAGCGCGCGGCCTGCGGGCCGGCGGAGATGAGCACGACCTCGGCGTGCGGGCGCGCAGGGGCCGGAGCGGTCGTCGCCGTGCCGCCGGCGAGGTGGACCTGCAGCCATGCACCGTCTGCTCGCTGCACGAACCCCTTGGCGCGCACCAGCAGGTGAGCGTGCGCTGTGAGGACCGATGTGACGGACTCGGCGGGCACGCCGACCGCGAGCCGCACCGTCTCCGTGCTGTGGACGTCGGCATGAGGCGGCGGATCGGCCCGCGCCTCGTCCGGACGGGCGCCCACGTCCTCATCGGCAGCGGCCCATCGCCGGATCGCCTCCGACACCGCTGTGGGATCCCCGCTGCTCGATACCTGTATGTCTGCCCCAGGATTGATCCGCCGACACACGTCCTGAGTGCCCTCGATCTGCGCCGGCTCCGCCAGGTCCCCCTTCGTCACGAGGATGATGTCTGCGGCCGCGAGCTGGCGGCGGACCACGTCGCCCACGTACTCGTCGCGTGCACGGCGCGGAGTCGTGAGAGCGTCGGCGCAGACGATCGTCGGCCCGGGGCGGAAGCCGGGGTATGTGCGCCACGTCCCCAGCTGCGAGGGGTCGCCGATCCCGCTGACCTCGCACATGACGTGCTCCAGGTCATCGCGTGCGGCGAGGCCCGACATCGTGCGCTGGACGTCGTCCGTGACCAGGCAGCAGATGCAGCCGTTCGTGAGCTCCAGCGTGTCCGCGCCGCGGGCCGCGACGAGGGCGGCGTCGATGTTCACGTCACCGAAGTCGTTGACGACGACAGCCACCCTGCCCGCATCCGGGGACGACAGCACCCGGTTGATGAGGGTCGTCTTCCCGGAGCCCAGGTATCCGCCGATCACCGTGAGGGGAACCGGCATCACGGGTTCCGCTGGACGTTGCTCCCGAAATGGCGCCCGCCGACGACGGTGCCCAGGATGCGGATGCCGGCCCAGTCCTCGGGCGCGGTGTCGAGCGGGTCCTCCGCGAGCACGGCGAGGTCCGCCAGCTTCCCGGGCTCGATCGATCCGACCTCTGCGTCCCGCTTGAGCATGTACGCGCCGCCGATCGTCACTGCGGTCAGGGCCGTCTCCGCGTCGATGCGCTCGTGCTCGCCCATGACTCGACCGGTCAGAGTGCGGCGGGTGACGCCGTGCATCGCGGTGGTGAGCGGTCCCAGCGGTGTGACGGGGGAGTCCGAGTGCAGGCTGATCGGAACGCCCAGGCGCGTCGCGGTCGCGGCGGCGTTGTTCCTGCGAGCGCGGTCCGGACCCATCGTGAGGTCCATGTGCTGGTCGCCCCACTGGTGGATGTGGTTGGAGAAGATGTTCGCGCACGCCCCCAGCGCGGCCATGCGCCGGTACTGCGCCGGTGTCGCCATCTGTGCGTGGGTGCACGTGTGGCGATGGTCCGGGCGGGGGTGGTCGGTGAGGATCCGCTCCAGCGTGTCGAGGAAGAGCTGCGAGGCCTGGTCGCCGTTGCAGTGGACGTGGACCAGCAGGCCCGCGATGTGGAAGGTCTCGAAGGCTCGGTGGAACTCCTCCGGGGTGACGTTCCAGATCCCGTTGGACTGGTCGCCGTAGTAGCCCGGTGCCCTGACCCGGGCGGTGAAGCCCTGCAGAGTGCCGTCGAGCATGAGCTTGACGTTGCCGAACCGCAGGCTGTCCGTCGACGACTCCTGCAGTGTGATCAGGCGCTTCGCGTCCTCTGCGAGCGTCTTCGACACCGGACCGACCCCGGCGGCGAAATGGAAGACGTCGACGCGGGCGGGGAACCCCTCACCCACCGCGTCGCGGTAGAGCGCGACCCCGGCGTCGTCCATGAGGAGCTTGGAGCCCAGATCCGTCACCGTCGTCGTCCCCGTGTTGACGGCGTTCTGACCGAAGTTCTCCAGGGCCGTCGCGTCGACGCTGAGGAGGTCGTTGCCCGCGGCGATGTCGCTCACGAGCGCCATCGCAGTGAACTCGTGGAGCTCGCCGGTGAGCCGGCCGTCCGCGCCACGGCCGACGCCCTCCGTCGTGGAGTCGTCGTCCACGCCGCAGCGTTCGAGGGCGGCGGTGTTGACGGTGTAGGCGTGTCCGCTCGCGTGATTCACGCACAGCGGACGCGTCGTCGAGACGCGGTCGAGGTGGGCGGCCGTGAGCGCCTCCTCCCGGAAGTAGATCGGATCGAGTCCCCACGCGATGAGCGGTGCTGCGGGGTCCTCTGCCGCAGCGTCCGCTTCCTGGAGGCGGGAGACGACGTCGTCGATCGACGTGCACCCCGGCCAGTGGGCGCCGTGGGGGTCGACGCGGTCGACGTACCCCACGTAGACGCCCTTCCACACATTGCCGGTGCCGGCGTGGGAGTGTGCTTCGACGAAGCCGGGGAGGAGCACCGACTCCGCATAGCGCTCGTCGAGCACGGCACCCGGGTACTGCATGAGCTCTTCGACCGTCCCCACGGCGCGGAACCGGTCGCCGCGGACGGCGACGGCCGCCGCGGTCGGTGCGGCGGGATCCATCGTGCGCACGAGCCGAGCGGGATAGACGACGGTGGGTTCCGCGGAAGCGGCGGTCATGAGAGATCTCCTTCAGCCCGGGTGCAGTGCCGATCAGGTTGCGCGATCACGGCGGCGGCGCGCCCCGGACACCAGGACGAAGGCCCCCATTCCGAGTGATGCGCGACACATGTCGACCTAACCAGCCGTGTCGACGCAGGGCAATGGTCGTCCGCTGTCTGAGACCTCCGCCGCCCCGGCCCGTCCTATACGGAGCCGGCCCCGCGGTCCACGTAGACTCATCCGCATGGGAAAGAAGTCCAAGAAGTCCAAGGAAGAGATCATCGCCAAGCGCCTCGCGAAGGCGAATGCCGGCGCATGGGTGCCCCGGCCGTTCGAGGGCCTGCCGTTCGAGGCGGACCTCGTCTGCCTGCGTGAGCTGGTCCCCGCCGCGACCGCCACCGCGAAGCTGACGGAGGAGTACGGGGGCCACGACGTCACCTTCGCCTCGCTGCTGCCCGCTGCCTGGCAGGCGCTGCACCGTCAGGACGGCCTCCTCATGGCGGGCCTGCAGGTGCCGTTCTCGTCGCCTGATCCGTCCCGCGACATCGCGGCCGCACTGCTGGCCGTCGCCGAGGGTGAGCCCGGCACATACCGCGAGGTCGACTCCCAGCCGGGCGAGGGCCCGCGTCTGCAGGACATCCTCGACCTGTCCGTGCCCTTCGACGTCACGGTCCACGAGACGTTCGACTTCTGGCTGCCGGAGGACGAATCGCAGCGTGATGAGGACGTCGTCGCCGCACTGGACCAGGCCAACGAGGCGATCAGCCCCACGGAGAAGCTCGTGTCCGCACCGGCCGCCTACTGGACCAGCATGGCCGGCCGCGTCTACGTCCGCTGGGCGCACACGGAGCAGGAGGACGTCGTCCTCAATGCCCTCGCCCGCCTCCATTCCGCCAGCGGCAACGACATGGGCGCGGACAGCGGCAAGTACCTGGGCTGCTTCCGCGCCCACGGCATCGCTGTCCCCGTCTGGGAGTTCGCCCCGGACACCCAGCCGGACGACCTCGAGGAGGGCCTCGCGGCCTTCGTCGCCCGGTTCGATGAGGCTGCCGCCGTCACCTCACCGCTCGATCACGAAGAGCGCCGAGCGAAGGCCGGCGTGGTGTCGCGCCAGCTGACCATCCGATGAGCCCCTCCGCGCCGAACCCCGCCGCCGATGCCCCGTCCGGCACCCCGCATGCCGTCGCCGTGATCATCCCGGCGAAGGATGAGGAGGATCGGATCGCGGCGACCGTCGCCTCGGCGAAGCGGATCCCGGGAGCGGACCTCGTGCTCGTCGTCGACGACGGGTCGTCGGACGACACGGGAGTGCATGCACGCGCCGCCGGCGCCGAGGTCGTCACCCACCGCACCAACAAGGGCAAGGCCCAGGCGATGATGACGGGATCGTTCGCCGTGCGGAACCGGGAGATCTCCGAGCTCGCGCCGGGGGAGCAGGTGCGTCATCGCGCTCTGCTGTTCATCGACGGTGACCTCGAGGACTCCGCGGAGAACACTGCACCGCTGGCAGGCCCGGTCCTCGCCGGTGAGGCCGACGCGACGATCGCGATCCTGCCCGCCCAGAAGCGTGCGGGCGGCGGCTTCGGATTCGTCGTCGGGCTCGCGAAGAGGGGCATCGAGCGACTGTCCGGCTTCCAGGCCACCCAGCCGTTGTCCGGCATGCGCTGCATGACCCGCGAAGCGTTCACGGCGACCCAGCCGTTCGCCCGGGGATGGGGCGTCGAGACCGGTATGACGATCGATCTCGTCTGGGCCGGCATGCGCGTGCGCGAGGTCGAGTGCGACCTCCAGCACCGCGTGACGGGCCGCGATCTCAAGGCGCAGCTGCACCGCGCCGCCCAGTACCGGGACGTCGCCCGTGCGCTCGCCGTTCGTGAGCTGCGCGGTCGGGTGAGCGGCGGTCGACGTCCGGGTCGCGATGCCGGAGGCGCGCTCTCGTGACCGGACGGGCCAGCACGCGATACGCCTACCTGGGCCCCGCTGCGACCTTCACCGAAGCCGCTCTCATCGACCTCCTCGCCGAGCGCGGAGTGCTCGAGACCGCCGAACGCATTCCGATGCGCTCGGCAGAGGCGATGCTCGAGGCGGTGCGCGCGGGCGAGGTCGACGCGGCCGTCGCGCCGATCGAGAACTCGGTCGAGGGGGGAGTTCCGGCCACCCTCGATGCGCTCACCCGGTCCGGCCGGCTGCAGATCGTCGCCGAGGCGGTCGTCCCCGTCCGCTTCGTGCTCGCGGCACTGCCGGGGACGGTCACGCGCCAGACGCTCCGGGCCTACGGCACCCATCCGCATGCGGAGGCGCAGACGCGACGCTGGATGCAGCGGAACGCGCCGCAGGCCGAGTTTCGGGTCACGTCCTCGACGGCGGCGGCCGCGCAGGAACTGGCGGCCTCTGCAGAGCCGGCTGGGAGCTCGGCGGATGGAGCGGGCACGTCAGACGTGCCCTACCAGGCGGTCGTCGGACCGATGCTGGCAGCCCAGACGTACGGCCTCGAGGTGCTGGCCGATGACATCGGCGAGCACACGCTGGCGGAGACGCGGTTCATCTGCGTCGAGCGCCCGGGTGCGATCCCGGAGCCCACCGGCTGGGACCGCTCGACGATCGTCGTGGGGCTGGCGAGCGACCGAGCCGGTGCCCTGCTGGAGATGCTCGAGCAGCTGTCCGCTCGCGGCGTGAACATGTCGCGCATCGAATCACGGCCCACCGGCGACGGGCTGGGCCTCTACCAGTTCTCGATCGATCTGCTGGGCCACGTGGCGGAGGCGCGCGTGGCCGAGGCGCTGCGCGGCATCCACCGGGTGGCGGGATCCGTGCAGTTCCTGGGCTCGTACCCGATGGCGTCGGCCACCCGCACGGAGCTGAACGGCTCGAAGAAGGCAGTCGACCCGCGGGTCGCGGACGACGCGTTCGACAGGGCGCAGGCGTGGCTCGACGACGTGGCGGGTGGGTAGAATGCGCTGGATCAATGCTCCGACCCGCGAGGACGCCTGTGTCTCAGAATCCTGACTTCGATTCGCTCTTCGGCTCCGACGATGCGGGGACCGCACCGGGCGCGGCCGCCGCGACGCGGACCACAGCCCGCCCTCGTCGGAAGAAGACCGGGAGGAATGTGCTCGCAGTCCTCCTCGTCCTGGTGCTCCTCGTCGTCGCAGCCGTCGTCGGCTATGTGGTCTACCTGGGCAGTCTGTGGAACGACAACTCGCATCAGATGGGTGACGACGAGGTGTTCGGCGGTCAGCAGCCGATCTCTGAGGACGACGGGGCACTGAACATCCTCCTGCTGGGCTCCGACGCCCGCGACGAGGACGTCGACTACTCCGGCGACTCCCGCGGCAACCGGTCGGACACGATCATGGTCATGCACGTGAGCGGCGACCGTCAGGGCGTGCAGCTCCTGTCGATCCCGCGGGACACGTGGGTGGACATCGAAGGCCATGGTCAGGCGAAGATCAATGCGGCCATGAGCCACGGTGGACTTCCGCTCGCCACGCAGACCGTCAGCGACTTCATCGGGGCTCCCATCCACCACGTCGCGATCATGGACTTCGAGGGCTTCACAGCACTGACCGACAGCGTGGGCGGTGTGACGGTGGAGTCGGAGAGCTCCTTCGAGTCCGGCGGCCATTCCTTCACCGAAGGCGAGAATGATCTGTCCGGCGAGGAAGCGCTGGCGTTCGTCCGGGCGCGCAAGGACTTCGCGGACGGCGACCTCCAGCGCATCCGCAACCAGCAGGCCTTCCTCTCCGGGCTCATGGACGAGATCATCTCGGCCGGCACTCTGGGCAACCCCGTGAAGGTCGCGGGCATGGTGCGCGACTTCTCGCCGTACATGACGGTGGACGACTCGCTGGACTCCTCGAAGATCGCGTCGCTCGCCTACGAGCTGCGCAGCATGCGGTCGGGGGACATGCAGTTCTTCTCCGCGCCGATCGTCGGAGCCGGCCGGTCGAGCGACGGGCAGGCGATCCTCAACGTCGATGAGGACGAGCTGGGGAAGATCCGGGACGCTTTCGAGGACGACACAGTGGACGACTACGCGGAGCACGCGGAGACGGTCAACCTCTGACGAGTGGCCGCCTGTTCCCCGTTCAGTCCTGCGGCGAGAGGTGCTGGACCGGTTCGATGTCCAGCAGGGAGCGCAGTCGCGACAGGTCGTAGGTCCGCTCCTTCACGTACGCGTCGATCTCCGTGATCGTGTGCGGAGGGCGGTTCCCGGCATGCGGTGCCTTGATGCGCTTCTGGGCGATCCAGGCCCGCGCCTTCGCCAGGTCGGCCGGGCGCGCGTCGAGTGTCATGTGCGGATGATCCGTCCGCGCGATGTACGTGTTGATCGCTTCGTGGAGCACGTACGGGTGCGGGTCCGCGATGTTCACCGGCCCATGGATGCGGGGACGTTCCAGCCCTGCGATCACGGCGGCGACGACGGTGTCCACGTGCGCGAGCATCGTCCGGTTCTTCGCACCGTCCGGCAGGGTGAGGCCGCCCCGCCGTGAGAAGCGGGTGAGCGCCTCGATCACGCCGTCGTCCCCGCCGGGGGAGTAGAGCCGTGCGGGGCGCAGCACCAGGGCATCGGGGCGCACGCGGGTGAGCACGCCCTCTGCGAGCGCCGTGGTCCGGGCGAACTCATCGCGGTACTCGTCGACGTCGAGCGGACCGGCCTCCTCGTAGAGCCGGGCATGATCCCGGTGCAGTCCGTAGACGGCGGTCGAGGACAGGTGGACGATCCGTGCGCGGGGGAAGGCGTCGAGCACCTTCCGCGTGCCCGCGACGTTGATGTCGTGGAAGTCCTGCGGTGCACCCCAGTCTGCGCTCATCCGGGCGCAGTGGACGACCGCGGTCACGCGCGGTGCGAGTGCCGTGACGTCAACGGGCGCGTCCTCGCGGAGATCCCAGTCGACATGGTGGACGTGCGACGGGAGGTCGGGGTTCGGTCGGCCGACGGTGAGGACGGGGGTGCCGCGTGCGAGCAGATCGCGCACGACGGCCTCTCCGACCAGTCCGGCAGCGCCGGTGACGATGACGGTCATGGGGTGGCGGGCTCCTCATTCCACGGGGGACGGCATCAGGCTAGCCTGTGGGACGGATTCAGCGGCCCTTCCACTCCGGTGCGCGCTTGGTGAGGAACGCGTCGATGCCTTCCTGCGCGTCATCGATCACCGCGTTCGCCGCCATCGTCTTCGACATCTCCCCGTACGCGTCCTCGACCGACATGCTGACCTGGCGGTAGAACGCCTCCTTGCCGATCGCCACGGTGGCGGAGGACGCCTGCGCGATCTTCACGGCGAGTTCGTTCGTGGCGCGGATCAGCTGATCATCGTCCACGACGTCCGACACCATCCCCAGCTCCAGCGCTCGCGAGGCGCTGACGGGGTCTCCGGTCAGCAGCATGCGCATGGCCTGCTTGGTCGGCAGGGCGCGGGCTATGGCCACGCCCGGGGTGGAGCAGAACAGCCCGATCTTCACCCCCGGGGTGGCGAACGCGGCGGACTTCGCCGCGACCACCAGGTCGCACGTCGCCGCCAGCTGGGCCCCCGCGGCGGTCGCCAGTCCATGGACCCGGGCGATGACGGGCTGGGGGATCTGCTGGATCGTGAGCATGAGGTCCGTGCAGACGTCGAAGATCTCCTGCTGGCGCGCGTGATCCGCCCCCCGGACCTCCTTGAGGTCGTGGCCGGAGGAGAAGACGGGTCCCTCTGCCGCGAGGACGACGACGTGGACGGACGTGTCCTCGCCGACCGCCGCGAGCTCATCGCGCAGCCGGCCCATGAGATCGGTCGACAGCGCGTTGCGGGTCTGCGGCGAGTTGAGGGTGAGCGTCGTGACGGTGCCCTGCGTGGAGGAGAGGATCAGATCAGCCATGCCGCCATGCTAGGCGTCACATCACCCCTATGACAGGCAGTCCCAGAAACTTCGCCTTGAGTGGAATAGGCTCAACTTTGATGATGTTCTTCTGGCATACACGTCATACCTGTGGGAAGAGGGACCTATGGAAGCGAAGTTCACCACCAAGAGTCAGGAAGTCCTGGGGGCAGCGGCGAAGGACGCCGTAGCGCGCGGTCACGGCCACATCGAGCCTGCCCACCTGCTCGCCCAGCTGGTCGCCCAGCCGGACAGCATCGCGGTGTCGCTGCTGGAGGCGGCGGGGGCCTCGGCGGCGGATGCGGCGAGTGCCGCGAAGCGGGTGCTCGACGGCCAGCCGACAGTCTCCGGATCCTCGGTGACCCAGCCGGGCCTCTCGCGGCCCTCCATGCAGCTCCTCAACGCAGCGGAGCAGGAGATGCAGGCACTGGGTGACCAGTTCGTCTCCACCGAGCACCTGCTGCTGGGTGCCGCTGCGGACACGGGCGAGCTCGGTCAGGCCCTGCAGCGGGCCGGCGCCGGCCGCGACGCGCTGCTGGCCGTGCTCGACCAGGTGCGCGGCGGGAAGACGGTCACCAGCGAGGACCCGGAATCCACGTTCCAGTCGCTGGAGAAGTTCGGCGTCGACCTCACCGCGGTCGCGCGGGAGGGCAAGCTGGACCCCGTGATCGGCCGCGATGCAGAGATCCGTCGCGTCGTGCAGGTGCTCAGCCGCCGGACGAAGAACAACCCGGTGCTCATCGGCGAGCCCGGCGTCGGCAAGACCGCCGTCGTCGAAGGACTCGCGCAGCGCATCATCGCCGGCGACGTGCCGGAGTCGCTGCGGAACAAGCAGCTCATCAGCCTGGATCTGTCCGCGATGGTCGCGGGCGCCAAGTACCGCGGCGAGTTCGAGGAGCGGCTCAAGGCCGTCCTCGAGGAGATCAAGCAGTCCGACGGAGAGATCGTCACGTTCATCGACGAGATCCACACGCTCGTGGGCGCGGGTGCCGGCGGCGATTCGTCGATGGACGCGGGCAACATGCTCAAGCCGATGCTGGCTCGCGGCGAGCTGCGGATGATCGGTGCCACGACCCTCGACGAGTACCGCGAGAACATCGAGAAGGACCCGGCGCTGGAGCGCCGCTTCCAGCAGGTGCTCGTCGGCGAGCCCAGCGTCGAGGACTCGGTCGCGATCCTCCGCGGGCTCAAGGAGCGCTACGAGGCGCACCACAAGGTGACGATCGCGGATTCCGCACTGGTCGCCGCCGCCTCCCTGTCGAACCGGTACATCGCGGATCGCCAGCTGCCGGACAAGGCGATCGACCTGGTCGACGAGGCCGCTTCTCGGCTGCGCATGGAGATCGACTCCGCCCCCATCGAGATCGACGAGCTGCAGCGCGCCGTCGACCGCCTCAAGATGGAGGAGATGGCGCTGTCGAACGAATCCGACACCGCGTCGAAGGAGCGTCTCGCGGTGCTCCAGCAGGAACTCGCCGACAAGCAGGAGGAACTCGCCGGTCTGAACGCAGTGTGGGAGCGCCAGCGTGCGGGCCTCAACCGCGTCGGCGACCTGAAGGAGAAGCTCGATGACCTGCGCAACCAGGCCGAGGTCGCCCGCCGCGACACGGACCTGGCGACCGCCTCCCGCCTGCTGTACGGCGAGATCCCGGCCGTGGAGAAGGAGATCGCCGCCGCCGAAGCCGCTGAGGCCGAGGACGCGGGCTCCGGCTCCGGGACGGGCACCGGCCGCCCCATGGTCGGCGACCACGTGACGGCGGATGACATCGCCGAGGTCGTCGCCGCCTGGACCGGCATCCCCGCCGGCCGCCTGCTGCAGGGGGAGCGGGAGAAGCTGCTCCACGCGGAGGACGAGATCGGTCAGCGGCTCATCGGCCAGCACGCGGCGGTCGAGACGGTGTCGGACGCGATCCGCCGTTCGCGGGCGGGAGTGTCCGATCCGGACAGGCCCACGGGTTCGTTCCTGTTCCTGGGCCCCACGGGCGTCGGCAAGACAGAGCTGGCAAAGTCCCTGGCCGACTTCCTCTTCGACGACGAGCGCGCGATGATCCGCGTCGACATGAGCGAGTACGGGGAGAAGCACTCCGTGTCCCGCCTGGTCGGGGCGCCTCCGGGGTACGTGGGCTACGAGTCCGGCGGCCAGCTCACCGAGGCCGTCCGCAGGCGTCCCTACTCCGTCGTCCTCCTGGACGAGGTCGAGAAGGCCCACCCGGACGTCTTCGACATCCTGCTGCAGGTCCTGGACGACGGCCGGCTCACCGACGGTCAGGGGCGGACCGTGGATTTCAGGAACACGATCCTCGTCCTCACGTCCAACCTGGGCTCGCAGTTCCTCGTGGATCAGAGCCTGGCCACGGACGAGCAGCGCGCGAAGGTCATGGACGTCGTGAACCTGTCCTTCAAGCCGGAGTTCCTCAACCGTCTGGATGACGTCGTCGTGTTCGATGCACTCAGCACGAAGGAGCTGTCCCGCATCGTCGACCTGCAGATCGCGGCGATGCAGAAGCGGCTCACGGAGAAGCGGATCACACTCTCCGCGACGGACTCGGCGAAGGACTGGCTGGCGATCGAGGGCTACGACCCCGCGTACGGTGCCCGCCCCCTGCGCCGGCTCGTGCAGCGCGAGATCGGCGACCGCCTGGCCAAGCAGATCCTGTCCGGCGAGGTCCACGACGGCGATGCCGTCACGGTGGATCGCCCCGCAGAGCTCGAGGAGAAGGGACTGAGGCTGACTGCCGTGCGGTGAGTGCCGGCCCCGGTGGCCGCAGAGCGTCGGCGGGTGCGTGAAGGGGCCCGGGGGAGTGTGACTCCTCCGGGCCCCTTCACGGCTCAGCTGGTGTGGGTCAGCTGGTGTGGGTCAGGCGCCTCCGAAGATTCCTTCGACTGCTGTCTGGAACTGGTCGGTGAGTGCGCCTTCTGCGCCCTGAGCGGCGGCGATGGC
>NZ_FXZM01000035.1 GCF_900169175.1 Brevibacterium jeotgali | reverse complement strand
GGTTGATGAAGGCCTCAGGCCGGGTACTACGTCGGAAGACGCGGCTCGGATGGCGGAGCTTGAACGGGAGAACCGCGAGCTCAGGCGTGCGAACACGATCCTGCGGCAAGCCTCGGCTTTCTTCGCGCCAGTAGGGCCCTGCTACACTGCCACTGCCAGATGGCGCGGACGTTGACTGGTCACGGCTCGAGCGACAGCCGATTGGAAGATGCCGCGACCTTAACCAATCGGCACCCAACCAGATGGCGTGATGGGAATCGCAGTGGTCCGATCGCGCAGCAGATGACGAAACGGAGGAAGGAAGGCGATGGCTCACGGTAACGGCGGTCGCAGCCACGCGGGGCACCTGCCCTCCAGCGGCGCCGCCCTGGCGATTTCGGCGTGGCTGACGGGGATCTACTTCGTCATCGAGTTGGGCATCGGCCTGTGGACGGGATCGGTGGCGGTGATTTCGGACGCCCTCCACACCTTCTCGGCGGTGGGTGGCGTGCTGGTGGCCATCATCGCCGCCCGACTGGCCCGCCGCCCGGCCGATAAGGACCGCAGCTTCGGTTGGTATCGCGCCGAGATCGTGGGCGCCCTGGTCAACGGCGGCTTCTTGCTGGGCATGGCGCTGGTCGTGATTGTGATGGCCGGCATGCGCATGACCGACCCCGTTGACTTGCCCACTACACCCATGCTGTGGGCGGCGGCCGGTGGCTTGCTCACCGAGTTCATCTCGTTGGGATTGATCTGGAAGCAAAGCCGCAGCGACCTGAACGTCAGAGGCGCGCTGTGGCACATTCTTCAGACTTTCGTCGGCAGCCTGCTCATCATCGTCACCGCGCTGGTGATCCGCTTCACCGGGTTCTTGCTGATCGATCCGCTGCTCGGAATGGCCTTCGGCTTCGTCCTGGTATGGGCAAGTTGGGGCATCCTGCGCGACGCCACCCATTTGCTGATGGAGGGCACGCCCGCTGAGATTCGCCTGGGTGAGGTGACCGAAGCACTGGAAGCGCTCGACGGCGTTGAAGGCGCCCATCACGTGCACGCTTGGGCACTGACCAGTGGACGTTACGTGTTCTCCGGTCACCTGCGCATCGCCGACGGGGCCGATCCACAGGCTGTGCTCCAAGCCGCCTCCAGCATGCTCAAGGATCAGTACGGCTTCTTCTTCGCCACACTGCAGGTGGAGGCCGCCTACCTCGACGAGTCCGACGCCGAAGCGATCGATGTCATGCGTGAGACGCGCAAGAAGAGACAGGCGTGAGAACCCTCCTTCTGCTTGCCTTGATCACGTTCTCCGAGGCGACCATCGGTGTGTTCGTCAAGCTCACCGACGGGCGGATCCCAATCCAGACGCTGACCTTCTATGCCATGGCCTTCGCAGCGACTTTCCTGTTCATAGCGCGAGCCCTGGCAACTCGGCAATGGCCCCGCTTTCCCGCGGGCAACGTCAAGGACACCGCTATCATCGGCGTGCTGATCGCGGCCCAGGGCGGCGTATTCAATTTCGCGATGTCGCTTGTACCTATCGCCAACGCGGTGATCTTCTGGAGCATCGCGCCGTTCTTTGTGTTCATCTTTTCGGCGATTTTCCTCGGCGAGAAGGCGCGAAAAAGCTACATCCTGATATTCGCTATCGCCCTGGCCGGCATTGCGCTGGCCAACCCGCTCGGTGGCGGCCATATGCTGGGAAATTTCGTGGCGCTGGCCACCGGGGCGATCTACGCCGCGATGGTCACCTACATGCGCTACGAGGGTAAAACCGAGACCGGGAACGACATCGCCTGGTCACTGCTGGTCGCCGCACTTTTGCTTTCGCCGTTCCTCCTGATCGTCGGCCCCGGCCAAGTGGCGACGACGATCGCGCATCCGGCACTCGGCGTGGAACTGCCGGTGATGCTCTGGGCCGCGGGCCTGGGCATCGTCTCCACAGGTTTCGCCTACTTCGGCATCTCCATCGTCTTGAAGTCGATCGATGCCAATGTCTATGCCCTGGTCGACGTCATCGTCTCGCCGGTTGTAGCCTCCATATTCGGATATCTGATCTTCGCAGAGGTGCCCGGACGAGGCATCATCTATGGTGGCGCCTTGCTGCTCGCCGCCGGCTTCTGGCTGACCCGCGAGATGTCGCGGGGCCGAGAGAACCAAGCCGTGCACCCATGCCAATGCGTCTAATCGCCGCAGGCAATAAAGGGGGCAGATTCCAGTGGACGTCGCCGGGTGAGTTGCATTTAGCGACCATCGATGAGCAGACCCATGCCCCCGCAGGTGTCGCAACCGGGGCCCGGCCCGACACAGCGCGTTGTCCATGTAGGCGGTTGGTCCGCATGTGCGCCGCCACTCTTGCGGGCCCGACCTCTAGGCCGAGCGACTTTGTGGCCGCACTGTGCTGTTCGGTGTGATGTTCGGCAAACGGAGCATATGCCAAGTACCCGCGTGAGGACTTTCCTTACTGGTTCAAGCGCGCCTTCGGCGCGAGTGCCCGTCGTGCTCCGCTCCGCGGGGACCCCCGCGCTGCGCTCGCTGCGCTCGCTGCGCTCGCTGCGCTCGCTTCGCTCGCTCCGCGCACCCCCGCCCGCTCCGCACTCCGGGCACAACAACGAGGCACCCGCCCGTCTGGACGGATGCCCCGCTGGCCTGTTCCGATCAGCTCGTCTCAGGCACGATGACCCGGTGGACACCGCACACCTGGAAGCCGACGAGACCTTCGGCCCTTGCCTGGTACGCGACTGCCCGAACTACATCGGGCGCCATCCTGCTTACCGCGAGGCCGGGTCTGCTGAAGGTTCGGTTGACTCCGGGGTTTATGCCGCCAGAGCGACGGCATCGTGGCTAACAGCCTCGTATTCGACCGGGGTCAGTTTACCCAGCCGCCGCTGTCGTCGACGGCGATGGTAGG
>NZ_FXZM01000045.1 GCF_900169175.1 Brevibacterium jeotgali | reverse complement strand
CCGGCGACCGGCGAAGTCGTGGAAACGTATCCGACTGCCACTGACGAGCAGATCGTCGAGGCGCAGGATCGGAGTGCGGCGGCGTTCACCGGTTGGTCGGAGACCACGGTGGCGGAGCGTGCCGCGATCCTCACGAGGGTTGCGGACATCTATGGTGAGCGTTCTGATGAGCTCGCGGAGATCATCAATATGGAGATGGGTAAGGCCATCCCGGAGGCGAAGGGTGAGATCAAGCTGTGTCAGCTGATCTACCGCTATTTCGCTGATCATGCTGAGGCGTTCATGGCGGATGAGCAGCTGCGTGGGACCAGTGAGGGCGAGGAGGCCTTCGTGCGGCGTAAGCCGGTGGGTTCGCTGCTGGGCATCATGCCGTGGAATTTCCCGTATTACCAGGTGGCGCGTTTCGTGGCTCCGAATCTGGCGCTGGGCAACACGATCCTGCTCAAGCATGCGCCGCAGGATCCGAAGTCGGCGGCTGTGATGGAGGAGATCTTCCATCAGGCGGGTGTGCCTGCGGATGCGTATATCAATATCTATGCGACGAATGAGCAGGTCGCGGACATCATTCTGCCGTCGCCGAAGAATCAGGGTGTGTCGGTGACCGGTTCGGAGCGTGCCGGTTCCGCGGTCGCTGCGGAGGCGGGTAAGAACCTCAAGAAGGTCGTTCTGGAGATGGGTGGTTCGGATCCGTATGTGCTGCTGGACTCGTCGGATGTGAAGAAGTCCGCGAAGACGTTCTTCCAGGCGCGGATGGGCAATAACGGGCAGGCGTGCAATTCGCCGAAGCGGATGATCGTGATGGAGGACATCTACGATGAGTTCGCGTCGGAGTTGACGAGTCTTGCGAAGGCTGCGATTCCTGAGGATCCGTCGTCGGGGGATACGGGTCTGTCGCCGTTGTCGTCGCCGGCTGCGCGTGAGCGCTTCATGGAGCAGGTGGATGCGGTGAAGGCTGGTGGGGCGACGGTGCTGGCCGGTGGTGATCGTTATGAGACTGCTGGTTCGTATGTGCAGCCTGTGGTGTTCGAGGGTGTGGAGCCGGGGATGCGTGGGTATCACGAGGAGTTGTTCGGTCCGGCGTTCATGTTGTTCAAGGTCGGGTCTGATGAGGAGGCTGTGACGTTGGCGAATGACACGCCGTTCGGTCTGGGTTCTGCGGTGTTCTCTGATGATCTGGAGCGTGCGGAGCGTGTGGGTTCGAAGATCGAGGCGGGGATGGTGTTCCTGAA
>NZ_FXZM01000034.1 GCF_900169175.1 Brevibacterium jeotgali | reverse complement strand
CTGATGAACGCCACCCGACGAGCCTAGAGCACCCCGATTAGTGCGTGAAACACACCCCCAGGCCCAACATCACCCCAGGTCACAGAGCTACGGAACGCGCCAACCCGCAGACGTGAGCCAAGTCAGGCCTGACCGCGGCAGACCTCAACCGCCCCCGCACAACAACGGCGGGCTCTCACCCACCATGGTGGATGAGAGCCCGCCGTTGTGATCAGACTTTGGTCGAGCAGCGCTTCCGCTTCCGTCCCTTACCCATCGCTATTTGCTGCCGTCCTCGACGACGTGCCCTTCGCTGATCCCGGCATCTTCGCACGTGTGCTCGATCCTGTGCCCGGGTAGAGGCGTCCACCACATGATCGAATGCCGCAGTCACTCTGTTGGCTTTACTCGGTCGGCTGGATCTCGCTCTCCACGACCCATTTGTGATTGGTCATCTCCATCCCATCCATCTCGAAGTCGACCATGTAGACCGTCTCATCGGTCGAGCTGTCGATCGTTGCCTCTGCTCCGGCCATACCGCTCATATGGTCTGCATCGAGGACAACGTCCGTGCCCTCAGCAAGGGGAGGTGCGTCAGGGTTCTCGAGCTCTTCGTGCACCACCCATTTGTGATCGGTGACCGGGTCGCCACCATCGGTCGGTGTGTAACTGACTGAGTAGGTGGTCGTGTTGAAAGCGCCTGAGATTGTCGCTTCTGTCCCGTCCATGCCCGGCATGTGATCGGCAGCGAGAGTGACCGTCTCACCCACGGCATATGTGGGATCTGTGGCCTCCTCGATCCCTTCCGGGGGCGGACCACCGTCAGGCTCGTGATCGTGACCGTCCATGCCGCTGTCCGAGGTCGGCATCGCGTCACTGCCCTGAGTCGGAGAAGGCTGTGCTGAGTCTTCCTCCCCGGTACTGGCACAGCCAGTGAGTGCCAGAGCCGCAACACCAACGGCCCCTGCCATGCGGGTGAACACACTGATTCGTTTCATGTCATCTCCTTCGTTTGCTCGGGCGGGATAGTCCGCCCTCTGTGTGTGCAGAACACATCTCTTCCGTGGCTTCCGGCCGAGTCGTTAATCAGCCAGAGCGGCCGGTCACAGTCATCAGAATCGAGCGCTGCAGCTGACGCATTGTGTCGATGGTTCACGCGGCGCTGCCTCGGGGCCCTTCTCATCGCTGCTGGTCGGTGGTCATTCTGCGAGGCAGTGTGATCGTGAAGACGCTGCCATGGCCAAGACCGGCTGAGCTGGCTGTCAGGGTGCCCCCGTGAGCTTCGGCGAAAGCGCGCGAGATGGTCAGGCCCACTCCCGATCCTCCGTGGTCGCGGTCGCGGGCAGTGTCGCTGCGATAGAACCGTTCGAAGACATGGTCGAGTTGCTCGTCTGTGAGCCCTTCCCCGGTATCGCAGACGTCGATGCTGATGGCGTTACCGTCGTGCATCCGTGCACCGATAGTCACTCCACCGCCGACAGGGGTGTGCCGCAGAGCGTTAGAGAGCAGATTGCCCAGTACCTGGCCAATGCGTTGACTGTCGACGGTCACACTGGCGGTGGACGAGGCTTGGGTATCGGCCTGCAGACGTACGCCTTTGGCGGTGAAGCTCTCTCCTGCCGCTTCCTTCGCCGCCTGGATGAGTTCGGATACAGGGACGTCGGTGGTCTCGAGCTGAATCCGGCCTTCCTCCGCGCGGGAGACGTCATCGATGTCTTCGACCAATCGGGTCAAACGCGCCAGCTGCTCGACCAGCACCGCACTCGTGGTGTCGTCCCATTCTGCAACTCCGTCCTGGAGCCCTTCGACGTACACGCCCAACACTGAAACTGGTGTGCTCATTTCGTGTGCCAGGTCCGATAGCATCCGGCGCCGAGTTTCCTCTGTGTGCGCGAGCCGGTCAGCCATGGAGTTGAACGCCTGTGCCAGCACCGCAATCTCTGTTCCGGCTCCAGTGGTCGGCACACGAACGTTGTAACTGCCGACCGCGACCCCTTCGGCAGCTTCGGTGAGATAGCCGAGGCGTGTGCGCAGGCGACGAGCAATCCAGAAGCTTGCCGCTACTGCGCAAACCAGAGCTGTCGCGAGGGCCACAGCCAGAGTGATCAGGCCCGCGTCTTGATATGCCTGCTGGA
The DNA here is from genome assembly GCF_900169175.1 of Brevibacterium jeotgali. Lineage (GTDB taxonomy): Bacteria > Actinomycetota > Actinomycetes > Actinomycetales > Brevibacteriaceae > Brevibacterium > Brevibacterium jeotgali. The sequence continues at coordinate 1,042 of NZ_FXZM01000034.1, read as the reverse complement.
TGTGAAACCGCTCCGGATCTGTGATCTCGCGGCCTGTCATCAGGAGATGTTCTTGGAAGAGTGGCGGTCCTGCCAGACAGGCCACTGCCGCCGCAACAAGCAGACTGACAGCGACAACCAACACATGAGCGACGAGGAGCCGAAACGCCAACCCGCGGCGACGCATCACGCACTTCCCATCCGGTAGCCGACTCCTCGCACCGTGTCGATGAACTCCTCACCGGGACGAGTTTCGTCGAGTTTGCGTCTGAGATTCCCGATATGGACGTCTACGATCCGTTCGTCACCGACCCAGGAGGTGTCCCACACGGCATCGATGAGCTGTCGACGGGACATGACCGTGGTCGGCTGCGCTGAGAGCGCGACAAGAAGAGAGAACTCGGTGCGTGTTAATGCGAGGACAGCATCGTCAACGCGGGCCTTGTGAGCCGCGAGATCGACGACGAGGTCACCGAATACCCGCTGTGTCTCGTGCTGGGCGACTGCAGTGCCGGTCCGGGGACGACGCAGCACAGCCTGGACGCGCGCGACCAGTTCACGGACGCTGAATGGCTTCGTGATGTAGTCATCGGCACCAGCCCCCAGCCCGACCAGTTTGTCCTGCTCGCTGCCACGTGCGGTGAGGATGAGGACATAGCATTCGGAGAATGCGCGCATCTGGCGGCACACCTCAAGACCATCCACTCCGGGCAGGCCCAGGTCCAGAATCACCACATCCGGTTCACCGGCGCGAGCTTCGTCCAGGGCCTGCACCCCGGTATGAGCCACAGTGACGAGAAAGCCTGACCGGGCAAGATAGGTCGCGACCATCTGCGCCAGCGGCTTCTCGTCGTCGACAACCAAAACCCGTCCTGCCGGCTCGGTTGCAGCGTTCGTGTGGGTCATCATGCTCCTAGTCTGATCCCGAAGTAGAGCCCCATAGAGTGGTGTAGCGCACGGAGGTCCGGCCTATCCGTCAGGATGTGGACGCGGCCACCGTGTGATCCTTCGAGTCAACCTTCCAAGAATCCTCGAACGGAGTCACAACGATGACCGCTCCTCA
>NZ_FXZM01000036.1 GCF_900169175.1 Brevibacterium jeotgali | reverse complement strand
ATCTCATTTTTCTGTGATGGTAGCTGGCAGCAGCTACGTGTTCGCTGGTGGGCCTGCGGTAGTAAAGCCGGGGGTTGGTCAGGAGATTGATAAGGAAGAGTTGGGCGGTGCATCTGTGCACGCTCGGGGTTCGGGCGTCGTTGATAATGAGGCCAAGGACGAAGAGGACGCCTTTGAACAAGCCCGGAGGTTTCTCTCATATTTGCCAAGCAGTGTTTTTGAGCTTCCGCCTGTGCACGAAAGTGATGATGATCCCGAACGGCGAGATGAAGCACTAGCGACTCTGGTCCCAGAGAGTAAACGTCGGTCGTATTCCATGCGGAAGATCATGGAGTCGGTGTTTGATACCGGAAGCATTTTCGAGATTGGGCGCTATAACGGTCGTTCGCAGATCACTGCACTTGCGCGGATCAATGGGCATCCGGTTGCAGTTCTCGCTAATGATCCATCGCATCTTGGTGGTTCCCTGACGGCTGAAGCCAGCGAGAAACTCATCCGCTTCGTTGACATGGCGGATACCTTCCACCTGCCGGTCATCAATCTTGTTGATCAGCCTGGTACGTACGTGGGCCGAGAAGCAGAGGCGAAGGGTACCGTGCGGTTAGGAATTCGTGCTCAGCTGGCGATTGAACAGGCACAGGTACCTTGGGCAACGGTGTTTGTCCGCCGTGCGTTTGGCCTGGCGGGTTCTGCTTACGGGCCGTTGATGAGACTGGTGAATTGGAGAGTCGCGTGGCCGTCGGCGTACTGGGGATCGATTCCTATTGAAGGCGGAGTGGAAGCTGCTTATAAGAAGGAGATCGCTGCCGCTGACGACCCGCAGGCGCGACGGGACGAATTGGTGAAAAGCTTCGAGTACCTCGAGAACCCATTCTTAACAGCCGAAAAGTTTGGAATTAATGACATTATTGATCCTCGTGAAACCCGTCCGATGTTGAGTGAATGGGTTACGCGCGCTTACCGGCTGCTACCGGAACTGCTTGGTGTGACGACACGCACGATGCGTAGCTGACAACCGAGGAGGATCTCGATGGTGATTAAGCGAATACTCGTAGCTAACCGTGGCGAAATCGCCTGCCGAATATTTCGTACATGCGATTTGCTCGGTATAGAAACTGTTGCAGTATATTCTGATGCTGATGAGAACTCTAAGCATGTACGGATGGCTGATCGTACGGTCAGAATCGGTGAGGCACTTGCTTCATCGTCTTATCTGGATATCGAAGCAGTATTGCGCGCAGCGTCGGACAGTGGTGTTGACGCAATCCACCCAGGGTATGGGTTCTTATCGGAGAATTCGGAGTTTGCTCGTAAGATTCAGGAACTTGGGCTGACCTGGGTGGGACCGGATCCTGAGTCAATGGATTCGATGTCGGAGAAAGTTCCTGCTCGAGCGCTGATGTTAGAGGCTGGTGTCCCTGTCGTTCCAGGTACATCGGGCTCCGTGGATACGTTGGATCATGCACTGTTGAGTGCGCAAGAAATCGGTTATCCGATGGTCCTGAAGGCTACTGCTGGAGGCGGTGGTCTTGGGATGTCGGTTGTTACGAGTGATGCGGAGCTCGAAAAATCGTATGATGCGACTCGTAGAAAAGCAGAGCGGGCATTTGGGAACGGGTCCGTCTATTTGGAAAAGTACATCGAGTCGGCGAAGCACATTGAAGTGCAAGTATTGGGATTAAACTCAGACAAAGTTGCTGTTATTGGGGATAGAGAGTGTTCAGTTCAGCGCCGACATCAGAAAGTGCTGGAGGAGGCTCCTGCGCCTACTCTTTCCGAGTCTGAACGTGACTGGCTCTATGTGATGGCACAGAAGGTAGCCGAAAAGGTTAAGTATCGTGGTGCCGGAACCGTCGAGTTCATTTTTGATCGAATGACGAGAGAGTTCTATTTTCTGGAGATGAACACTCGGCTACAGGTCGAGCACCCCGTCACGGAGCTGGTTACGGGACTTGATCTTGTGGAACTGCAGATCCATATCGCGGCGGGTCAAGAACTTGATTTAGCTAGGTTGGATCGTCCGACGCCGCAGGGTCATGCCATCGAGTTCAGGGTGTATGCAGAAGATCCAGTGCGCTTCTTGCCAGGACCGGGAGAAATCACTACTTGGGCGGAACCCAGCGGCCCGGGGGTGAGGGTTGATAGTGGTTACGACGTCGGCGATATCGTGACGCCTTACTATGATCCACTTCTCGCAAAGCTTTGTGTTCATGATGTAGATCGCGATCACGTATTGCACGCATTAGGGGAAGCCGCTCAGGAATTCGATGTTAGCGGTCCTAAGACCAATCTCGCACTTGTAGAAGGCATAGTCGGGGATCCCTCGTTCGTAGATGGAGAGTACGATACCGAAATGCTCACGCGAGTCGTAAAACAAAAGTCCGCCTGAAGTAACAGTCGGTGGAGAGAGAAGGAAAGTATGTCTCAAAAGGTTGTTGCGGAAATGACGGCTAACGTGTGGAAGCTTCTTGTAAAGGTTGGTGATGAGGTCACAGAGGGTGATGAGCTGGCCATTCTCGAGTCGATGAAGATGGAGATCCCTGTGGAGTCGGACTATTCAGGAAAGGTGACAGAGGTGACTATTGAGGAGGGTGGTCCTGTGAACGAGGGCGACATTATGGTCGTCATAGCCTGACGAGAGTAGTGTTGCCGACAGCTCTAGGCATGATCTTACGATGGGGTTAGGTGTGTCTCACAGTGACCATCAGCCGCCCTTCGAGGAAACAGTAGTTCATTCGAGAAGAGTAAGA
>NZ_FXZM01000001.1 GCF_900169175.1 Brevibacterium jeotgali | reverse complement strand
CCGTCTTCATGGCGAGATCGGGCACGTGCCTCCTGTCGAGTTCGAAGTAGTCCACGCGCAGCTGCCTGCTCGGGCGTTGGCATCAATTTCCAGATAGAAATCCCTCTACAAAACTCGGGGCTTGACAGTTGGGCGGGGCATCGATGTCCCACCTCTGCGGTGCGTCGCACTGTGAGCCTACGAACCCGGGGCGCTGTCCATACCGGGGGTGTTCAGAAGATGAACAGTCGCATTCGGCCGGCCCGTCGGATCAACGAACCGGTCGAACTCGACGGGAGAGGCGGCTGTCCTCAGCCGGCCGTGGCATCCCAGGCATCGATGACCTCCTGATCCCATCCGGACAGCTCGGTGGAGGCCTCGTGCTGGCAGTCGTGGGGGTTCAGTGCCGTGCCGTCGGCCGTCGACTCGAACGTGAGGCACGGGGGATGTTCGACGGTGATGCGTGCAGTTCCCTCCCAGTCGACGCCGCGGAGAGCTGCGACGAGGGCATCGCGGCCCGTCGCAGTGGTGATGTCCGGCCCCTGGCCGTGAGGGAGTGTGACGTCGGGGGATGCAGACCCACCGCGGTCCGTCGCAGTGGTGAAGCCCGCGCCCCACAGTGAGGCGAGGACGTCCACGCGCTCGCCCCATGCCTCTGCGGGGAGGAACGAGGCGACATCCGGCGAGTCCGGATGGCTGAGTGCGATGCGCTGTGTGGGCTCCAGCGGCCACGCGGACGAGGACACCGCCTCTGCGACGTCGCGCAGGGCATCGGCGTCAGGCGCTTCGATCTCAGCCTCCTGCAGACTCTCCGATACTGACGTCAGTGCGGCGCCGAGGTCCTCGATCTGCTGATGGGCGGCCAGGACGTCGCCGATCGACGGAGCGCCCTGGCCGGTGTGGCCCTGCATGGTCGACCCGTAGTCCAGACGGAACCCGTCTCCCGTGTGGAATGTGAAGCCGGTCAGCACGTCGTACTCACCGGCGAACACGTCATCGAGCTGTTCGAGATCGGCGAGTGATTCCAGCTCCAGGTCCGCGTCGACCTCCCCCTCCGAGGAGACCTCCGCCGTGACGACCGCTGCGTCCGCGGAGTCAGCGGCGGCGAACAGCTTCTGAACGGTGTCGGCGTTCTTCTCGGAGCCAAGGTGGAACGTGAAGGACTCCTCGAGCTCGTCGGATTCGGCGGGGACCGGCACGACGTCTGTCTTACCGCTCCCCGTGTCGTCGGCAGTCGGTGCGTCCGCTCCTCCGTCCGTCCCCGGGGAGCCGTTCGGAGACTCGGTCTCCTGTGAGTCATCCTGCGCGGGGTAGGCGCGCACCCGTGAGCGTCCGTCCCGGGTGACGGCGTCCTCGACCCAGGTGTGCAGGTCCGTCCCTTCCGTGAGGGTGACGGTCGCAGTGCCATTGTGCAGGGTTCCCGATGCGACGTCGGGCAGCTCGCGGAGGTGGGGCAGCGCCGTCAGGTCCAGGCGGTGCGATCGGTAAGGGCCACCGTCCGGCTCGCTGTAGCCGTACGTGCCCGCGATGGTGTACGGACCGCTGACGATCGTGAGGGGCGAGGTCTCATAGGAGACTCCGGCATCGTCGAGCAGCCGCATGATGCGACGGCCTGTCGTTCGCAGTGCGGCCTCGCTCGCCTCAGCGGAGATCTCGGCCACGATTGCTTCTCCAGCGGCGGCCGATTCGACCGATGCGACGGCGGGGAGTTCGGCCACCGACTCGGCGAAGCCTTCGTAGTCGATGCTCGACTCCTGTTCGGAGTCGACGTGGCCGCATGCCGTGACGGTGAAGGCGAGTGCGAGACCGCTCAGGAGTGCGGGCAGGCGGGATCGGAAGTTCATGATGCTGACTCGTTCCATGCGTCGACGAACTCCTGTCCCCAGCCGTGTACGTCGGCCTCCGCACCGGAGGCGGTGTTGTGCGGGTTCTGGGCGCGACCGTCGGCGGTCGTCGTGAAGGAGGGCATGTCCCCGCTGGCCAGGGTGATCCTGGCGGTGCCCTTCCAGTCCACTCCTCGCAGTGTTTGGACGAGGGCGTCGCGGCCCGCCGGCGTGCTGAACTCGGACTCCGGTCCGATCTCGAGCGTCGTGTCGACATCCTCATGGCCGTACCTGTAGGCGACATCGACGAGCCCGGCGTCCCAGAGGTCGGTGAGCAGCGGCTCCCGTTCGTCCCACTCGTCGGCGCTGAAGGGCGCCTTGTAGTCCGAACTGTCCTCGTGGCTGACACGCACCGAGGTGTCCTGCGGCAGTGGCCAGGCAGCATCGGAGATCGTGTCGACCACGCTGCGGAGGACCTCGGAGTCGGGAACGGTGAGTTCGACGTAGCTGCCGCCTCCGCCGATCCGGGTGACCGCGGAGCGTGCGTCCGTCAGCAGACGGCGGGCCTCCATACTGTGCTCGATCGGGGGTCCGTCATCGTCCACGAGCACCTCGAGCCCGTCGTCCGTGACGATCTCGAAGCCGCTCAGCTCACGGTCGGGGACTTCCGCGACGACTGCGTCGTGCACGGCGGGGACGTCCGAGGGGCCTGCGACGCGCAGGGTCGCCGACGGGTACTGGATGCTCTGCTCGACAGAGGCCTCGACGACCTCGGCGCCGGTCAAGTCTGCGAGGTCGAACAGTGACGCCACGGCGTCCGCAGTGCCGTCGGCGCCCAGGCTGAGCACCAGCCACCGCGACTCCGGCTCCTGTGCCGTGCGAACGATCAGACGCGTCCGGACATCGGTCTCGAGCGCGTCCGCGACCCACCCGCGGACATCCTGGTCTTCTGCGAGCACGACCTCCGCGCCGCCTGCGGTGAGGGAACCGGATTCGACATCGGGGAGCGCACGGAGGTCGAGGAAATCGGTGAGCTCGATCCGGTCCTGCCCGCACGCGTCCGCGCAGGCCACGTATTCGCTGTCGGGACGCGACTGCGCAATCTCCGCGGTGAACGGCCCGTACCCGACGGTGACCTCAGGAGCGCCGGACGGGTACCTGTGGTCGTTCACCAGCGTGTGCGAGCGCTTGCCCACCGTGCGCAGCTCCGCCTCGCCGCTGTCCGGATCGAGGACGACGGTGAACGTCGAGTCCGTGGCGGGGGACGAGGGGGAGTGGCCAGGGGGTGAGGGGGAGGAAGGGCCGGCGTCGGCGTCGGCCACCGGCGTGTCCGGGGCCCCCGGCGTGCTCTCGACACTGTCGACTCCGGGGAGCGAGCGCAGCTCGTCGACGAGAGTCGCGTAGTCCGACGCCGGGCGATCGTCGCGGTCGTCAGGTTCGCACCCGGCGAGCAGGGCGAGGCTCAGGGTCGCGCCCCCGGCCGTCGCTCGGGTGACGGTCCGCCATGGCGTCTGCGACGTGGTGCGGCGGCGTGTGCGCGTGCTGGTCATATGACCAGTGTGGGTGGGGTCGGGCAGTCGAAGGCGACGCAGTCGTGCTCGAAGCCGCACACGTGTAGCGGATCAGGCACGACGGGCGCGGCGGGTCGGCCCAGGCGAGGCAGGCCGCCTCGGCGTCAGCCCTTGATCGGTGCCGCTGTGCCGTCGAGCCGGCCGCTGAAGTCCTCGACGTCCTCGAGGGGGAGCGCGAGGAGGCGGTCGAGTTCCGCGTCGTCCGGGTCGTGGGCGAGTAGGCGGAGGCTGAAGCGCGTGTACTCCCGCTCCAGATCGTCAATCGTCATGTCGCCGTCTTCGGAGAACCACAGCGGGATCGCATTGACGATCGACAGGATCGCGCGCGACGCGGTCTCTGCGCTCTCGACCGCGAAGACGCCGGATGCCCGGCCCTCTTCGACGACGCCGGCGAAGATGTTGCGGGATTCCTTCTGGAGTTCCCGGATCAAGCTGAAGCTGTCGGCGTTCAGCCGCTCGGTGTCGCGGAGGATCACGCGGCTGATCTGGCGGTACATCGACCGGTAGCGAACAGTGAAGCGGACCAGCACGGAGATCCGCTCGACCGGGTCCGAGCCGATCGCTTCGACGGTAGCGCTCGCTCGCTCACTGAACCACGAGAAGGCGTTGTGGATGAGTTCGCGCAGCGCATCCTGCTTGGAGGGGAAGTAGTAGTACAGTGCGGAAAGGCTGAGCCCCGCCTCCTGCGCGATGTCGCGGATCGACGCACCGTCGAATCCGTGCCGTGCGAAGGTGATCCGCGCGGCGCGCAGGATCTCAGCGCGTCCGTTGGTGGTCGCCACGTCGAACTCCTCTTTCGTCGTCCGCTGTCGGAAGCGCGTCCACGACGAGGCGACACTGCCCCGCGTGGGCTCTTCGGACGAGCTCCGGTCTCAGGCCTCACCGATCTGAGTGATCGTTCGGTAAGGGTGCATTCAGACACTACCTGAAATATTCGGTGCGTGGCGCGGTGAAGAGTGGTCCACCTCTGTGATTCACAGCCCATGAGGGGGCTCGGCTCGTCTGTGCGGCGACGTGCGTCCGCCCATCTGCGCCCCGTCGAGGCGGGCACGGACATCGTACAGAGTGACAGCGGCGGCCCCCGCCCACGCGAGGGTCTCGCCGCAGGGGCCCTTTCCAGGGCCCGTGGTGGGCGCCGAGGCAGGGTCACCGTCCGTCACACGGCGCTGCGTGCTCGAAGTGCCCGGCGTCGCGCTGACATACTGTCAGGGACGCATATGTCCCACCCCAGGAGGAACTGTGACCATCACCGTCAAGGCACTGCAGAAGACCGGGCCGGAAGAGCCCTTCCGCGTGACGGAGATCGAGCGGCGCGACGTGGGCCCCCGCGACGTCCTGATCGACATCCGGGCCGCAGGGATCTGCCACAGCGACATCCACACGATCCGCAATGAGTGGGGCGAGGCGCACTTCCCTCTCGCAGTGGGCCACGAGATCGCAGGCATCGTCGAGGCTGTGGGCTCGGAGGTCTCGGACCACGCGGTCGGCGACCGCGTGGGCGTGGGATGCCTGGTGAACTCCTGCGGCGAGTGCACGGCGTGCACCGACGGCGAGGAGCAGGACTGCACCGGCGGCAAGGGGAAGAAGGTGGGCACGTACAACTCGGTCGATGTCGACGGCTCCGTGACGCAGGGCGGTTACGCGCAGAAGGTCGTCGTCGACGACCGGTTCGTCCTGCGCATCCCCGACGCACTGGACTTCGACCGTGCGGCGCCGCTGCTGTGCGCGGGAATCACGACCTACGCGCCGATCGCCCGCTGGGGGGTGGGCGAAGGCACGAAGGTCGCTGTGCTGGGACTGGGCGGCCTGGGCCACATGGGCGTCCAGATCGCTGCGGCGAAGGGCGCTGACGTGACCGTGCTGAGCCGCAGCCTCAAGAAGGAGGAGACCGCGCTGAAGCTGGGCGCCTCACGCGTGCTCGCCACGACGGAGGAGGACTTCTTCCGCACCCACCGCGGCGCGTTCGACTTCATCCTCAACACGATCAGTGCGGACATCCCTCTCGACAAGTACCTGGGCCTGCTGCGCCGGCGTGGAGTCATGGCGGTCGTCGGACTGCCGCCGGAGAAGCAGCCCGTGGGCTTCGGCGCGCTGATCAGCGGCGGAAAGGTGCTCACCGGTTCCAACATCGGCGGCATCCGGGAGACCCAGGAGATGCTCGACTTCTGCGCCGAGCACGGTCTGGGATCGTGGATCGAGAAGATCGGCGTCGACGATGTGGACGCAGCCTACGACCGCGTGGTGGAGGGCGACGTGCTCTTCCGCTTCGTCATCGACACGTCGACGTTCGACAGCGCGGAGGGTGCTGAGAAGGTCTGATCTGAGACGGATAGTGCTGATGCGGAGACCGCCGAGTCCCAGGTCGATTGACGTGGACAGGCCGGCGCGCTCCGCTCGCCCGCAGCGGCCCGCAGCAGCCGGCCGCAGCCGGTTCTTCCGCGAGGGACGGGCTGAAGGTTCGAGGGCCGGGCGCACACACCCGGCCCTCAAGCCTCGGAGGTGTCCCTCGCGGCAGGACGGCGTCGTCACCCGCGGCAGGACGGCGGAGTCACCCGATTCGCGGGCCTGACGGAGCGAACCCTGGCCGGATGGACCCGGACTGGGCGAACTCTGACGGGGTGGGTTCTGATCGTGCAGATCCCGCCTCGTCCGTGCCGGACTGACGCGTCGAATGGACTGCGAGTCCGGAACGATCGGGTGCGAGGGGCGACCTGAGGACGAGGTCCTCGTCGTAGTCGCCGCCGTTCTGCGAGCGGTAGGGGATCGGCTCGGTCTCTCCGATCGCGGTGACCTGCCGGCGCACCGTTTCGGCAGCCGCGCGGTACTGCTGGTCGTCCAGTCGATTCGCGCCGTAGACGGCGACGGGCGGAAGCACGGACATGCCCGTGTACCAGAAGGTGCCGTGCAGCAGTGGGAAGAGGATCTGGTCGAGCTGGCCGTTGATCCCGCGCGGGGAGAAAGCGGCCTCAGGTCCGCCGGTGCTGGTGAGGACGAGTGCGCGCTTCCCTGACAGGACCCCCTCGCCATAGCGCAGGGTCCTGCCGGGGTGGTCCGGGTCGGTGACTCCGTAGGCGTAGCCCTTCACGAGCACGCGGTCGATCCAGCCCTTCAGGATCGCCGGGGGTGCGAACCACCAGAGCGGGAACTGGAAGACGACCGCATCGGCCCAGTCGAGCTTCTGGTGCTCTGCGGTGATGTCCTCGCTCAGGGTGCCGCGGTCGTAGGCGTGCCCGGACGCCCGGCCGATGCCTGCAGGGTCGCCATGGTCCTCCGTGAAGTCGTCGCGGTCGAGGGTGGGCTTCCACCCCATGGCGTAGAGGTCCGAGACGCGGTGGGAGTGTCCGGCTTCCGTGAGTGCGGCGAGGCCCTCGTCGCGCAGCGCTGCGTTCAGCGAGGACTGGTCCGGGTGGGCGAAGATCCACAAGACGTTCATGGTGGTCCTGTTCTGTCGGTGGCTGTGCTCGCGTCCAGTCTTCAGCGCGCGGCATCCCGACTCGAGTGGCCAGCCAGACAATATGTGAAAGAATCCGGCCATGCCTGGGTTCGCGTCCTCCGATCGACACCGCGTCGCAGTCCTCGTCCGTCCGGGGGTGCGGCCGATGGAGCTGGGACTGATCCATCAGCTGTTCGGAGCTGCTCGCTCGAGTGACGGCGCCCAGCTCTACGAAGTCCTCACCTGCAGTCCGGAACCGGGCACGATCCGCACGAACACTGATTTCGGGATCACGGTGGAGTACGGTGCGGACCTCCTGCGTGAGGCCCATACAGTGGTGATCCCAGCGGCGCAGGAGGACTACGCGCCGCTGTCAGATGGTGGTCTCTCCCCACAGATGCAGGACGTCGTCGCGCAGTTCCGTCCCGGGGTCCGCGTCGCCTCGGTCTGCACGGGTGCGTTCGCTCTGGCAGCTGCGGGGCTGCTGGACGGACGCAGAGCGACGACTCATTGGAATCACGTCGAGCACTTCCGGGCCCTGTACCCCGCGGTGGAGCTCGTGCCGGACGTGCTCTACATCGATGCGGGCGACGTGCTCACCTCGGCCGGTGAGGCCGCTGGCATCGATATGTGCCTGCACATGATCCGGAACGATCATGGAACAGCTGTGGCGAACTCCGTCGCGCGCACCACTGTCGTTCCACCGCATCGGGACGGCGGGCAGGCCCAGTTCATCCGTCTGCCCGTTCCAGAACCGACGTCCGGCGGGATCGGCGCAGCCCGGGAGTGGGCGCTGGAGAACCTGCACCGCTCCCTGCCGCTCCAGGACCTGGCGAAGCGGGCGACGATGAGTGTGCGCACCTTCACCCGGCGATTCCGTGCCGAGGTCGGCATGACTCCGCGGCAGTGGCTGATCCAGCAGCGCACGGAGCGGGCGCGGGAGCTGCTCGAGGATTCCGACCTGCCGATCGACGAGGTCTCGGCAAGGTCAGGGTTCGGCACGTCCGTCTCCCTGCGCCAGCACTTCAGGGACACTCTGGACACGACGCCGAGTGCCTACCGCAGGACGTTCCGAGGCGGAGCGCGTCCGGGAGCGACGGTGCAGAGCTGGGCCCCGAGGTGAACAGACAGCGGAGGACGCGCGCTAGTCGGCGAACGACAGCTCCGGCAGGATCGTGACCAGGTCCGGGAAGAAGATCAGGACGAGCGCGACGACGATCGTGATCGGGATGAACGTGATCGCCGCGCGCATGACATCCGTGATGGTGATCGTCTGCCCCAGGTTCACCTCCTCTGACTGCGAGAGGCGGTGGATCACGTACAGCAGCACACCGACCGGCGGGGTGATGACGGCGAGCTCGCCCAGCAGCACGATGAAGGCACCGAACCACAGCGGGTCGATGCCGAACGCGGGCGTGATCGGCAGCAGCAGCGGCACTCCTCAGGAGCGCGGGCCGCCGATCGTGACGGTGAGTGTGCGGCCCTCGCCGTCACCGGCGACGCGGGAGGTCCCGCTGGGCCCGCAGGCGGTCAGAGCGACCGCTGCGGTGCCCGCGATGGCTGTCAGGGCCATCGACGTGCTGCGCATGTTTCGTCCTCTCGTCGCGGAAGGATCTGTCGGTGTGGTCGGGCGAGGCTCAGCGCCTCGGCCATCGCAGACGTCTCAGACGCCCTTCTCCAGGCGTTCGCGGGTGCGGGCGTCCTCCGCGCCTGCCGCAGGCGGGAAGTCGAAGCGCGCCGCGTCCCAGCCGGACTCCAGAGAGGACCAGAAGAAGAACGACACCTTCCGCTCCTGGAATCGCCACCCGCGAGCTGTGCGCACGAGGGTGTCCTCGTACCGCCCCGCGGCCAGCTGGGACTCGCTCTCGACGACGCACGGCTGGAGCAGCCACGTGGTGCCGTGGGCGGAGTCGCCGTCGACCTCCACCGTCTCGTTGGAGCTGAAGTGCCACCACGACGTGACGGTCGATGCGTTGAGGGTGGGGAAGAACTCCAGCATCTCTTCGCGGCCCCGGGCGGTCGACAGTCCGACGAAGGCGCCGTCGGGGGTGAAGGTGTCCGCGAGGTCCTCCCAGAGTCCGTCGTCGAGGGCCTGGCAGTACCGTGCGCGCAGCTGAGTGATGTCGTGGATGTCCTCGAGGCGCTGGATGCGGGACGCGAGGTCGTCGTGTGAGGTGCTCACCTGGTCATCTCCTTCCCGGCGACTGTGCCGGAGTGGAACGGGGGTGAACGGAGGGGCTCGTGGTTGCACAACCTCATCGCTGAACCCGACCGCCCACAAGAACGATCGTTCTTGAGTCTCCAGGAGTGTCCCAGTTCACGTCGTGGTTGGCAACCGCCCGCAGGTGCGCTGGTCCGCGATGCCTCGGGCTGCGGCGGGTGGCGGGGTGCGGTGGGATTGACGCCGCGGGCGTCCGGGGCGTTGCGCCTGTCGCTCGCCGTCGTGGACGAGGTGAACAGCATGCGCTGAAGCACTGTCGGACGCCACGGGGCCTGTGATACAGTTCACTAGGAACGAACGGTCGTTCTTGCTTAATGGTCACACTCGTGCGGTTCAGCACGCACAGCAAAGGAGCTGGCAAGATGCAGTATCACCATGACGGCTACGTCGGCCATGACCCTCGCGTCAGGGAGGCCGCAGGGACCGGTGTCGATCGGACCGAAGAGCTTCCGGAGACGATGGACGTGCTCATCGTGGGCGCGGGTCCGGCAGGCATCGTCCAGGCTGCTCAGCTGACCGACTACCCCGATGTCCACACGCGCATCATCGAGCGCCGCCCGACGCGTCTGGCCGCCGGCCGCGCGGATGGGCTCTTCCCCCGCAGCGGTGAGACGTTCCAGGCCTTCGAGTTCTATGACTCCATCGCCCAGGAGGCCGCCCACATGCGGGAGATGAGCTTCTGGGGCCCCCATCCCGAGAACCCCACCGAGATCGCTCGCGGAGCCCGGGCTCCCGACCCGCCGGCCTCGGTCAGTGAGTTCCCCATCCTGACGGTGAACCAGGCGCGGGTGATCGACTACTTCGCGGCCCGGGCCGCCAACGGGCCGGCGCGCATCAACATCAACTACGGCTTCGAGTTCCTCGACCTGACGGTGCATGACAGTGGGGAGTACCCGGTCGAGGTCCGGCTCCGGGAGGTGGACGGCTCGGAGCGCACCGTCCGCGCCAAGTACGTCATGGGCTGCGACGGCGCACGTAGCCGGCTGCGCGGCTGCATGGATGTGGAGGTCAGTTCCGACTCGGCATCGCAGGCCTGGGCGGTCATGGACATCCTGGCGAACACCGACTTCCCGGACTTCCGCACCAGAAGCGGGATCCAGTCCGACAAGGACGGCACCATCCTGCTCATTCCGCGCGAAGGAGGCTTCCTGACCCGGTTCTACGTCTCCCTGGAGAGCCCGAACGACGAGAATCGCGAGCGGGTCATGTCCACCACTGCGGAGGAGGCCATCGAGCGGGCGAACCGCATCCTGCACCCCTACTCGGTCGATGTGCGCAAGGTGGCCTGGTACAGCAACTACGAGGTGCGCCACACTGTGGCCGAGAGCTTCGACGATGTGGCCGCTCAGCAGAATCCCGACCTGACGCCGCGGGTGTTCATCGCCGGCGATGCCTGCCATACCCACTCCGCCAAGGCCGGACAGGGCATGAACGTCTCCATCCAGGATGGGTGGAACTTCGCGTGGAAGATCGGGCAGGTGCTCGAGGGCCGCAGTGATGAGTCCCTGCTGCAGACCTACCATGATGAGCGCCAGGTCGTCGCCCAGAAGCTCATCGACTACGACAAGGAATGGTCGGCGATGATGTCCAAGCGTCCGGAGGAGATGGCGGGCCCGCAGGAGATCGTGGACTTCTTCGTCGACACCGCGAACTTCCCGGGCGGCTTCGAGACGCACTACCAGCCCTCCAGGATCACCGGAACCGCTGAGCACCAGGCTCTGGCCAAGGGCTTTCCGATCGGTATGCGCTTCAAGTCGGCCCTTGTCTCCCGCGTGGCGGACTCTCTGCCGGTGCATGTCGGTCATCATTTCCGCGCAGATGGACGGTGGCGCCTCTATGCATTCTCCGACGCGGAGGGGACCGACGTGGCTGATCTCGCCGCGTGGCTGGAGGACTCGAAGGATTCGCCGGTCAGGCTCTTCACGCCGGAGGGCGCCGATATCGACAGCGTCTTCGACGCCAAGGTGATCTATCAGCAGGACTACCACGCGGTCGACGTCAACGACGTGCCGAGCCTCTTCAGGCCGAAGGTGGGCGAATACGGCCTGACGGATTGGGAGAAGGTGTACGCGACGATCCCCGACGAAGACTTCTTCGACGCCCGCGGGATCGACCGCTCAGGCGCTCTGGTGATCGTCCGCCCGGACATGTATGTCGCACATGTTCTGCCGCTGAGCGCGCGCAATGAGATCACCGAGTTCTTCGCTCAGAGCATGGTCCGGCAGGCAGCTCCCGATCTCGTCCCAGCATGAAGAACCAGGCCGTGCAGGACGACAGGGAGGACGTGATGCCTTGAACGCGCCTCACTGGACCCTCTAGATTCAGCTCACCAGTACTTCGAGCCCGTGCATCCACAGCGACGCGCCGCCGCATCGCTGTTCCACACCCTCAGGGAAGGAATACTCATGAACACCCACTCCCCAGCAGCTGCCGACTCCGGTGCGAGCGCCACAGACGTCTTCCGCCAGTCCGGTCGTTCCAGCGCCGGCGCCGACATCCCGGTCGAGCGCGCCCAGGCTCTCATCGGCGATGCCATCAAGGCGATGAGCGACATCGCTGAGAAGCACTCGATGACCTACGAGGAGTTCAACATCCTCAAGGGCTGGCTGATCCAGGTCGGTGAAGACGGCGAATGGCCGCTGTGGCTGGACGTCTTCCTGGAGCACACGATCGAGGACATCGTCACGCGCGACCGCAAGGGCAGCAAGGGCTCCATCTTCGGTCCCTACTACGTCCCGAACTCGCCCGTGATCCAGTCCCCGGCCACCATCCCGATGCGTGACGACGAGAAGGGCACCAGGCTGAAGTTCACCGGCAACATCGCCGACGTGGACGGCGGGGCGCTCACGGATGCCACCATCGAGCTGTGGCAGGCGGACGAGGAGGGCTACTACTCCCAGTTCGCCCCAGGCATCCCCGAGTGGAACCTGCGCGTCACGGTGCCGGTCGATTCCGAGGGCAACTTCGAGATCAGCACCATCCAGCCCGCGCCGTATCAGATCCCCACCGACGGCTCGACCGGCAAGATGATCGCAGCCATCGACGGGCACGCCTGGCGCCCGGCTCACCTGCACATCCTCGTGAAGGCTCCCGGTCACCAGGACCTCATCCAGCAGCTGTACTTCCCCGGTGATGAGCACAACGACGACGACGTCGCACAGGCCGTGAAGCCGGAGCTGATGCTGGACCCGCAGCCCGACGGTGAGGGCGGCAAGACCGCCGTCTACAACTACCAGCTGGACAAGGCGTGAGCGGCTGAACAGTTGCGCCGTCCCTCGGGCGTGGCCCAGTCCGCGGCACTCCACCGCCGTAGACTGGGCCACGCCCGGTGGGCTAGTTCCCATGGGCTCCTTCCCGTGGGGAGCCCCCCGCCGATTCCCGTGACCTCTCCTCGTGCCGACGGAGCGGCTGCGGACTGATGGCAGACCCTGCGGCGGATCGGGCCGAGGTCTTGTGGGACGCGGCGCGCATGAAGCCCCGGCACCACCGCGTGAGACGATCGTGCTGAGAACGGCACAGGCGAGGACTGAGAGATTTGACCGAAGCAGGATTGCGGCGCCGAGCGCCGAACTTCATCGACCGTGAAACGGTCATCGCCGCGGCCCTGCAGGTCTTCGCAGAGCGCGGTTTCAACGGCGCCTCGATGCGCGGTATCGCCGCCGTGGCCGAGACGTCGCAGTCCAACCTCTACAACTACTTCGACTCCAAGGACGGGCTGCTGAAGTTCGTCCTCGAGGCGACCGGCCGCGAGCTCGCCGATGCGCTCGAAGCTGCCGAGGCCGAGGCGGGGGAGCCGCCCGCTGACCGGCTCGTCGCCGCCGTCACCGCCTACATTCGGTTCGTCGTCGCGAAGCCCAGTGCCTCGACCGTCGGGATCACGGAGTTCCGTTATCTGTCCGGTGACGACCGCGCGAGCGTCATCCAGGAGCGGGACCGGACCGAAACCGTCTTCCGGCGCATCGTGGAGGCCGGGACGCGTGCAGGCGACTTCGACGTCGCGGATGAAGGGTTCGCCACACGTGCCCTGGTGACGCTGTGCAATTCGATGTCCGGCTGGTACCGGCCGAATGGGCGACTGAGCCCCGACGACATCATCGTGCGCCAGGTCGACCTTGCGCTCGGCCTGGTGCGTTCGCCGCGCCGTCACTGACTCTTCGCGCGTCGTGCACGATCGCAGGCAGGTGCACGATCGACTGCGGGGAGGGAGCGCCGCTCCTTCCCCGCAGTTCTCAGCCGCGACCGATCTCAGTCGCGACCGAGCAGGTCGTCGGAGATGATGCGCATCTGGATCTCGGAGGAGCCCTCGAAGATCTTCGTCAGACGTGCGTCGCGCCAGTGGCGCTCGACGGCGAAGTCCTTCGTGTAGCCGGCCCCGCCGTGGATCTGCACGGCCTCGCTGGTGACCTTCTCCGCCATCTCGGCCGCCAGGTACTTCACCATCGCGGCCTCACGGTCGCAGCGTGCGCCCGTGTCGATCTGCGTGCACACGTGGTACATGAGCTGACGGCAGGCCTCGATCTGCGCGGCCATGTCCGCGATCTTGAACCGCAGGTGCTGGAAGTCGGCCAGCTTGTGCTTGAACTGCACACGCTGCTGCATGTACGCGATGGAGTCCTCCAGGGCGGCCTGCGCCAGTCCGATCGACCGGGCCGCGGTGTGCGCGCGCCCGACCTCCAGGCCGGACACCGCCTGATAGAAGCCCTTCTCCTGTTCGCCGAGCAGCGCATCGGCCGGCAGACGCAGACCGTCGAAGTTCAGGTCCCAGGTCTTCCAGCCGAAGTAGCCGATCTTCCGCGCAGGCGTGCCGGACATGCCTGCGGGGAACGAGCCGCGCTCCTTCTCCAGCAGGAACGTCGAGATCCCGCGGTGGCGCTTCTCCTCATCAGGCGAGGACGTGCGCGCGAACAGGATGATGTAGTCCGCCTGGTCGGCGTACGTGCACCACATCTTCGTGCCGGTGATGATCCACTCGCCGGTCTCCGGATCCTGGTCGGCCCTGCACGTGATGTTCGCGACATCGGAGCCGGCCTCGGCCTCGGACAGGGCGAAGGCGCCCAGGTACTCGCCGGTGGCGACCTTCGGCAGCAGTCGCTGCTCCTGCTCTTCGGAGAATCCGCCGCCCATGCCGTTGCCGCGAGCCAGCAGGCCGGACACGCTCATCCATGCGCGCGAGAGCTCCTCGGCGACCAGGCAGTACTCGAAGACACCCAGATCGAGCCCTCCGTACTCTTCCGGGATCAGGATCCCGAAGAAGCCCATGTCGGCCATCTGCTGGACCATCTCCGGCGGGAAGTCGCCCTCTTGCGGATCGACCTCATTGGCGATCGGCAGGACGACCTCGCGGGCGAACTGCCGGGCGAGCTGCTGGAGCTCGACCCGTTCCTCGGTCATGTAGTGGGGTGTGCCAGGGCGCGGGCGCGGCTTGTGCGTCATCCGAAATCTCCTCAACCGTCGATCGTGATATCAATCGATCGTCTCCATTATACAAATGTAATCAATCGTGCGCGGCGGCATCTCGCTCCGTGATGCGCAGTCCGTCCAGCGGACCGTCAGATCCCCGCACCTTCTGCACGGGGCTCGTTCGCCCATTCCCGCAGGGTCACGGTCCGGATCTTCTGTCCGTTCGTGCCTGCGGTGGTCGGCATGTCCTCGACTATCCTCACCTCCGCGGGCACCTTGTAGCGGGCCAGGTCCGCCTTCGTGTGCGCCTGCAGATCCTCGCCCGTCACCGTCGCGCCCGGGGTCGTCACGACGAAGGCGACGGCCTCCGTCTCACCCGCGGCGTCCGCACGTCCGACGACCTTCGCGACGACGACCTCCGGATGCGTCGCCAGGTGCATCTCGATCTCTGCGGGATCCACCATGAAGCCCTTGAGCCGCAGCACGTCGCCGATCCGGCAGATGTACGAGTACGTGTGGCCATCGACGGCCTCGGCGAGGTCGCCGGTCCGGAACCAGCCGTCGTCGGAGAACGCCTTCGCGCCCTCGCCGGCATCGCCCAGGTAGCTGGTCACCACGTTCCGCCCG
Organism: Brevibacterium jeotgali; assembly: GCF_900169175.1. Lineage (GTDB taxonomy): Bacteria > Actinomycetota > Actinomycetes > Actinomycetales > Brevibacteriaceae > Brevibacterium > Brevibacterium jeotgali. The sequence goes on along the minus strand of NZ_FXZM01000001.1, from coordinate 392,443 downwards.
CGCAGCTGCAGCTCACCGCGCTCACCGTCAGGCAGCTCGTCCTCCGTCGCCGGATCCGCGATGCGGTACGCGTAGTCGTCCGCGACCAGGCGACCGCCGCCGCCCACGCGGGGCTCGACATCCCCGTCGAGCGTCCAGAACGAGGTGAGTGCGAAGACCTCCGAAGAGCCGTACACGCCCACGGACCTCGTCCCGAATGCGGCCGCGGCCCACTCGGCGATCTCCTCCGACATTCCCTGGAAGTCGCCGATCCCGGTCCACCGCCAGCTGGAGAGGTCCTCGCGGCTGGACTGCCACGCATCGCGCAGCCGGGCGAGCATGTCATCGCCGCCCACGTAGTGCGTCCCGCGCTCCGTCTCCCATGCCCCGAGCAGCGCTGCGGGTTCGAAGACGGGCTGGATGAGGACTCCTGCTCCGCCGAACAGCGCGACCATCCCGGCGACGTAGCCGAACACGCCGGAGTAGGGCAGCGGCTCGACCATGAGGTCGCCCGGCCGGAACCCCACCTGCGCGGCGGCGGACTGCATGTGGTGGATCGTGTCCGCCTCGCCGTGTGCGGCGAGCTTCGGCATGCCCGTCGATCCCGAGGTCGTGAAGGCGACCGTGAGCAGATCGTCGCCGCCGTCTCCCGCAGCCGTGCCGCTGTCGGCGCGCAGGCCGGCCAGGGCCTCGGGCGCGGGCTGCGGCAGCTGCGAGGCGTCCGCACTGCCAGCGCCGAGGTCCCAGGCGCCCAGGTCCGGTCCCTGGTCGGCACCCGGGGCCGGGGTGACGAGCACGAAGGGTGTGGGAGTGCCCTCGGGCAGACCCTCCGCGACGCGGCGCAGCGTCGCGAGGAAGTCCACGCGCTGGAAGCCGTGAGCGGTCACGAGCACCTTGGGTCGGGCCTTGACGAGCACGTGGCTCACCTCCGCCACGTTGTAGCGGGTGTTCACGCCGATGACGTGGGCGCCCACGGCTGACGCCGCGAACTGCCATGCGTAGGATTCCGCCCAGGACGGCAGCCAGACGGCGAGGCAGTCGCCTTCGCCCACTCCCTGCGTGCGCAGCCATGCCGCGAGGGTGCGGGTGCGGGCGAGGAGACCGTCGGTGGTCACGCGCGCGGTGCCGAGCTCGCCCGGATCCACCTGCGTCACCAGGATGCGGTCGGGGTCCGCCGCGGCCCAGTCGTGCAGGTGGCCGTAGAGGGTGCGTGCAGTCGTCTGATCCGTGCGCGTCATGAGAGTGAACCTCCTGTGTCTCCACGATCCTGCCGTGTGTCGGATGAGAGGGCGTCCTGGATCCAGCCGTGGAGGACCGGCGCGAAGTCCGCCATCTCCTCCATGGGATAGTGGCCGATCCCTTCGAGCAGTGTGAACTGCGCGCCGGGGATCTGTGCAGCGGCGCGGCGGATCGTCTCCGGGTCGATCCAGAGGTCCCCGCTGCCGGCCACCAGGTGGGCGGGGGCGGTGATCTCAGGGAGCCGGTCGATGATGTCGTGCGTACCCCAGCCGATGAGGTCGGAGTGCGAGATGTCCGGATCCTCGCGGCGGTGCATGCGGGCGATGATCTCGCGACGGGCCTCGGGGACCGCGCCGCCGACGACGGCGCGCGTGCCCCAGTACGTGCGGTCGGAGCGGGACGGGGTGGAGATGTCGTTGAGCTCGCGCCGCATCGCCTTGACGTTCACGTGCCCGCGATCGGCGTTCGCGGCCATCGCCACCACCGCGCGCACGCCGTCGCCCAGGCGGATGCCCACATCGAGTGCGATCTTGCCGCCGATCGAACAGCCGACGACGACGGGACGCGTCACCTCGAGCGCGTCGAGCACCCGGATGCAGAACGCGGCGTAGTCGCCCAGGTCCGTGACCGGTCCGCCGGCCGGCTGCTCCGAATGCCCGTGTCCCGGCATGTCCGGGACGATCACCCGGTAGCCATGGGCGGCGAGCTCGCGTGCGGCGTCGCGATACTGGACGCCGGACTGCCCGGCGGTGTGGATCGCGAGAACGGGGAGGCCGTCGGCCGGCCCCCACTCCTGGACGAAGGTCAGGCGGCCGTCGAGCTCCAGCTGGTGCGCGCGCAGCCGTGTGTGGGCGGGCCGGTCCACTGCCATGGGATCCGCCGCCGAGGTCGCAGTCGGCTGAGCGGCTGCCGCGCCGCTCACGGTGGGTGCGGCCTCGTCGTGGGCGAGGGCCGTGCCTGCGCTGGAGGATGTGGGGGACGTCGTGGTCATGCCGAGGCTCCTTCCGTGACGGCGGCGCCGGGGACGTCGGAGGCCCCGGAGTGGCCCCAGCCGGCATCGGCGGCGAGGCTGCGGCAGAGGTCGATGACGCGGATGAGCGCGGTCGTCATCCGGAGGTACTCGTACCCGGAGCCCGATGAGCTGAGTCGACGGAGCATCGCCGACTCCATGAACATGTTCGCCTCCGCGGTCATGAGGGAGATGAACTCTGCGCCACTGATGTCGATCACGAAGTCGGCGCCCCTGATCGAGCGGGGCGACACTTCGAGCACCCGGCCGCGATAGCAGCGGATGTGGACCTCGCGTCCGCCGATCCGCAGCCCGATCGTGCCGTCGTAGGTCTCGATGAGCTCGGTGAACTCCTGGTCCGCGACGAGCCTCTCCTGCAGGAGACGGGCCCACTCGCGGGACCCGGGTGCCGCAAGGGGGTGGGGGGCCGGCAGATTCGTGAGGATGGAGAGTTCGACGGTGCCGAGGACCTCGGCGTCGGCCGTGGGGACGTCAGCGGAGGGAGCGTTCGTGAGGGTGACCGTGACCTCGGCGACAGTGCCCTCGCGAGTGCCGAGGAGAGCGGTCACGACCGCCTCGGCCTGCACGCTCGTCGGCGCATCGGTGGAGACGGAGGCGCCGGGCGACAGCGCGATCCGCGCGGCCCGGACGTCACCCGGACCGGCGGCCAGAGGGTGCAGGGCGACGGCGGTGGCTTCGTCCGCGAGGGCGAGCGTGCCCGACTCCGTCGTGACGGCGATCGTCGCCAGCAGGGTGCCGGGGGCGATCCCGGGGAGTGCTCCGAGCGAGGGGGATGCGGGTGCTGTCACCGTGGGTCCTTTCGTGGGCCGGCGGCGCCGGCCCGACTGCGAGGGGAGCGGCTGGGGTGCGCATCCCGGGGATGCGGGTAGCTGCGGAGGGGTGCGTGTGGGGCGAGGTGCACGGGAACGACGTGAGCGCGGACGATCACAGCGACCCGAGCAGGAGGATCGAGGCGCTGTACACCACGCCCAGGAAGAGCAGGACGAGGAAGAGATAGCCCATCACCTCGCGCAGCTTGATGCCGGAGATCGCGAGCACGGGGATGATCCAGAACGGCTGGATCGCGTTCGTCCACTGGTCGCCGTAGGCCACGCCCAGGGCGGTCACTGCGTGATTCGCGCCCATCTGCTGGGCCGCTTCGATCATGATCGGCCCCTGGACAGCCCACTGCGCACCGCCCGACGGAGCGAAGAGGTTGATCAGGCCGCCGGCGAGGAAGCTGAAGAACGGCAGGGTCTCCGGAGTGGAGATCGCGACGAATCCTCCGGCGAAGGTGATCATGAGGCCGGACCCGGCGAGCACGCCCATGATGCCGGCGTACAGCGGGTACTGGAGGAGGACGCCCGCGACCACGCCCACGCTGGCGCGCAGCCCGACGAGGATGTTGTTCGGGCGTGCGAAGAGGAGCAGGGTGAGGGAGAGGAAGGTGAGGTTGATGATGTCGAAGTCCACGCCGTCGCCGCCTGCGAAGTGCAGGACGGTGTAGAACAGTCCGACAGCGCCCAGCAGGATGCCCACCAGGGGGTTGGCGTTGAGGCGGTCGGCGAAGGTGTCGCGAGCCTCGTCCTCGGCGGCGGCAGGAGCCTCCGCCTGGGCGGGCGGCTCCGTGAACGCGATGACCTCGTCGTTGCGCGCCGGGTGGAGCAGGGCGAGGAAGACCGGCATGACGAGGATGACGACGATGCTGGTGGTGAGCACGATGGGATGGAAGATCGTCTCCGAGGTGGGGAGGATCCCCATCTGCTCCTCGAGGATGTGGCCCGGGGTGGCGATCGTCAGCGGGATCGTGCCGGACAGCCCGATGCCGTAGAGCGAGAAGCCCGCATAGCCGCCGGCGACGGCGAGCGGGTAGTGCAGTCCCGGGACGGTCTTCGCGAGCTTCCGCGCCAGCACGACGCCGATCACCAGCCCGAAGCCCACATTGAGCCACGTGCCCAGAGCGCCGGCGAACGTCGCGATGGCGACGGCGACGCGGGGATTGGTCACGCGGCTCGCGAGTGCGTTGAGGCCGCGATCGACCAGCGGGGTGTTCGCGAGCATGTAGCCGGTCAGCAGGAGCATCGCGATCTGCATGGAGAACGCGAGGAGGTCCCATGCGGACCCGCCCCACATCCGGGTGACGTCGATCGGGTTCTGCCGCTCGACCACGATCGCGAGGAGGAACGTCACGAATGTGAGGAACACCGCCACGACCAGCGATTCGGGGAGGAATCTGTAGAAGGCGCGGGACAGTCCGGCTGCGAGTGACTTCATCGTCGATCCGTTTCGTGGGAACTCAGGGGCGATTGCTTCGACGAGTTCTCGACTGAGGGCTCGTGCGGTGCGTACTCCGTGGTTCGCTCCCGCGGTTCGCCGCCTCGGCGGACTGCGGACTGCGAGCGACGGGCTGCACTTGCCGGAACAGACAAGAACGATCGTTCTTGTCTGTCATCGTAGGCGCACGGCCGGTGTTCGGGCAAGAGGGCGAGGGGTTCCGTCCGGATTGCCCGGGGCAGTGGGGCCGCGCGATCCGCCCCCCGTCACGCCGGCGCTTCCGGCAGATGGAGTGGGTGCAGCCCGGCCCCCGCGGGTCGGTTCGGGGCCGGGCTGCACCCACTCGCGGGATGACGTTGCACTCACTCGCGGGATGACGAAGACCTTCTTCGAGGGGGCTTCAGTCCCGTCGCTGTGATGTGACGGTTGCAGTGGTGTGACGGCGCGGGTGTGTGACGGTGCGGGTGCACTCAGCCGGTGGCGGGCCAGGTGGTGCCGTGGAGCCGCTCGTCGACAGCGAGGCGGCAGAGGCTCATGCCGGAAAGCACAGAGGCCCGCACGGCGCCGAGGCCATTGCCGAGGCCGTTGCCGAGGGCCTCGCCGAGGTCGTCACCGAAGTCGTCAGTCGGAGGCCAGCCACGCCCGGATCGCGTCGCCGTCCTCGCCGAGCTTCGGCGGTTCCTTGCGGTATGAGGGAGGTGTGGCGGACATCGTCAGCGAGTTCCGGATCGTGGCGACGGAGTCCGGGTCGTCCGTGTGCCAGACCGGATCCAGGCCCAGATCCTGTGCCGTCTTCAGTCCCTCGCCCACGTTCTGCACGGGCGAGCAGGGGAGTCCTGCCTCACGCAGCAGGAGGAACCATTCGTCCCTGCCCTTGTGGGACAGCGCCTCTTCGAGCAGGGGGCGCAGTTCGCCGCGATTGCGATTGCGCTTCTCCGGCGATCCGAATCGCTCGTCGTCTGCCCACTCGGGGTGTCCGAGAGCTGCGGAGAGGCGACCGAACTGGCCGTTGTTCGCGCCCACCACGATGAGGTCGCCGTCGCCGGTGGGGAACGCGTTGTAGGGATAGATCGACGGGTGCTCGTCGCCGGCGCGAGTGGGGACCGCTCCGTGGGTGGCGGTGGACTGGTACTGGTTGAGCATCGTGAAGACGGCGTTGCTCATGAGGTTGTTCTCGACGAGCTGTCCCTCACCGGTGAGATCGCGGTGGCGGACGGCCGCGGTGATTCCCAGTGCGGTCATCATCCCCGTCGAGAGGTCGAAGAGGGAGATGCCCGAACGGACGGGCGGCCCGTCGGGGCTGCCGTTCATGTCCATGAGCCCGGCCATGCCCTGGACGAGAACGTCGTACCCGGGCAGCTCCGCGCCCCCCTTCGTGCCGAATCCGCTGATGTGGGCGTAGATGATCGACTCATTGAGCGCGCGCACGTCGTCATAGCCGAAGCCCAGTCGCTCGATCGAGCCCGGCTTGAAGTTGTGGACGAAGACGTCCGCGCGGGCGGCGATGCCGCGTGCGGTCTCTCGGTCGTCCTCATCCTTGAGGTCGAGCGCGATCGAGTGCTTGTTGCGGTTCACCGCCTGGTAGTAGCTGGCCTGGTCCTTGTACGCGGGCGGCATCCACCCGCGGGTGTCGTCGCCGTCCGGGCTCTCGACCTTGATGACCGTCGCTCCCAGGTCCGCCAGCAGCATCGTGCAGTACGGGCCGGCGAGCACGCGTGCGAAGTCCGCGACCACGATCCCGTCCAGGGGTCCCGGGGTGGACGATGGTGCGGTACTGGGCAGAGCGGTCATCGAAGTCTCCTCATTCCTCGTCGAAGCGATTCTCGTCGACCATACTCACGCACGGTCGTGCGGGTTCATCCAGGGTGTGGACCGCGCTTGACGGTCACGACAGACCTTTCTAGCGTAGTAGGCATACAGGCCGAACGTTTGATCAGCTTGAGTGGTGAGACGTTCCGACAACGCGTGCCCGCGTGCGCGATGTGCAGGCGCGGATGTGCGTGTGGCGAAGACGCCATGGGGTCCGCGGGTGCTATGCCCTTCAGTGAGGAGACCGACGGCGATGTCCCCAGAACAGTCCAGTCCAGAGCAGACCACCGCAGTGAGCACTGATCCGCGCGGGATCGATGGCCCGCGCGTCCGTGCATGGATCGCCCAGAGGCAGAACGTCGACGCGGATGCCGTGGGGTTCCAGGTGCTGTCCGTGGGGCGCTCCAACCTCACGTTCACCGTCACCCACGACGGTGCGCCGACGTGGGTGCTGCGGCGGCCGCCGCTGGGCCACACGGGCGGCAGCGCGCACGATGTCAAGCGCGAGGGGCGGATCATGGCGGCCATGGGGCCCACTCCCGTGCCGGTGCCGAACGTTCTGGAGATCGTCGATGATCCGGACGTGCTCGACGTGCCGTTCGTCTTCCAGGACCACTGCCCGGGCTTCACGATCCACGCGCCGGAGGACCTCGAGCTCATCCCTGCTGGCGGTTCCGTCCGTGAGTCGATGCTGGACATGGTCGGTGCGCTGTCGAAGGTGCACGCCGTCGACGTCGATGCGGTCGGACTGGGCGACCTGCGGCGGCCCGGCGGCTTCGTGGAGCGCCAGCTGCGGCGATGGCTGGGTCAGTACGAGGCGATCACGACACGTGACCTGCCGGTCATCGGCGAGGTCCAGGCGGTGCTGTCGGAGGAGATCCCGCCGGAGAACGCCACCGGCATGGTCCACGGAGACGTGAAGCCGAACAACATGCTCTTCGATCGGACCACGGGCAGCGTGCAGGCGATCGTGGACTGGGAGCTGTCGTCGATCGGCGACGTCGTCACGGATCTGGGATACCTGCTCGCCATGATGTTCGTGGATGATTCGCTCACGGGAATCTGGACCCCAGGGGCGGAGGAGGGGTCGCCGACCGCGGAGGAGCTGTCGGCGCACTACTCGACGCTCACGGGTCGCGACACCTCGAACGTGCCGTACTACGCCGCGTTCGCCGTGTGGAAGCTCGCGTGCATCCGCGAAGGGGTCTACACGCGGCTGCTGCAGGGGAAGATGGGCGACCTCGACGTGGATCCGGAGGAGGCCGGGGCGAGCGTCGAATCCCTCGCCTCGTACGCCCTCGACATCTTGCGCACCGGTCGCATCTGAGCGGCAGGAGCCTGTGCGGCAGGGCCCGGGCCGGCGTCCGCGGCGGGGTCCGCGGTGGCTCTGACCCGGTGGCGCTGATCCGGCGGCCCTGACCCGGTAGCACTGACCTGGTGGCCCCGCAGCCGCGGCACTGCGGAGTATTCCCCCTCGTGAGGTGGGGGTTCTCACGCTGACCGTGACTCCTTGTGGCCATACCATGTAGTTGGAAGCTCAACTACATGGTCCCGCGTTACGCGGACACAAGGAGGAACGCACATGCGCATCGGAGTCATCGCAGGCAGCAGCCGCCCCGGAGCACTCAACCCGCAGATCGTCGACTGGGTCTCGACACAGCTGGCCGAGCGCGGACTCGACTCCGAGGTCCTCCACTTCGGTGCGTACGACCTGCCGATCCTCGACGAGGCGATCCCCGGCGGCGCCGGCATGTACGAGAACGAGCACACGAAGGCCTGGGCGGCGGCGCTGCGCCCGTTCGACGCCTACATCGTCGTGACGCCCGAGTACAACCACTCGGTGCCCGGCCCGCTGAAGAACGCGATCGATTTCGTCGGCCAGGAGTTCGCCCACAAGCCCGTCGCCTTCGTGTGCTACGGCGCGGACAAGGGAGTGCGTGCGGTGGAGGCGTGGCGACTGGTGTTCGCGAACTTCCGTGCGGCGACGGTCCGCGGCGCCGCGTCCTTCTCGATCTTCACCGACTTCCGGGATGGCGCGTTCGCTCCGGAGGAGGTCTCCGCGCAGACGTTCGCCCCGATGCTCGAGGACCTGGTCGCCTGGGCCGACGGCTTCGCCCACGTCCGCGCGAAGCTCGAGGAGAAGGTCTCCGCCTGACGCTCTCGGTCGTCGCCTGACACTCGTCAGCGAGCGCCGGCAGACGGCGTGAGTGCTCTCCGGCCCCCGACGTGACGTCGGGGGCCGGAACGCACTCACACGAGGCCGTGCGGGGAGAGCGCGCCGTCGAGCCGGCTCGACGTCAGTCCGCGACGAGCACGGTCCGGCCGGAGATCGTGCCCTCTTCGATCGCGGTGAGTGCGGCGTTGACCTCTGCGGCCTCGAGCGGCTTCTCCGTGATGGGCAGCTGGGGCAGCTGAGTCGACTTGGCCAGTTCGATGAGCTCGCGCAGTTCGGGCAGATTGCCCACGAAGTTGCCCTCGATCTTCAGCTGCTGCAGAGCGACGACGGTCGTGGGGAACGCGAGCTGGCCGCCGAACAGACCGACACCCACAAGCTTCCCTCCGGTCCCCAGGGTGCCCAGCGCGATCGACGACGTCACCGTGTTGTTGACGAAATCGATGACCGCAGCGAGCTTTCCGCCGCCTGCCTGGACGATGTCCTTCACCGGGTCGTCACCCGTGGTGAGGACCGTCGAGGTCGCGCCCGCTGCCTCCGCATTCTTCAGCGCGTTCTCGGAGACGTCCGCCGCGACGACGTTCTTGTGTCCGCGAGCCTTGAGGAGCACGACGGCGCTCAGCCCCACACCACCGGTGCCGATGACGGCGATCGGTCGGTCGACCTCGGTCGTGAGAGCCTTCGACACGGCGGCGTAGCCGGTGAGTCCGGAGCATGCGAGCGTCGCCGCCCAGCTGGGATCGAGATCGCCGACGGGGATGAGGTAGCGCTCGTCGGGCACCCAGACCTCGCGTGCGAAGCCTCCGTCGTTCTGCAGCGACAGGTTCCGTCGTGCACCGGTGCAGTAGTTCTCGCGGTCCTCCGCACACGCACCGCATTCGCCGCAGCCGATCCAGGGGAAGACGATGAACTTCTCCCCGCCCGGACTGAGGCTCGCATCGGGGCCGACTGCGGTGACCTCACCGACGATCTCATGGCCGAGGACCAGGGGGAACGACATCCCCAGCGACTCGACGGGCGCCTTGCCGGCGTCGCCCATGTCGAAGAAGCCCTCCGCGCAGTGGACATCGGAGTGGCACACTCCCGAGTTCGTGACCTTGACGAGAACTTCCCTGCCCGTGAGGTCTGGTGTGGGCCTCTCCGCTTCCTGTGCGGGAGCTCCGGCTGATGCGACTTCGAACACCTTCATGGGGTTCCTCCTGACGAATCTGTCACCCAGCTCCGTCGCCGGGTGCGTGACTTCAGCCAATCACAGAACGTTCATCCGTTCTAGAGCGGTCCGTCGTTCCCGGCCAGGTCAGCGCACCGAGTGAGTGGCTCCTCGCAGCGATCGTCCGTCAGCCGGCGGAACCGCCGGGTGGCCACCGCAGGGACCGGAGATGCTTCCCGCGCACCGTCCCCAGAGCAACGAGGAGCAGGGTGATGATCGTGGTCATCCCGATCGTTCCCCAACTGAGCCCTGGCTGCTGGGGCTGGAACGCCAACTGGGAGATGAGTGCGGACAGGATCGACGCGCAGATCGCAGGGACGGTCCAGGACGCGGAGACGCGCGATGAGATGGAGATGATGACGATCGCACCGCCCGCCATCGCCAGCGGAGCGACCTGCCACACCGTGATCACGACAAGACCCGCGACGAGTGCCGACGGCGGCCCGATGTAGGAGTCCTCCTCGAGCTCCTCCGTGTCATGGGCGATGGCGGCGGGCACGAGGCACAGGGCCAGCAGGCCCAGGATCAGGTCTGAACCCAGGAGCACTCCCACCAGCTGCCGATCAGGCACCTGCATGTGTGGGATCCAGCCGCTGATCGCAGCGGAGTGGTACGCGACCGAGTTCAGGACTCCCAGGACGACCGCGGCGGCGAGGAGAACGCGGATGCGCTGCCTGGAGCGCCGCGGCGGAAGGAACTGCATGGGCTGGGTCATGCGACGGGGCTCCCTGCGTGGGGGTTCTGCGGGCCGAAGGCTGCGGCGAGGCCGCCTCCGGAGACCGCATCGGATCTGTCGTCCATGGTAGTGAGATCGGGCCCTCGTCCACGACGACTAGGGTTTTCCCTACCGAGTTCTGCTGTTGACCCCGTGGCTCGGATGTGCCGTGGGCTGGAGAGTGGATGACATGAACGACGAACCGACCACGAGGCCGCTGCGGCCCGACGACGACAGACCCAGAACTCCCGAACCAGGTGCGACCGCATCGGCGGAGACCCGGGCATACGAGCCGCAGACTCGGCCGTACGATCCGCAGGGCGAGGAGCTCACGACGCAGGTCTCCACCCCCGTCCCCGCACCGACTGCTGTGATGGATGCCCCGGAGCACACCGGCGCCGTGCCGACGGGCCATGATCTGAGCACCGCACCGGCCGTGCCGCGGACCCATGGCCGTGACGCGGCAGACAGCGTCCGCCTCTTCGAACCGCAGCGACTGCCGTGGGCCATGGGGATGCTGAATGTCCTCGTCTCCGCAGTGCTCACCGTCGTGTGGCTCTGGTTCCCCATCGTCCTCTTCGTCACCGGGCTGGGCGGGATCTTCGCCCTGGGCGCGGGCATCTTCGCGCTCGCCGCGTGGTTCTTCCTGCAGCGCGGGGTCAATCACCTCGAACGCGTACGGTCGGAGGCTGTCTACGGCGAGCAGAACCTCGTTCCGGCCGCGCGGAGGACCCGCCGCACCGGCTTCCCGGGGTGGCTGCATCAGCAGTGGCTCATCCTCACCTCACAGGGATTCTGGAGGTCGACCGCGCACCACGTGGTGAAGACGCTCTACGGCGGGACCATCGGGATCCTTCTGCTGGCGGGGCTCACGTTCTCGACGTTCGCCCTCACCTCTGCCATCAACCCTGTGATCTTCGACGGTCTCATCTCTGCCGATGCGTCCATGGCCGCCCGCATGGGCCTGGGCCTCGCCGGTGGTGCGTCGGCCGTCGTCGGATTCGTCATCCTCGGACTGTCCGTGCTGCCGGACCGGCTGCTGGACCGCAGTCTGCTGCCGCCGACCCGTGCCGCTGCACTGCGTGCCGAACGCGACACGCTCACCCGGGAGGTGGGAGCCCTCGAAACGGCTCGCACCGGTGCGGTCGACGCGGCGACGACGGAGCGGCTGCGGATCGAACGCGATCTGCACGATGGCGTCCAGCCGATGCTCGTGGCCCTCAGCATGAAGCTGGGAATGGCGCGCAGGAAGCTCGACACGGATCCGGAAGGCGGACGGGACCTCGTCGCCGAGGCCCACCAGGATTCGAAGGACGCGATCACGGAGCTGCGCCAGCTGGCACGCGGCATCCACCCGGCAGTGCTCGAGGACCGTGGTCTGGACGCTGCGATCAGTGCCCTCGCCGCACGGTCGTCCGTACCTGTCGCGGTCGATGTGCAGGTGCCCGCTGACTTGAACAAAGAAGCGGAGAGCGTCTCCTACTTCGTCGTCGCGGAATCGCTGACGAACATCGCCAAGCACGCACAGGCGCACAGCGTGCGGGTAGCCGTGCGCGGGGCGCAGCCGGGCCGACTGCAGATCGTCGTGGCCGACGACGGTGCAGGTGGAGCACGGATCGACCGCGGCGGCACCTCCACCGGGCTCGCCGGCCTGGCGGACCGTGTCGCATCGGCCAAGGGAACCCTGACGGTCACCAGCCCCATCGGCGGCCCGACCACCATCGTTGCGGAGGTGCCATGCGCATCGTGATCGCTGAAGACAACGTCCTGCTCCGGGAGGGGATCTCCCGCCTGCTCACCGACTCGGGACACGAGGTCGTGGGTGCTGTGGCAGAGGCCAACGGCCTGCTGAGCTCGGTCGCCGCGCTCAATCCCGACCTCGCGGTCGTGGACGTGCGGATGCCCCCGACGTTCACGGACGAGGGAATCCGCGCGGCGACACTCATCCGTGAGCAGAACCCGGACGTGGGAGTCCTGGTGCTCAGCCAGTACGTCGAAGAGCGCTATGCGAGCGAGCTGATCGCCGGCGGCGGAGCCAGCTTCGGCTACCTCCTCAAGGATCGCGTAGCAGACGTCGGTGACTTCCTCGACGCGGTCGAAGAGGTGGCCGGGGGCGGCACCGTCCTCGATCCCGAGGTCGTCTCCCAGATCCTCGTCCGCTCACGGAAGCAGGACGGATTGGCCGGCCTCAGCGGGCGGGAGCGCGATGTGCTCGAGCATATGGCGTCGGGCAAGTCGAACTCCGCGATCGCCTCGACCATGTACCTGTCCGCCGGAGCCGTGGAGAAGCACATCAGCTCCATCTTCACGAAGTTCGGCCTCTCCGCAGACACGACCGAGAACCGCCGCGTGCTCGCCGTCCTGCGCTTCCTGGACGCGTGAGCGGCATGAACGCTCCGCAGCCGATCGGTGCACCGGACACGGGCACTCGCCCCACGACACAGCAGACACTCCTTGGCAGTCGCGCACATCGCGCACGCTGGAATGAGCATGAGGAACGACCATGAGCACCCCGCACGTCCCCGGCCCCGCTAGCGGGCAGAACCCCCGGTACCCCCAGAACCCCCAGAATCAGCACCAGGGCCCGCAGCAGGGCCAGCACCATAGCCAGCAGCAGCCGAACGATTTCGCTGCGGGTCCGCACCAGTCGCCGGAAGCGGCATCTCACGGCGCGGGACAGTACTCCCCGGCTGCACCGCAGGCCGGCCACCATGGTCCCGGCACCCATAATCCCGGCACCCAAGGCTCGGCCGGAGGCGCACATCAGCCACCGCCGATGGCACCGACCTCCGAGTCGGCCGGGCCCGCACGGCCACTGACCGTGGGCAGCGCTCCGCGGTCGCTCATGCGCGTCGGAATCGCGGTCGTCGGAGTGCTCGCGCTGCTCATGCCGGTGTCCGCGCTCGCGTACACCGGCGTGGGACTGTCGACTCTGGTGCGGGAGGAGACGACCCACGATCTTCCGGCGGATCTCGAGGCCCTCACCGTCAACGCTGACAGCGCCACAGTGGAGGTCGAATCGCGCGACGACATCGACGCGCCGCTGGTCCGCCACACCTACCGGGGCGCCGACACGCAGAAGAGCACCCCGGCGATCACGGGCGATGAGGGAACCGCCACCGTCTCGATACCGCGTGCACCGGGGAGCTACCGCTGGTGGACTCCGAACGTCGGAATGGAGAACACCGTCACGATCGAGCTGCCGAGCGATCAGGCGCGGACGATGGACCTCGACGTCATGAGCGATTTCGGCTTCACCGAACTGGTCGGCGAGTTCAACGACGTGCGGGTGCAGACGCAGGCAGGTGCGATGGTGCTCGACCTCGAGGCGAGCACCGTGGAGGCACGCACGCGCACAGGATTCCTCGACGTCTCCGGTGCGATGGACAGCCTGTCGATGGAGGCGACGGCCGGGTACATCGACGGGTCGCACCTCGAAGTCGCGGAGACCGTGACTGCGCGGACGACGACGGGTGGGATCGAGCTCGGCTTCAGCGGGACCGTCGTCCCGGTGCAGGGCATCGAGGCGCACGCGCAGAACGGAGCGGTCACGGTATCGCTGCCGCGCGAGGAGAACCTCGTGGATCAGGACGTGACCGGATACTCCGTGAACGCCGGGTCCTCTGCGGGCTGGACTGACGTCGCTGTGCAGCAGACTCCTCCCGGCGACGGGGTCGTGCCCGTGACGGTCTCGTCGGACAGCGGCTCCGTGAATGTGCAGTACCGCGACGGCTCCGATGGAGCGCGTGGTGCTGACACAGATGACGACTGGGACGACGACTGGGAGGACGACTGGGAGGACGGCTGGGACGACGATCAGGATGACCGGGGCGGCGACCGGGACTCCGGCGGGGAGTCTGACCGGGACTCCGACCAGGACGGCCAGGACGCTGATCGGGACTCCGACGAGGTCTCCGACCAGGATGCGGACCGGGACTCCGAGGGCGGAAGCGAGTCTGCGGCGTCAGACGCAGGTCGCGTCTGACGCAGGCCGGCCCTGACGGACGGGGACCCTGACGGACGGGGACCCTGTCGGACGGGGATCCTGACGGACAGGGATCCTGACGGACCGCGTCCGCGGTCTGCGGTGATGGACCCGCGACGGGCCGGGGGTCGCAGGTCGTGAAGGCCGGGCTAGTAGGCTGATCGGCACAGCCGTCGCACGCTTCTATCCGTGGCGGTTGACCAGCGCGAAGATGCGCACGTGTGCGTTCGGCACCGTCGCGTTCGTAGATGCCGACTTCGGCAGAACAGGGGATCCCGATGACCGAGACCTATCGCAGCTACCGACTCGCCGCCCGCCCGACGGGCGCGCCCACCGCAGACGACTTCGACATCGTCTCCAAGCCCATCCCGACCCCGCGCGATGGCCAGGCCGTCCTGCGCACCCTCTACCTGTCGCTCGACCCGTACATGCGCGGCCGGATGGACGACGCGAAGTCCTACGCGCCGCCGGTCGAGATCGGCGGACTCATGGTGGGCGCCACGGTGTCCGAGGTCGTCGCCACCGAATCCGACGCCGTCGCCGTGGGCGACGTGGTGCTGGGCTACGGCGGCTGGGCGGAGTATTCGGTCGAGGATGCGGCGAACCTGCGAGTGCTGAACCCGGACGAGGTGCCGATGACGACGGCGCTGGGCGTGCTGGGCATGCCCGGCTTCACGGCGTACGCGGGTCTGCTGGCGATCGGGAGGCCTCAGGAGGGCGAGACGGTCGCCGTCGCCGCGGCGACCGGGCCGGTGGGTTCGGCGGTCGGCCAGATCGCGAAGCTCAAGGGCGCGAAGGCGATCGGCATCGCAGGAGGCGAGGAGAAGGTCGCACTGCTGAAGGAGTTCGGCTTCGACGAGGCACTCGACCACCGCGGCGATGACCTGCGGGGTGCGCTCAAGGCAGCGGCTCCGGACGGAATCGACGTGTACTTCGAGAACGTGGGCGGTCCCGTGTGGGAATCCGTCCTCCCGCGTCTCAACCTCTACGCGCGCGTCCCGGTGTGCGGCCTGGTCGCGAACTACAACGGAACGGCAGAATTCGCCCCAGCCGGCTCGATGGAGAAGGTCATGCGGATGTCCCTCACCAAGTCGCTGACGATCCGCGGCTTCATCCAGAGCGAGTTCGTCGAGGCGATGCACGACGACTTCCTGCGCGACATGACCGCCTGGGTGAAGTCGGGCGACGTGAAGTACCAGGAAGAGGTCATCGATGGCTTCGACAACGTGCTCGACGCGTTCAACGCCATGCTCGAGGGCAAGAACTTCGGCAAGACGGTCGTGAAGATCGGGGAGTGAGCCACACCTGCGTGGAAGGGGCCGTGCGGAGACCGCGCTCGGGAGACCGGGCCGTCAGGACTCCGCGCGGCCCCCTGCTCGTGCCAGACGATCGCCGAGCCAGCACTCGATCGTCGGCTCGAGCCATCCGCGGGTCCCTCCGACGGTGACGTCCGGCTCCGGCAGGTCCGAATCCGTCTCCACCTGCGTGTGCGTGACGCCCAGCAGTTCGGCGACCTCCGCGACGGACAGGCAGCGGAGGGGGCCCTCCTGCGGCGCCTGTTCGGTGGTGGTCGACGGGCTCTCCCACGGATCGCCGGGTGTGGTCGGAGGCGGCAGGATCCCACTGCGCTGCCCAGCGAGCACTCCCAGTGACCCGAGTGCCGTTCCCAGGGCGGTGCCCAGTCCCACCAGTGCCAGCTTCCCCATCATGATCCTCCCGTGCGGTCGATGTCTGCGTCCGGTCCCAGTATGGAGCAGGCGAGTTGGATGGAGGCCGCCGGGAACGGTCAGAGACCCGGGAGGTCCGTCCCGAAGGTGAGCGCGAGGACCAGTGCCAGGCGGGCCTTCCGCGCGTTGAGCGTCCCCGCGGGGACGAGTCCGCGTCCCAGCAGGTCGATCTCCGCACCGGGGTACCCGTAGGTCTGCTCGAGTGTCGCACCGGCACCGGTGCGAGAGGCCAGGACGACCGGGATCTTCGCAGCGAGCTCCGCGACGCGCCCGACGGTCGACTGCGGGACGTGACCGCCTCCCACTCCAGCCAGGACACAGCCCGCGTACCCGGCCTCGGCGAGCTCCTCCACCAGCGACAGGTCGTCGTCGAGGCCCGCCTCGATGACGGCGACACGGGGGAAGGCCCGAGCAGCGCCGGGAGCTGACGGGTCGCCCTCCGGGTCCTCGGGAACGGACCAGCCGGCGACGGCGCGGGACACGGCGGGGACGTGGGGCAGGACGAGCCGGTCCTCGGACACCCAGCCCAGCGGACCCTGGCCCAGCCCGGCCTGGAACGCCGCGAACGAGGTCGTGTGCGCCTTCGTGACGGACAGCGGGTCGAAGACCTCGTCGGCGAAGACCAGGGCGGCGGCCAGACGACGGTCGGCTGCGAGGTCCTTCATCGTGGGGTCGAGGGCTGTGCGGGCGGCTGCCCGCACGTTGGCCCCGCCATCGGCGCCCGGCGACGAGGGGCTGCGCATCGCGCCCGTCAGGACGACGGGGATGCCCGCGTCGTTGAGCAGGGCGAGGACGAAGGCCGAATCCTCGAGCGTGTCTGTGCCCTGTGTGAGGACGACGCCGTCCGCGCCGGCGGCCGCCGCCCGGCGGATGGACCGCACAGCCTCGAAGAGGTGAGGGAGCGTGATCGACCCGGAGCCCACCTGCGCGAGCTGCTCGAAGGTGATCAGCGGGGGCTCGC
Organism: Brevibacterium jeotgali; assembly: GCF_900169175.1. Classification (GTDB taxonomy): domain Bacteria; phylum Actinomycetota; class Actinomycetes; order Actinomycetales; family Brevibacteriaceae; genus Brevibacterium; species Brevibacterium jeotgali. The sequence goes on along the minus strand of NZ_FXZM01000001.1, from coordinate 375,362 downwards.
CGGCTGCGGCTGGGCCGGCGTCCCGGGCGGTGCCTCCATCACTGACGGTGCCACCACCGGTGACGCGGAGCGTGTCGAGACGCGCGGCGGCTGCGATCTGCTCCGCACCGATGCTCGGGGAGACGCCGGGGGCGGCATCGGACTGCGGTGCGGAGGCGATCGTGCCTCCCAGGGCGATGACGTGGAGTCGGGGAGCACTCATGCCGCGAGTGTAGCGAGCCGCAGCCCCGTCACCGCGAAGCCCACGAGGTCGATGAGCCAGAGGAGCGTCGTCCATCCGCGGCGGGCGTCCGCAGTCGATCACGCCCCACGCCCTCCGTCGAGCGACCGCAGCGCATCGAATGCGTTCTCCGCACTCATGACGCACATGGGCAGCCCCACCCCGGGGGCGGTGTACGCCCCGGCGCGCAGGAGGTTGGACACCTGCGGCGAGACCACCGAGTCGCGGAACATCGCACTCTGCTTCAGCGTGTGCGCGGGTCCCAGCGCGGTGCCGGACCACGCGCGCAGGTGCAGGGCGAAATCACCGGGTGCGCGCACGTGCCGCACTCGCACCCGGGAGCGCAGGTCGGGGGCGCCCACCCGTGCCCCGACGGCGTCGATGATGCGGTCGACATAGCGCTCGATCTCCTCCTGCCCCGCCTTCAGCGCGGGGTCCGCAGGGAACGGGACGAGCACGAACAGGCTCTCGCAGCCCTCCGGGGCGACGGAGGGATCCGTGACCGTCGGCGCGCAGACATAGGTGCTCGCGGGTTCCGGCGGTCGAGCGCCGCGTCCGCCGAAGACGGACGCGAAGTTCGACTCCCAGTCGTCCGTGAAGAACAGGGTGTGGTGGGAGAGTCCGGGCACACGCCCCTCGACCCCCAGCATCACGGTGAGTGCGCCCATCCCCGGATCGCGCTTCTCCCACTCTCGCTTCGACACGCTCACGAGCTTGGGCGGCAGCAGGCGCGTCTCCACGTGGTGGAGATCACAGGCGGCGACGACCCAGTCGGGCTCGATGCTCTGCGGCCCGTCCGCGGACCGGTGCACGACCTCGGTGATCGCCCGGCTGCTGCCGGGGCCGGGGCGCAGGGACAGGACCTCGGCGTCGGTGACGATGTGGACGCCCGCGTCCAGTGCAAGGCGGGTGAACGCATCGATGAGCGTGCCCATCCCTCCCATCGGGTACTTCACCCCGTCGACCAGATCCATCCGGCTCATGAGGTGGTAGAGCGCCGGCGTGCGCCCGGGATCGGAGGCGAGGAACATCGACGGATAGAGCAGGATCTGCCGCAGCAACGGGTGCCGGAAACGTGCGTGGATGTGGTCGCGGAACGATCCGGTCAGCAGGCCCGGCAGCTGCGGCAGTGCCGCTCGCGCCTGCGGATCCCTGCCCGCTCCCGCGAGCACATCGGCGCCGAGGCGCCCAAGACTCCGCACCCGCCGCGGCATCCCGGCCGCGCCCCGGTGCTCGCGGCCGAAGTCGGTGCGCAGGGCGTGCTCGCACGCGAGGTCGTAGAGGAGGGAAGCGCTCGCCAGGTGATCGTCGAGCACCTTCGACGATCCCGGCTCCAGACGTTCGAAGAGCGCGTGGAGAGCGGCGCGCTCCGGCACGATGTCGAGGGGCTCGGGCAGGCCGGCTGGGTCGCTGTGCGCGGGGCCCCCGTTCGGAGGCCGTGCTGCTGTGGGGTGCACGTGGCTGGGGAAGAGCCGGTAGGACGGGCTGAGGTCGACGAGGTCGAGCTCCTGGTCCGCGGTGGTGCCGAACCGGCGGAAGAACGCGTCGAACACCTCCGGCATGAGGTACCAGGACGGTCCCGTGTCGAAGAGGAAGCCGTCGTCCGCGCGTGTCGCAGCGCGGCCCCCCACCTGTGACAGCCGCTCGAGGATCGTGACGTCGTGCCCGTCCTGTGCGGCGAGTGCTGCGGTCGCGAGGCCGGATATGCCTGCACCGATGACGACGACGCGGCTCACGCGGACCTCCTCGAAGACCCCACGGGCAGCCCCGGCCACGGACGTCCCGCCGCTGCGCGCGCGGTCCGTGTGCGGCGATGCGCGGGGGATCGGTGCGGCAGGGTGGGCATGGACGTCATTGTCCCTGATGCGTGCGCTCAGCGTCCCTTCACATACTTGTTCCTGAATGCGCGCTCCGCATGACGATCGCCGAGCAGCACGACGTGCGTGAGGTCTTCGGTGGGGATGTCCTCCGTCTCGACCTGCAGAGTCCCGTCGGAGTCGATCGCTGCGACGATGTGACATCCCGTCGTGTCGTGGATCTTCTCATCGCGGAGGGCCGCTCCGCTCAGTGAGCGCGGGCGGGGGACGGAGAAGAGCTCATTGCCCTCCGCGATGACCACGCGGTGCGCGCGGCCGAGTTCGTTCCACAGAGCAGTGGCCCCGATCGTGGCGTAGGACAGGACGCTGTCCGCTCCTGCGCGGTAGAGGGTCGCCACATTGCGCTCGGACGTCGCACGGGAGACGATCTGCAGGTCTGGTCGCAGCCGCCGGCAGTAGAGCGTGAGGTACACGTTGAAGTCGTCGTCGTGAGAGGTGATCACGACCGCGGAGGCCGCTGTGAGTCCCGCCGCCTGCAGGACCTCGATGTCGGAGGCGTCGCCTTCGACGACAGTGAGGTCGGAAGGGGTCCGGCCGGGGACCTTCTCCACGATCGTGGTGGGTACGCGGGAGTCGTCGAGTGCTCCGGCGACGGCTCGCCCGACGCGTCCGCCGCCGAGGATCAGCACGGGGCTCTCCACTCCCTCGGGGCTCTGGAACTGGTCGTTGAAGGTGTCGAGATCCTCCCGTGAGCCGGCCACGATCAGGACGGCCCTCTCGTCGATCCTGCTGTCCGGTCCCATGGGGCGCAGCCGTCCGCGCTGCATGATCGCCAGGATCGAAGCGGGGCAGCCCATCTGGTGCGTGACCTGATCGAGTGTGAGGCCGACCAGCGGTGTGCCCCGCACAGCGGCCTCTGCGATGAGGGTCTCCCCGATGGAGCCGACCACATGAGCATGGCCGCGGGTGCCGACGGCCCGGCTGGCCAGTTCTCGTCCGAGGCTGGAGCTGAGCTGGAAGATGTGGTCCGCCCCCGCCAGCTGCAGGACGTCCACAGAAGCGTCCTTGTCCGCCGTCACCGCGATCTTGACGGTCTTGTTCACCTGCCGAACGGTGAAGGCGACGTTGGTGTTCGTCGTGTCGACCTGCGTCGAGACGACCATGACGGCCCGCTCGACTCCTGCTTTGCGGTACGTGGCGGGAGAGTCCAGGGGGCCGACCATCACCTGATAGCCCTCGTCGTGGAGCCGGCTGGCGTCAGCCGGGTCGTCCACGAGCACGACCGACGGTGTCCTGGCCCGCTTCGCGCGAGCGATCAGGGTCTGGGTCACGGCGTCGAAGCCGACCAGGATCAGATGCCCGCGCAGGTGCTCCGGGACGCTGCGCGGAGCCCTCGACCTCTCCCGCTGCTCCATCCAGGGCCGCACGATGAACTGCACGAACAGGAACGGCAGAAGCACCAGGATGAGCAGGATCCCGCTGGCGAGGACCAGCATCGAGAAGAGGCGGCCCGCACTCGACGAGAAGGTGATGTCACCGTAGCCGAGCGTGGACATCGTGGTGATCGTCCAGTAGACGGCGTCGATCCAGCCTTGCGGCCGGCCCTCGCGGTCCATCAGGAGGAGGAAGATCGCACTGTAGGCCGACACCATGCCGATGCCGCCCAGTGTCATCCACAGCATCAGCCGCGAACGCCGACGATTCTGTCTCATCGTGGCCGCATTCGGCTCGTGGGGAGTGTGCTCCATGTCGTGACTCGGATCTTCCTTCTCCCGCATCTCCCGATGTGCGATCATCGCGGAGATCCGGGGCTACGGGATCATGCATGACCAGAGGTCTCAGGTCTGCGGCGCAGGGCCGGAGGAATCGTCGCAGAACTGCTCGAGCGCGTCCACTGCACGGGGCCCGCCGCACCACGCCCACTGCCGCGGGTGCCGTCTGCTGCGTGCGGCACTCGACCTGCGGTGCGCAGCAGACGGCACTCTGCCCGACCAGCAGCCTGCCCGACCAGCAGGCCGGTCAGCCGCGGCGGATGCTCCGCAGAAGGGCGGCGGTCTGCAGGGCCGCGGCGGTCGCCTCGTACCCCTTGTCCTCGACGGACGGCTGACCGTCGCCACGATCGGCGAGCCCCGCACGGTCGAGTGCCTGCGCATCGTCATCACAGGTGAGGAGTCCGAATCCCACTGGCGTACGGGAATCGATCGACACCCGCGTGAGACCGTCGGTCGCCGCCCGGCACACGTAGTCGAAATGCGGGGTGCCCCCGCGGATCACGACGCCCAGCGCCGCGACCGCGTCGTACCGCTCGGCCAGGTCCGCCGCGGCGACCGGCAGCTCGAAGCTGCCCGGCACGCGGACGACCTCCGCGTCCGCGCCGGCGTCCGCTGCGGCGCGTTCGGCGCCGGCGATGAGCCCGTCCATGACGGTGTCATGCCAGGAGGCGGCGAGGATCACGGTGCGCAGGCTGCTGAGGGAGTCCTCGGGATTCTGCGGGTCGGCCGGAGTGAGTGCGGGGGACGGTGCGCCGTGGTGGGCCATCAGGATGCCTTTCGGTCGGAGGGTGTGGAGTCTGCGGGTATGGAGCCGCCGGACGGGGAACCGGACGGGGGACTGGACGGGGAACCGGAGGCGGAAGCCGTCGTGCCACCGCCCAGGAAGTGCTGCATACGAGTCCGCTTCGTGTCGAGGTAGCGCGCGTTCTGGGGGCGGGCCGTGGTCTCCACGGGGATCCGTTCGGCCACCTCGACGCCCAAGACCTCGAGCGCCCGGATCTTCGCGGGGTTGTTCGTGAGCAGGCGGACCCGCTCGACCCCGAGGGCGCTGAGGATCGCAGCCGCGGCCCGGTAGTCGCGGGCGTCTTCCGGGTGGCCCAACCGGAGGTTGGCGTCCACCGTGTCCGCACCGGTCTCCTGCAGCGCATACGCGCGGATCTTCTCCCACAGGCCGATGCCCCGGCCCTCGTGACCGCGCACGTAGACGACCACGCCGCCGTGCTGCGCGACCAGGTCGAGCGATGTCTCCAGCTGCTCGCCGCAGTCGCAGCGGTGCGAGCCGAACGCGTCCCCGGTGAGGCACTCGGAGTGGACGCGCACCAGCGGGGTGTCTGCAGACGCGGGAGCGACCGCTTCGAGTGTGAGGTGCTCGATGCCGGGGCGTCCCGCGGAGTCCAGTTCCCGCCATGCGCGGGTGAGGAACGTGCCCTGCGGAGTGGGGAGCGCGACGGGCTCGGTGCCGACGACCTCGGGCGCGGTGGGGGCGTCGTCCTCCGGGACGGTGGAGACGGCATCGCCGTCCCGGGCGTCCAGGTGGACGATGAGGTCCGCGATGGACACGAGCGGCAGGTCGTGGGCGTCCGCGAACGTCCGCAGGTCCTCGCCCCGCATCATCGGACCGGCATCGTGGACGAGCTCCGCGATGACGGCGACCTCGCCGCTGTCGACCAGGCGGCACAGTTCGACGCCGGCCTCTGTGTGTCCGGGTCGTTCGCGCACGCCGCCGTCGCGGGCGATGAGGGGCAGCACGTGGCCCGGGCGCGTGATCGCCGTGGGGTCCGGCGTCGCGGTGGCGAGCGTGTGCACGGTGACCGAGCGGTCGGCTGCGCTGATGCCGGTCGTGACCCCGGTGGCGGCATCGCACGTGAGTGTGTAGGCGGTGCCCTTCGCGTCCTCGTTGACCTGGGTCATGGGCGGGAGGTCGAGCGCGCGTGCCCGAGCCTCGGGCATGGGCGCGCACACGACGCCCGAGGTGTGCCGGATCATGAAGCCCATCCACTCCGGCGTCATCGCGACGGCGGGCATGATGAGGTCGCCCTCGTTCTCCCGGTCCTCGTCGTCGACGACGACGACGGGTCTGCGGTCGCGCAGCGCGGTCAGCGCGGCGTCGATGCTGTCGAGGCGGATCATGACAGGTCTCCTTCGTGAGCAGGGGTGGCGTGTCGGTGGGCGGTCGCCCGGAACTGCGTGAGGCGGGCGGCGTACTTCGCGATGACGTCGACCTCGACGTTCACCTCGTCGCCGACCGCGAGCACGCCCATGCGGGTCGCGGCGAGCGTCGCGGGGATCAGGGCGACCTCGATCCAGTGGTCGGAATCGGACGGGGCCGGGTCGGACGGATCCGCCGCCGAGGCGGTGGCCGGCCGGGCGGTCTGCTCGCCCGCCGGTGCGGGGCTCACCGCCGACAGCGTGAGTGAGATCCCGTCGAGCGCGATCGATCCCTTCTCCGCGGTGAAGGGCGCGAGCTGTGCGGGGACGGCGATCCGCAGCGTCACCCAGTCTCCCTCGTCGACGCGCGCCAGCACCCGGCCCGTGCCGTCCACGTGGCCCTGCACGATGTGGCCGTCCAGGCGATCGCCCGCGCGCGGGCAGCGCTCGAGGTTGACGGGGTCCCCCGGCCGCAGCGCGCCCACGGTGGTGCGGGTGAGCGTCTCGCCCATGACGTGTGCGACGAACGTGCCGGTCGTCGGGGAGGCGGCTGTGCCGGTGGCGGGCACTGCGGCGGCAGCTGTGGCCTCGTCCTCGGGAAGCGACTCCGGTGCCTGCGTGAGGCACACCCCGTTGACGGCGAGCGAACCGCCGTCCGGCAGCCCGTCCAGCACAGCGCCTGCGCGGAGCGTCAGGACTGCTGAGCCCGCTTCCGTGGCTGTGAGCGAGACGACCTCGCCCAGCTCCTCGATGATTCCGGTGAACATGTCTCAGCGTCCCTTCGTGGGCTCGGTGGCCGGTGTGGTGGTCTGTGCAGTGGTCGGTGTGGTCGTGGATCCTGTGGTGGGGGTCGCCTCCGCCGGCGAGTCGGCCGGCCGGAGGCGGAGGATCGTGTCGGGGTTCGGCCGGGATGCGCTGTGGGAGACCCCGGCAGGGGTGTCGTCGGGGACCCAGCGGACGGCATCGGCGAGTGTCGTGACGCCCAGACCTGCGAGGCCCGGCAGTCCGTCGCCCAGGAGCAGCGGGGCGATGTGCAGTTCGAGCTCGTCGACGACTCCGGCGCGGAGGAACGCGCCGGCGAGGTGCGCACCGCCTTCGACGAGCACGTGCTCGAGGCCCTGTGTCCGCAGGGCCTGCAGCGCGGCGAGCGGGTCGTGCGTGCGCAGGTGCACCGTGCGCGGGTCGCGGGCCAGGTGGGAGTCCGGTGCGAGGTCGCGCATCCCCACGACGACGGGGATCGGTTGGGTGAGGGCGGCCGGCTGGGCGGAGTGGTCTGGCCGGGCGGCCGGGTCGGAGTGTGCGACGGGAGTCGACCTCGTGGTCCGCGCCGGCTGCGTGGCTGGAGTCCCGGTACGAGCGGTGAGCCGGGGATCGTCGGCGTGCGCGGTCCCGGTCCCGACGACGACGGCGTCGACGCGGGCCCGCAGAGTGTGGACGCGCTCGCGGGACGCGGGTGAGGTGATCCACTGCGAGGTGCCGTCCGCGGCGGCGATCCGGCCGTCCAGGCTCTGCGCGATCTTGAGGGTGGTGAACGGGCGATGCTCGTCCACGGCCCCCAGCCACCGGGCGTTGAGTGCGCGGGCCTCTGCCTCCCGCACGCCGGTGCGCACAGTCACTCCGGCGTCGCGCAGCCGTGCGCACCCGCCCGCGGCGGACGGGTTGGGATCGGCGAGAGCGATGACGACCTCGGGCACTCCCGCCTCGATGAGCAGATCAGCGCACGGACCGGTGCGCCCGTGGTGGGAGCAGGGCTCCAGGGTGACGCAGACGAGCGAGGCGGCGAGGTCGATGCCTGCGGACCGAGCGGCAGCCAGCGCGTCCGGCTCCGCGTGCGGCGTGCCGGCGCCGCGGTGGTGTCCGGTGACGATGGTGCCGTCAGGTGCGAGCACTGCGGCTCCGACGAGGGGGTTGGCGCCGCGGACGCCGAGTCGCGCGGCTGCGAGGGCGGCGTCCATGGCCGCATGCACAGAGCTGAGCCGTGCTGAGATGGGGGAGTGGCGCTCCACCGACCGTTCCATCCGTCCCTCCCGGGTTCTACACCGGGGTGTGGGAGGAGGCTGCGCGGCGGGTGCTGCGTGCCTGCGCGGGAGTGCGGTCAGGGTGCTTTCGAGCGACCCGTGACGCGAGACGACTGTCCTGCGCTCACGATGTTCCTCCCATCCAGACTTTACTGTCGGCCTCGGAATTCCACCGAGTCAACCGGTCCCCCTGTGAGGGAGGACGCGGGTCGCGGACTATCACCGCCGGTACGGAATCTCGCCGTCCCCGGAACATGCGGAACCCAGTGTAGCAAGCGACGTGTGGCGTGGCACACCCGGGTCCGAGACGGGGCGCCCGCGCCGTGTCCGTGCCCTCGCCTAGAGTGCCGATACGGTGGAGATCTCCGCCGGTACCGGACGGATGCGAAGACCGGAGGCGCCAGATGCAGGACAGCGGACCGAACGAGAACGGACTCCTGGAGGAGGCCGCACGACTCCTGGGTGATCTCACCGGCAATCCCGATGCGCAGCTGCGCGACGGTCAGGCCGAGGCGATCGAGGCGCTCGTCGCGGATCGTCGCAGGGCGCTCGTCGTGCAGCGCACCGGCTGGGGGAAATCGGCCGTCTACTTCATCGCGGCGAAGCTCATGCGCAGTGCCGGACGCGGACCCTCCCTCATCATCTCGCCGCTGCTCGCTCTCATGCGCGACCAGGTCGCCGCGGCAGCGCGTGCCGGCGTGGTCGCGCGCACGCTGAACTCCTCGAACATGACGGAATGGGACGAGGTCCGTGACGATCTCGCGGCAGGCCGCGTCGACGTCCTGCTCGTCTCGCCGGAGCGGCTCACGAACCCCGCCTTCCGGGACTCCGTGCTGCCGGATCTGATCGGCGCGGTGGGCATGATCGTCGTGGACGAAGCGCACTGCATCTCCGACTGGGGCCACGACTTCCGCCCCGACTACCGCCGCATCGGCGCGATGATCCGGGATCTGCCGCCCGGCACCCCGGTCCTCGCCACGACTGCCACGGCGAATTCGAGGGTGGTCGCAGACGTCGCCGAGCAGCTGGGCGACGACACGCTCGTCATCCGGGGCGAGCTCGCTCGAGCGTCCTTGAGGCTCGGCGTGACACCTGTGCGCCCGCCCGGGGTGCGACTGGCCTGGCTGGCGGAGCATCTGGGTGACTTCTGGGGGTCCGGAATCATCTACACCCTCACCGTGTCGGCGGCGCAGGACGCCACGCGCGCCCTGCGGGACTCCGGATGGGAGGTCGAGACCTACACGGGCGGCACGGATACGGAGGAGCGCGAGCGGCTGGAGGTCGCGCTCAAGGAGAACCGGGTGAAGGCACTCGTGGCGACCTCGGCTCTGGGCATGGGCTTCGACAAGCCCGACCTGGGCTTCGTCATCCATCTGGGCGCCCCGTCCTCTCCCGTCGCCTACTACCAGCAGGTCGGACGTGCAGGGCGCGCGACGTCGTCGGCGGACGTGCTCCTGATGCCCGGCAATGAGGACTCCGACATCTGGGAGTACTTCGCGACCGCCTCGATGCCTTCGGAGGAGGACGCGCAGGGGGTGCTCGCAGCGCTGGACAGGGAGGGGACGCTGTCCGTCCCCGCGCTGGAGACCCGGGTGGGTGTGAGGCGCGGTCGCCTCGAACTGCTCCTCAAGACGCTGAGCGTCGACGGGGCGGTCCAGCGCGTGCGCGGCGGGTACAGCTCGACGGGGGTCGGGTGGAGCTACGACGGGGAGCGCTACCGCCACGTGGCGGAGGTGCGACGTGCGGAGGCGCAGGCGATGCTGGAGTACGAGACGACGACGGGCTGCCGGATGCGGTACCTCGTCGACGCGCTCGACGATCCGGACCCGCAGGACTGCGGACGCTGCGACACCTGCGATGCGCAGTGGTGGGACGACTCGGTGAGCGATGAGGCCCGTCATCAGGCTCGTCAGGTGCTGTCCGCCGTGGGGATCCCCCTCGAGCCGCGGGGGCAGTGGCCTTCGGGGATGGCCAACCTGGGCGTCCGGCTGTCCGGCCGCATCCCGGTCGAGGAACGGGCGGAGGAGGGCCGCGCGGTCGCGCGCCTCACGGATCTGGGAGCCGGGCAGAGGCTGCGGGAATTCCTCGCGCCGGCTGCCGCGGACGGTCCGGTGCCCGACGACATCGGTGCGCTGTGCGTGCAGACGCTCCAGCAGTGGAGGTGGGAGCGCCGTCCCGATGCGATCATCGCGGTTCCCAGCGCAGGTCGTCCGCAGACCGTGCGCTCACTCGCGGCGAACCTGGCGGCCGCGGGCAAGCTCGAGGATCTGGGGGATCTGCAGCTGGTCCATGACCACGGTGGACCGGACGTCAACAGCGCCTTCCGGCTCAAGGAGGTGCACAACGCCTTCGCGCTGTCGCCGGAGCAGGCGGATCAGGTGCGTGGACGCGCGGTGCTGCTCGTCGACGACATGGTCGTCTCCCGGTGGACGCTCACCGTGTGTGCTCGGGAGCTGAGGCTGGCCGGTGCGGAGGCGGTGCTCCCGTTCGCGCTCGCCGTCCGCGGCTGATGCGGTGCACGATCGCCATGACGATCGCCGCGCACACCGCGTATGCGACGGTCGTCGTGAGGACGGCGAATGCGAAGTCGTGCAGAGAGAAGCCGGAGGCCGTCCGAGTCGTGGGGGAGAGCGCCCGGGACGCACCGTAGACGACAGTTGCGGATCCGGCGCCGGCGACGAGCACGGGGATCGCGAACATCCAGGCTGCGAGCTCTGGACGCCGCTGCGGGACCGCACGCGCGTCCCGTCGTGCCACTCGCAGCCACAGCCAGACGACGACGCCGAGCGCCCCGAGCAGACTGGAGGCGTACTGGAGCAGCAGGCTGTAGGAGAACCCGGCGATCGATCCCTGCAGCACACCGATCCGCTCCGAGATCACGGCGCCCTCGTCCGTGAGCTGGTCCCAGAAGAGGTGCGTGAGTGATCCGATGAGCAGTGCGGGGAGGGCGAGCAGCCACGGACGCACTCCCGTCGGGGCCGGGTTCGTCCGATCGCGCAGAGGCTTCGGCAGCGCGTCCCTGTAGGCAGGGCGCAGCAGCAGCCACCACAGGGCCAGGACGATCAGTCCGATGAGGACGTTGACGGTCAGGAGGCCCGTCAGGGAGTGGAGGAACTCGTACTGGTCGAACATCGTCGGCAGGGTGGGACCGTCGACCAGCAGCGTCAGCACGTCGAGCCCCGGAATCGCACGAGCGAAGAGCGGCAGGTCGGGGACGACAGTGCCGATGACGAGGGCGCCGAGCGGCAGGCCCGTCCTGGCGAGGGGCGCGACCGCGAGGGGGTGAGCGAACGTGACGGGCATCGGTGTCGGGCTCCTGGCACTCTGACGGGACATCTCAGAATAGGCGCTCCGACTGTGTGCGCCCCGACAGACTGAAGGGTGTACGCAGACAGGCTGAGAGGTGGCGCAGATGACTCCGCGCGCACTCGCAGGACAGACTTGTGAGTGCAGACAGGCAGGTGCTCGTGCCCACCGGTGCGTGCACTCGTCTGCTGGACACGAGAGGGGATCCATGCGCATCTACGGCTTCGACGAGTACGGCGGACCGGGCGTCCAGCACTTCCATGAGGTGGAGGAGCCCCCGCTGCGTGACGGGTGCGTGAGGATCCGCACTGCTGCGGCCGGGGTGAATCCGGCGGACGTCAAGGTGCGCTCAGGTGCCCGCCAGAGCGGCTTCCCGGTCGCGTTCCCGATGGCGATGGGCCGTGAGGCGTGCGGCCAGGTCGTCGAGCTGGGGCCCGGTGCGCCGCACCGGATCTCCGTCGGCGACCGCGTGTTCGGCTCCTGTGCTCCCGGGGTCGGGGCCTTCGCGGAGACGTCTGTGCTCGATGCGACGAGCGCCGTCCGCCTTCCCCCGAGCCTCGATCCCGTGCGGGCGGCGTGCATCCCGGTTGCGGTGGGCACCGCGCACGATGCGATCGCGGAGCTCGAGTGCGGCGCCGGCGACACGGTCCTGGTCCTCGGGGCGGGCGGCGGTGTGGGTGTGCACGCGATCCAGCTCGCACGGTTGGCCGGAGCGCGCGTGCTCGCCGTCGCGAGTGCGGGCAAGCAGGACCTGCTCGCGGGACTCGGTGTCGAGCACATCGCGTCCGGGGCCGGCTGGGAGGAGCGGGTCCGGGAGCTGACGGCCGGCGACGGGGCCCGGCCGGTCGATGCGTTCCTCGACTGCGTGGGCGGCAGGGCGCTCGCGGGCGGTCTCACTCTGCTGGCGGGCACCCGGATGCGCAGTGTCGCGGACCCGGAGACGGCCTCGGCCGCGGGTGGTTCAGGGGTCGTCCGGAGACGGACTGCGGAGGTCTTCGGTGCGCTCGCCTCGCGGGCGGCCGCGGGGAGCCTCGACGTCGTCATCGACGACGTGGTGCCGTTCGCCGAGGCCGCACGGGCGGTCGAGCGAGTCGAAGCCGGTCACGCGCGCGGGAAGACGGTTGTGACGTTCACCTGAGCGTGTGGGCGGGGCGCGTGCGCCTCACCCGACCGACGGCCATGCGTTCGGTTCGCACCCCTGCAGGCCCTTCGTCTGCTGCTGCATCAGCGGTGCGGTCCGGCCTGGCTCCGGGCAGGTCTCGTGGCCGTGGCCCAGTGCGTGTCCGACCTCGTGGTTGATGAGGTACTGCCGGTACTGGGTCAGCGAGTCGAACTCGTCCGTGGCAGACACCCACCGCTTCGCATTGAGGATGACGTCGCGGCCGCTGCGGCACGACAGTTCACCGTTGGTGATGAGCGGAGCACACATCTGGTCGGTCGTGTTCGGCGAGGCGAGGCTGATCACGGCGTCCGCACCGTCGGCCTCCGCCACGAGGCCGAAGGAGACGCCGTCGAGTTCCTCCCACCCCCGTTCGTCGCGGAGCGTCTCCATGATGAATGCGGAGGCCTGCTCCACGTCGATGGGCAGGTTCGACTCGACCCGGACGGCGACGTCGAAGGGTGCGCCGTCGCCGGTGGCCTCCGACCCCACCGAAGCGGTGTCCCATTCGCCGCTGCCGGCTGAGGGGACGTCTGTGGGCAGCGGCGTGGGCGAGGCTGTGCTGGGTGCGCCGGACGGCGTCGGCTCCAGGCCGACGAGCGGTTCCGCTGTGCCTGCGGCGCTCGGGGATGCAGATCCGCCGCTCGCAGGTGCGCTCGTGGCCGGGCGCTCACCCCCGTTCACACATCCGGCGAGCACGGTGAGGGCGATGACCGCCGTCGCCGCGGGTGCTGTGGATCGGGGGAGGGGCCTGCGAGTGCGCACCCGCTCAGGATCTCATCCCCCGGCCGCTGAGGCGACGACCGGCATCAGGTCGGGGACCCGGCGGTCCGGCGGGCCGGTGGGTCGGGGACTCGGCGGGCCGGGGACTCTCGGCGGTCCGGGGGCCCGGGCGTCGGTGATCTGGGGACCCGGGGCCGCCGCCGGCAGCCGGGGTCGACGGCGGCTCACAGGTGCGAAGACCAGTCCTCACGACCAGCGCCCCGAAGCAGTCGCGAGGCCGCGCATCCGCTGGGCCGTCCGGGCGAAGGCGTCGGGTGGGAGGCTGTGGGTGGGGCCGGTGACGGTGAGGGCGGCTTCGACCGTTCCGTCCGGCAGGCGCAGCGGCACCGCGACGGCGGTGATGTGCTGTTCCCACTCCTCGTTCGATGCGGCCCAGTCCTGTCCGCGTGCCCGGGCGAGCTCGGCTTCCAGCCCGTCCGTGTGCGTGATCGTCCGCTCCGTGTGCGGCTCGAGCGTGAGTCCAGCGATGGTCTGCCGCGCGGACTCGCTGTGTGCGAGCAGCATCTTCCCGGAGCTGGTCGCGTGCCCCGGCGTCCGCAGGCCCACATAGTGCCGGGGCGCGAGCAGCCCGGTGCCCACGGCCTGGGACACATTGACGGCATGGACGTCGTCGAGCACTGCGACGTTCGCGGTGAGGCTCAGATCCTCCGCGACCCGGTCGCAGAGGCGCTGCGCGATCTGCGAGAAGTCCAGTCTGCTGGTGACCGCGCTCGCCAGGCGCACGAGTCCGAACCCCAGGGCGTAGGTGCCGCCCGCGTCCCGCTGCTCGACGAGACCGTGCGCGGCGAGCGAGGACAGGATGCGTGACGCGGTCGATTTGTGGACGCCGAGCCGCTCTGCGACCTGACCGACGCTCGCGGTGCCGGTCGCGGCGAGGGCTTCGAGCGCCTCTGCCGCCCTGTCGACGGACTGGATCCCCATGCGTCACCCTCCTGCTCCTGTGCGGACTCCGACGGCTCTGCGAGTTCCGACGCAGTGTCCTCACCCTCTTGACGTGGTTCTCGTCACACGCTTGAATGGTTGCACGATACGCGCCCGTTGCAGTATATGCAACACAGGTCAGGTCGATGGTGACCCCGCCAGTGCGTGCATCCCCTCAGGACACCCCCTCAGCACCGCCCCACAGCACATCCACCACCGTATGCAGGAGGCGCCATGACCGGCACCGCCCCCAGAACCACCGCCAGCAGCGCGGCCACGACCCTCCCCGATCGTGTGAGCGCGCACCACCCTGAACCCGTCGACCCCTCGTCCCGCATCGTCGTCATCGGCGCAGGTGTCGTGGGCGCGGCACTTGCGGATGAATTGGTGATGCGCGGCTGCACGCACGTCACGGTCATCGACCAGGGACCCCTGCCCGTCACCGGTGGGTCGTCCTCGCACGCGCCCGGCTTCGTCTTCCAGGTCAACGGCTCCAGAGTGATGTGCGGCCTGGCGCAGAGGACGCTCGACAAGCTCGACGGGCTCGAAGTCGACGGCCGGCGCGTCCTCGACCGCACCGGTGGCCTCGAGGTCGCGACCACCGACGGCCAGCTCGCAGAGCTGCGCAGACGCTACGGCTACGCCCGCGCCTGGGGCGTGCCCGCGGAGCTCATCGACCCCAGCCGCGTCGCACAGCTGTGGCCCGGCGTCGACACGTCGCAGATCATCGGGGCGCTGCACACCCCGACCGACGGCGTCGTCTTCTCGAAGCGAGCGGTCGAGTACCAGCTGGCGCGTGCGGAGGAGGGCGGTGCGGTGGCCATCGGGCTGACCCGTGTCGTCGACGTCGAAGCGGAGGACGGGCGCGTCACGGGAGTCGTCGTCGAGGATGCGGCAGTCACCCCTTCGGACGGGGCCTCGGCGGACGGCACCCCGTCGGACGGCACCCCGTCGGACGGCACCTCGTCGGTCGGCGCCTCGGCGGGTGGGAGCCGCCGCACGATCCCGGCCGATGTCGTCGTCGCGACCGGCGGCATCTGGGGGCACCTGCTGGGGAAGCTGGGCGGGCTGCGGCTGCCGATGCACCCGATGGAGCACGGGTACGCATGGACGGCGCCGGTCTCGGACCTGCCGGGCACCGCCCCGGACGGTACGACGCTGGCCGACGACCAGGCCGGCCGGCCGATGATCCGTCACCAGGGTGCAGGTCTGTACATCCGCGAGTTCGGCGACCGGATCGGCATCGGGGCCTACGAGCACAGGCCGATTCCGATCGCGCCGGAGGACCTCACCGACACGGCGCACCTGCTGGAATCGGGTCAGGAGCCGGCGAAGCGGGCCTTCACCCACGAGGACTTCGAGTTCTGCAGGGCGGAGGCCGCCCGCCTGCTCCCCGCGATCGCGGACCTGCCGCTGGAGGACGCGTTCAACGGCGTCTTCTCCTTCACCCCTGACGGCGGCCCGATGCTCGGGCCCTCGCCGCGGCTCGACGGATTCTGGGCTGCGCAGGCGATCTGGGTGACGGCCTCGGCAGGCTGTGCTGAAGTGCTGGCCGACTGGATGATCACCGGCGATCCCGGCGTGGCGACCCAGGAGCTCGACTTCGCGCGCTTCGACCCCGCTCTGCTGAGCGACCAGTGGATCCGTGAGCGCGCGGCGGAGGCCTACGACGAGGTCTACGACGTCACGTTCCCCCACCAGGGCACCGCGGTGACACGTGGGCTCAAGACGAGCCCGTTCCACACGCGGATCCAGGAAGCGGGCGGCTGCTTCGATGAGGCGAACGGCTGGGAGCGGGCTCTGTGGCACGGACAGAACGCGAAGCTCCTGAACGACCCCCAGTTCCGCACCCGTCCCGTCAAGGCGTTCGGTGCCGCGGCCGCTGCGGCGACGGCACTCACGGATCCGGCGGTGCCGGGAGCAGTGGGCGGAGCCGCGGGCGAGGCCGGGACCGGGGACCCGGGTGGGGCCGCGGGCGGCGACGCCGACGAATCAGTCCCGGTGGTCGTCCCACGACGCGATGCGTGGGACCAGGTGAACTGGTCGCCCATCGCGGCGGCGGAGGCGTGGGCGACCCGCAACCGCGTCGCGGCCTACGACATGACGTCCCTCACCCGCTACCGCGTGCGCGGTGCCGGGGCGACGGAGTGGCTCGAGCGCCTGAACACGAACAAAGTGGGCAAGCTGCCCGGCGCGGTCACCTACTCGCTCATGCTGGACGAGACGGGCGGGATCCTCTCCGACATCACGGTCACCAGCCTGGGCGGTGAGGAGTACATGATCGGGGCGAACGGACCGCTCGACCTGGACCGCCTCTCGCGCCTGCTGCCGGCGTCCGGCACCGTCGTGCTCGACGACATCACGACGTCGACGTGCTGCGTGGGCCTGTGGGGACCTCGGGGGCGGGACGTGCTCGCCCCGATCACGGAAGGCGACATCAGCCACGAGGGCCTCCGCTACTTCCGCGCAGCCCGGATCCGGGTGGCCGGCGTGCCGGTGCTCGCGCTGCGGGTGAGCTACGTCGGAGAGCTCGGCTGGGAACTGTACACGGAGGCCGCCCACGGGCTGCGGCTCTGGGACGCGATCATGGAAGCGGGGGCCCCGTACGGGATCGTGCCCGGCGGGCGTGCGGCGTTCTCCAGCCTGCGGTTGGAGAAGGGATACCGCGCGTGGGGCTCCGACATGACCCGCGAGGACACCCCGGACGATGCGGGACTGGGCTTCGCAGTGCGGATGCAGAAGGACGGCGGGTTCGTCGGTCGGGAGGCGCTCGAGGAGCAGCCGTCGCGCGGGCGGAGGCTCGTCGCATTCGGGATGCGGATGGACGCGGGCCGTCCGGAGGCGGGGTCGCCGGTCTTCGCGGGGACCGGGTCCGGTGCGGTCGGCACGGAGGCGTTCGTCTCCACGGAGGCGTCTGCCGCGGAGTCGCCGACCGGTCAGGCCCTGGACGCCGATGCCGTCGGCTGGGTCACGAGCGCCGACTTCGGCTATGTCACCGGCCAGGTCATCGGACTCGCCTGGGTCGCTGCGGAGTACGCGGAGCCGGGCTCGCGGCTGGGGATCATGCGGTTCGGGCGAGTCCTGGATGCCGAGGTCCTGGCCGAACCTGTCTACGACGCCGGGATGAGCCGCATCCGCCGGTGAGCAGCGGGCTGTGAGCGGTGGAGATCCGCGAGGGGCGGGTCACTGGTTCGAGGGGCGGGCGCAGACGGCTGTCCTTCGAACCAGCGACCCGTCCCTCGCGCGTGCGAGACCGTGCGTGAGGCCGGGGCGAGTCGTGCGTCGTGGTGCGGTCCTGCGGATGTTCCTGCGCCTGTCACGCGTCGATGATGAGGTCCGTCGTCGCCGTTGAGCAGCAGGGCAGGAACTTGCCTGCATCGATCTCCCGCTGGCGGATGCCGCCCTGGTGGTTCATCTGCACCTCACCGGACAGCTTCACGGACTTGCACGACCCGCACATGCCCTCCTGGCAGTTCGCGCCGATCCGGATGCCCGACTGCTTGGCGACGGACAGGATCTCCTCTTCCTCGTCGATCCTGACGTTGAGCCTGCTGCGGACGAACGACATCGTGAGCGATCCCGTGCCCACGGTCTCGAAGTCTGCGGGGTCAGGGCCCGGCGCAGCCGAGTCGATGTCATCGCCCGCAGCGCCCGTACCTCCCGCAGAGGCCGCAGTGCCCGTGGTGCCCGCACTGCCCGTGGTGCCCGCACTGCCCGTGGTGCCCGCGGTGCCCGTAGACGCCGCAGCGCCCGTGGTGCCCGTAGAGCCCCGGGTGCCCGCGGCCTCGGACATCGGCGCCGCGGACGTCTTCACGGTCTCCGGCGCCGCGGACGTGGTGGCAGCCGCGGTGGTGTTCCGGGACCCGGCGGAGCCGCCGCCGGTGTCGGTCTCCAGGGCCTCGGCGTCGGGGTTCGAGACGAAGACGTTGAGCGCTGAGGTCTGGGCCTCGTGGAGGTCCTGGACCGCTTCCGCGTACTCCTCTGCGAGCTCCCCGGCCAGAGCGACCTCTTCCTTGTACTCGAGGCGCACCTGGCGGTCGCCGGAGAAGTACTCGACGTGGATGGCGGTCTCGTCGACCCCCAGCGTCACCAGGAGGTCCGCCGCGACGTCCAGGTAGCCTTCCGGTCCGCAGGCATACACATGGCGGCCGTTCGCGTCGGGGGCGACGTCGTCGATCATCGACGCCGTGAGCCGACCGACCATCCCCTCCCACGTCCCGTCGACGCTGCGGTCGCCCAGCGAGTAGTAGACGGTGATGCGCGAATCGACGGAGGCGAGGTACTCGAGTTCGCGCGAGAACGCGAAGGTCCCGGGCTTCGCGCCGTGGTACAGCATGACGATGTCGGCGTACCCCGGCAGCGAATGGATCGTCCGGATCATCGACATGATCGGGGTGATGCCGGACCCGGCCGCGAGCAGGAGGTAGCGGGGGCGCCGCTCCGCATCGGGCAGGTGGAACGCGCCCACGGGTCCCAGCATGTCGAGCACCGTCCCGGGGTGCACGGTGTCATGCACCCACCCGGAGACCCGCCCTTCCTCCTCCCGCTTGACCGTGATGTCGAACGTCCACGGCTGGGTCGGCGCCGATGAGATCGAGTAGCTGCGGTCCACCGGGTCCGCGTCCGGTCCGTCGACGGGGAAGGCGATGTTGAGGTACTGGCCCGGGCGGAATGCCAGCGGTGCACCGTCGACGCGGCGGAAGACGAAGGTCTTCATCCCGCCGGATTCGGGGACGGTGCCGACGCACTCCGCCTGGAACTCCTGGGGGTGCCACGGGTTGAGTGCGCGCGCCGCTCCCGCCTCCTCGGCAGTCGCCTGCAGGACGCGGTTCCACGGCATCTGGAGGTCGCGGATGCGCTCCGTGGCCTGCGCGTCCTGGCCGTTCGACCCGTGCTCGTGCGGCCCGTGCTCGTTCGACCTGTGCGCGCCGGCGGAGGCGGTCGGCGCCTGCTGTGCGTCCTGAGTCGCCGTCGAGGAGCTGCTCATGCGTAGTGCTCCTGCATCCGCTGGACGTACCAGCTGATGAAGGCCTCGACCTGGTACTCGCTCTTCATGTACGGGCCCGGTTCGTACGCGGGGCTGCTCGTGCCCTGCTGGCACAGCTCGACGAACGCCTTGTCCTGGAGGTTCGTCTGCTTCCACGTGTGCGTGAGCGTCTCGAGGTCGTAGTCGACCCCCTCAACCGCGTCGTCCGCCACCAGCCAGGTGGTCCGCACCAGGGTGCGGCCCGCCTCGAGCGGGAACGCGGAGAACGTGATGACGTGGTCGGACAGGAAGTGGAACCAGGAGTTGGGCTGCAGGTGCATCGAGCAGCGCCCCAGGCGGAAGTCCCGCAGGTCTCCCAGCAGCTTCTTCGACAGGCGGCGGCCGGACTCCGAGAAGGACTCCCCCTCTCCGTCCAGAGGCTCGCGCGAGATGCGGATGCCGGCGATGCGGGTGTCGAGCTCCTCGACGACCTCGTACGGCAGTCCGTAGCGGGCGCACCGCTGCTGGAGCGAGAGTTCCGCGGACAGGTTCCTCTCCCACACGTCCGCGAGGTGCGGGGGGACGATTCCGTCGGTGAGTCCCCACGTGGGGAACAGTGAGCACGCGAGCTCCGGGTGGCCGTCGCAGTGGTAGCACTCGCGGTTGTTCTCCATGACGAGCTTCCAGTTGCCCTCCTCGACCAGTTCCTGCTGGAACGCGACCTTCGTGCGTGAGAGGTCGTGCGGCGCCAGGTACGGCTCGAAGACTGCCGAGACCTCGTCGAAGTCCTCTGGGGGCTCGTCCGCGAGGCACACGAAGATCAGGCCCGAGACCTCCCGCGCGTGGGCGCGCTTGAGGTTGAAGCAGCCCGGTGCGAAATCGGCTTCGCCGGGGGCCGAGGCATGGATGAGTTCTCCCTCGGGGGAATAGGTCCACGAATGGTACTGGCAGACGAGGTTCCCGGTCGTTCCCGATGGTGCGGTCAGAACCCGCGCACCGCGATGCCTGCACACGTTGTGGAGTGCGTTGATGCCGCCGTCGTCGGTGCGGAGCACGATGAGCGAGTAGGGGCCGTACTCGACCGTGATGTAGTCGCCTGCGTCCGGAAGCTCCGCGATGCTGCCGGCGAACACCCAGTGCCGGCCGAAGACGCCTTCCATGTCCGCAGTGAAGAACGCGGGGTCGGTGTAGAAGGGCGCGGCGAGTGAGAATCCCGTGGGGCGTTCGGCGAGGAGCCGCACGTGGTCCGCGACGCGGTCCTGCGGGAGGGAATCGGTGAGCCGCCGGCCGGTCTTCGGGGTGAGGTTGACTGCGCGGGCCATAGGTCTGCTCCAAGCGTGAGAGTGCCGGGCGCACGTCGCTGTGGACCGGTTCTCCCGACACCATAGGAGTACTTGTCGTACTGGAAAAGCGCAGGTCTCAGCGGAATATCGTGCGCGGAAGCTGCATGGTTGAGAGATCTTGACGGCGGGGCTCAACGGCTCCAGACTTCGAGGACCGCTGCATATACGACTGATATATCAAACGATCGGAGGCTCGACGATGAGCAATAGAGCAGTCAGCTACGCGGGGCCCGGACGCGTCGAGGTGATTGATGCTCCGTATCCGGACTTCGAGCTCAAGGACGGACCCGGCGTCCACCCGGCCAACATCGGCCGACAGGTGCACCACGGGGTCATCCTCAAGACGATCGCGACGAACATCTGCGGCTCCGACCAGCACATGGTCCGCGGCAGGACGACGGCTCCAGAGGGGCTGGTCCTGGGTCACGAGATCACCGGCGAGGTCGTCGAGGTCGGTCGCGATGTGGAGTTCGTGCAGGTGGGCGACGTGGTCTCCGTGCCGTTCAACATCGCATGCGGCCGATGCCGCAACTGCAAGGAGGGGCAGACCGGCATCTGCCTGTCGGTGAACCCGGATCGCCCCGGCTCTGCCTACGGCTATGTCGACATGGGCGGCTGGGTCGGCGGCCAGGCCGAGTACGTCCTGGTCCCGTACGCGGATTGGAACGTCCTGACGTTCCCCGATCGAGACCAGGCGATGGAGAAGATCCTGGACCTCACGATGCTGTCCGATATCTTTCCGACCGGCTTCCACGGTGCTGTGGGCGCGGGCGTGACCGTCGGCTCCACCGTCTATGTCGCGGGGGCCGGCCCGGTCGGTCTGGCTGCGGCGACCTCGGCGCATCTGCTGGGCGCTGCCGTGGTCATCGTCGGAGACCTCAATGAGGACCGACTCGCGCAGGCGCGCAGCTTCGGCTGCGAGACCGTCGACGTGTCCCAGGGGAATCCGGTGGAGCAGATCGAGCAGATCCTGGGCGTGCCGGAAGTGGACTGCGGGATCGACGCGGTCGGCTTCGAGGCTCGCGGCCACGGAGCGGGGGCCGCGACCGAGGCCCCCGCCACCGTCCTCAATTCGCTCATGGAGATCACTCGTGCCGGTGGCAGCCTGGGCATCCCCGGCCTCTACGTCACGGGCGACCCGGGTGCGGTCGACGAGGCGGCGAAGCAGGGATCGCTGTCCATGCGGTTCGGATTGGGCTTCGCGAAGTCTCACACCTTCGTCACCGGCCAGTGCCCGGTCATGAAGTACCACCGGGGCCTCATGCACGCGATCCTCGCGGACAAGGTGACTATCGGGCGGAACGTGAACGCGACCCCGATCTCCCTGGACGACGCGCCCCAGGGCTACGCGGCGTTCGACGAGGGTGCGGCGCAGAAGTTCGTGCTCGACCCCCACGGGCTCATCCCGCGGTGACGGCCGTGGTGCGTGGTCGGGTGCGCGCGGCGGATGTCCTGTCCTCCTGCAGAGAAGTTCGCATCTGTTCGATTTGACTCTAGATTCCTGTGCGTCTATCGAATAGACTGTTCGAAAGACACATAGAACAGAGCTGTTCAGCAGACGCGACGGGGAGTGATCATGACGACGGCGCACAGCCCGGATGGTTCGGTCGAGGCGCCGGCCTTCCGCGTCCCCTTCTCTGATGCGGACAGGGAACTGCTGGTGGGCAGGGCTCCGGATCTCGTCGAGCTCATAGACCTTGGCCGGCGTGTTCGCGCTTCGCGTGCTCGGGGTTCGCTGGGGACGAGGGAAGTCTTGGCTGCGGTGCGCTCCCTCGAAGTGGTGCGGCGGGCAGTCGACTCGCTCAGCACGGACCTCCTGGCGACGTACCAGCGGATCGGCGACAGCTCGGTGCACGGATACCGGACGACCGAGGCTCTGCTGGCGGGCGAATTCCGGATCACTCCGCGGGAGGCTCGGCGTCGCACGCATCTCTGCGAGTACGTGGCGGGCCGCATCTCCGAGACCGGCGACGTGCTGGAGCCCTTGCGGCCCGCGATCGCGGACACCTTCGCGGACGGTCGCATCAGCGCGGATGAAGCGCGAGCACTGTGCGATGCGATCGATGATCTGCCGTCGTCCGCGCGGGCGATGCACGCGGACGCAGTGGAGAAGACGCTCGTGGAACTCGCCCCGGCGGTGCGGCTGAAAGACCTGCCCAAGCTCACCCAGCGGATCATCGATCACGTCGACCCGGATGGGAAGCTTCCGAAGTTCGAAACCGATCCTCACCGGTACAAGGTCAATCTCTTCCAGCAGCGCAATGGGGACTGGCGGCTCTCCGGTCTCCTCGACTGCCCGTCGGGCACGACCCTTCATGCGCTGCTGTACCACCGCATGAAGGACGCGGATGTGCCCGTGAGCGTGCGTCCTCATCGGGAGTGCACCGACGACCCCTCTGCGACCCAGGTGTCTGACGACGGTGCGGCCGGAGCAGGGGCGGCGGATCCTGGCATGCCGGGTGCAGACCTGCCAGGGCCCGTTGCGCTGTCTTCAGAGGGACCGCAGCGCGGGAGCTCCGACGGCGCGTCCCAGCGTGGCAGTGCACGCCAAGGGACTGCCGGGAGCGAGTCGACCGCCGGAAGACCTTCGAGCGGGGGAGTGCCGCACGACGATCACGAGTACTCGGTGACGTCCGCGCAGGGCGACGACGACGTGCCGATACCGACCATCCCGCGGGAAGCCGTCTGGGAAGGCACGCGGATCACGGTCCACGCGGATGCCCGGGTCGAGATCGAGGGGGCGTCCTACACGCTCGATGAGGATGAGCCGCAGTTCGTCCTGAACGCGGATGGATGGCCCTTCCGTATGCGGAAGGCGATCGCACGGGACGTGCAGGCGCTGCTCGAGCGAGTGCGCGCTGAGGGGGTAGACGTCTTGGAGTCGGTCGTGTGGGAGAAGATCCTCGGACGCCGTCCTGTGTCAGATGCGGGGGGCGCTGATCCCGATGCGGTCGAGATCCCCGACGAGGTCGAAGCCGCTGACCCGGGCTCGCCTCGCAGCGGTGGGCCACCCGGCGACGCCGTGTACGAGTATGACCCGGGCGGGCGTGTGTTCGCCGATGGGAGCAGGAGCAGGAGCTTCGCGGAACTCAAGGAATCGGATTCGCCGGGCCTGGCCCGCCACGACCGGTTCGCCTTCCTGCTGCGGTGCGCTGCGCGGGAACGCGTCCTCCACGGCGCCGACCATGCACTCGTGGTCACGGCACGCGCTGACGAGCTCGACACACCGGATGCCCTCTTCAGCACACACGCCGGTGGGCCCGTGACCCTGACCGACCTGGAGGGAAGGTCGAACGCCGCGCAGACGTTCCTGCACCTCGTCGACGGAGGCGGACGCACCGTCGAGGTCCGGTCGCAGGGCCGCTTCGCCACCCGCAGCCAGATGGCGGTCCTCGCCGCTCGCGATCAGGGCTGCACGTTCCCCGACTGCGATGCGCCGGCCGAATGGTGCGAAGCCCACCACATCCTCGCCTATGCGCGGGGAGGGAAGACGGAGATCGACAACCTCACCCTCGTCTGCCCCTTCCACCATCGCTGGTTCGAGCGGTCCGGATGGGACTCGGTGTTCCGTCGCGGGCTCCCCGGATGGCTCCCGCCCCAGGCCGTCGATCCGCGACGGAGGACGCTGTTCCACTCGAGGTTCCGAGTGGCGCTCCTGGGCCTCCCTCCGGAGCTTCCGCTCAGCGGCGCATGACGGAGCTTCCGCTCGGCAGAAGCTGATCCCAGCTCGAGATGACGGTGCCGATACTCATCGGAGGGTGTCCCTGCCGACACTCATCGGAGGATGACGGTCCGATCCACGTTGAGGAACACGCGCGACTCGCAGTGCCATCTCACGGCATCGGCCAGCGCCTTGTTCTCCGAATCGCGCCCGGCCGCCACGAGGTCCTCCGGCCCGTACGTGTGATCGACGTCGATGACCTGCTGTGTGATGATCGGTCCCTCGTCCAGCTCGTCGTTCACGTAGTGCGCCGTCGCGCCCACCGTCTTCACCCCGCGTGCGTACGCCTGGTGGTAGGGCCTGGCCCCCTTGAACGACGGGAGGAACGAGTGGTGGATGTTGATCGCCCGGCCCGTCAGAGCGCGCGAGAGCTCGTCAGAGAGGATCTGCATGTAGCGGGCGAGCACCACCAGGTCGACGTCGAACCTGTCGACGAGGTCCAGCAGCTTCGCCTCCGCCTCCGGCTTCGTGTCCTTCGTGACCGGCACGTGGAAGAACGGGATGCCGTGCCATTCGACGGTCTGCCGATGGTCGGGATGGTTCGAGACGACCGCGACGATCTCCGCGTTCAGCTCTCCCATCCGTGCGCGGTAGAGCAGATCGTTGAGGCAGTGGCCGAACTTCGACACCATGACGAGCATACGCTGCTTCTGTGAGGTCGGCCGGAACGACCACTCCGCCTCGTAGTCCTCACCGAGTGCTGCGACGTCCGCGCGCACCCGACCCAGGTCCGTCCCCGCAGCGAGCGAGAACCGGATGCGGGAGAAGAAACGGTGGGTCAGCGGGTCGTCGAACTGCTTGAGCTCGATGATGTCGCCGCCGTGCTCCACGAGTACACCCGTGAGTGCGTGGACGATCCCGCGACGCTGCGCGCAGGCGAACGTGACGACGTGATCGTGATCTGTGGCTGCTGCCGTGGTTGTGGACATCGTTGTCTCCTGGATTGAGCGGCAGTGCGGGAACGCCGGCGCGGATCGTGGTCCGACGGGAATGCAGCCGCCGCGGCGACTTCGTGCTGTGGCCGTGGATCTATGCGCTGAGCGCGCGGAACTCGAGCATGGCATCGCACAGCCACCGCACGGTGTACTGCGCGAAGGACGACCGCGGAAGCAGCCGGAACGTCTCCTCATGAGCCCGATGGACGATCATCGGCACTGGTCCCACCAGCGTGGACACAGCACATCCGACGGGGAACTCCCGCGGGTGCAGGTCGACGTGGCAGCCCTTCTCCAGGACTGCTCGCGCGCTGGGCCCGGTCAGCTCCAGGACGGTGCGGTTGCCGGACAGATCCACGACCTGTCCGGCGGTTCGTCCCGCACCCGGCCGATCATCGTCCAGCACTGCGGCTGCCGCCTCGGCCTCGCCCTGGACGTGAGTGCGGGACACGTCGATCGTGAGGAACTCATCGGGCCCGATCCAGACGCAGTGCAGCCCGTCCGGGTCGCCTGAGGTCGTCCCGACCGCTGCGGGCAGAGTCACTCCCACGACGCGCTCGATGCGCGCGGCGGCCTCCTCGCCGGGCACTGCGCGGATCCCCAGCTGTGCGACGAAGGGGATCTCGCGCAGCGCGACCCTGTGCGGTCCCGCCGTGCACGCCTGCTCCATCGCAGCACGCATGTCGTGCGCGGGGGAGCGGCGCAGGTGGACGGGTTCCGGCCTCGGGGTGGGTGTGTGTGAGTCAGCCATCTCTGCGCTTCCCTTCGGGGTCGATGAAGACGGAGGAGGTGATCTCGACGTCGACGAGCGTTCCGCCCACCGGCGACCGAACGATCTCGCCCATGCGGTTGAAGCCGTTCTCCACGAGCGCCAGACCGAACGGGCGCCCCAGCTCCGCGGACAGGTAGGAGGAGGTGACGTGGCCGATCATGGGGACCGGGCCCGCCTCCGGAGTCACGGGCGTCCCCGCGGCGATGAGCTGTGCGCCCTCGTCCAGGCGGGTGACGCCGTCGACCGGCAGCACGCCCACGAAGTGCTTGCGGTCCGGCCGGGCCGTGTCCGTGCGCTGGAAGGATCTCTTGCCCACGAAGTCCTTGAGCTTCGACACCGCCCAGCCCATGCCGGCATCCTGCGGGGTGACGGTGCCGTCCGTGTCCTGACCGATGATGACGAGTCCCTTCTCCGCCCGCAGTACGTGCATGGTCTCCGTGCCGTAGGGGGTGATGCCGAACTCCTGGCCGGTGTCGTCCACCAGTTCCCACGCGGCCAGGCCGTAGAAGGTCGGGACATTGACCTCGAACGCGAGCTCGCCGGAGAACGAGATGCGGCAGATGCGGGCCGGGATCCCGTTCGACAGCTGCGTCTCCCGGAACTCCATGAAGCCGAACGACTCGTTCGCCACGTCGATGTCCGGTGCGATCGTGGCGATGACATCCCGCGAGCGGGGACCTGCGACCGCGATCGTGTTCCACTGCTCCGTCACAGAGGTGAAGAGCACGTCCATGTCCGGCCATTCCGTCTGGTGCCACTCCTCGAGCCAGTCGAGTACGCCCGCTGCGCCCCCGGTGGTCGTCGTCATGAGGAAGCGGTCCTCGGCGAGCCGCATGGTCACGCCGTCATCGAACAGCATGCCGTCGGCCCCGCACATGAGCCCGTAGCGGCCCTTCCCCACCGCGAGCTTCTTGAAGCCGTTCGTGTAGATCCGGTTGAGGAACTCCGGGGCGTCGGCACCGCGGATCTCGATCTTCCCCAGAGTGGATGCATCCTGGAATCCGACGGAGGTCCTCACGGCGGCGCATTCGCGCAGCACGGCGGCGTCCATGTCCTCGCCCGCCCGCGGGAAGTACCGGGGGCGCTTCCATTGGCCGACGTCCTCGAACTCCGCCCCGTGGGCCACGTGCCACGGCTGGATGTTGGTCACCCGCGCGGGTTCGTACAGGTCTCCCCGGCGCCGTCCGGCGAGCGCGGCGAAGGCGACGGGTGTATAGGGAGGGCGGTTCGTCGACGTTCCGACCGATGCGGGGTCCGCGTCTTCCAGGAGCGAGGCGATGACCCCCATCGCATTCACGCTGCTCGTCTTGCCCTGGTCATTGGCGGTCGAGATCGACGTGTACCGCTTGATGTGCTCGACGGACCGCATCCCGGCACCGACCGCGCGGAGGACGTCCGCGACGGTCTGGTCCCGCTGGAGGTCGACGAAGTGGGACGCCCAGTGCTCGGGTGCGAGGGCTGGGGTGCCGTTGCCTGCGAGGGGCTGAGCAGTGGTGGGTGCCTCGGAATCGGCGGGCGCCCGGGGAGCGGTCGGCCCATGCGGACCGGCCGGAGCCCCGGGCGAGGCGATGAGCCAGAGCGGGTGCACGGGCCCGGGCGCCGACGCCGAGGCGGTCGGCACCACGAGCGGTCCTCGCGCTCCGGTCTCCGCCGCCGCGGCATGGCCCGCGTGGGCGCCCTGTTCGAGGGCCGTGCCGAGGCTGACCGCGCCGTTCGCGGAGCCCACGACGGACTGCCCGGACACCGGGGCCTCGGGCACGAAGCCCGCGAACGCCTCATCCCAGCGGGTCCGGCCCTGCCGCTGCGTGTGGAGGTGGAGGACGGGGGAGTGCCCGCCGGAGACGGCGAGGGTGTCGGCCGGAACCGTTTCGACGGCTCCGGCCGGGCGACCGGATCCGTCGACAGACGCGAACGAGACGGCCGTGACCCTGCCGCGGTCAGCTGTGCCGCCGGTGTCGGACGCGTCCGCCTGCCCGTTCGCCGAGGTCCCCACCACGGCCGCTCCGAACACGCCGCGGGCGCCGGTCGCCTCGAGCGCTGCGCGCGCCCGGTCAGATGGTTCCGGCCGGGAGTCGACCACGACCGGGACGGCGATGCCCGCGGTGTGGAGGTCTTCGAGCAGCGCGTAGACGCTGTCGTTGGTCGTCGCGAGGACGATGCGCTGCCCTGCCGCAGCTGCGTAGCGGTTCAGATAGGTGCGCACGGCTCCGGCGAGCATGATTCCGGGACGGTCGTTGTCCGCGAAGACGAGGGGTCGCTCGTGGGCGCCGGTCGCAAGGACGACTCGCTTCGCACGAATGTGCCAGATCCGTGCGCGCGCCACTCCGGCAGAGGCAGGGGCGGCGACGTCCGCCGCGCTCCGTTCGACAGCGACGACGTAGTTCGCGTCGTAGGAGCCGATCGCGGTGGTGCGGCGCATGTACGTGAAGTCCGGCTGCGCGGTGAGACGGTCCAGGGCGGCGCACGCCCAGGCCACGGCCTCGGTGTCGTCGATGGTCTCGTCCCTGCCGGACAGCAGGGACCCGCCCGGTGCGGACTGCTCGTCCAGGAGCACTGTGCGCGCCCCGGTCTTCGAGGCTTCGCGCGCTGCCGCGATCCCCGCCGGTCCCGCGCCGACGACGAGTACGTCCGTGTGCACGTACTTCCGGTCGTAGTAGGCGTCGTCGCCCGCGGGGTCCAGCACCCCCATGCCCTGCAGCCAGTGGGCGCTCAGCCCGTCGACGGCGTCGACCGTCGTCGCCGGGAGCATCGATTCGGACGGGGCGCCGGGAGTGCGCGCCTCGATGCGGAGCAGCGCGTTCGGCTCTTCGACCCCGGCGGCGAGGATGCCGCGGGGGCGCGACATGTGGATGGAGGGGCCGCAGCCCAGGCGGCCGGAGGCGATGAGGGCGCTGGCGATGCTGTCGCCGGTGAAGGCGGGCACGCTGGCCCCGTCGACGGTGACGGTGATCCCCGCGTCCCGGTCGATCCCGTGGCCGGGGGACAGATCGGGGTCCACGCGATATCCGGTCAGGCGGTGTGCGGTCATGAGGGATCACTTCCGGAGTCGTGTGCGGAGTCGTGCGCCGGGGGAGAGGCGGTCGACGTGTTCGGCGGAGGGGAGCCCATCGGGTAGACCGCGAGGAATTCGTACGTCACGGTGTCGCGGATCGCGTTGAACCACTTGCGGCATCCGACGGCGTGGACCCAGCGTTCCGCGAAGGGCCCGCGCGGGTTGTCGCGGTAGAAGAGGAACTCCGCCCATGCGCGGTCCGAGAGCGCGTACGGATCCACCGGGTAGGGCACGTGCGCCTGGCCGCCGTAGTGGAACTCGACCTCGTCCCGGGGCCCGCAGTGGGGGCAGTCGATGAGGAGCATGACCGTCAGGCCTTTCGTCAGGGGCGTCAGTGCGGTTCGTCAGGGGCGTCGGGATGGTCCGTCGGTGTGATGCGTCAGTGCGCGACGCCCGCGGCGCCGTGCTCGTCGATGAGGTGTCCGGTCTCGAACCGGTCCAGGAGGAACGGTTCGTTGAGGGGGTGCGGTGCCCCGGTCGCGATCGTGTGCGCGAACGTGTACCCCGCTCCCGGCGTGCCCTTGAAGCCTCCCGTGCCCCAGCCGCAGTTCACGTAGAGCTCGTCGATCGGAGTGGGGGAGATGATCGGAGAGGCGTCGAACGTCGTGTCGACGACGCCGCCCCACGTCCGCAGCAGATGCGCGCGGGAGAAGATCGGGAACAGCTCCACCGCTGCTGCCATCTGGTCCTCGATGATGTGGAAGCCGCCGCGCTGTCCGTAGCCGTTGTACGCATCGACCCCCGCACCCAGGACGAGTTCGCCCTTGTGCGCCTGCGACACGTACACGTGCACATGGTTCGACATCACCACGGTGGGGTGGACCGGCTCGAAGAGCTCTGACACGAGCGCCTGGAGCGGCCGGGACTGGATGGGCAGGCGGAAGCCGGCCTGGTCCGCGAGCACGCTCGAGTGCCCGGCCGCGGCGAGTCCCACCTTGCCCGCGCCGATCCGTCCGCGGTTCGTCTCGACGCCCACGACCCGGTTCCCGTCCTTGACGAAGCCGGTGACCTCGCAGTTCTGGATGATGTCGACGCCCATCGCGTCGATGGCGCGTGCGAATGCCCACGCCACATGATCGTGCTTCGCGATGCCGGCGCGCGGCTGGTAGGTGGCGCCCATGACCGGATATCGGATGTCGTCGGAGACGTTGATGATGGGGCACGCCTCCTTCACCTGATCGGGCTCCAGGAACTCCGCGTCGACGCCGTTGAGCTGATTGGCGTTGACCCGGCGGCGGGATTCGCGCACGTCCTGGAGGGTGTGGGCGAGGTTGAGCACGCCGCGCTGGGAGAAGAGGAAGTCGTAGTCCAGCTCCTCCGGCAGCTGCTCCCACAGCCTGATCGAGTGCTCGTAGATCGCGGCGGACTCGTCCCACAGGTAGTTCGACCGGATGATCGTGGTGTTCCGGGCCATGTTGCCGCCGGCGAGCCAACCGCGCTCCAGGATCGCGATGTTCGTCATCCCGTGGTTCTTCGCGAGGTAGTAGGCGGTCGCAAGGCCGTGCCCGCCCCCGCCCACGATGACGGCATCGTACGACGGCTTCGGATCTGGGTTCCGCCAGAGGAAGGCCGGGTGCTCCGGCAACTGATCGGCCACGGATGCGCTCCTTCGCGCCGTCGGACAGGTGATCCCCAACTGATATATCAGTTGTGCGTCTATAGTAGGTCGAGGTGTTCACGCGACGCAAGAGGTGCGGCAGGACCTGCGAGCGGGCACCGGGCCGACGGGCGCTGAGCAGACGGACACCAGCAGACGGACACAGGCCGACGGGCACGGGCCGACGGACACCAGGCCGACGGTCCGGGACGAGGGAGAGGACGGGCATGACAGCCGACGTGGAACTCGCAGACGAGACCCTGGCAGATCGGGCGTACCGCGTGCTGCGCGACCGCCTCGTCCTCCTCGACATCAGCCCGGGCGAGCCTCTGTCCGAATCTGTGCTGGCAGACGAGATCGGGGTGGGGCGGACCCCGATGAGGGAAGCCCTCAAGCGGCTCGAGGCGGACTACCTGGTCGTCACGTACCCCCGGCGCGGCACCTTCGCGTCCGCGGTCGACCTCACCGATCTCGCGGAGATCACGGAGATCCGCGGTGCTCTGGTCCCGCTCGCCGCCCGGCGTGCCGCGGCCGTGCGCGGTGGGGAGGCCGCTGCGGCGCTCACGGCCGTCCTCGAAGAGGTGCGTGCGGTCACGGGCGAGGAATCCCGCCGGGACCTCATGGAGCTCGATCTGGCGGTCCACCGGATCGTCGACCATGCGGCGTCGAGCTCGTACCTCGAGGAGACGCTGGTGCGCTTGGACGGGCTCGGCACACGGCTGTGGTGCCTCCTCATCGACCGGCTGCCGGCCATGCGGGATCACGTCTGCGAGCACGTCCCCCTCATGGAGGCCATCCTGGCCGGGGATGAGCAGGAGGCGGAGGCCCTCGCGCGCGCACACGTGCACCACTTCGACACCGCGGTCCGCGCCGTCCTCTGACAATCCGAGGTCGGCCCTCGCGAGACTCTGCTGGATCCTGTTATAAACAGTCGTAAAGCGTCAGGACCCGTGCATCGGACCGCTGACGACCAGCCGCGGGCGCGTCGGCGGGCCGGACGCGGGGAGGTGCCGATTCAGCCGGTGGTGCGGGTCGCCTCTGCGGCGGAGCGCAGTTCGCGGAGCGTCTCCGCGAAGAGCGAGTGCGCGCCGGCTCCGCGGCGCATCACCGCCAGGACCCGGCGGCTGGGGGCAGACGGCCCGTGGAGGGGGATGCGGACGGCCCGCGAATCCCCACTCAGCCGCATCAGGCGGGGGATGAATGCGACTCCCAGCCCGTCACCCACGAGCGATTCCTGCGAACCCCAGTCGGAGACCTGATGGACGACCCGCGGGGTGGCGCCCGCCGCCGTGAAGGCGGTGACGAACAGGGCCCGGTACGGAGTCCCGGGCCGGTCGGTGATCCACGGGTCCCCTCCCAGTTCGTCGAGGCCGACGGATTCGCGATCCGCGAGGGGGTGGTCGTTGGGGACCAGCACGTCCAGCGGGTCGTCGAGCAGCGGGATCTGCTCGACCCTGCGCTGATTCAGCTCGTGCCTCATCTGCATCGCGACGATCACGGCGATGTCCAGCCGGTCCGCGGTGAGCAGGTCCACACAGCGTGCGGGGTCGGCCTCGATGATGTGGACGTCGAGCCCCGGGTGATCCGCGCGGAGGCGCGCAGCGACCGGTGACAGGAGTGAACCGGTCGCCGTGGAGAATCCGCCCAGGCGCACGATCGCCGGGGCGAGGTGCTCATCCGCGTCCCGGACGGCCGCGTGGGTCTCCTCCCACAGCGCGACGAGGTCGTCCGTCCGTTCGACGAGCTCGGCTCCGGCGGCGGTGAGCCGCAGCCCGCGCCCGTCCCTGACGACGAGTCGGACGCCCAGCGCCCGCTGGTACTCGCGCAGCTGGGCGGAGACGGCGGAGGGAGAGTAGCCGAGGGCCTCGGCGGTCGCCGCGATGGTTTCCCGCGCGGCGAACGTGCGCAGGACGGTGAGGCGGTGGTCGAGCACAGGGACACCTTCGAGGCGGAGGGACCGGTCCCTGTAATCAACCACAGCGGTGAGCGCGGCGCAAGAGGGGGTCGCGGCGCGGGCGACCAGGTGGAAGGATCGTGCCATGTCGACCGAGGGTGCCATGTCGACCGAAGGTCCGGGGATGGTGGCGTTCCCGCCGACGGTGGTCGCCGTCCTGACCGACGGTGAGGACGGCGACGCGGCTGACGATCATCGCGAAGGGCTCACGCTTCGGAGTGAACCTCGCGACGCCTGCTCTCGATGCAGCGCTCGCTGCGATCGGGGCGGTCGTCGGGGACACTGTGCAGGAGCCGGTCGAACAGGACGACGGGATCCGTGATTGCGGCGGTTCGTGACCGGTCCGGCAGCCTCATCCGCATCCACGAGACGAAGGAGAACGACTGATGGTCGGGAAGAAGAACGCGCAGAAGGGCGGCTTCAGCGAGGCGGAGCTCGCCGCCATGAAGGAGCGCGCCGCGGAGCTGCGAGCGGAAGGAGCGGGCGGCAGCGGGACGGCGAAGAAGAAGCGGGAGGCCAAGGCCTGTGCGGATGCTCTCGCGAAGCTCGAGGGGACGGACCGCGAGATCGGGGATCGACTCCACACGATCGTCGCGGAGGAGGCGCCGCACCTGGATCCGAAGACCTGGTACGGCTTCCCGTCCTACGCGCGTGACGGCAAGGTCGTCGTCTTCTTCACGCCTGCTTCGAAGTTCGACGAGCGCTATGCGTCTATCGGCTTCAATGAGGACGCACTCCTGGACGACGGGATCCTCTGGCCGACCGCGTTCGCGGTGCTGGGGATGAACGACGAGGTCGAGGAGCGACTGCGCGACCTCGTCCGGCGCGCGGCCGGCTGAGCCCGCCGGCTGAGCCCGCCGGCTGAGTCCACCAGCTGAGTCCACCAGCTGAGCCCGCGGCTGAGCCCGCGGCTGAGCCCGCGGCTGACGCGGACTCGGCCGGGGGCGACGCGACCGGCTGGCGTCAGTCGCACTCTGCGTTCGCGAGGGCGCGCCGTCGCCGTGCGGCGGGGCGCATCACTGCGGGGTCATCACGGCGCGTGTGCGACAGCCAGCTCCGCTGTCAGTGCGGTGCGTCCGTCCTCGTCGCCATGGAGCGCGGCCGGCGTGTTCTGGAAGAGGTCGATGCTCCACGCATCCCCGCTGCGGGTGGCGACGATGGTCTGACGGGCGTTCGCCTCAGGAATGATCGCGTCTGCACCCGGCCGACGCATCCCAGCATCGGCGAGCAGGATGGCGGTGTCGCCGACAGAGCGGACGGACCGGACGATCGTGACGTACGAGGCGGTCGGGTGGTCGGCGAAGATCGGCGCAAGGTGTTCGATGACGCGCGTGCGACCGTCGACGATGCTGCCGTCGAAGCCGATCATGGCGCCGTCCGTGGCGAAGCAGTCGCCCATCGCCTGCGCGTCCCTGTCGTTCCACGCTCTCAGCAGCCGGAGGTACAGCTCGCGGACTCCGTCGGTCGTATCCATGTCGCACCTCATCACTGCTCTTCCTCCACGCCGTCCGCGTCGGCGCGAAGCAGGACGCTGTGGGGACCGGAGCGCGGGGTCACGAGGAGGATTCCCGACCGACGCTCGTGACGGTCGTCAGCAGGAACGCGCTGTCTTCGAGCGCCAGGACGGAATGGCGTTCGTGCGTGAGCGTCCACAGCTCCCCAGCGCCGAGCTCGCCCTGGACGTGCGTGTCCAGCTCGACTCGGATGCGACCGGCGAGCACCTGGATGCTTGCCGCGGGGGGAGAGTTGTGCTCGGGCAGTCGTGTGTCCCGGGCGAGCGCGATCACCGTCTGGCGCAGCTCTCCGTCGTGGACGACCAGTTCAGCGCTGCGCCCTCTCTCATCGACTCGTGCCGTCGCCAGGTGGGTTGTGGCCAATGCGTTCAGATCGGGCATGTCTGTCCTCACGAACTCGGATGTACGGGCTGTCCGCAGTGACGAGCCCTCGGGCCAGCCTACGGGTCAGCGGGACAGCTCGGAAGATCCTCGAGCTCCGAGGAATAACACCCCACCCATAAGGGTTGAGTCGAGTACGCGCAGGTTTGGTGAGGTGCGGCTTGACATCGACCCGGACCACTCGCAAGACTTACGACAGAACCTGAGCCGACCCGGCTCAAAGAGTCTTCCATCAGCAAGGAGAGTGAAAACATGGCACGAGCAGTCGGTATCGACCTCGGAACCACGAACTCGGTCGTCGCGGTCCTCGAAGGCGGCGAGCCCAAGGTCATCGCGAACGCAGAGGGCGCACGCACCACCCCGTCGGTCGTCGCAGTCAACAAGAACGGCGACTCGCTGATCGGCGATATCGCGAAGCGCCAGGCCGTCACGAATGTGAAGAACACCGTCGCGTCGGTCAAGCGCTACATGGGCTCGGACTGGACCACGGAGCTGGGCGGCAAGACGCTGACGGCGCCGGAGGTCTCCGCGCGCATCCTCCAGAAGCTCAAGCACGACGCGGAGGACTACCTCAACGAGGACGTCACCGACGCCGTCATCACCGTCCCCGCCTACTACGGCGACGCGGAGCGCCAGGCGACGAAGGACGCCGGTGAGATCGCGGGCCTCAACGTCCTGCGCATCATCAACGAGCCCACCGCTGCGGCACTGGCCTACGGTCTGGAGCGCGGCAAGGAAGATGAGCTGATCCTCGTCTTCGACCTGGGCGGCGGCACGTTCGACGTGTCCCTCCTGGAGGTCGGCAAGGACGAGGACGAGTTCTCCACGATCCAGGTGCGCGCGACCTCCGGCGACAACAAGCTGGGCGGCGACGACTGGGACCAGCGCATCGTCGACCACCTCATCAAGACGGTCAAGGACAAGGACGGCGTCGACCTCTCCAACGACACGACGGCACTCCAGCGCCTCAAGGAGGCTGCAGAGCAGGCGAAGAAGGAGCTGTCCTCGGCCTCCAGCACGAACATCTCGCTGCAGTACCTGTCGATGAGCCAGGACGGTCCGATCCACCTGGACGAGGGGCTCACGCGGGCGAAGTTCGAGGACCTCACCTCTGACCTCCTCGACCGCACCAAGAAGCCGTTCGAGCAGGTCATCAAGGATGCGGGCGTCACCGTGTCAGAGATCGACCATGTCGTGCTCGTCGGTGGTTCCACCCGCATGCCGGCCGTCAGCGAGGCCG
Source organism: Brevibacterium jeotgali (assembly GCF_900169175.1). Classification (GTDB taxonomy): domain Bacteria; phylum Actinomycetota; class Actinomycetes; order Actinomycetales; family Brevibacteriaceae; genus Brevibacterium; species Brevibacterium jeotgali. Next base: position 339,743 of record NZ_FXZM01000001.1, on the reverse strand, counting down.
TCGAGAAGCTCGCGAGCCGTGAGCCGAACAAGGGCGTGAACCCGGACGAGGTCGTGGCGGTCGGCGCGGCTGTGCAGGCGGGCGTGCTGAAGGGTGAGCGCAAGGACGTCCTCCTCATCGATGTGACCCCGCTGTCGCTGGGCCTCGAGACCAAGGGCGGCGTCATGACGAAGCTGATCGAGCGCAACACCCCGATCCCGACGAAGCGCAGCGAGACCTTCACGACGGCGGAGGACAACCAGCCGTCGGTGTCCATCCAGGTCTTCCAGGGTGAGCGCGAGTTCACGCGCGACAACAAGGCGCTGGGCACGTTCGAGCTCACCGGCATCGCGCCGGCGCCGCGCGGCGTCCCGCAGGTCGAGGTCTCCTTCGACATCGATGCGAACGGCATCGTGCACGTGTCCGCGACGGACAAGGGCACGGGCAAGGCCCAGTCCATGACCATCACGGGCGGCTCCGCAATGGAGAAGGACGACATCGAGCGCATGGTCCGCGAGGCTGAAGAGCACGCGGAGGAGGACAAGAAGCGCCGCGAGGAGCAGGACACCCGCAACAACGCGGAGACGCTCGCGTACCAGACGGAGAAGCTCGTCTCGGAGAACGAGGACAAGCTGCCGGAGGACGTGAAGACGGAGATCAACTCCGACGTCGAAGCGCTGAAGGAAGCCCTGAAGGGCGAGGACGAGGACGCAGTGAAGTCCGCCTACGACCGCCTGGTCGAGAACCAGCAGAAGATCGGCGAAGCGATCTACTCCCAGCAGGCCGACGAGGCCGCAGACGGTGCCGAGGGCGCCGAAGAGGCTGCGGACGCCGCTGAGGACGAGGTCATCGATGCAGAGGTCGTGGACGAGGACAAGGACGAGGAGAAGAAGTGACCGCTGACGAGGGTCCTCAGGACGGGCACACCGAGCCGGGCTTCTCGTTCACCGACAAGCGACGCGTCGATCCTGAGACGGGCGAGCTGAGGCCAGAGGCCCAGCAGGCTCCTGAGACGGATGCGACCGACGCCGAGGCCCCGGCCGGCACAGGTGAGCAGGCCGGGGAACCGGTCCCGGCCGCGGATGCCCCGGACGGGGATGCTCCTGCGGCGGACCTCCCGGCGGACGATCCGGCGCAGGCCGCAGGTGCCGACGCAGCGGACCTGGGGATCGAGATCCCCGACGACGCCTCCTCGATCGACGGGGCTTCCCTGGAGGAGCCTCTGTCTGCGGATGCGCAGCTCGCCGCAGAGCGACTCGCGGATCTGCAGCGCATCAACGCGGAGTACGCGGCGTACCGGATGCGGGCGACGCGGGAGCAGGAGAGGGCTAAGGAGAGCGGCGTCGTGGCGCTCGCCGAAGCACTCATCCCCGTGCTCGACGAAGCGCGGCTGGCGGAGGAGAACGGCGACGTCACGGGACCCTTCGAGGCCCACGTGACGAAGCTCTTCGCCTCGCTCGCGAAGGCCGGAGTCGTCCAGTACGGCGACGTGGGGGAGGGGTTCGACCCCGCATTCCACGAAGCGCTCATGCAGCAGCCGAGCGACGAGGTCGACGGCCCGACCATCTTCATGGTCATGCAGCCGGGATACCGCTACGGGGACCGCGTCATCCGTGCGGCCCGCGTGGGCGTCCAGCAGCCGGCCGACTGATTCGGTCCATCGCCCGGACCGGCCCTCCAGCCGGTCCGGGCGCTTCATCCGGACGGTGACCGTCCCGTCCCCGCAGTCGTGGGGACGGGTGCGGTGGCCGCCCAGCAGACGAAAGGAGGTGCCAGGTGAATACAGGACCTCAGAACGACTGGTTCGAGAAGGACTTCTACAAGACCCTCGGCGTCTCCGCGGACGCCACGGACGCTGAGATCAAGAAGGCGTATCGGAAGCTCGCGCGGAAGTACCACCCGGATCAGAACCCCGGTGACGCGAAGGCCGAGGAGAAGTTCAAGGAGGTCGGTCAGGCGCAGCAGGTGCTGGCAGACCCGGACACGCGAGAGCAGTACGACCAGGTCCGGCAGATGGGCCGCGGTGCGCGGTTCAGTGCAGGTTCCGGAGGATCCGGCGGTGGCGGAGGCGGCTTCGAAGACGTCTTCTCCGGTCTCTTCAACACCGGTGGCGGGCCGGCCGGCGGCGCACGCTACCGCACGGGCGGTGATGTCCCGCCCGACCTGTCGGACCTGCTGGGTGGGTTCGGAGGAGGCTTCGGCGGAGGCGGATCCCCGTACGGCGGATCGCCCTACGGCGGAGGATTCTCCACCGGCCCCACGAAGGGCGGCGACTACACGGCGTCCACGAATCTGTCCTTCACCGAAGCCGTCAGCGGCGCATCGGTCAAGCTCACGCTGCCCGGCGGCGTACCGCTGACCGTCCGCACGCCCGTGGGGGTGAAGGACGGGCAGAAGGTGAGGTTGAAGGGCAAGGGCAAGTCCAGCCCGAACGGCGGCGAGCCCGGCGACCTGATCCTCACCGTGAACGTGAAGCCGCACCCCCTCTTCACCCGCGACGGCGACAATCTGCGGCTGGAGCTCCCCGTGAGCTTCGCCGAGGCCGCCTTGGGGGCAGAGGTCTCCGTGCCGACGCTCGACGGTCAGCCGGTGCGCGTGAAGATCCCGGCGGGCACCCCGTCCGGTCGCGTGCTGCGGGTGCGGGGCAAGGGTGTGGCGGCGAAGAAGGCTACGGGTGATCTGCTCGTCACCGTGGAGATCGCGGTGCCGAAGGATCTGCCCCAGGAGGCGCAGGAGGCGGTCGCCGCCTACCGCGAGGCCACCGCCGGCATCGACCCGCGTGAGGGCCTGGACGACAGGGCTCGGAAGGCGTGATGCATGATGCGCATTCCCGCCACTGCAGCCGTCTACGTGATCTCCGTCGCCGCGGAGCTCGCGGGCATGCACCCGCAGACCCTGCGGCAGTACGACCGCTTGGGGCTCGTCACCCCTGAGCGCACAGTGGGGCGAGGCCGGCGGTATTCGGCTGAGGACATCGCCCGGCTGCAGCTCATCCAGCAGCTGAGCCAGGACGACGGGATCAACCTCGCCGGCATCCGCAAGATCCTCGACCTGCAGGACGATCTGAGACGGGTGCGCGCCCGGGCACGTGATCTGGAAGGGCAGGTCACGCGGTTGGAGGCGGAGCAGGAGCCCTCGTCACGCGTGTTCGCCGCAGGAAGCGGCGGGGACGTCTTCTCGATCCTCCGCGGCGAGCGTCCGCGCCGCCGCACTCCGGGCTCCGCGCTGGTCGTGTACCGACCGCATGGTCGCGGGGCGGCCCGCGCCTAGCTGCTGGGAGCTGCGGCCGGTCCGGGCAGGGTGGGTCGGCCGTGCTCAGCCTGCCCGGACCGGCGGCTGGTAGGCCCGGAAGCAGGTCAGGTCGGCCGCTCACCGGCCGGAGTGCATCTCAGAGCCAGTCAGTCAGAGCCAGGTCGGCGGTGCCGGGAGGTCTTTCGCGGTCCCGCCGCGCACACCCTTGCGGCGGTCGTCGGCAGTGGAGCGCGGCCAGCCGCGGCCCATGAGGTAGGACAGGACTTCGGCGGACTCGCCTGCGACGATGATCGGTTCACCGGTGCTGTCGCCTGCGCGGATGATGCGCTCCTCGTCCCGGTCGGAGAGCTCCAGCCGGTAGTGCGCACTCACACCCTTCTTCTCCCAGATCGGCGCGATGTCCTCGTACAGTCTATCGACGATCGACGCAGGGAAGTCGAGTGAGGTCGCACCGATGCCCAGGTCCAGCGCGTGGACGAAGACCTCACGGGTCCGCAGCCAGGGGATCTCCGCGGCGATGATGTCGTCGCCCCGGCCGGAGACGATGTGGGCCTTCCAATCCTCTTCACTCATCGCGGCGATGGCCTCGTCCAGTTCATCGACGACCTCGTGCGCGATCGCGATGGCGTCCTCCCCACCGGTGTGTGCGACCGATTCCTCGATCTCCCGGTCCCGTTCTTCCCGCGACGGGTACATGGGGGTCTTCACGCCGGTGCGCGCCCACTCGAGGAGGCGCATGAACCCCTCGGCGTTGTGGACGACGTGCATCGCGACGTGGGTGCGGGTCCAGTTGGGCAGCAGGGACGGTTCGACCATGCCCTTGGGCGAGATCTGGTCCAGTGTCTTGAGGTAGAACCGCTCGCCCAGCGTGCGAAGGTCGAGTTCCGTGGTGAGCGTGTCCGCGTCGAAGGTCATGGCACCACCCTATGCAACGAAGGCGCGGCGCGCGCGAGGACTCCGCCGGAAGAACTCGCCACTCGCGTGCAGCGCGGCCGCCGGATGGCAGATGTCAGACCACATACGGTGCACGACGGGGAATGGCCCGAGGCCCCTGCACGGTGGTGCAGGGGCCTCGGGTGCCGAGCGGGTCGGCAGGTGCGCTGGGGCGAATCAGGCCGTCGCTGCGCGGCGACGGCTGAGCAGCACGGTCGCTCCGCCGATCGTCAGGAGCGCTGCGCCGGCGGCCAGTCCGCCGAGCTCCATACCGGTGCGGGGGAGGTTCGAGCCGCCCTCGTCTTCGCTGCTGTCCGAGTCGTCTTCGCCGGCCTCGCTGTCGTCACCGGCTGCGTCGGTGACGGTGAAGGAGCCGGAGACCGTCTCATCCGACTCGTTCGTCGCGGTGACGTCGTAGTCGCCCAGGTATGCGCTGGGGTTGGAGGCGTCGAGTCCGTAGACGTTCCACTGGGCGACGCCGTCCTCGTCCGCAGTGACGACTTCGGTGAGGGATTCGACGTTGCTGCCCGCGGCTGCCACGGAGAACTCCGCCTCTTCGCCGGCTTCGAGGCCCTGGGCGGTGAGCGTGACGCCCTTGTCCTGGTCGACGAAGTCGGCCGGGCTGATCTCCTGCGGATCGACGTGGAGCGCGTACTCCACGTCCGCGTCGTCCTCGTCGTCGGTCGGAGTGGCGGTGGGCTCCGCGGTCTCCGTGGGCTGGTCCGTGGGGGTCGGCTCGGCCGTCTCTGTGGCCTCGTCCGTCGGATCCTCGGTGGGCTCGGCCGTCTCGGGCGGCTCCTCCGTGGGCTCCTCGGTCTCGCCGGAGTAGGACTCGACGACCTCGAAGGATGTGGAGACGGTCGTCTCTTCGCCGTCGGCGTTCGTGTAGGTGACGGTGAAGTCGACCGGTCCCAGCTCGGGTGCACTGTTGGAGACGATGACCCAGGACGCGATGCCGTTCTCGCCCACCTCGCCGAGCTCGGGGCTATCCTCCGTGAGGCTATCCATGGCGAACGAACCGGGCTGTGCATTCTGAACGATGACGGCGACGCCGGTGGACTGCAGATCGGCCGAGGTGACCTCGGGCTGCACAAGGACGTTGGAGTCCGATGTCGGTGCCGGGTCGGGCTGCGGAGCGGGTGCCTCAGCGGTGGCCGTCGCGGCGAAGGTGCCAGCGGGTGCCGAGAACGCCGGGGCGACACCGAATCCGGTGATCGCGACGGCGACGGCTGGGGCGAGGAGGAGCTTCTTCACGAAGTGGCCTTTCAGAGAGAATCAGCGCGGTGGTGACTCGTATGGCGACGACGTTATGCGAATGCTCAGGTGAGTGGAACTTGTGATCATTTATGGTCACGGTCGATTCTCAGTGCGAGGCGAACGGAGGGGGCGGCGCCACCGACTGGTGGCGCCGCCCCCTCGAACAGGTCCCAGCGACGTGCCCTCACGGACTCGTCAGCTGAGACTGCAGTGGCCGTATGAGACTCTCAGCGACCGTTGCCCGTGCTCTGCGCGTGCGTGGGGCGACCATCGTCTCCGCGTGCGGGGCCCTTGTCCTGCACGTGCTCCGGACGTCCGTCGGGACCGCGATCCGGCCCGCGATCCTGTGCGTGCTCAGGGCGTCCGTCAGGACCGCGGTCGGGTCCCTTGTCCTGCGCGTGGTCGGGCGGTCCCTGAGGTCCGCCGTCGGGCTCGACCTCGGTGATCCGGATGTGGTTGCGGGTGGTGCCGACGCGGACCTGGAGGACGTCCTGGTCGGCTGCGGTGCCGGAGCGGACGTCGTCGAGGAACTCTGCAGGCAGGGTGACCTGGAATTCGCCGTCTGCTTCGGTGACTGTGGCGGGTGCTTCGTAGGTGCCTTCGCCGTGTGTCTGGGTGTATCCGTTGACGATGACGCGGATCTCGTCGCCGTCGGTGGCGCCTGTGTGGGCGACGGTGGTGGTGAAGTCCTCGCCGATGGTGCGTTCTGCTGTGTTGTCCGGGTGGTCGGGGAAGGTGACGGCCGGCGCCGCCGCGGCATCGGCCGGTAGGGAGGTCGATCCCGCGGTGGCGGTGGGCGACGCGTCTGCGGCGTGCGCGCTCGTGGCGATGGCGGGGGCGGCGAACAGGGCGCCCGCCGCCAGGATCACGGCCGGGGCGAGTGTGCGTGTGCGGATCGTTGACTTCGTCATGGAGCAGCCCTCCAGGTGCAGGGGTGGCGTCCGCGAACAGGTCGACCGGACGCGGACGTGAACGATGTGCAGTCCGAGTCTGCGCGATCAGAGCGACAGGAGATCATCGTCTGTGTGAACTATGGGCGAACCCTGAACAGTGTGCGCGAGTGGCGTGTGCATGACCCGACTGTGATGCCGGGCACCCGTCGATCCTGCCGCGAGGATGCGCCGGTGCGACGGCTCAGTGGCTCAGCGCCGCTCCTCACCGACCCTCAGATCGTCAGGTACGGGCCGTCGTTGTCCCCAGGCCGAACGCCTCGCGGCGGATGCTCCTCTTGATCTCCGGGGTCGGGCGCTTCACGTACAGTGACGCGGGTTCCACGGCGAGCTCGAAGAAGTCGGTCTTCCCGTAGGCGTCTCCGTCCACCTGCACGTCGACCTGTTCCTGCGCGCGGATCGTGAAGGACTCCGCCTGCAGCGTCGCCGTGTGGAGCCCCCGGCGCACCCGCTTGCCCATGATGGAGGCCATGACGCCCACCCATTCCGCGAGATTGCGCGGGGAGACGATGAGGAGGTCGATGAGTCCGTCATCGATCACGGCATCGGGGAAGAGCCACAGGCCGCCCTGCAGCCGGCCGCAGTTGCCGGCGACGACCGACCGGATCTTCGCCTCCCTCTCCTCGCCCCCGTCGGACGCGATCGTCACGGAGATCCGGTGGCCCAGCAGGCGCCGGGACCCGGACTCCACATAGGCGAACCAGCCCATCTTGTCCTTGAGGTCCTCATCCACGTTGTCCATGACCTCGGCGTCGAACCCGATGCCCGCCATGACCAGGAACGTGTGCGCCTCCCCGTCCGGATCGATGCGGATCTTCCCGGTGTCGATGAGGGCGGACCGGCCGGTCAGAGCCGTTCGCAGCGCCCACTCGTGCCTCTCGAGGACGATGTCGAGGTTCCGGGCCAGGAGATTCCCCGTTCCCAGTGGGACGATCCCCAGTGCGACATCGGTGCCCACGAGCGCTCCGGCGACCGCGCGGACCGTCCCGTCACCGCCCGCGGCGATCACGACGGTGACGCCCTCCTCGACCGCTTCCCGTGCGGGGCCCCTGCCGGGGTCGTCCTCCGTCGTCTCCAGGACGAGCGGGTCGTCCCACTGCTCTTCGCGGCTGATCCGCAGCAGCAGTCGGCGCACCTCGTCGGCACCCGCCTTCGTGGGGTTGATGACCAGTGCCGCGCGCTCCCTGCGGACGGGCTCCGGTTCGTGACCGGCCCCGTTCTCGGGTGTGGCGGGTGCCCCCGTGCCCGAGGTGCCGGTCGCCTCGGGCGCGTTCGCGGCGGTGGCCCGCTGGTTGCGGAGGACGAGTGCGCGGCCGATGAGGAGGCCGGCGACCAGGAGGACCGCGGCGAGCGCGATCAGCAGCACCACATGGATCTCGAGCGTCATGCAAGCACGGTACAGCGACCCTGCAGGCGCGGCGGTGTCGGCCGCGCGGTTCGCGGCGACTCCTCAGCTGGTGGGCGGATCCCTGGACGCTCGCCGGGAAAGGCTCGTCGGCTAGGCTGGGGGCATGATCGACCTTCAGCGACTGCGCGACGAACCGGACGTCTTCAAGGCCTCACAGAGAGCCCGTGGCGCGGACGAATCCCTGGTCGACGACGTGCTGTCCGCGGATGCCGCGCGACGCTCCGCGCTCACGGCCTTCGAGGCGGCCCGCGCGCAGCAGAAGAGCTTCGGCAAGCAGGTCGCACAGGCCGCGGGCGAGGAGAAGGCCGCTCTCGTGGCGGAGGCCCAGGAGCTGTCCGCCAGGGTCAAAGCGCTGCAGGCGGACGCGGACGACGCGGAGTTCGCCTTCGACACCCTGCTGCGCCGCCTGCCCAACCTCATCATCGAGGGCGTCCCGTCCGGCGGCGAAGACGATTCGGTCGAGATCCGCAGCGAGGGCACTCCGCGCGATTTCACCGCGGACGGCTTCGAGCCCAAGGATCACGTGGAGCTGGGCGAGAGCCTGCGCGCGATCGACACGCAGCGCGGCGCGAAGGTGTCCGGTGCGCGCTTCTACTACCTCACCGGCTTCGGTGCCCGCCTCGAACTGGCGATGCTCACCATGGCGCTCGACACGGTCGAGGCCCACGGCTTCATCCCGACCATCACCCCGACACTCGTGAAGCCAGAAGTCATGGCCGGAACGGGATTCCTCGGGGAGCACGCCGACGAGATCTACCGCCTGGAGGCGGACGACCTCTACCTCGTGGGCACGTCGGAGGTGCCGCTGGCCGGCTTCCACATGGACGAGATCGTCGATCTGTCCGACGGGCCCAAGCGGTACGCCGGCTGGTCGCCCTGCTACCGCCGGGAGGCGGGCAGCTACGGCAAGGACACCCGCGGGATCCTCCGTGTCCATCAGTTCCAGAAGGTCGAGATGTTCTCCTACGTCCGGACCGAGGATGCCGAGGCCGAGCACGCCCGCATGCTTGCTGTGGAGGAGGACATGCTCGCGAAGTGCGAACTCGCGTATCGGATCGTCGACATCGCGGCCGGCGATCTGGGCGACTCCGCCGCGCGGAAGTTCGACACGGAGGCGTGGATCCCCACGCAGGGGACGTATCGTGAGCTCACGTCGACGTCGAACTGCACCACCTTCCAGGCCCGCCGCCTCAAGATCCGTGAGCGCGTGGAGTCCGGGACCCGCCCCGTGGCCACGCTCAACGGCACCGTCGCCAACACGCGGTGGCTCGTCGCACTGCTGGAGAACCACCAGCAGGCGGACGGATCCGTTCGGATCCCCGAGGCGCTGCGCCCCTACATGGGCGGAATGACCGCCTACGGCCCGAACGGGCCGATCCACTCGTAGCACCCGCGCGCCACGACTCGGTGGCTGCGCGTCCCCGATGACAGGAGAGATCACCGGTGAGCATGACCGTCACCCGCCCGCAGCTCGTGGCACTCGACGTCGACGGCACGATCGTCGACTACGACAACCGGATGTCCGAGGTGGTGCGCACCACTCTGGAAGCGGTCGTCGAGGCCGGACACCACGTGGTCGTGTCCACCGGACGGTCCGTCGGAGGCGCGCTGGAGACAGCCAACCGTCTGGGCCTCACAGAGGGCTACGTCGTCGCCTCGAACGGTGCAGTCGTCGTCCGGCTCGCTCCGGAGTCCGAGACGGGCTGGGTCGTCCAACACGTGGAGACGTTCGATCCGGGACCTGCGCTCGAGCGCATGGTCGAGGTCATGCCGACAGCGCTCTACATGGTGGAGGACGAGAGCCTCGTCCGCTACGCCTCCGCAGAATTCCCCTCGGGTGAGCTCGCGGACATGGAGGACTTCACGATCGTCTCGTTCGACGAGCTCAAGGAGCGCCGCGCGACCCGCATCGTCATGCGCGATCCCAACGGCACGTCCGACGATTTCCGCCAGGCCGTTGAGCGGGTGGGTCTGCACGGCGTCACCTACTCCGTGGGCTGGAGCAACTGGTTGGACATCGCCCCGGACGGCGTGTCGAAGGCCCACGGCCTGGAGATCGTCAGCGAACTGCTGGACGTCGCGCGCGAGGACACGATCGGTGCGGGCGACGGCAGCAACGACATCGAGATGATCGAATGGGTCGACTACGGGATCGTCATGGGCCAGGCGGGGGACGAACTCAAGTCATTCGCCAGCGTCGTGACCGCTCCGGTCGGCGAGGACGGCCTCGCAACGGCACTCATCGAGAGGCTCGGCCTGGGGGCCGTCGCCACGGCCTGAACACCACGGGCCGTCGCCACGGCGTGAGCACCACCTGCTGAGCTCTACCGCGTGAGGTCCGGCGGGAGGCCCGCTTCGGCCTCCGAGATCAGCCCGGCCGCCCGGTCCACATAGGTGCGGGCGGCGTCAGCGTACTCAGCGGACCTCGCCGACGGTCCGTGCGGATCCACCGTGAGCCGTGCGCGGAGCATGGTCGCGGACTGCAGCGCCTGTGCGACCAGGGCTGAGGCCCGTGACAGTCGCTCCGGCACGTCGCCCAGCCGCGCGCGTCCGGCGGCCGGGAACACGAGCCCCTCGAGCGGCACCTCGCGCTGCGCGGCCTCGGCGAGCGCCGCCACCCGATCATCCAGGCCGTTGAGGACCAGGGTCAGCTGCGCGAGCTGAGCGATCTGGGCTGCGGCATCCGATTCACCATGCTCCTCATGCAGCGCACTCGCCGTCTCGAAGAACCTGTCCACAGCCCGGGAGAAGCGATCCCGGTGCTGCCGCCACAGCCCGGTTCCGAACCGCTTCTCCTGCGGGCTGCGCCGGTCGCGCCGGAACGCGGACAGGAGTCCCACCGGTGCAGGCTCAGCCGTCGGCGGCGACGGACAGCAGGATCTTGCCGATGTTCTCGCCCGCCTCCATGCGCGCGTGGGCCTGCGCTGCGTCCGCAAGCGGGAACTCTGAGTCGACGATCGCCTTGATCCCGCCGTCCATCGCCACCCGCCAGAACGTCTGGGCGATGTCTGCGACGATACGGGCCTTCTGCGCTTCGGGGCGTGCGCGCAGCGTCGTCGCCATGACCGTGAGGCGGCGGGGCAGCATCCGTCCGAGGTTCGCCTCCGCCTTGACGCCGCCCTGCAGCCCGATGATGGTGAGGCGTCCGTCGACTGCGAGCGCCTTGAGGTTGCGGTCGAGGTACTTCGCTCCCACGACGTCGAGGATCACGTCCGCGCCGTCGCCGGGGGTGTCGCCGTCCCCGGTGATCTCCCGGAGGCGCTCGACGAAGTCCTCTTCCTTGTAGTTGATGACGGCGTCCGCGCCCAGTTCGCGGCAGAAGTCGCCCTTGCGGTCGCTGCCGACCGTCACAGCGACCTTCGCGCCGTGGGACTTCGCCATCTGGATGGCGGCCGTGCCGATGCCGGATCCGCCGCCGTGGACCAGCAGCCACTCGCCGGGCGCGAGCGAGGCGGCTGTGAAGACGTTCGAGTGGACGGTGCACAGGACCTCGGGCAGAGCCGCGGCCTCGGCGAGTGAGAACCCGTCGGGGACGGCCAGCAGCTGGCCCGCGGGAACCTCGACCTGCTCCGCGTATCCGCCCTCGGAGAGCAGTGCTGCGACGCGGTCGCCCACTGCCCAGTCGGTCACTCCGTCACCGAGTGAGGAGATGGTGCCTGACACCTCGAGGCCGGGGATCTCATGCTCTGTGTTCGCGCCGGGCGGCGGGTTGTAGTGGCCCTGGCGCTGCAGGAGGTCGGCACGGTTGAGGCCCGCCGTGTGGACGTCGACGACGACGCTTCCGGGCCGTGCGGTGGGCGCGGGGATCTCCGAGACCGTGAGGACGTCGGGACCGCCGTGTTCGGTGAGGGTGATAGCACGCATGCCACCACTCTACGGCGGCTCAGACGAACATGCGGAAGAGCGGCGAATCCTGGCTGACGCGCTCGATCTGGAGCGGCGATTCGTCCATCCGCTCCAGCAGTCCGCCCAGGTCGGACGGCTGTCCCAGTGTGACCCCGACGAAAGCGGGTCCCGTCTCCCGGTCCGATCGCTTCATGTACTCGAACATCGCGATGTCGTCATCCGGTCCCAGGACCTCGTTGAGGAAGCGGCGCAGAGCGCCCGGCTCCTGAGGGAAGTCGACGATGAAGTAGTGCTTGATGCCTTCGTGGACGAGGGAGCGCTCGATGATCTCCGAATAGCGGGAGATGTCGTTGTTGCCCCCGCTGACGATGCACACGACCGTGGAGCCGGGAGCCACGGTGACCGGCGATCCGGAGCCGGTGGGGCCGACGGCCGCGGACGCCAGCGCCCCGGCGGGCTCGGCGATGATGCCCTCCACCTGGTAGAGGTCCAGCATCTCCGTCGCCGCACGACCCTCCGGCACGGTGAACAGCGGGATGTCGTGCTGCGCGAGCAGCTCGTAGGTGAAGTCGCCCGCCCTCCGCACTGCCGCACCGTCCGCGAACGAGTCGATGTTGCTCAGGGTGACGGGGCGACCGGCCGCCATCGCGGCCATCATCGACGCGGCGCCCTCCGGCTCGACACCGACGACCGTCGTGTCCGGCATGTGCACCGATGCGTAGGCGACGACCCCGGCCAGCAGGCCGCCGCCGCCCACCGGCACCACGATGATGTCCGGATCGTGGGGCAGCTGCGTGTGGATCTCCTGCGCGATCGTCCCCTGACCGGCGATCGTGAGGGGGTCGTCGAACGCGGAGACGACGAGTGCGTCGGTCACCTGGGCGTGGCGCTTCGCGAGATCCGACGCGTCGTCGTAGGTCGAGCCCTCGATCATCACGTCCACGTGCCGACCGCCGAAGTGGCGGATGCGCTCGATCTTCTGCCGCGGGGTCGTCTTCGGCACGAAGATCGTCCCGTGGACTCCGAGCGCGGAGCAGGCCCGTGCGAAGCCCTGAGCGTGGTTGCCCGCGGAAGCGCAGACGACGCCCCGCTTCCGCTCCGCCGCCGTCAGCTGCAGGATCATGTTGAACGCCCCGCGGATCTTGTAGGACCGCACCGCCTGGAGGTCCTCCCGCTTGAGGTGCACCGTTGCGCCCGTCGCGGCGGACAGGCGGTCGGAGACATAGAGGGGAGTGGTGATGACCTCATCGGCGATGCGCGCGGAAGCCGCCTCGACATCATCGGCGGTGGGCAGGGCACGGCGGGCGTTCTCATGGATCAGCACCCCTCAATTGTGCGTCATCGGAGAAATCCATGCGCGCAGGTGGCCTGTCCGTCCCACACCGTGGTCCGGTCCTTGGCTAGAGTCTATGAACGCGTGCGCCGTCGCACGGAGAGAATCGGTCGAGTAGCGGAGGGGACCACGCATGGCCATCAGCAGCGATCTGGAGCGTCTGCTCGCCCGCTGGCTGCCGCGCCAGCGATGGATGCCGGCACTGGGCGGACGTGCGGGCGAGGAGCCCGACATCACGCCCCTGTCCGTCGCGAGGATCGCCGAGGTCTCCGACGACGATGCGGGCACGGTGCAGTGCCTGCTCGTGGTGCTCACCGTCCGCGGCCCGCGCAGACACACCCGGCTGTGCGTCCCGCTGTCCGTGCGGACGGTCGAGGACTACGCCCTGCGTTCGCACCTGGTGGGCGTGGTCGATGATCTGCTGCTGGGGAAGAGCTACGTCTACGACGGCGCAGCGGACCCGGTCTTCGTGCTGGCGCTCGCCGACGCCATCGTCGACGCGCACGGGACCCCCGACGAGCAGCTCCAGTCGTTCCGTGCGGGCGATGAACTCCCGGACGCCGATCCGGCGCCCGTCCGCGGGCAGGGGCCGGAGCCGGGCGCGTCCCTGCTGGCGAGGGCGAGTGCTCACCGCTTCCGTCGGACCGACGGTCTGGGCAGCGAATCACGCGTCGAGATCGACGGACCGGCCGGGGTCTTCGCCCTCACGATCCTGCGCGAGATCGGTGCGGAGAACCCTCCCGCCGTGCGATACCCCTTGGCTCTCACCGCAGTGGAGTCCGCCTCCGTGCACCCCGCGGTGGGATGGTCGCAGACCCGGTGGTTCGACGACACGGATCTCACGACGATCGCGGCTCCGTTCGCGCTTCTGTCGCACGCGCTGCCCGAATCCCGCCGCGCCTGGCGGGCTGCAGTGGAGACGGCGCTGCGCGTGGACTCCGGATCCGTCGGCTCCTTCAATCGACAGGCGTCCGCACTGGGAACCGCGGTGGGCGGACTGCACGTCGACCTCGGCTCCGAATTCGGTCGCGTGAGGAGTGAAGGCGAACCCACCCGTCGCCTCATCCGCAAGTGGCGCGAGCGCATCGACTGGGCGATCAGCCGCGCGCCCGGCGCGCTGGGCTCCCTCGAACAGCAGCTGCGGGAGCACGCCGACTCCCTCGACGGGATCCACGGCCTCGGTCCGCTCCAGCGGGTCCACGGCGAGCTGACCCTCGACCACATATCGGTCGGCACAGCGGAAGGGCCCCGCGTCATCAGCTTCGCGGTGACCCCCGACGAGCCCCGGCCCGTGGAGATCGACCTCGTCGCGATGCTCCGCAGCATGGACTATGCCGCGGGCTATGCATGGCTGCAGCGGACGGGGTCTCTGGCCGAGGGCGAACCGCGCATCCGTGCTCTGGCGACCCGGGGACTGGAGGACACCGAGCTCCGCGACGACTACCTCGCAGCACCGGAGCATCTCTGGTACCGGCAGACGGCGAATTCGTTCCTGTCCGGGTATGCGCACGCGCTCGGCGAGACGAAGTCCGTCACGGACCCGCTGCTGCGCGCGGCGCTCATCGACCGGCTGCTCGTCGAGGTCGTCTCGGAGATGAGGGACCGACCCGCCTGGCTCATCGTCCCGCTGGCCGCGCTCGCCGCAGCGCTGGGTGACGGTTCGGACGATGCGGGCCGGACGAGTTCCGAGCATGGATCCGAGTCCGGGCACGCAGAGACCGATTCCGAGGCCGAGACCTCGACGGGGGGTCCGGACGAGGAGGACGACGTGTTCGCCCGTGCGGTCAGCGCCGGGACACGCGATGGCGGTTCCGCAGAAGACGGGTCCGTCATCGAGGTCGCGGCGGGTGCCGACATCCTTCCCGGCCGGACTGCTGTCGAGGACGACGGTGTGGGGAGATGGGGGCGTCGCTCCACGGAGCCGCCCGCAGAGGAATCCGCTGAGCCTGAGTCCGCAGAGTCGGAGCCCGCAGCAGAGGCGGCGGCAGCAGAGGAACCGGCTGCGGAGGAACCGGCAGCAGAGGAACCGGCAGCAGAGATACCGGCTGCGGAGGAACCGGCTGCGGACCGGCCCGCAGCAGGCGACCTCACAGCGGACGACCTCACAGCGGACGAGTCCGCGGGGAGCGAACCCGTTGCGGACGAGGCTCCCGAGACGCCAGGCGCCACCCACCCGATTGAGGATGCGGGGGCCGCCGCGTTCGGAGTGCCTCCGAAACCGGACCGGCTGCCGCCCGGTATGGCGCATTCGGGCCTGGTGGAGGACGAGGATCCGGACGCGGACGAGTCTCTGGATGAGGACGGGGCCGGCGAGGATGAGCGCGATTCCGCCGTGCCGCCGCGCAGTGCGCGAGACAGCCGGGGCGTCACAGACTGATCCTCTGAGTGAGACGATCCTGAATGAGCGATCAGTCATCCGATACTGTGCTGTGACAGACACCACTGCACGAAAGGGGTTCGGATGACACCGCAGACCGACCTGCGTCCGCTGAGCGCCGCTCAGGCACAGGCGTGGAAGGACCGGGTGCTGCCCGCCGTCGAACGGATCGCAGACGGCACGTGGGCGGTTCCCGTCCCGATCCCGGACAACCCTCTCCGGTATACCTACAGCTACCTCCTCGAGGCCGACGACGGCGTCGCGGTCGTGGACCCCGGATGGGACGGCGACGCGCGGCTCCAGGCGCTCCTGGAGGGCCTGTCAGGTGCGGGATACGCGCCGACAGACATCGTCGGGATCGTCGTGACCCACTATCACCGCGATCACCTGGGGCTGGTCCCGGCGCTGCTGAGCCTCCAGCCCGGAGCGTGGCTCGCCCTGCACTCCCATGACGTCGAATCGATCGACGCGTTCCGCGTCCGAGCGTCCCGCACGACTCCGTCCTCGCTCCTGGCGCTCGGTGCGGACCTGGGACTGCCCGAACAGCGGTTCGAGGAGCTGGCGAAGTCGTTCGGGGGGCGGGCGCGCTCCGCCGACCGGACGGTCTTCGCCTTCGACTGGCCCGATGCTCTGCTGAAGGTCGAGGACGAGGCGCTTCTGCCGATCGCCGGGCGTCAGATCCGCGTCCTGTGGACGCCGGGTCACACATTCGGGCACATCGCGCTCCACGACGAGGAGACGCAGACCTTCTTCTCGGGCGACCATGTGCTTCCGGGGATCTCGCCGAACATCGGCCTCGACGTCACCTCGATCGGACACAGCCTGGGCGACTACCTGGGATCGCTCGAGCGGATGCGCGAACTTCCCGAAGACGTGGCGGTGGCACCTGCTCATGGATTCCGCTTCGATGGTCTGCGCATCCGCGCCGACCAGCTGATGCAGCACCACGATCAGCGCCTGGATGAGCTGCGGGCGCGGGCCGCGGCCACGGACGACCAGTCGGTCTACTCGATGTGCCGCGGGATGGAATGGGCGCGCGGGTTCGAGGGGCTCGCCGGCTTCCAGCTCTACGCCGCCCTCATGGAGACGGCCGCGCACATGCACTATCTGGACATGCCCGTCCCGTCGCTGGACGGTACACGACAGGGAGCGTGACGACCATGGCACACACGTCTGCACTCACTCAGCCGGAGCTGGCCCGGCCCGTGTCGCTCCGCCTGCCGCCGGGAACGGTGGAGGAGCGGGGCCGCCGACGCGGGGAGGAACTCGCGTCGCTCATCCGTGCGGCCGTGGATGGCTACACGGCTCTCTTCGACGCGCGCGGCATCTCACGGGAGGACCAGGCCTCCGCGGCTGCCGAGAGCCTCGAGGCCCTCCATCGCTGGGACCCGCTCCAGCACGCGGAGGTCCTCGCTGTGGCGCAGGCGGCTCAGGTCGGCCCGCACGAGCTGGGGGTCGTGGTCGCCCGCACGGAGGTCCTCGCCGCTGCGGGGGTCGGAGAGCCCGAGTGCTCGACACTCGCGGGTCTCACCCCGACGGGGTCCGGAGTCGGCGCGCAGACCTGGGACTGGCAGCTCGAGCTCGCTCCCCTCTGGCACATCCATGAGGTGGATCCGGGCGAAGGCACGCTGGGACACGTCGGATTCGCCGAGGCCGGAATGCTGGGCAAGATCGGCATGAATGCGTCCGGGGTCGGCGTCATGCTCAACATCCTGGCGAACGACGGAGACCGTGCAGGCGGTGTGCCGGTGCACGCGGTCCTCGCCGCGGTCCTCAACCGGGCGACGAGCCTCGACGAGGCGCGGGACATCGTCCGGTCGGCGTCGACGTCAGCCTCCTCGACGATCACGATCGTGGCTCCCGACGGTGTATGCATCGTGGAGATCGGACCGCAGGGCACCGTCGAGCTGCCGGTCAGCGGCGTCGCGGCCCATACGAATCACTTCGTCGCGGACGAGCTGCAGACCGGCGCGCGGGAGCTGTCGTCGGAGACGCGCTCGCACGAGCGCCTCGCGCTGCTGCAGCAGCGCATCGACGGGATGTCAGCGGCAGGTGCGGCTGACGAGCTGGCGGCGCTGCTGTGCACCTCTCCCGCCGAAGCTCCCGTCAGTCTGCTTCCCGACCTGCAGAAACCGCGGTGGGAGCGCCTGGCGACACTGGTCAGTGTCCGCATGGACGCCGCGAGCCGCAGTATCGGGATCGCCGCGGGCAGCCCCGCGAAGGCCAGTGCCGACGACTGGGTCACTCTGACCGCGTGGCGCAGGTGAGGTCACTCTGACGGTGTGACGCCGGGTTCCCGCCTCTCAGGTGGGCTCCGCGCGAGCCATCGGGCCGCGAATGCTCCGAACCCGATGCCGAGGACGTCGGCGACCGCGTCGGCCGCTTCGCCGGATCGGGACTCCATGAAGAGCCCCTGGATCAGCTCGCTGACGATCGCGTGGCCCAGCATGAACACGATGACGGGCACCCACGGCAGACGCGCCAGCAGTGCGAAGGCCGTGGCGAGGAGGAATGACCCGGCGTGGAGCACCTTGTCCCCGTGCGGGGGCAGGGGCAGAGTCCCGTCGCCCGAAGAGGGTGTGTAGAACCCCACCGCCTGGACCAGCACCACGAGGATGCCGAGGACCAGCCACAGGCGCCGGAGCGGCGCGTGCTCACGGTTCACGGTCGACAGGTCCTCACGGCTCACAGCTCACGGCTCACGGATCCGTCGGGCCGCCGGGCTCAGCATCCTCATCGACTCCGGCGATGCCCAGGAGCGCGGAGACGAACACGTCACCGGTCCGGTTCTGCAGTGCCGTCATGAGCAGTCCCAGGACGGACACGTCGATGGTGACTCGGGCCTCGGGCTCGGCTTCGGTGCCGGGACGTGCCTCGGGGTCAGCGTGTGCGGGAGCTGCGTCGTCACCCGGATCCGGCACCTGGACGTAGGGCATCCCGTGGTCGGATCCGTCCGGGTCGTGCTGCCACGACCCTCCGAGCGTTCTGAGGAACGTCTCGCCCACGTACCGCATGAGGTCCTCGGCAAGACGCTGGTTCGCCGGGGCAGACGCCAGCGCGGGCGTGGGGAGTCGTGACACTGCGTAGGCCTCGATCCACGGCAGTGATGCGGGGGAGAGGTCCTTCACGAAGGTGCGCTCCTCGTCGCCGACTTCGACGGTCTCGGGGAGACCGTGTGCGATGAAGGCGTTCAGCCTGTCGTCCATCGAGCTGAGGAACGCGGTGAAGGCGTCGGTCTGGTCGGCAGATGCGGAAGACATCCCCACAGACTAGTCGGGACGTCCCGCCGACCGGGCACCCCGCCGACCGGCCGACCCGTCGCCCGGTCGCCCCGATCGCTGGGACAGCGCGTCAGTCGGCAGAGCACGGGAGCCGGGGCGGCGTCCGTCAGGACGGCGCGCTGTCCGTGCTGCCGCAGTCCTCGGGGAACTCGACGAAGCTCACGAGCACGGTGAGCAGCATGGACCGGTCGACGTCGACGGTGTCGGCGTCGGGGTGTGCGACGACGGCGTCCTTCGCCGCAGTGTCGTAGCAGCTGTGGCAGATGTCGACGAGCGTGCGCAGCGGCACCGTCGACCGGGCGCCGTAGTGCGTGAGGATGTCGGAGACCATCGTGTAGAGGCGCTCCTTGTGCGTGCGCGTGACGTCGTCCAGGCGCATCCGCAGTTCGGGGTGCCGCAGGGAGTGGACCTCGATGTCGCGCATCGCGATGATCCGGGTGGGCGTGCTGGAGAACGGGAACCGGAACTGCTCGAGCGCGTGGCGGAGGACGTCGCGCTGCGCCGCAGGACTGTCGGCAGTGTCGCCGTCGCCCGCTTCTGCGCCGCTGATCGCGCGGCCGCGGGCAGTCGGGCGGTCCGGGTCGCCGTCGAGTCGATCCTTGAGGTCCGATGCACCTGCGACCGCCAGTGCGAACTCCTCGTCGATGAGCGCGAGCACGAGCTCGTCCTTCGTCGCGTAGTTCGAGTAGAACGCGCCGCGGGTGAACCCGCCCTCCTCGCAGATCTCCTCGATCGAGGCGCCGGCCACACCACGGCGGGCGAAGACGGTGAGGGCCGCGTCCTGCAGGGCGGAACGGGTGCGCTGGCGGCGCTGGCTGATGGTCACGGATCCCCTCGGTGGTCGGTAGGGCGGTTCGAAGCGGTCCTGTGCGGCAGCAGTGAGTCTGCCACGCGAGTTTGCGTCGGTGCGAAACACCCGCCAGAATACATGACTGTATCCGATACAGTTCTGTATCGAGGCTGTCTCGACCGTTCTCCACTCGCTGTGCGAAAGGGGCCCCTTGTCCTCGTTCCTCTACGACCTCGGTCGATCGTGCTTCCACCGCCGCAGGAGCGTCGTCGCCGTCTGGGCAGTGCTGCTCGCCGTGATCCTCGGTTCGGTGGCGCTCTTCGCCCAGTCCTTCGAGGACGACTTCGAGCTGCCCGGCTCAGAGGCGCAGGAGGCGCTCGATTCCCTCGCGCTCACCTTCCCGGAGGTCTCCGGCGCGAGTGGCCAGGTCATCGTGGTCGCCGCGGACGGTGACAGCATCGAAGAGGCCCCGTACCGCGAGCGGATCGACGACGCGGTGGACGACTTCGGCGAACTCGACCACGTGGAGTCGGCGACGTCCCCCTTCGCGGAGGCGGTCGAGGGCACGATCAGCGACGCGGGCTCCGCAGCGCTCATCTCGCTCCAGTACGACGAGTCCGTCGAGAATCTGCCGGACACCACGCAGGCAGACCTGGAGAGCGCGGTCGACGCGCTCATCGCGGATCTTCCCGCAGGCTCCGAGGGCTCTCCCGGCGGTGAGCTCTTCAACGCCACGGGAGTGCATCTGTCGATCGTCGAGGTGATCGGCGTCATCGTCGCCTTCGTCGTCCTCCTCGTGACCCTCGGTTCTCTGCGCGCGGCCGGCATGCCGCTGATCTCCGCGCTGCTGTCCGTGGCGATCGGGCTGCTCCTGGTCGTCCTCGCGACGGCGTTCTTCACGGTGAACTCGACCACCCCGATGCTCGCGCTGATGCTGGGGCTGGCAGTCGGCATCGACTATGCGCTCTTCATCGTGTCCCGGCACCGGGCATTCCTGGAAGAGGGCCTGCCCGCGGACGAGGCCGCTGCCCGCGCCAACGCGACCTCCGGCTCCGCGGTGGTCTTCGCGGGCGTCACCGTCATGGTGGCGCTCACCGGACTGTCCGTGGCCGGCATCCCGTTCCTCGCAGTCATGGGCATCGCCGCGGCAGTCACCGTGGCCATCGCGGTCGCCGTCTCACTCACGCTGCTGCCCGCACTGCTGGGCTTCGCGGGGGACCGCATCCGGCCCTCGCAGAAGAAGGCCGCCGCTGCCCCCGTCGGCGCTGCCCCTGTCGCCCCCCGGCCCTCGCTCGCCCATCGCTTCTACTCCGGCTGGGTGCGGGCAGCCATCAGGGTCCCCGCTCTCACGATCGCGATCATCGTCGTGGGCCTCGGCCTCTTCATGATCCCCGCGTCGCAGCTCCAGCTCGCGCTGCCGAACGGCGGGGGAGCAGAGGAGGGTACGCCGCAGAAGGTCTCCTACGACCTCATCGCAGACGAGTTCGGGGAGGGCTTCAACGGTCCTCTCGTCGTCACGGCGGACATCATCTCGTCCGATGACCCGGTGGGCGACATCGAGGCGATGGGCGAGGACATCGAAGCCGTCGAGGGCGTCGAGCAGGTCGTCATGGCGACGCCCAACCGCAGCGCGGACACCGGCATCATCCAGGTGATCCCGACGACGGCGCCGGACGCACCGGAGACGGAGGCGACGGTGGAGAGGATCCGCGCGCTGGAACCGCAGCTGCTCGATGAGTACGGCCACCAGATCGCCGTCACCGGTGCGACCGCGCTCGCCATCGACATCAGCGCCCAGCTGGGCGGCGCACTGCTGCCGTTCGGCATCTTCGTCGTGGGCTTCTCGCTGCTGCTCCTCATGGTGGTCTTCCGCTCGATCGTCGTGCCGATCAAGGCGACCGTGGGCTTCCTGCTGTCCGTCATCACCGCGTTCGGCGTGGTCGTCCTCGTCTTCCACGAGGGTGTGTTCGCCGGACCCCTCGGGATCACGGACACCGGACCGGTCATCAGCTTCCTGCCGATCATCCTCATGGGCATCCTGTTCGGCCTGGCGATGGACTACGAGGTGTTCCTCGTGACGGGGATGCGAGAGGCGTATGTCCACGGCGCAGACGCGCGCACGGCGATCGTCAGGGGCTTCACGACCTCCGCGAAGGTCGTCACCGCTGCCGCGGTCATCATGATCGCCGTGTTCGGTGCGTTCGTCCCGACCGGCGAGCCGATCATCAAGTCGATCGCCCTGGGCCTCGCCGTGGGCGTGTTCACCGATGCGTTCCTCATCCGCATGACGCTGGTGCCGGCAGTGCTGGCACTCCTGGGTGACAGGGCCTGGGCACTGCCGCGCTGGCTGGACCGTCTTCTGCCCAAGGTCGATGTCGAGGGCGAGGGCCTCGTCCATCAGGTCGCGCTGCGCGACTGGCCCCATGCCGACGCTGCATACGCCGCCTACGGAGAGGGCCTCACGCTCGAGCACGCGGACAGCGCGCCCGTCTACGCCGATCTCGACGTCGCAGTGGCTCCCGGGGACGTGCTCGCAGTATCCGGGCACGGATCGTCGGCGCTGCTCCTGACGCTCTCCGGCAGGATCGTCCCGGATCACGGCACTCTCAAGGTCGCCGGTCTGGTGGTCCCGGAGGAGAACCGGAAGATCCGCCGCGAGGTCCCCTTCCTCACGCTCGACTCCCCGGACGCGGGACTCATGGTCGACGCGGCCGCGATGCGGCAGATGGCGAAGAACCCGCCCGCGCTCCTCGTCCTGGACCACGCCGACCGCGCCCATGACCGCGAGACCGCGGCGGCGACGGAGGCCCTCGTCCGCGCGGCCGTGGAGAACGGCTCCGCCGTCGTCCTGGGTCTCGTCGACCAGCGGGCCGACTGGATGATCCCGTCGCAGGTCCTCTGCACACAGCTCGATCTCGAGGCGGACCGCCTCGCCGCCCATTCCACCGGAGGTACGCACTGATGGCGATGTTCGAACGCGCCGACTCGGACAAGCGGGTCACCTGGCTCACCCTGGTGGGACTCGTGCTCGTCCCCGTCCTCATCGCAGCAGGCTTCGTCTTCGCCACGTGGAAGGCCGGTGACCGACTCGATCAGGTCACCGCCGCCATCGTGAACAGCGACGACGGAACGGAGATCGACGGGCAGCAGGTGCCGTTGGGCCGCCAGCTGGCCGCGGGCCTCGTCGACTCCGATGCGCAGCAGAACATCCGATGGGTGCTGTCCGACGAGGACGACGCCGCCGCTGGGCTGTCCGACGGCCGCTACGCCGCCTCTGTCACGATCCCGGAGGGATTCTCCGAGTCCGTGGCCTCCGGGACACGGGACGACGCGACGGCCGTGCAGCAGGCGACGCTCGACGTCGTGAGCTCGCGGACGTCCCCCCTGGCGGACACCGTCATCGTCCAGGCCATCACGTCCGCTGCGACCTCACAGTTCAACCAGATGTGGTCCGAGCAGTATCTGGACGGCGTCTTCGTGGGCTTCAACGACATGGGCGATCAGATGCGCGAGATGGGCGACGCCGCGGGCGATCTTGCGACCGGTGCCGATGAACTCGATTCCGGCGTGGGCGAGCTGTCCGACGGTGCGGGGCAGCTCTCCGACACGTCGGGTGAGATCACTGACGGTGCCGGTGCCCTGAACGACGGTGTCGGGGGTATCGCAGAGGGCGCCACGGGGCTCTCCGATGGGGCCAGCGCGCTGTCGGTCGGCATCGGACAGTTCGATGACGGCGCGCAGGAGCTGGCCGGTGGTGCCGGCGACCTCGCCGACGGCCTGCGCGAACTGCACGACGGTGTGGAGGAGCTGCCCGACCAGACGCAGCAGCTGGCCGACGGCGCGTCCGACCTGGACAGCGGTGCAGGGGACCTGAGCAGCGGGGTCGATGAATACACGACGGGGATCGACGAGATCCTCAGCGGCTTCGCCGGTGACGGCGACGACGGAGGCGTCCAGGACCTCGCCGATGGCCTGGGCGAGCTCGCCGACGGCGCCGACCAGCTGTCCGACGGTGCCCAGGGCGTGGCCGGCGGCCTGGAGGAGTACCAGTCCGGGCTCGAAGAGGGTGCTGAGGGCGCTGGCGGACTCGCGGAGTCGACCTCGCCGCTCACCGTGGACACGCTCGTGGACGCGGGTGTCGTGGGTGCGGACGAGGCCGCCCAGCTCGAGGGCCAGGTGGGCCGGCTGTGCGGAGAGGCTGAAGAGCCCGCCACCTGCGAGGACACTTTCCTCCGCGGGTTCGCCTCTGGCCTGGCCGGCGGACTCGGAGGTGCTGCGACCGGTCTTGACGAGCAGGACCCCGCCACTGGCATGTCACTCAACGACGGCGCGTCCGGTGTCGCGGACGGTGCCGACGAGCTGTCGAGCGGCGTCGGGGAGGCCCAGGACGGCGTCCAGCAGCTGGCCGATGGCATGACGGACCTGTCCGACAATGCTCCGCAGCTGCTCGAGGCCTCACAGCAGCTGCGGGACGGCGCCTCCGGCCTGTCCGAAGGGACCGGAGAGCTCTCCGACGGCGTCCAGCAGCTGGCCGACGGCATGGGGCCGGTGGCCGAGGGCGTGGAGCAGTCGAGCGACGGCGCGGGGGAGCTGGCCGATGGGGCCGGCGCGTTCGCAGACGGCGTGGGCGAACTCGGCGACGGCGCAGGACAGCTGGCCGACGGCGCGGGTGAGCTCGCGACGGGAGCAGGAGAGCTCGGCACCGGCGCGGACGAGTTCACCGTGGGCCTGGGCCAGTACACCGACGGTGTGGTGCAGCTGGCCGACGGCACGGCTCAGCTGCAGGATGGAACAGAGCAGCTGGCGGACGGGACCGGCGAGTTCGCTGACGGCATCGAAGAGGGTGCCGAGGAGGTGCCCAGCTACTCGGAGGAGGAGCGCGACGATCTCTCGAAGGCCGTGTCGCAGGCGATCGGAGGCGACGAGGACGGCTTCTCCGGCCTCACGCAGGGATCGACGATCGCGCTGCTCGTCATCATGGCGATGTGGGTCGGTGCGCTCATCACGTACACGATCGTGCGAGCCGTGCCCGCGCGGGCGCTCACCTCACGTGCCCCCTCGTGGCAGGTGCTCCTCGTCGGCCTGGGGCCGGGGCTGTTCGTCGGCCTCATCCAGTCGGTGGTGCTCGCGGTCCTCGCCCATGCCGTCCTGGGGCTCCCGGTCTTCGACTTCGCTCCGCTGCTGGTCCTGCTGCTCTTCGCGGCGCTCACCTTCGCCGTCGTCACCTTCGCACTGACCGCGCTGTTCGGCGGCGTCGGGCGCATCCTCGCCGTGGCGATGGTCGTGCTCGCGGTGGCCGGACGACTGGTGGGCGCCGTGCCCGGATGGTTCGACGCGGTCGCCCCATTCCTCCCGCTCACCCCGGCGATGAACGGGGTGGCCGCGCTCGCCGCGGGAGCGCCCGGAGTCGGAGCTGCGTTCGGAGGACTGCTGGGCTGGTTCGTGCTGGGTCTCGTCGGCGCGTTCAGCGCTGTCGTGCGCGGTCGCATGGCCGGCAGCAGCGGGCTGGCGCGACTGTCCCGCAGCGGCGCCTGAGCAGGGCCGTCGGACCGCTCCCGAGGTGCCGGTCGCTCAGTGAGGCGACAGGCACCTCGGGAACGGATCAGTCGAGTCCGAGGACGGCGCGGGCGACGGCGTCCGCATCGCGCAGCGTCTGCGCGTCGGTGTCCGGGTTGGCCGCGATGGCCAGGCCCAGCTGTACGGACGACAGCTGGAGTGAGAGGCAGTAGCGACGGGGGTGCACGCGTGCCTGGGCGTCGAGAGTGCGGTACGGGGAGCCGGTCACGGCGAGTCCCGAGGACGGGACGCGGGTGCCGTCCTCCAGGTCGTGCGCCGCCGCGCACAGCTGGCCGCGGTCGAGCATGCCCCGGATCAGGGAGTCGTCGGCCTGCTGGACGCGGTTCGCGGGCGAGCTCGCGTCGATGAGTGCACGAGCGCGGAGCGAGCCCGGCGCAGCCGGACTCGTCGCGATGAAGGCCCCGGGCTCCCCGGGGCGGGACGTGGTGATGCGGACCTGCGGGCCCGCGAAGTCGACGAGTCCAGCCTCTGCGAGGGCCATGAGCTCTGCGAAGCGCTGCGGTGGCGGCCCGTCGCACAGTCCGGAGACGAAGTCCTCGAACCAGCCGCGCACCTCACGGATGAAGCTCGCCGGGGCGAGCCTGTCGTCGACGACGAGCTCCTTGAGCAGGGCGCGGGCCTGCCACAGGACGGGGAACAGCGATTTGAGCGGTGAGTGCGCCGGGCCGATCAGCGACTCCTCCAGGTCCGTGCGGAGGAACTCCATGAGTGCGGCGCGCAGCGATCCCCGGTCGGGGAACGACCCATCGCCCAGGGGGCGGAGGAGGCGGCGCATGGTGAAGACGAGGTGGGGTTCGGCGGCGATCACCTCTGCCCGCAGCACGCGCTCTTCGCGGATGTGCCACCGCTCGGACTCGTGCGCCGCGCCTTCTGCCACGACCCGCTCGACTCCGGTGGCGAGAGCGCCCAGCAGCTTCGACGGGTCCTCCGCGAACACATCGGGGCGCGTGCGGGCCAGCGTCGAGTACCAGGCGGAGCGCAGGTCCGCGAGGATGAGCGGCCACAGCTGTGCGTCGAAGCGCAGTCCGTCGCCGTGCAGCGGGAGTCGCGCGATCGTCTCCGGCGTGAAGAACCGCAGCTGCTGCTCCGGGTCAGCCGGCAGCGGGTGCGCCGGGGTGATCGGTTTGGAGCGGTAGGGGACGCCGCGGCGCGAGCCCGGGAGCAGGATGGGTTCGTCGCCGCTGGGCGTGTACGTGAGTGCGAGGGGACCGCGCTCCGGAGCGGGGCGGAATGTGCCTCCGCGGCCGTGGGTCAGCAGGGCCTGGAGGTCGAAGAAGTTGAGTCCGAATCCGCGGATGAGGACAGGTTCGCCCGGCCGCAGCGTGTCGACGGGCGTCTCTGCCGGCAGGCCCGGAGGGAGGTACGCGAGACCTGCGTCGCGGGCGAAGCGGCGCCACCGAGTGCGCTCATCGCTCAGGGCGGCCGGGATGTGGCCCACGCAGAGGACCGCTGCGTCGACGTCGACGCAGCGGCCGTCGGACAGCCGCAGCGTCTGCGCGTCGGACGGGGCGTCGAGGATCGTCGTCACCTCGAACGGTTCGTGGACGATCTCCACGTGGTCCGGGGCTGAGGCCGTGATCTGCTCCCAGCTCCAGGCGAGGTAGCGCCCGTAGTCGCGTCGCTGTGGGAACCGACCCGCGGGCGGTGCGGACTCCGCCCACTCCGCCATCGTGGGGCCCGTCCCGCCGTGTGCGACGTCGCAGGCGGCGTCGGGGAACACCGTCTGCTCCTCCAGGACGGTGTTCATGAGCAGATGCGGAGACTGGTCCGTCCGCCACACGCGACCGGCTCCGGGCGCGTACGGGTCGACGATCCGGATGTGGAGGGGAGAGCCGGCATCGACGGCGTGGGCGACCAGCCGTTCGAGCACGGTGAGGCCGCGGGGGCCCGCACCGATGATGCCGACCCGCAGGGGGACGGTCACCGGTCAGGACTCCTCGGGGCCGGGCCAGCCGGGCCAGCCGGACCCGGGCTCGTAGCCCTCCGGGTAGCACTTGCCCGCGTCGTTCTCGACGCCGGGCATGGGCGCCTCCGTGGGCTCGGACTCCTCAGTCTCCTCGGTTGCTTCGGACTCCTCGGTCTCCTCGGTCTCAGGAGCCTGCTGCTCCTCCGCCTGGCTGGGCGCGGCAGCAGTGATCTGCTCGTCCACCCACTCGTGGAGGACCTCATAGTCGGGGCTGTACGTCGAGGTGACGTCGTTGTTGATCTGCGCGGACTTGATCACTCCGCTCTGTATCGCGGCGGCCAGTTCGACGAAGGCACTCACCTCGCTCTGCGGGATGTCCGTGAGGATGTTCCGGCCGGCGGAGCCCGCGAGCTTCGGATAGGCGATCGCGAGCTCCTGCGGGTCGACCTGGTCGAGGGTGGACTTGAGCATCCGCTGCTGCCGGCACATGCGGTCGTAGTTGTCCGAGCCGTCGCGGGACCTGACGTACCAGAGCGCCTTCTGTCCGCTGAGCTTCTGCTCTCCCGGGTCGATCCAGCCGTAGATCTGGTTCTTCATGCCGGTGTTGAGGTTCGTGCCGCCGCCCATCGGGATCGGACGCTCGACATCGATCTCCACGCCGCCGATCGCGTCGACGACGTCCTCGAAGCCCTGCATGTCGACGCTCGCGTAGTAGTCGAGGCCCAGCCCCAGCGATCCCTCGACCGCCTGCATCGTGGCCTCCATGCCCGGATCGAGTGCCTCGGGCACCTCGCCGACGTCTTCGGGGTACTCCTCCGCCCAGGTCCACACGGCGTTGATCATGCTCTCCTGCGGGCCGAACGCGTTGAAGCCCTCGGGGAAGCGCTCTGCGAGCATGGAGCCCTCGGGGAACATGGCGCTGTTGAGGTTGCGGGGCACGCTGATGAGGGTCGTGTCGCCGGTGTGGGGCTTGATCGAGGCGACCAGCATCGTGTCCGGGCGGGTGCCCTCACGACCGTCGCCGTTGTCGCGACCGATCAGGAAGACGTTGATGCGCTCCTGGTTCCCCCACAGGGTCTCGATGTCGACTCCCTGCTTCCCATCACGGCCGAACACCTCGACGATGGCGTCCGCATGGACTTTCGAGTACGCGGACCCGATGCCCAGGGGGATGCCGACGCAGAGCACGAGCGAGGCTACGAGGCCCCATCCCAGCCACGTCTGCAGATCTGTGATCCGGTGGCCCCTCCGGAGCACTGCGTAGGACCTCAGGATGGTGAGTCCCCAGATGATGATGCCGATCGCGAGGACCACCGCGAGCGCATAGAGGATGGTCGGGGAGCCGGCGACGCGGGCCACCGCCTTGAGCGGGGAGCGCCAGACGACCCAGGCGAGGACGACGACGATCGCAGCGAGGAATCCCAGCAGCAGGATCCATCCTGTGCGGGAGCGTCCACGGATCATCCCGAGGCCCGGGAGCAGAGTGCCGAGGGTCGTCCACTTCACGATGGTGGGGAACGCGTCGCCCTCCCTGCGGGAGTGGCGGGGGCGGTCGTCGTCACGGGTGGACGCGGAAGCTGCTCCCGCACCCGGAGCTGTCCCCGTCCTCGGAGCTGCGGCTGCTGCGGCGGCGGCAGGGACGGCGCCTGTGCCGGCCGACGCCGCAGTGCCCTCCGTGCGCTGGGACGTTGGGCGGGATTCGTCGCCGAACGTGGGAGTCGCAGACGAGGCGGCGGCATCCGTCCCTCTGCGCCGCTGTGGGCGCGGCGACTGCTTCTCACGAGCCAGCGCCTCGCGGCGAGCACGACGGGAGGTGAAGCCCTGCGAGGCGGAATCGGCTGCGGAATCGGAGGTGGGAGACTGCGCCGCGGGGGTGTGCGCGGGGCCGCCGGCCGGGGAGTGGGAGGGAGCGGTGCCGGTGCGGGGAGCCGCAGGCATCGCCCCATCAGCGGGCTTCGCCTCCTCAGCAGCTGCCTCCAGATCGCTGTCGCGGGCGCCGAAGTAGTCGTCGCGCCGCACACCGTCCTCGCCGCGGAGTCGGGCACGGTCTGACGCGCGCAGCGGGCGCTTGTGTGCGGAAGGGTCACTTCCTGGGCGCTCGTCTCCGCGGCGGTCGTCGGCATCGGCCACTGGTGGGTCTCCTCGGGGCGGCACGCCTCACGGAACGCGGTCGAGGTGATCGTCCGGCGGGATGGGGCGTGTCTGGGGCAACGTGTCTCGCGAATAATAGTAGGGACTGAACTTGAGCTTTTGGTGACACCGCCCGTCTTTTGCCGCGCGGCTCGTCCGTTGTGTACTCTTGAGACGCTGTGCGTGAGTGCGCAGCAGTGGAGTCGTGGCTGAGCGGCCTAAAGCACCACCCTGCTAAGGTGGAGTCCTCTCTGAGGGGACCGTGGGTTCAAATCCCACCGGCTCCGCGTTTCTACCAGTTGCCGGGACATCGTTCATTCGATGCCCGGCATCTGTCGTTTCACGGGTGTGCGCGGGATGAGCGCGGTGAGCGGAATGAGACCGCAGTGCGGCCGGACGGCGCAGCGGCCCCGCAGTGTCGCATACTGGAGGGACGCAGAACGCACACTCATCGTGGAGAACGGAGTCGATCATGACGGAGCAGTCCTTCACCCTCACCTCGCATCTCGCGCGGGCGGCTCGCGCTCTCGTCGAGACCTCGGCGACGACCACCGGCCAGGGAGCGGATCTCACCCGCGGGCAGGTGCGGGACTTCGAGCGGGGCCGCATCGACCTCACCGCGGAGCAGCGCCTGGCTCTCCAGCACTCTCTCGAGGAACTGGGGGCGGTGTTCCTCGCGGACGATGCGACCGTCGGTGCGGGCAGCGGCGTGGGGGTGCGCCTCAAATTCAGTGCGGAGAAGTCTCGTCGCATCGACACGTGGGAGGGCGAGGGCGGCCCGGTCTACGAAGACGACGTCTGATCCGGCGCCCCGTGCGGATCCCCGGGCCGGAGGAGTGGCCGCCATGCGCATCGACG
Source organism: Brevibacterium jeotgali (assembly GCF_900169175.1). Classification (GTDB taxonomy): domain Bacteria; phylum Actinomycetota; class Actinomycetes; order Actinomycetales; family Brevibacteriaceae; genus Brevibacterium; species Brevibacterium jeotgali. The sequence continues at coordinate 309,866 of NZ_FXZM01000001.1, read as the reverse complement.
TGAACGCAGATCTCGGCGAGACGGTCGACGATGTCGCCGTGAGCGACGATGAGGCCATGCTCACGGTCGTGTCCAGTGCCAACGTCGCGTGCGGGTTCCACGCGGGAACCCCCTCGCACATCGCTCGGACGCTGGCGGCCGCGGCGGCGCGCGGCGTGACAGTCGGCGCGCACGTCTCCTACGACGACAAGCCCGGCTTCGGTCGCATCCCGATGGACTACGACCCCGGCGTCCTGGCGGACGAACTGCTCTACCAGATCGGGGCACTCGACGCCCTCGCCCGCGCAGCAGGCACCCGAGTCGCATACGTGAAGCCCCACGGAGCCCTCTACAACCGCATCGTGCACGATGACGTGCAGGCGCGTGCCGTGGTGGACGGAGTCCGTGCATTCGGTGATCTGCCCCTCCTGGTGCTCCCCGGCTCCGTCGTCGAGGATCGCGCACGAGCGGCCGGGCTGAGACCGGTGCGCGAAGCCTTCGCAGATCGTGGCTACGCGTCAGACGGAACGCTCGTCCCGCGCACAGAGCCCGGGGCCCTCGTCACCGACCCCGCGGCGGTCGCAGAACGGGTCGTCCGCCTCGCCGACCGCGGCACACTCATCGCGGTGGACGGTTCGGAGATCCGGGTCGACGCGGAATCGATCTGCGTCCACGGCGATTCGCCGGATGCAGTCGTGCTCGCCCGATCGATCCGTCGGGCTCTCCTGGGTGCGGGGGCTCGGATCGAGGGGTTCGCGTGACCGCGGACGCGCCGGACATCCGGCCGGCGGGCGATCGCGCCCTGCTCGTGGACGTCGGATCGCTCGCGGCGGCGATGACGTGGCAGTCAGCACTGCAGGGCGCCCCGCTGGGAGGTCAGGTCGAGGTCGTCGGTGCTGCTCGGACCGTGCTCATCCGCTTCTCCTCCGGTCCCGCCGCCGAGGCCGCAGTCGCCTCCCTGTCCTCGTTCACCCCTGCGCGGACGGGAGAAGACGCCCCCCGCGCGCACACACTCGACGTCGTCTACGACGGAGAGGACCTCGCGGAGACCGCCCGCCTGCTCGCCATGAGCACCGACGCGCTCGTCGCGGCGCACTCCACGACGGTGTGGCGGGCCGCGTTCGGTGGCTTCGCACCCGGGTTCGCATACTGCGCGGCGATCGCAGGTCCCGCAGCCGGTACGCAGTCACCGATGAGCGGCGCGCACGGACCCGCAGGCGACGCCCACGGATCCACAGCCGGCAGACCCCTGTGGGACGTGCCCCGGCTCACCGAACCTCGCACCGCAGTGCCTCCGGGCGCCGTGGGGCTCGCGGGGCCCTTCTCCGCGGCCTACCCTCGTCGCAGCCCGGGAGGATGGCGACTCATCGGATGCACCGACGCGGTGCTGTGGGACGGAGGGGCGGAGCGCCCCGCTCTCCTCGCCCCCGGCGACAGCGTCCGCTATCGCGCAGTCCGCGGCTTCGCTCGCACTGCTGCCCCCGACGTCGTCCGCACGGTGGATGAGGACAGCGACTCCGCCTCGCACACCCGCACAGTGCTCCGCGTCGAGGACCCGGGACTCCTCACCCTCATCGAGGATGAGGGGCGCCCTGGTCGCGGAGGCCTGGGGGTCTCCCCGTCGGGAGCAGCGGACACCGCGTCAGCCGTGGCCGCCAATGCGGTCGTGGGGAACCTGCCCGGAGCGCCCCTCCTGGAGATCGTGGGCGGTGCACGCTTCACCTGTCGTGCCGATGTGGTCGTCGCGGTGGCCGGGGCGGCTGGTGGCACGACCGTCGCACCGCAGCTGCTGCGAGCCGGGGAGGAGCTCGCGCTCGCCCCGGCCTCGGACCTCGCGCGGTCGTATCTGGCGCTGCGAGGAGGTGTGTCGGCAGCCCACGAGGTCGGTTCGGCCTCGGCGGATGTCCTGGCGGGCCTGGGGCCCGGCCCTCTCGTCGCCGGCGCCGAGGTCGCAGTCCCTGCCCGTGGCCCCGCAGCCTCCGTGGAGCAGGGAAGGGAGAACCCCGCACGGGTGCGGCGCGACGAGCAGCGGGCAGCCGCCGCGGGCGTGCGGCCGTCTGCGGACGGCTCCGAAGCGCCGGAACAGCTGTCTGTGGATTCCGAGTCCGTGGTCCTCCGCGCAGTCGCAGGTCCGCGCGACGACTGGTTCGCCGACGGCGAGCTCGCTCGGCTGGCCGCGATCCGCTGGGTGGTGGGGGAGCAGTCGAACCGTGTGGGCACACGGTTGGAGCCCGCAGACGGTGACGCGCCCCTGACTCGCTCCCGCGACGGTGAGCTCGCGAGCGAGGGGACGGTGACCGGAGCGGTCCAAGTGCCCCCCAGCGGGTCACCCGTCGTCTTCGGTCCGGACCGTCCGGTGACCGGCGGGTACCCCGTCATCGCCGCGCTCGTCGCAGAGGACCTCGACCTCCTCGCCCAGCTGTCGCCGGGCGCCTCCGTGCGCTTCGTCGTGGTGGACGGGGCGGAGCAGGGATGAGCTGAGCACGAAAGAGGGCCATCCGCATCCCGGCTCTTGGATGCGGATGGCCCTCTGGTTCGTGAGGACTCAGGACGTCACTTGAGGCCCAGGCGGTCGCGCAGCTCCTCGACCTCGGCTCGCAGTTCGGCGGGGACGTGCTCGCCCAGCTCGTCGTACCACGCGTCGATCGACTGGAGCTCTTCAGCCCACTCATCGGGCTTGACCTCGAGTGCCTTCTGGACCTGCTCCTCGGTGATGTCGAGGCCGTCGAGGTCGATGCCGCCCGCGACCGGCGCGAAGCCGACCGGGGTCTGCACAGCATCGGCGGTTCCGTTCACACGCTCGAACACCCACTTGAGGATGCGGGCGTTCTCCGTGAAGCCCGGCCACAGGAACGAGTTGTCCTCGGCGCGGCGGAACCAGTTGACGTAGAAGATCTTCGGCAGCCGGGCACCATCGGTCTTGCCGATGTTGATCCAGTGCTGCAGGTAATCGCCCACGTTGTAGCCGATGAACGGACGCATGGCCATGGGGTCACGACGCACGACTCCCACCTTGCCGACGGCTGCTGCGGTCGTCTCCGAGGAGAGGATCGAGCCCATGAAGACGCCGTGGTTCCAGTCGGAGGTCTGGGTCACCAGCGGCATGGTCGTCTTGCGACGCCCGCCGAACAGGATCGCGGAGATCGGGACGCCGTCCGGGTTCTGCCATTCCGGCGCGATCGTCGGAACGTTCGCGATCGGGGTGCAGAAGCGCGAGTTCGGGTGCGCGGCCGGGGTCTCCGACTCCGGAGTCCAGTCGTTGCCGCGCCAGTCGGTGAGGTGCGCCGGCTTCTCGTCGGTCATGCCCTCCCACCAGACACCGCCGTCGTCGGTGAGCGCGACGTTGGTGAAGACGTTGCCGCCTGCCTCGATCGCCGTCATCGCAGTGGGGTTGGTGACGTAGCCCGTGCCCGGAGCCACGCCGAACAGGCCGAACTCCGGGTTGACCGCGTACAGCTGGCCGTCCGGGCCGAAGCGCATCCACGCGATGTCGTCGCCCAGCGTCTCGGCCTTCCAGCCGGGGATGTTGGGCTCGATCATGGCGAGGTTCGTCTTGCCGCAGGCGCTGGGGAACGCAGCGGCGACGTACTTCGACTCGCCCTCCGGGTTGGTGAGCTTGAGGATGAGCATGTGCTCGGCGAGCCAGCCCTCGTCATGGGCGATCGCAGAGGCGATGCGCAGGGCGTAGGCCTTCTTGCCCAGCAGCGCGTTGCCGCCGTAGCCCGATCCGTAGGACCAGATCGAACGGTCCTCCGGGAAGTGGGTGATGTACTTCGTGGAGCTGCAGGGCCACGCGACGTCGTCCTGGCCGGGCTCCAGCGGAGCGCCGACGGAGTGGACGCACTCGACGAAGTCGGCACCGAGGCGGTCGATCGCCTCGAGGGCGACGTCACCCGTGCGCGCCATGATCCCCATGGAGAGGACGACGTAGGGGGAGTCGGTGACCTCGATGCCGAACATCGGCTGCGTCGCGTCGACGTGTCCCATGACGAAGGGGATCACGTACATGGTGCGTCCGCGCATCGCGCCGGCGAAGACATCGTTCAGGATGCCCTTCATCTCTGCGGGCGCCACCCAGTTGTTGAGGGGGCCGGCATCCTCTTCCTTCTCCGAGCAGATGAAGGTGCGGTCCTCGACGCGGGCGACATCGTCCGGGTCGGAAGCCGCGTAGTACGAGTCCTCGGGGTGGGACAGCTTGACGATGGTGCCGGTGTCGATCGCCTGGGAGAGGAGCGACGAACGCTGCTCCTCCGAGCCGGTGATCCATTCGATTGCATCGGGAGTCGTACGTTCTGCGATCGAGCGGACGAAGTCCAGAACCTTGGAGTTCTTCGTCGGCGCGTTCACGAGAAGGTCTTCGACTGAGCCACGGTCGATGACGGTCATGATGGGGTATCTCCTGGGTCGGACGCCCCCGGGTCCTCCGGGTTGACTCACACGCTACGGATGATGCGGAGTCTGGACCTCCTGTCCGGCGCCGAGGATCTGTGCTGTGACTCACAGAGGGCGAAGCTCTGACGTATATGAGTCATTCAGTTGACTCGTTCTGCCACACGGGTGACTGTTCATGCCATGTGAGTCATTCTCGGCCCTGCGGCTCGCCTGCAGGTGCACTGTCGAGGGTGTGCGCCCGAGGGTGACGCGGAGCTCACCGCGCAGGTTTGAGAAGGCTGATCCGTCTATGTATAGTAGTGCGAGTCGCAACGACGGCGCGCCACTAGCTCAACGGATAGAGCATCTGACTACGGATCAGAAGGTTGGGGGTTCGAATCCCTCGTGGCGCACCACAGGAAGAGGCCCCCGCCAGCGGAGACGCAGGCGGGGGCCTCTTCGTCTCGATCCCAGTAAGGTGCTCGTGTGCATTCGTTCACCGCCCGTCATCTGACCCCCTGGGCCCCCGCGATCGCAGCCGCGTCCGCGTTCGTGCTCTACGCCTCGTTCGCGATCCTCATGTGGCGCATCCACTACTCGCCGTCGTGGGACCTCGGAATCTTCACCCAGATGCTGTCCCAGTACGCGCAGGGCAATGCGCCGATCGTCGACATCAAGGGGCCCGGCTACAACCTGTGGGGCGATCATTTCCACCCCATCCTCATCCTGCTGACCCCGCTCTTCTGGGTCTTCCCGTCCGGTCTCACTCTCATGCTCGCGCAGGCCGCGCTCTTCGCGGCATCGGTCTGGCCCGTCGTCTCCCTGGCGTTCGAGCGGCTCACGGTCCGCGGTGCCTGGCTGCTGGCCTTCTCGTACGTGCTGTCCTGGGGACTGCTCAACGCGGTGCACTCCCAGTTCCACGAGATCGCCTTCGGCGTGCCGCTGCTGGCGTTCGGCCTGGTGTGGTGGATCCGCGGCAGGCGTCTGTCCGCGGTCGTGGCGATCGGACTGCTCGTCTTCGTCAAAGAGGACCTGGGGCTCACGGTCGCAGTGTTCGGGCTCGTCGTCTGGCTGCGGGACCGGTCCGAGCTCAGGCTTGCGCTGGCGCTCATCGCGTGGGGCGTGGGGTGGATGGTCTACGCAGTCATGCTCTTCCTCCCGCTGTTCAATCCGGAGGGCGGCTACGACTACACGGAGAACGTCTCGCTGGCGCAGACTCTGACGGACGGTCTGACGGTGAAGATCGGGACGGTCGGCTTCCTCGCCCTCGCCGCAGGCGCCATCGGTCTGCGGTCGCCGTACATGCTCCTCATGCTGCCCACGCTGGCGTGGAGGTTCGCGGGCACTGTCGAGGGCTACTGGGACACGAGCTTCCACTACTCGGCCGTGCTCATGCCGATCGCGGCGGTGAGCCTCATCGACGGCGCCGGGAGGGCTCACAGGTCCCTGGCCCCGCTCGTCGCCGCGATCGCCGCAGCGGCGCTGCTGAGCCAGACGAAGGCGGACCTCTTCTGGACGTCCGAGGGACACGCGGTCGACGCCGGCGGAGCGATCGAGGAAGCCTCTCAGTACGGCTCGGTCGCCACCGACGTCCGGCTGCTCGCCTATCTCGCACCGCACGCGCGCACGTACTGGTACGGAAGCATGGAGGACGCCGTGCCGGAGGCCGTGGTCCTTCGCCCTGACGACGTCGACTCCGCGATCGAGCCGTGGGCGGAGGAGCGCTTCGACGGCGACTGGGAGACCGTCTACAGCAGCGGCGGGTACGACCTCGTGGTGCCGGCAGGCTGAGCCCAGATGCACAGGCAGCAGAAGGGCCGGTCCGCGTCGTGCGGACCGGCCCTTCTGCTGGTGCAGGTCAGCTGATCGACCTCACCGGTGGTCAGACCCTGCGGCGGCGTGCGATGAGCAGAGCGATCGCGCCCGCTGCGACGAGGACGCCGCCCACCGCGAGTGCGGTGAGTCCGGTTCCCGTCCGCGGCAGGTCGCCGTTGCCGCGGTCGCGGTCTCCGCTGTCACCCTCGCTGTCGTCGCCACCGTCTCCGCCGTGGCCTCGGTCACCCTCGTCGCCGGAGTCACCCCGGTCGCCGCCCTCGTCGTCATCGCGCCCGTCGTCAGAGGGGTCGTCGGACGGATCCTGCGTGGGGTCACCGCTGGGGTCCTGCGATGGATCGTTCGTGGGCTCGTCTGACGGATCGTCGCTCGGATCCGCGGAAGGCTCCTCTGACGGATCGCCGGTGGGGTCCTCGGACGGCGTATCGGTCGGCTCGTCCGTCGGGTCATCCGTGGGATCCGGCGCCGGTGTGTCCGCGCCGCGGGCGAGGCCCATGATCAGGGGATCGTGGTCCGACGATCGGAAGGGACCCTCCGCATGGAGGTCCGTCACGTTGTTGTTGTACCGGCTGTACTCGAGGCCGATCGATTCGACGGAGTTGATGTTCCAGATGTCTGCGCCGGTCACGTCTTCGACGAGCCCATCCGACGCGAGGACGTGGTCCAGGCTGCCCACACGGCCGCCGAACAGGTACGTCTGCTCGTCGGTGAAGTCCTTGCCGATGTTCGCATACCCCGCGGAGTAGAGGACCTGCATGGGGTCCTCCTCCGTGTAGGAGTTCAGATCACCGAGCAGCACGACGTCGTCAGTGCCCGCCGCTGCCTTCTGCGCGTCCGCGAAGTCGACGAGAGCCTCTGCCTGGTCCACGCGGTCGGCGTTCGAATTGCCCTGGCCGTCGCCGTTGTCGACGTTGCCCTCACCGGAGCCGGACCCCTTCGACTTGAAGTGGTTGACGATCGCGACGAACGGCTCGTCGTCGTCGCCGGTCGTGAACGCCTGGGCCAGCGGTTCGCGGGCATTGCTGAACGCGTCACTGCCCGTGAGGATCGTGGAGCCGCCGACGGGCTGGACATCGGTCGGCTGGTAGATGAACGCGGTGCGGATGACGTCCTCGCTCTCCGGCAGCTCCTCCGGTGATTCCGCGAACGCCCACTTGTCGGATCCGGCATCCTCATTCAGCGCGTCGACGAGGATCGACAGCGACTCGTCGCGGTCCTTGTCGAATGCGGCGGACTGCTCGATCTCCTCGAGAGACAGGACGGAGGCGTCCAGGCCGTTGATCGCATCGACGATCTTGGACTGCTGGCGCTCCAGGTTGTCCGCGTCCCATGCGCCGCGGGCGTCGCAGCCCCCGCGCACGGTGGTCGGATCGCCCTCGCGGTCCTCGTAGAACGTGCAGCCGTTCAGCTGGTCGCCGGTCGTCGTGAAGTAGTTGAGCACGTTGAAGCTCGACACGGTGATGTCGCCTCCCACGTCCTGCGGTGCGGCTTCGCGGGTGTCCTCGAACGTCGCCGGCTGGACATCGTCGGCATTCTCGCCGGTCAGCCACTCGGTGGGCTGCAGACGCCACATGTCGAACCCGTAGCCCACGACGACCGGATCGGAGAAGGTCGCTGCGCCGCCCACCCGGAGCGGATCATCCGTCGAGACGTAGGGAACGGGGACATCGGAGGCCGAGCCTGTGTAATCGACCGATGCCCCGTCGTCCAGGACGTAGGCGCGCTGAGCGCTCTCCTCCTCGTACGCGATCGCCTCGGCCCCGGGGGAGACGACGTCGGTCGCCTGGAAGAGGGGCTCCGTGCCGTTGACCAGCCCGACCTCTCCGTACCGGTTCGTGCCGTAGGTGTCCGACACCGTGATGTCGCCCGTCGGCAGGATGAGCATCGATTCGAGCGACTCGCGGGCGTCGTCGCCCTCGGGGAACTCGCCCTCGATCGGGGTGGGTGCCTCGAGTGCCTCGTCGAGCTGCTGCAGGCCGCTCGACGTGACGGTGATCTGGGTCTGCCCGTAGTACTCGGAGACCGCACCGGTGACCTGCACGGAGTCGCCGACTGCGACCTCGGCGGCGGTCTGCGGCGAGTACACGAACAGGCCGTCGGACGCATCGCCGGCCTCTTTCGCGGCGCCGCCGGTCCCGGCGGTCTGGATGGTGTACCCGTTCAGGCCGCCGTCGGCCCAGACCGCGGTGACGACGCCGTCGGTGGTGACAGTCTGACCTGTGTAGTCAGATTCCGGGCCAGTGCCCTGGATGTCCGCGATCGGGAGCGATTCGCCGGGTTCCTGCGGCGGATCAGTCTCGCCGCCGTCGTCGCCGGGCAGTGCGTCAGGAGTGGGCGCGCCCGCGGTCCACGAGCCGTCGATCAGCTGGATCGACTCGCCGCGAGGCGCCGTGGCGCCGGTGGGCGTGGCCTCCTGGCCGCGCACCGATTCCGGCAGGTTCGACGAGTTCGTGGCCGTGACGCCTGCACCGCCCACGACCCCGCCGACCTGGTCGAAGTCGACGAGCGCGCCGTCGGCGTCCACGACGAATGCGGAGGATCCGTACGAGCCGTCCGCGGCGGCGCCGGAGTTCACGGAGTTCGTGATGGGCACCTCGACGGCGAGGGCGCCGGAGTCGCCCACGGCGATGCCGTCGGCGAGCGTCGTCACGTGAGCTTCCGAGTGCGGGCTGCCGCCGCGGGTCACCGAGCCGACGGTCCAGCCGGAGACGTCGGTGCCGGGGTCCGCTGCGATCTCGATGAAGTCCGTGTCGTCGCCGCCGGCATAGGCGATCTCGGAGATCTCCGGCTGGTCGGCGGCCTGCGCGGAGATCGGCAGGAGCATGGGGCTCGTGACGACGGCGGCGGTGACCGCCGCGGCCAGCGTGGCCCGCAGCTGCGGGGAGGTGGAAGTGGGCATGGAGTGGGGTCCTCGATCTGTCGGAGCCCGCACCGGGGCGCGGGGCTGTGTGGCGGGGCTCTGGCGGGGCTGAGACGGGCAATGGCTCCGAATGCGGCTGCGCTCTCAGAGCGGACACGCACACACTACCCAGGATGCACACAGGAACAGCGACGTGCGAGGGAACTGCGGGTGAACGGTCGGCTGGCGCGGGAGGGTGCGGCGTCGGCCTTGACCTCGCCGTCTCTCCTGTGTCACTGTATTAACCACTTAGTACAGTGACACAGAGGGGAGGCTCCGATGCAGTTCGATACGTCGACACCTATCTGGGTCCAACTGGTCGCAGACTTCTCGCGCCGGATGGCGACGGGGACGTGGGCGGCGGGCGCTCGCGTCCCGGGCGTGCGCGAGCTCGCGGTCGACGTGGGGGTCAATCCCAACACGGTGCAGCGGGCTCTGGCGGAGCTGGAGCGCGCAGGGCTCTGCCGGTCGGAGCGCACCGCGGGCCGCTATGTCACCGACGACGAGGACCGGCTGGACCGACTGCGCATCGAGCTCGTCGGTGACGCCGCCGATGACTTCATCCGCCGCGCACGCGGTCTGGGCATGGGCCGCGCACAGGTGCAGGAGCTCCTCGAGGAGAGATGGAACGACCATGACGGAGATGACCGAGCATGACGACCGCAGACACGCCGACGACCAGCACGCCGACGGGTGGGGCGAGCAACCTGACGGCGACCCCGCTGTCGGCGTACTTGAGACCGGAGCAGCACATGAGGCCTGAACAGCAGAGGGGGGCCGGCCCGATGACCGATGACACGAGAATCCCGCCGCTCCTGCGGACCCGCGACCTGCGGCTCACGTACGGCGCCAGGCAGGCGCTCGACGGTGTGGACCTGGACCTTGCTCCGGGCCGCATCGTCGGGCTGCTGGGGCCGAACGGGTGCGGAAAGACCAGTCTGCTGAAGATCCTCGCGGGAGTGCTGACCGGCTACTCGGGGGAGGCGACGATCGCGGGGCACGCGCCCGGACCGGAATCGAAGGCGCTCGTCTCCTTCCTCCCGGACGCCAGTGCGCTGCCGAACGGGGCGCGGGTGAGCACCTGCATCGCGATGTACCGCGACTTCTTCGCGGACTTCGACGAGGACCGGGCGCACGAGCTCGTCGGATTCTTCGGCCTGGACGAGTCGATGCGGCTCAAGCAGATGTCGAAGGGCATGCGGGAGAAGGTCCAGATCGCGCTCGCCCTCTCGCGGAGGGCGCGCGTCTACCTGCTCGACGAACCAATCTCCGGGGTCGACCCCGCAGCGCGGCAGACGATCCTCGACGGGATCCTCCGCGGATTCGACGACGACGCGCTCATGATCGTCTCGACGCACCTCGTGCACGACCTCGAGCCGGCGCTCGACGCGGCGGTCTTCATGGACCGCGGGCGCGTCGTCCTGACCGGTATGGCCGACGAGCTCCGCGAGGAGCATTCCGCCGGCCTCGACCAGATCTTCAGGGGGATGTTCCGATGATCACCACACTCCTCGCACATGAATGGCAGCGGACCCGCGTCATGGTGGGCGCCGTGACGGGGATCGCGCTGCTCGTCGTCGGCGCGGCCGCGCTGCTCATCGCCCCCGGGTGGCCGGGGCTCTCGCTGTTCGGCATCCTGCTCGGGGCGGCGGTGCTCTGCGGGTACGTCCCCGTCCTCCAGGTGCTGCTCGCGGTCGACTACTGGCGCTCGAGCTACGGCCGCACCGGGTACTTCACGCAGACGCTGCCGATCCGCGGCGGGACGATCTTCGCGGCGAAGTTCCTCCACATGAACCTCGTGATCCTCGCGGGACTCCTCGTGACGGTGCTGCTGGTGCCCCTCTACTGGTGGGGCCTCGCCTCCGGCGGCATGGTGGACCTCGGTCTGTTCGCCGCGGTGCGGGAGCTCTGGGCCACCATCACAGCGGTCCTCTCGCCCCTCCTGATGCTCGGCGCCGTCGCGGCCTTCCTCGGCCTCATGCTGTCGGGGCAGGCGATGTACACCTTCAGCGCGTCGATCGGCAGCGAGACGCCGATCAACCGTCTGGGATTCGGAGGCCCCGTCGTCGTCTACCTCGTCCTCTACGGCATCTCGCAGGTGCTCACGTTCGCGGCGCTCTTCGCGATCCCCCTGGGAATCGGCATGACCGGGGACGGGCTGGGGCTCGTGAGATTCGACGTCCTCGCAGAGGTGACGGGGGGCGCGGAATCCGACGAGGTCATGCCGGTGGCATTCCTCGCGCCGCTCCTCCTCATCGGAGCCCTGTGCGTGTGGCGGACAGCGCACTCGTGGAACCGGAAGGTCGCGCTGACCTGAGCCGCCGATCGAGCAGTGAGGGCCGAGGTCAGCGACGCTGCTTGAACTCCACCTCCACGAACGCGCACTCCTCGTCCGATTCGTTCACCACGTTGTGGGTGCTGCCGATCGGGCGGGTGTAGGAGGCACCGGGCGCCAGGGCGTTGTCGAAGTCGCCGTCCGGGGTGCGCACGCGCAGCGTCCCGCCGGTCGTGGGGACCACGACGTAGTCGAGTTCGTGCGTGTGCATCCCGGTCTGCGAACCGGGCGGGAATCGCCACTCCGTGACCCGCGTGAGGTCGTTGTCGATCTGGACCGTCGCGATCGCGGTCGTGCGGGTGTCGTCCATGGCACGACGCTATCAGCGGCGAGGACGACCCCACCGTCACCCCGCCGCAGACGATGGGCGTCGCGCCGGGTCCGTGGGTCGTGCCGTACCCGTGAGTGATGCACTGCGAGGCGAGCGCCGCGCCCAATAGCCCACGACCGCTGCAGACACTGCCGCGGGCCACAGGAAGAACGGGACGTAGGCGATCAGCAGGAGCACTCGTTCGCCGTCGGACATCCCGATGTCCGGTGTCCAGCCGTCGGTGATCCCCATCCACCTGCGCATGAGGGCCGCTGCGAGTGGCAGGAGGATCATCCACAGTGCGATGGCACCGGCGGTTCCGGCCGCCGTGGGGATCAGCCGGTGGATCGTCCTGCCGCCCACAGCCGGCAGCCAGTGGGGGAGGACCTCGCCCCAGGAGCGGATCAGCCCGAAGCACAGCAGTGCGACCAGCAGCTGGACGGATTCGAGTCCGACGACGTAGATCGCGGCGCCCGCCGAATCGCGATAGCTCGCCGCATCGCGGAAGCCCACGTCGATGCCCGCGAGCATCGCCATCCTCCACAGGATCGACGGCAGCGGGAGGAGAAGGCTCGCCCACCCGGCGACCGCGGCCCAGCGGGGGACCGGTGCGCCGACGACGCCCGGGTGTCGGAGAGTGTGTGTGCCCATACTCCGAAGCTAGTGGCCTCATCCTCCTCGGCAGAGGGGGAAGGCCCGACGAATGCGGTGGGGAACCTCCTGCCGCGGGCCGGCCCCTCCCCTCAGCCGCGGAGGCGGTCGGCCAGGGCGTGGAACGAGCGGCTCGCCGTGCCGAAGCGGTGCAGCGTCATCGACACCGCCTGTTCGTGCACATAGTGGCGCAGCTCGACCTCACCGGAGCCGGTGACGGGCCCCTCGAGGATGGCGACCTCCGGACGCTCCTGGGTCGTGCGCCGCAGGGCGTCCTCGACCGCGCCGACGACCCGGACGCGAGCCCCCACGGTGTCGTCGATCTCTCCGGCGGCCACACGCGCGGCGAACGCGTCCGCGTCCTCGACCACGACCTCGGCGGCGGAGGGTGCCGTGCCTGCGGCCACAGGCGCGAGGCTCCACCCGAGCGGTGCACCGGCCGTCGTCGCGGCGTGGGCGAGTCGCTCGAGCACCTGGGGGGCGACTGCCTCGGTCACACGGATCGTGACGGCCCGGGGAAGGACGCGGAGGATGTTCGCCTCCGACTCCAGCCCCGTCGGGTCGGCGGGCCGCATCGACTCCCACCCGTCGCGGTCCGATTCCTTCGCTGCCGCCAGCCATGCGCCCGGGTCCGCAGGGCCGGCATCATGCCACGTGCCGAACTGCATGAGGTAGCGCGGGCCGCCCGCCTTCGAGCCCAGTCCCACGCTCGACTTCTTCCACCCGCCGAACGGCTGGCGCTGGACGATGGCACCGGTGATCCCCCGGTTCACATACACGTTGCCGGCCTCCACACGATCGAGCCACGTCTCCACCTCGGCCGCATCGAGCGAGTGGATGCCCCCTGTGAGGCCGAAGTCGACAGCGTTCTGCATGTCGATGGCCTCCTCGAGCGACGAGGCGCGCATGATGCCGAGGACCGGTCCGAACACCTCCGTGAGGTGGAAGTGCGAACCGGGCGCCACGCCCGTCTTGATGCCCGGAGACCACAGGCGACCGGTGTCGTCCAGGCGTTCGGGTTCCAGCAGCCATTCCTCGCCGGGCTCGAGCGTCGTGAGCGCCTGCAGCAGCTTGTCCTCCGGATCGACGGTGAGCGGCCCCATCGACGCGGCGTGGCTGTGGGTGCGCTGCGCACCGTCCGGGCCGACGGTCGGCCAGCCCACGATGAGGGAGGACGCGGCGTCCACCAGTTGATCCCGGAACCGCTGCGAGTCCGCAGTCGATCCGACGAGGATCGCGAGCGATGCGGCGGAGCACTTCTGTCCCGCGTGCCCGAAGGCGGACGTCACGAGGTCGGCGACCGCCAGATCCCGGTCCGCGGACGGAGTGATGACGAGTGCGTTCTTGCCCGAGGTCTCGGCGGCGATCTGCAGGTCCGTCCGGAAGGACCGGAACAGCGATGCGGTCTCCGACGACCCGGTGAGGATGACGCGGTCGACGTGAGGGTGGGACACGAGGGCGCGCCCCACCTCGCGCTCGTCCGTCGTCACGAGCTGCAGGACGTCCTCCGGCACACCGGCCTGGTGGAGGCACTCGATGATGAGGGCCGAGCACCGCGGGGTCGGAGACGACGGCTTGTGGATCGCGGACGCACCCGCAGCGAGAGCCGCGACCGTCGACCCCGTGGGGATCGCGACCGGGAAGTTCCAGGGCGGCGTGATGAGCACGACGGAGTCTGGAGCGAACTCCGCGCCCTCCACCCGGTCGAGGTCCTGAGCCCGCAGCGCGTAGTAGCGGAGGAAGTCGATGGCCTCCGACACCTCGGGATCGGACTGGTCGGGCGTCTTGCCGACCTCGTCGGCCATGACGGAGAGGAACTCGCCCCGCCGTGCACCCATGATGTCCGCGGCGCGCAGGAGCATGCGGCCCCGATGCTCGGCCCCTGCATCGCGCCATCCGGCAGAGGCGGCACGTGCACGCCCGACGACTGCGTCGACCTCATCGGAGTCCGTGAGGTGCGTCGCATGCAGCGCTGCCCCGCCGTCGCTGTCGCGGTGCTCTTCCCACCAGCGGCGGTTGGAGGCGAGTGCCGGGTCCGTGTCCGGTTCATTGCGGAACTCCCCCGGCAGGGGAGGGGGTTCCGAGGAGGCGGTTCGGACCGCGGCGGCCTCCGCGACGCGGTCCTGGGTGCGGCGGGGTGCGGGAGGAGTGTCGTCGTCCGCTGCGATCGTGTCGGTGAGGCTGGCGACCGAGGCGCGGAACCGGGCCTCCTCGCGCTGGAAGATGTGATTGCCGTTGCGCAGCTCCGTGATCCCGGACATGAAGTTCTCCGGGGAGGAGTTCTCATCCAGGCGGCGGACCAGGTAGGACACGGCCGCATCGAAGTGGTCCGGGTGGACGGCGGGGACGTAGAGACGGATGTCGCCCACATCCCGTCCGATCGCGGCGGCCTCTGCCCGTGCCATGCCCTGGAGCATCTCGAACTCGACGGAGTCGTCGACGCCGCGAGCGCGTGTGAGCTCGTGGGCGAAGGCGATGTCGAAGATGTTGTGGCTGGCGATGCCCATGCGGAGGCCGTCGAGGTGCTCGCGCCGCAGGACCCAGTCGAGGACCCGCTTGTAGTTGGCATCGGTGTCCTCCTTCGACGGGCACACCGTCACAGGCCACCCGGCGAGCTCGCCGTGGACCTGTTCCATCGGCAGGTTCGCGCCCTTGACGAGGCGGATCTTGATGCCTGCACCGCCGCGGGCCACACGAGCGGCGGCGAACGCGGACAGACGCTGCACGGCACTCAGCGCGTCCGGCAGGTACGCCTGGATGACGATTCCCGCCTCGTAGTGGAGGAGCTCCGGTTCGCTGAGCAGTCGGGTGAAGACCGCCATCGTGAGCTCGAGGTCCTGGTACTCCTCCATGTCGAGGTTGACGAAGGCCGTGCCGGCGGGCTGGGCGGCGGCGAAGCGCAGCAGCGGGCGCAGGCGCTCGCACACCATGTCGGTGGACTCCTCGAACGCCCACAGATCGATCTGGGAGGCGATCGAGGACACCTTCACGGACACGTAGTCGACGTCGCCGCGCTGCAGGAGCCGCTGGACCTGCTCCGTGTGGTGCGCGGCCTCGGTCTCACCGAGCACGGCCTCACCCAGCAGATTGACGTTGAGCTTCGATCCGTCGGCGCGAAGGGAGGCGACCGCGCGGCCGAACGGTCCCGGTCGGGCGTCGACGATCATGTGGCTGAGCATCTGGCGCATCCGGGCCCGGGCAGCGGGAACCACGACCTGCGGGATGACAGGGGCCAGCGCGGCGCCGGTGCGTATCTGCGCGCGGTCCAGAACGGGGAGCGAGGCGGGTGCACTCCCCGCGATGTCGACGAGCGCGGCGCCCGCGGCGCGAGGGTCCTCGGTGCGGATCACACGATCGACGAACCCCACGGTGAAGTCGACTCCGCCCTCATCGCCGAGGACCGCGGCGAGCCGGTCCGCGGACGGATCCTCGACCTGCAGGCCGGAGGCGATTCGCAGCCATCGGCGCGAGGTGTCGACGGCGCGGTCCGCGATCTCGGTGAGCTCCGCGTTCCGGGCGACCGGTGAACGGTCGACGCCGACGGCTGCGGTGTCGGAGCCGGCCGTGGGAGGTGTGGCGGGGGTGCGGGTCTGCATGGTGGTCTCCTCTGCTGCGTCCTCGTCAGCTGTCCGAGTCGGATCCGCGCTGAGTCGCGGTCCACATCTGTCTCCAGTGTGCGCGCCGGGTTGCGAGGCGGTCACGGTCTGCGCCCGCGTTCTGCGGTGAATGAGTCATAATTGGTCGGACGGTGGTGGGGCCGGACCGAAGGCCGGGCCCGGTGACAGGGTTCGTTGAGGAGGTCCGATGGTGGGGTCTGGCGGTGGGTCCGGTGCAGGGGCGGCGCGCGGTCGGCCCCGGATCCAGGAGACCGCGGACGCCGCGGTGGCGCGGATGCTCGCCGGAGCGGGTGAGTCGGTGGACCGACCTGCGTGGTCGACGAGGTCGCTGGCGGAGCGCATGGGACTGAGTCAGACGATCGTGTCCCGTGCGGTGCGGCGGCTGGCGGACGGTGACGCGGACAGCGGATGCGGGGCTCCCTCGAGCGCCGGCCCGCCGGCTGTGCACCGTCTCGTCCTCACAGCGGTCGACGTCGACGGTCATGCGTGCAGGACGACCTTCGACGTCGCGCCGCAGGATGCCCAGAGCGCGCCGGCATCCGGTTCGCGCGTGCACAGGCGCCGGCGCGCGGCCTTCCGTGCGGCGATCGGGGTGCTCGGCGTCTCCGAGCCGCCGGGGCTGGAGGAGGACCTCGCGTCGGCAGTCGATGTGCCGCTGGGCGCCCTCGCGGCCCTGGCGGAGGCGGTGGAGTCGGGCGACGCGGGGCGGAGGGTGTCGTGGAGGCCGCTGCCGGATCCTGCGCAGGCGGCGAGTCGACGAGCGGCTGGGGTCCGGAGCAGGACAGCGGTCGGGGCTCAGGCAGAGGGTCCGATTTCTGACTCGTCGGAGGATCTGGACGTCTGGCTGCCACGTGCGGGGGTGTCTGTCACGGAGATGCTCGCAGTGCGCCTGCGCGACGCGATCATCGCGTCCGACCTGCGTCCGGGAGACGCCCTCACCGCCGCATACACCGCACGGCTGCTGGATGTCCCACGATCAGTGGCGGCCGATGTGCTCCGGAGGATGGTCGACGATGAACTCCTGGACGGCAGTCGTGGGCACGTGCGCATCCCTCTGGCATCCGCGAACGACGTCATCGAGCTCTACGCCGCACGCATGCTCCTGGGCGATGTGCTGCTGCGTGCCGCGTCCTCACGGCCTCGTCGGCACCTGCTGCGAGCGCGACGGGTGCTCGACGTCATCGCAGCGGGGGCCGCGGCCGGCACCAACGTGGGCGACGCGGACCTGCGGTTCCAGCAGGAGGTGGCCCGCGCCTCGGGCCTCGAGCAGACGGTGAGGCTCTTCGAATCGTCGACGGTGCGCGTGCGCATGCTCATCGCTGTCCTGCGGATGGACTACGCGCGCACAGCCCAGAGCATCCTGGCGGATGATCGTCGGATCCTCGCAGCGCTGGTAGCGGGGGACGCGGACGGGGCGGTGCGGGCGTGGCATCGGAAGACGGACGCCGCTGTCCGCCACATGCACGGCCGCGCGAGGCACGCGGCGTTCGACGTCGCTCTGTGGCGCCTGCTCACCGCACTGTGAGAGGCACGCGCCGGACACCTAGGATGTGATGCGGAAGACACCCTCAGGCGCGTCGTGGTCCCGTCCTCCGGCGCGCAGACCCGAGCAAGGAAGCTGGTCCTGATGCCCGAATCTCCCGCCGTGCTGTGGCGCCCCGATCCCGCGACCGTCGAAGCCTCGCAGATGCGTGAGTTCCAGAGGCTCATGGGTGAGCGCCACGACGCGCCCCAGGGCGACTACGCAGAGTTCTGGCGGTGGACGATCGATCGACTCGACGTCTTCTGGGAGGAGATCATCGAGTTCTCGGGCGTCGTGTGGGAACGCGGTGACGGACCGGTGCGCGACGGCGACACCATGCCCGACGTCCGCTGGTTCCCGGGTGCACGGATCAACTACGCGGAGAACCTGCTGCGCTGGTCCCACGAGCGGGGCGACGAGCCGGCGATCATCGGCCGCCACGAGGACGAGCGCCGTGAGGTGCTCACGTGGGACGAGGTGCGCGGACAGGTGGGGGCGCTCGCGGCGCGGCTGCGGAACTGGGGCGTGGGCCCGGGGGACACCGTGTGCGCGGTCCTGCCGAACGTGCCGCAGACAGTCATCGCGCTGCTCGCGACAGCCGCCGTCGGCGCGGTCTGGTCCGTCGTCAACACCGACTTCGGACCACGGGGCGTAGCGGAGAGGTTCGCGCAGATCGAACCGAGTGTGCTCTTCACCGCGGACTCCGTCCTCTTCAACGGGAAGACGCTCGACCTGACCGAGGCGATCCCCGCTCTGCTTGCGGTGCTGCCGACGGTCACCCGGCACGTGCTCGTCGATCAGGCGCCAGGGCGCTCGCCGGGCGAGCGCGGGTCCGTCGTGCGGTCTGATGACGGCCGCGACGTCTCGTCGGAGCTGTTCTCCTCCGTCGTCGGATCGCCGCAGGAGCCGGACTTCGAGCGGGTCGAGTTCTCCCATCCCCTGTGGGTCCTCTACTCATCCGGGACGACCGGAGCGCCCAAGGGCATCGTCCACGGGCACGGCGGAGTCGTGGTCGAGGCGAATCGGGCGAACATCCTCCAGTACGACGGTCGACCGGGCGACATCCAGTACTCCGCCGTCGCGACGACGTGGGTGGTGTGGAACCTCATCGTCAACGCGCTGAGCCGCGGCTTCACGATCGTCACGTATGACGGGGCGCCGTTCGCCGGCGGTCCGCACCGGCAGTTCGAGCTCCTCGCATCGGAGCGCGTCACGCACTTCGGGACCGGTGCCGCGATCCTGTCGACCGCTCAGCGGCTGGGGTATTCGCCCCAGGCCGACTACGACCTGTCCGGTCTGCGATCGATCCTCTCGACCGGCTCGCCGCTGCCGGACCCCACGTGGGACTGGGTGTACGAGCAGGTGAGCGCGACAGTGAAGCTGGGCTCCGATTCCGGCGGCACGGACATCGCCAGCGGGTTCATCGGTTCGAACCCCACCGCACCCGTGGTCCGCGGCCGGCTGCAGGGGCCGTACCTGGGCGTGGCGGCGGATTCGTGGGACTCCCACGGGAAGCCGGTGACGGGAGAACTGGGCGAGTTCGTCGTCACCGCTCCGATGCCGTCGATGCCCGTGGCGTTCTGGAACGATGCGGACGGCTCCCGGTACCGCGAGGCGTACTTCGACGCGTTCCCCGGCGTGTGGCGCCATGGAGACTGGGTCACGCGCCACGACGATCAGAGCTACGTGATCCACGGCCGCTCCGACTCGACGATCAACCGCGGCGGTATCCGCATGGGCTCCGCGGACATCACGCAGATCGTCGACCGGGTCGCGGGTGTGCACGCGTCCATGGTCATCGGTGCGGAGCTGTCGGGCGGCGACTACTACATGCCACTCTTCGTCGTGCCGGTCGACGGCGGTGCGGTCGACGACGATCTGGAGGAGCGGATCGTCGCAGCCATCAGGGAGCAGCTCTCGCCGCGCTATGTCCCGGACGAGATCATCCCCGCGCCGGGTGTGCCGACGACCCGGACCGGAAAGCTGCTCGAGATCCCGGTCAAGCGCCTGCTTCAGGGCGGCGATCCGCAGAGTGTGAATCGAGATGCGGCTGCGGACACGAGCGTGCTCGACTGGTACATCGACTTCGCCGCGAACCGACGCTGAGGCGCCGGCTGGGGGTGGAACGACACGCCCCTGCCAAGAGGCCGGCTCGACCTGAGCAGCGTCGGGAGCGACGCGATGTCCTCCGCCTGACGTTCCGGGCCGGCGGCGATGTCCTCCGCATGAGTACGACTCAGGAGGTGGGCGTACCGGTGGTCTCCGAGCCGGACCGCGAATCGTCCGTCACGAAGCTTGGCGCGGCAGCGGGTCCCTGATAACGGGTCTGCCCGCGCGGCGCCCCGGACATCGAGTCCGGGGCGCCGCGCGGGCGTTCGATCCCGGCTGTGCGTGCCGGCGTCTCTGCCGCCGGCAACCGTGCCGCTGCGATCAGCGTCGGCGGGTGACGGTGAGTGCCGCGACGCCCACTGCGATCAGCGTGATCGCCAGACCGAGGGCCATTATGGAGTCCGCGCCGGTGCGGGGGAGCGACGTGGGCAGGGGGTCGTCCTCGGCAGCGTCACGCGGCGCGTCGTTCGGCTGGTCCGGCGCGGACTCCACTGGCGGAGCCTCGGGCGTCTCCGGAGCCTCATCCACTGGCGGAGCCTCGGTGGTCTCCGGTGCGTCGGGGGTCGTGGCCCCGTCGGGGGACTCGCCGACGTCCGGAGTGCTGTCCGGTGACTCGGAGGGGGTTTCCGGAACCTCAGGTTCCGGGGAAGACTCCGGGGCTGTCGTCGGTGCCGGAGGCTCCGTGGAGGGAGTCTCCTCGGGTTCCTCAGAGGGCGTCTCAGCGGGCTCTTCTGACGCTTCTTCTGTGGGTTCGGGCGTTCTGGTGGGAACCGGCGGCTCCGGTGTGGCCGATGGTGTGGGCAGGGTGGTCGGTCTGGGCATCGGGAGCTCGACGCGGGGCTGATCGGTCTCCTCGGGCTGCGGCGGGCGCTCGTAGACCGCCTGCGCAGTGGCGTTCGTGGGTTCCCCGGCTGTGACGACTGCCTGCACACGATCGGAGCCGAGGCCTCGGGGGCGGTGCAGCTCGACCGTCGTCGCCGGCAGCTCCGCAGCGGAAGCGTCGACGACGAGGCGATCTGCGTCGAGGTCGGTGAGCGCGACGACCGTCGGCTGCTCGGCTGTCACGACGCTGTCCACAGCAGTGCGTGCGCCTGTCGCGTCCAGATCCACGCGGTGGCCGGCCATCGGCTGACCCGAGGCGCTGGTGAGTGACACGACGGCCTCCAGCGGGAATCCGGAGGTCGGCTGCGTCCCGTCGTCTGAGGAGGACCGGTCGACAGCCTCGTCGACACCCACGGCAGCGTCGCGCAGAGGGGGACCGAACTGCCCGTCGAGCGCTCGGAACGTCCGCACGCGGATGTCCACCGACAAGGTGTAGGGGCCGGCGAACAGCTCTGCGTCGTTCTCGATCGCGGCGAACTCCGCGGCGGCGTCCGCGAACGCGGCACCCAGTTCCGACGGATGGCCGGGTGGGATCTGGTGGCGGTGGGGTATCTCCTCATCGAGCCGTACCAGTGCGGACAGCGCGGACTGGACATCTGCCGACTCCGACTGGGCGTGCGTGTCGAGCGCCCAGCCGGACCGGGCTGATGCGATCGCCTCGCCTTCCTGGTCGCCGTCGAAATGCCGGCTGTGGGGCGTCCTGAGCCCCGCGTCCACGCAGTAGGCGAAGTCGTCCGGGAACGTCCGATAGGCGCCGTACCAGGTGCGCCCCTGCTCGGCCGTGTACCACTGGCCCGGCCCCAGGACGCTGTCGACGGACCGGCCGAGCAGCCACGTCCCCTCCTGTGACGCGGACAGCTGCGGATCGGAATCGCCGCCGAGGCTCGTGTCGGCACCGTCCTGGTCGGATCCGCCCAGCCGTGCGTGACCCCCGAGCTGAGCCGCACTGATCAGCCGAGCCGATCGGCTCACCATGAGCGTCCCGTCCCTTTCTTCCGGCCCGTCCAGTCGTGTCGGAGGGCCGAGCGCTGTGGGCTCTCCCTCGCGCTGTGCGGAGGCGTCGGAGACGGGGGCGTGAACGGTGCCGCCCTGACCTGGTTGCCGAGGATGCTCGGACCGCTCGACATGCTGCAGTGAGTGGCCCGCTGCCGGAGCGACGGCCGGGGAGACGACGAGCAGAGAGGTGAGGAGTGCTGCGCAGGCGGTGCGGGCAGTCGGACTGAGGTGCATGCGTGGTGTCATGGCGCCATTCGACGGGTCCGGAGGGGTCGAGCACAGGGCTGCAGGGGGACTGTGGACGGACCGGCCGTCCTCCACACCGTTGTGTGCGCATCGCGGGGCCGAAGCGGGCGGGGGCTGTGACCTCGAGTCAGGCTGACGATTGCTGCGGCGCCATCCGACAGGGCCGATTCAGTGCGGGAACACCCACGGGAGTAGAGTCGGAGTGTTGTGGCACGTGAGGCACTCCCATGCTCGTGACGTGCCCCCAGAACCGACCTGCATGTGAAGAGGCGAGGGTTTCGATGACCACACCCACGGACAACGCTGACGTCGTACTGATCGGCGGCGGCATCATGAGTGCGACGCTCGGTGCGCTGCTGAACGACCTGCAGCCCGACTGGGACATCCGTGTCTACGAGAAGCTCGACTACGTCGCCCGCGAGAGCTCCCACGCGTGGAACAACGCGGGGACCGGGCACGCAGCGCTGTGTGAGCTCAACTACTCGCCGCGGACCGCTGACGGTGACATCGACATCACCAAGGCCGTCACGATCAACGAGCAGTTCCACCAGTCGCGCCAGTTCTGGTCCTTCCTCGTGAAGGAAGGGATCGTCGCGGACCCGTCGACGTTCATCAGCCCCGTGCCCCACATGTCGTACGCACGCGGTGACAAGGGCCGCGACTACATCCGCGACCGCTACGAGACGATGGTCCGGAACCCGCTCTTCGCGGACATGGAGTACACGGACGACCCCGCGACGCAGGCGGAGTGGCTGCCACTCATGTTCGACAAGCGCGGGCCGGGGCAGGTCAACGGCGTCTCGAAGGTGGACCTCGGCACGGACGTGGACTTCGGGTCGCTCTCCCGCCAGCTGCTGACCCACGTCGAAGACAACGGAGTGCAGATCCGCACGGCACACACCGTGACGGACCTCGAGCGGTCTGCCGACGGGTGGAAGGTCTCCGTCCGGGACGACCGCGCACACGAGACGACCGAGGTCAACGCGAAGTTCGTCTTCGTCGGAGCCGGTGGTGGGGCACTCCACCTCCTCCAGAAGTCCGGGATCGCGGAGGGGCGCGGCTACGGCGGCTTCCCCGTGTCGGGCCTGTTCCTCCGCACATCCGACCCGGAGCTGGTGGACCGCCACTACGCGAAGGTGTACGGCCAGGCCGCGACGGGTGCTCCGCCGATGTCCGTGCCGCACCTCGATACCCGCGTCATCGACGGCAAGCGCTACCTGCTGTTCGGCCCCTACGCGGGCTTCTCTCCGAAGTTCCTCAAGGGTGGCAGCTTCTTCGATCTCCCCTCCTCCGTGCGCGGGAACAATCTGCCGGTCATGCTCAACGTCGCCAAGGACAACTTCGATCTCGTCACCTACCTCATGGGTCAGCTGGCGGAGTCGAAGAAGGGCCGCTTCCAGTCGCTCGAGGAGTTCACTCCCGAGGTCGATCCTGAGCAGTGGGATCTCATCACTGCGGGGCAGCGCGTGCAGATCATGAAGCGCGACCCGCAGAAGGGCGGTGTCCTGGGCTTCGGCACGGAGGTCGTCTCCGCGGCCGACGGCTCGATCGCCGCTCTGCTGGGCGCTTCGCCGGGCGCCTCGACGGTCACGTCGATCATGCTCGGCCTGCTGGAGCGCTGCTTCCCGCAGCAGTACGCGAGCTGGGAGCCGCGCCTCAAGGACATGGTCCCGTCGCTCGGTCGACAGCTGAACGAGGACGAATCGCTCCTCAGGGAGATCTCCGACTACACGGCGGGCACCCTGCAGATCGGCTGATCCGCTGGAGGTCCGTGCTCACGCGTCCGAGGCCCCGTCGTCCGCGAGGACGGCGGGGCCTCGTCGTGGAGTGACCGCCTCGTCGTGGAGGGGCAGAAGAGGCTCGGAACCTGTCGTTGCGGAACCGTCACGAGGCACGGAGCGCAGTGTCAGGCGGCGACCGTAGACTTGCGACAGACCAGAGCCCGACGTGCGTGCGGCGGGTGGCGAGACGGCCCGGAGGACTGAGGATGACGAACGGGAGGAACGACCCCCGCATGCAGCGGCCGGCGGGCGAGCAGGGACAGCCTCCGGGCAGCGGGGGAGCCCCCCGACAGCCCTTCGTGCAGCCGCCTCCTGTGCAGCAGGTGAACCAGCAGTACGGCTCGCAGCCGGGTCCGGGTCAGCCAGCTCAGCCGGGTCCAGCTCAGCCGGCTCCGGGTCAGCCGGGTCCAGGTCAGCCGAGTCCGGGTCAGCCGGGTCCAGAGGGCCCCGGGCCCGCCCACCCGGCCCAGCAGCAGCCCGCGGGCTTCCCACGGCAGCCGGCGTACCAGCAGCCTCCGATGCAGCAGCGGCCTCCCGCCCAGCAG
Source organism: Brevibacterium jeotgali (assembly GCF_900169175.1). Taxonomy (GTDB): domain Bacteria; phylum Actinomycetota; class Actinomycetes; order Actinomycetales; family Brevibacteriaceae; genus Brevibacterium; species Brevibacterium jeotgali. Next base: position 285,790 of record NZ_FXZM01000001.1, on the reverse strand, counting down.
CCTCCGATGCAGCAACCGCCTCCCGCCCAGCAGGCGCCCATGCAGGCAGGATTCCAGCAGCGGCCTCCCGTGCAGCAGCCGATGGGCGGCCCGCACGGTTCCGTGATGGCGCCGGGGCACTCACATGCGGGTGCTCACGTGATCCAGCCGCATCCCGGCGCCCCCGCCAATGCGTCGTGGACCACGCAGTTCACAGTGCGATCGAATGATGTGAATCCCCACCGGACGCGGAACATCGTCCTCCTCATCGCCGGCATCCTGCTCACCGGTGCTCTGGGGCTGGCGCTCTTCGTCATCGTCCTCTTCCAGTCGATCGCCTTCAGCGGCGTCGGGTTCGTCATCCTCCTGCTGTCGGCCATCCCGCTCGTTGCGATCATCGGAACGGTGCTCCTGCTCGACCGGTGGAAACCGCAGCCGATCCTCCTCATGGCTTCGTGCGTCCTCTGGGGTGCGGTGGCCTCAGTGGTCATCACCCTCGTGGGGCAGCTGATCTTCGGCGTCGCCGCGTTCGCACTCACCGGGATCGACACCTCGAGCCCGATCCTCAGCGCGGTCGTGCTGGCGCCGGTCTTCGAAGAGTCGGCGAAGACTGTGTTCCTCGTGGTGATCGTCCTCGCCGCCCGGAAGTTCTTCGAGGGGCCCCTCGACGGCTTCATGTACGGATCATTGATCGGCGCGGGCTTCGCCTTCACGGAGAACCTGCTCTACCTCAACAGCGCATACGCGGAGGCCCAGGCCGGCGGCCTCATCATGCTCTTCTTCGTCCGGTGCGTGATGAGCCCGCTGCTCCACTCGAGCTTCACAGCCTTGGCGGGCCTGAGCATCGGCTTCGCCGCGCGCCGTGGCACGTGGTGGATGGCTCTGCTCATGTGGGTTCCGGGCCTGATCGCGGGCATGGTCCTCCACGCAGCCTGGAACGGCGTCGCGAGCCTGCCACTGTCCGGGGTGATGAGCCTGATCGTCATGCTGGCTCTGTCGATCATCATCGGCGTCCTCTGGTGGGCGACGGCCTTCTTCCTCTGGTATCGGGAGACGAAGACCGCCCGCGAGGCGCTCATGCGCTACGCGGGTGCCGGTTGGCTCACCGAGGAGGAGGCCAGGATGCTCGGAACGTGGAACGGGCGTCGTGCCGGCCGTCGGTGGGCCCAGGGCTCGGCACGTACGCACATGAAGGCGATGATCCGTGTCGCCGCGAGCCTCCCGCCCGTCCGCGACCGGGTGGAAGCCGGAGTGGGCGGTGCCGCGGAGAAGGAGTACGAAGTCTTCCTCCTGAATCGATTGGCCGCTGAGCGCCGATCAATGATGAGAGCGATGGGTCTGCTCGCCCCGTGACCGCCTTCGACGTCGCACTGATCGTCTTCGCCGCACTGGCCGGGGCGGCCGGATGGTCGCAGGGACTCGTCGCAGGGGCGAGCACTCTCGTGGGCTTCGTCGTGGGTGCGGTCGTCGGGAGAGTGGCCGGTCCGCCGCTCGCGGAGCTCGCGGTCGATCAGGGCATCGCGTCCGAGGCGGGTGCATCCGGTCTGACGACCCTGCTGCCGCTGATCCTCGGGATCGTCTTCGCCTGCGGCGGAGGGTGGACCGGGGCGACGCTCAAGACCGCGCTGGGGGACGGTCCAGGGCGCGTCGTCGATGCTCTGGGAGGCGCGCTCACGGGGACCGTGGCGTTCTTCCTCATCGTATGGCTGATCGCCGGGTGGGTGCGCACGACGCCTCTGGTCGCAGCGAACGAGGCAATCGCAGAATCGCGCGTGGTCTCCGTCCTCGACCGGATCGCCCCCGTCACGTCCGCCGAGGCGGTGGGTGCCATCTCGCAGACACTTGCCACGAATGGATTCCCCCAGGTGTTCGCGGGGGAGTCGGAGCACATCCAGTCGGTGGGAGAGCCCGACCCGGCCATGATCGATGTGGGGCGCGAGGTGGAGGGCCGGACGGTGCGGGTGACGACGACGGCGTCGCAGTGCCCCGCACTGCAGTCCGGGTCCGGCTGGGTCTTCGACGACGACCTCGTCATGACCAATGCGCACGTGGTGTCGGGGTCGACGGAGCGCATCGTCCAGGTGGGCGGCGCAGGACGGCCGTACACTGCCGAACTCGTCCTGCTGGATGCCGCGCGGGATATCGCCGTCCTGAGGGTCCCGGGACTGGACGCGCAGCCGTTGGAGCTGGGGGACGCCCTCGCCGCCGACGACGACGCGGTGGTCGTCGGGTATCCGGAGAACGGGCCGTACACGATCTCACCGGCGCGAGTGCGCGAGGCAGTGACCGCCCAGGGGCTCGACATCTACGACGAGGACACGGTGGTGCGCGATGTGTACGCACTGCGCGCGGTCGTACGCTCGGGGAACTCGGGAGGCCCGCTGCTCGATGAGGATGGCAGAGCCGTCGGCATGGTCTTCGCGCGATCCGGTGAAGATCCGGAGACCGGGTATGCGCTCACGCTCTCGGAGCTCGAAGAGGCACTCGCCGAGGGCCGCAGTGCTGAGGAGCGCGTGCCGGTGGGAAGCTGCACCACGCAGTGAACCGGCCGCGCTGTGCCGCTTTCGGATCCAGCGCACACCGCCGGTCCGGGGCCCGGGAAGGCAGCCCGGGAACGCAGCTCGGGGAGGCAGCTCGGAAACCAGCCTCGGGGAGGTGTCGGTGGAACGACGTCAGGAGTCTCGCGGGTCTCCCGCGAGTCGTGGCCGACCTCAGAAGTCGTAGGAGACGAAGAGCGCCCGGTGGTCGCTCGTCCCGCGGTCCTGGACCTCATCGCCGATCGGTTCGAGGCCTCGGCTCAGGGAGTGGTCCAACCGGGTGAGGGGGAACCGCGACGGCCAGGTGAAGCCGAATCCGCCTCCGGTGGCCTCCCGCGAGTCGGTGAGGTCGTCTGTGAGGTCGGAGAAGTACCGGTCCGTCGCGGACGCGTTGAAGTCGCCTGCGACGATCACGCGTTCCGCCGGGTCGTTCTGGATGCGGTCGGCCAACGTCGTGAGCGCCGCGTTGCGCAGCGATTCCTGACCGGGCCGCACCGACGGCAGGTGCACGGCGTAGAAGCGGACGTCCCCCTGGTCGGTGCTGATGGTGGTCGCGAACGCGCGGGTCCACGAGAGACCGAGGTCGATCTCCTCAGCCTCACTCATCGGCCAGTCCGACCAGACGCCGACGGAACCCTCCACCTGTGAGTGTGCGAAGTGGGAGTCCATCTGCTCCTGGATGATCTGCCCGGACAGTGACTCGATCTCCTGGACCGTGACGATCTTCGGGTCCTGCTCGATGATGCTGAGTGCGGTCGCGGACGGCTGGGGCAGTCGGGCTCCCACGTTCTGCGTGGCGACCGTGAGGTCAGGGTCGACCGGGTCACTCGACGGTCGGAGGAACGGCCAGAACATCGAAGCCCACACGACGACGGGGATCAGGACGCCGGCGATCGACAGCAGCGAGAGCCGGAAGAGGGCGATGAGGAGCAGGAGTGCGATGAGCACCCATGACCACGGCAGCATGCTGTCGACGATGAGGGCGAGTCCTCGGGTCGTCGGTACGAGACTGTGCATGGCGAGCAGGGCCGCCAGGACGATCCCGCTCGCGAGGATGAGGACCCCTCTGAACGGGGAACGGCGCGGCGAAGTCACCCGGAGATTCTATGTCTCGATTCTGGAGTGATGCTGGACGAACGATCCCTGCCAGCCGTATGGGCGACCAGGGGCCATCGGCCGGTCAGTAGCTGGCGCGCGCCTGCCAGACTGCGACATCCGGATGCTCGTCGTAGCGGTAGCCGGTGCCGCGGATGGTGCGGACGATGGACGAGTATCCGCCCAGGCGGCGGCGCAGCCGACGCACGTGCACGTCGACGGTCCTCGCATCCGGTCGATCCCCACCTTCGGACCAGAGGGCGTCGATGAGGTCCTCGCGGGACAGCGTGCGACCAGTGTTCGCGACGAGGGTGGCGAGCAGGTCGAACTCCTTGTTCGTCACAGTCACGAGCGCGTCGTCGGTGTGGACCTCACGACGGGGGATGTCGATGCGCACGGGAGCGTGCTCATTCGGGTGCGACTTGGACCTGATGGCGGGCTGTGCGGGTGGCGCGGCAGCAGTGAAGGGTGCGGGCGGTGCCGGAGAGACCTGATGCGCAGGGGCCGCAGGGAGGTCCTCACGGCGTGGCGGAGGGCTGAGCCGGGAGGGGATGCGCTGGCGGACGGGGCCGTGCATCCCCGCAGGGCTCCCGGTCGCGGACTGGGACCCGTTGGAGACTGCTCGCACAGCGTCGATGTCGTTGCCCAGACCGTCAGGAGCGAGGGCGATGATGGCCTGCGTCTCTGCTGCGGACGCCAGCTCCGACACATGGTCCTTGAGGGCCTGGGCGATCTCCGTGAGATTCGTGCCCTCTGCCGCGGCCTTCGCTTCGTCCAGGCCGACGTAGAGGACGATGCCGCGTGCCGCGCGCGGACCCGCGGACACTCCTGACGGTCCGTAGGTGCGAGGGGCCGTCTGCGGGTCGATGGGGGTCAAGCGAGCTCCGGTTCGGCGTGCGGCGCGGGCACTGCGCGGGTGGATGGGCGTGGGCTGCGGTGCTGCGGCGCTCATGGCTCTCCTGGAACGACGTGATCTGTGCGGTGGACGCGTGGGCGTCCGCCGAGTGCGCTGTGGAAGATCTCGTTCGCGACCGGCACAGCAGGTGTCAGTGGACGTCGCGAACGCATGGCATCGCCGTGCTGGCGACGGGGCATTGCGAGATCGCTCGATGTGAGGCCACTGACTGCATGATCGCCATTGTTGTCGCCACTCCGTGAAGACGCAAGACTTATGTGACGAAGTGTTACGCACTGTGACTGCATGGGTCATTCCAGTGCCAACCGGTGAATGCAGAAGACGCCCCAGAGGTGGGTCTGGGGCGTCTTCTGCGTGTCACCGGGTGGAGGCGCACCGAGCCTCTGGCGCGGTGTTCTCGCCCGCTGGTCGCAGGCGGGGGTCTCTCAACCGCTGGTCGCGGGCGGGGGTCCTGGTGCGGTGATTCTCAGACGATGCCGTAGAGGCGGTCCCCGGCGTCGCCGAGGCCGGGGACGATGTACCCCTTCTCGTTGAGGCGCTCGTCGAGGGCTGCGGTGTGCACGGTGACCTCCGTGATCCCTCGGTACTTCTCCGCGATGGCCTCGACGCCCTCCGGGGCGCTGACCAGGCAGACTGCCGTGACGCTCGAGACGCCTCGTTCCAGCAGGAAGTCGATCGCCATAGCGAGTGTGCCTCCGGTCGCGAGCATCGGGTCGAGGACGAACACCTGCCGGTCGGTGAGGTCCGCCGGGAGGCGCTCTGCGTATGCGTGGACGTCGAACGTCTCGTCGTCGCGGACCATCCCCAGGAACCCGACCTCCGCGGTCGGCAGCATCTTGAGCATCCCCTCGAGCATGCCCAGGCCGGCGCGCAGGATCGGGACGACCACGGGACGGGGGGCGGACAGTGCCGTGCCGGTCGTCGTGCTCACCGGGGTGGTCACGTCCTTGGGCTCCGTGCGGATGCCGCGGGTCGCCTCGTAGGACAGCAGCATGACGAGTTCGTCGGTGAGGGTGCGGAACCGGGACGAATCGGTCTGCGCGTCCCGCAGGACGGTGAGCTTGTGGGCGATGAGGGGGTGATCTGCGACGTGGAGGTCCATGGGTGCGAATCTACCGGAGGGCGCCCGGTCCGACAGTGACATCCGCGGCGAATCGGTGACAATGGAGGCATGTCGTACTTCACTGCAGTGATGTCCCGGACCGATGACCGCTTCCGCCTGCTCGACCTCGCGGTCGAAGACGTGGCGGACCTCGCGGAGCTCGCCGACCTCATCGACGGCGCCGGCGACGGCTCCGCAGACGGGGACGCGATCGCGGTGATCGAGCATGAGGACGAGTGGTTCGCGTTCGTCCGCGTCGTGGGGGAGGAGACGGCAGTGTTCCTCTCCGACGCGAGGGCCGTGGCACAGAGCCCGTACGCGGAGCTGTTCGTGGACTACCTCGACTCCCAGCCTGACGAGTACGAGCAGGACGACGTCGTCGACCCGGACGAGGAGCTCGAGGAGGACGACGGCGACGAGGCTGAGGACGAGCCGCAGATGCTCGACTTCGAGGCTCCGCCTCTGTGGAGCGGCGATGCCAGCCTGTTCGCGGGGGACGGGCTGCAGGCGGCAGAGCTGCTGGATCAGCTCGAGCGCCACAGCTCCGACCCGGCGCGCATCGTCGCTCACGTGGGCGAGGCCGTGGGGTTCGCGGAGGTCCTGGAGGCGTCGCGCTGACTTCCATGGCCGCATCGGAGGGGGCGGCCGGATCGTCGGCCGCCCCGGTTCCGCGCACGGGTCTGGCGCCGAGGTCCGAGCACGAGGCGTGGATGAGGATGGCGCTCGCGGTCGCCGCCGAGGCGGCCGCCTCATCCGATGTGCCCGTCGGTGCCGTGGTGGTCGACTCGGAGGGGGCGGTGCGCGGGCTGGGGCACAACGTGCGGGAGGCTGTCCACGACCCGACGGGGCACGCCGAGGTCGTCGCGCTGCGCGCCGCGGCCGCGGACCTGGGACGGTGGCGCCTCGACGGGACGGTTCTCGTGGTCACCTTGGAGCCGTGCGTCATGTGCACAGGTGCGGCAGTGGCCGCCCGTGTCGACGGGATCGTGTTCGGCGCCTGGGACGACAAGGCCGGCGCCTGTGGGTCGGTGTGGGATCTGCCGCGCGACCGTGCGTCGCTGCACCGCCCCGACGTCTACGCCGGAATCCTGGCCCACGAATGCGCGGCGCTGCTCACCGACTTCTTCGCCGCGAACCGGGCCGCGGACTGAGATCACCGAGGCGTGCTGCAGCTCACAGAAGACGATTTGGGTGACGAGCCGCCGCGTGTGTACAGTTGTCGGCGGTAGCGTGTCCGAGCGGCCGAAGGTGCGACACTCGAAATGTCGTGTAGGGCAACCCCCTACCGTGGGTTCAAATCCCACCGCTACCGCCATGTGAAACGCCGGGTCTCAGATATTGAGACCCGGCGTTTTCGTATCTGCTCCTGCAGTCGCAGGCTCAGCGCCCGCGTGGACCGTCAGCGGCCCGTCGCTGGCCCGGAGGCTGAGCTGTCGAGGCCCGACGGGGGCTGGTCGACTCTGGCTGGTCGCCTCTGTCAGCGGACGGGGCCTCCGCCTCACCCCTCCACGCGCTCGATCGACCTCCGCAGGCGCGCAACCCCCTCGCCCATCCGATCGACGGTCGTCCGGGAGAAGCTCAGACGGATGTTCGCGTTGGGCCGCGAGTCCGCGAAGAACGGTCCGCCCGGCACGAACGCGACGCCCTCCTCAGCCGCTGCGGCCGCCAGCTGCGTCGAGTCGACGCCCGGGATCTCCAGCCAGGTGAAGAAGCCTCCGCCCGGGTGCGTCCACGAGGCGCGGTCGCCCAGACCCTCTGCGAGTGCGTCCATGAGCCCCGCGCAGCGCGCCGCATAGGCGCTGCGAAGGATCGGCAGGGAGGCCGCGTAGTGGCCCTCTGCGATGTAGGACTCGAGGATCGTCTGCCCCAGGGCCCCCGCGCACTGGTCCGTGTTGGTCTTCGCCTGCGCCATCGCGTCGATGACGGTCGCGGGTCCGCAGGCCCAGCCCATCCGCGTGCCCGGAGTGAAGGTCTTCGAGAACGTGCCCATCTGCACCGTGACGTCCGGCCCCAGTGCGTAGAGCGACTCGATGGACGAACCGTCGAACGCGAGATCGCGGTATGCGACGTCCTCGAGGACGAGCAGGCCCAGCCGCCTGGCGATCTCGATGATCTCGCCCCGCCTCTCGAGCGACAGGCGGAGCCCCGAGGGGTTCTGGAAGTCGGGAATGACGTAGACGACCTTGGGCGGGTGGCCGGCGGCCCGGGCCTGTTCGTACGCCTCCTCGATGCTGGCCGGGATCAGCCCGTCCTCGTCGTTGCGCATCGAGAAGCACGCGCCGTCGTGTGAGCGGAACACGCTGAAGGCTCCCAGGTACGACGGCGCTTCGACGAGCACTGCGTCCCCGTGGTCGAGCATCGACTTCGACACGAGTGTGATCGCGTCGACGCCCCCGGACGTGACGATCAGGCCATCCGCGGCGGGCGTGACGCCCTGCGTGCGGGCGACCTCCCCGCGCAGCACCTCGCGCAGCGAGGCGATGCCGTAGTTGGGTGCGTACTGGAGCGCGACCCCGGGCTTCGACGCGATGGCCTTCGACGCGGTCTCGCCCAGCAGTGCCGTGTCGTAGAGGGAGGGATCCGGGAAGCCGCCGGAGAAGTCGACGAGGTCCCCGCCGGCGGAGGCCAGCGCCAGGATGGCGGACAGGTCACTGGGTCCGCCCTGCGCGCGGGCGGCGAGCCGGGGGAACCACTCATCGTGTGTGATCTCAGTCATGCCCGCATCCTAGAGCTCCCGGCGCGCCGCGCCATCGGACCGTCCGCGTGCCGGTCACGTCCCCGCCGGCGAGCCCTCTGCCGTCGAGGATCCCCACGGCATGACGTCGGCGGTCAGGAACCCGCGGGCGAACCGCAGGAGGCCGGAGAACGCCTCGATCTGCGCTGTGGGGTGGGAGAGGAAGAGGTCGTGCATCGCGCCGGGGATGCGGTTGAGGGCGACGGTCCGTCCCAGGTGGATGGATCGACGGGCGATCGCGTCGACGTCGAGGACGATGTCCGTCGCCTCCATCTCCGGGTCGTATCCGATCTTCCGCAGACTCCTCGACGACGTCTGGACGAGGATGGGCGCGTCGACCTCCAGTCCGTCCTCCACAGCGGCGTGCCCCGCGAAGATCGCGCGGATCCAGCCGGCGTAGACGGGGAAGGAGTCGGTGGGCTTGAGCCGGGCGTCGTAGGGCAGGCGGCCGTGCGTCGCGGACGTCGCAACGGCGGAGTAGTTCGGCATGCGGAGACGCAGCGGGGTGGTGGCGGACCGTCCCCGTCCCAGGAACGGCTGGAGGATCTTGCGGATGGCGGTCGAGTACTGGAACTCGAGCCACGGCGAATTGAGCGTGATCCCGCTCAGGCGTCCGGGGTTGCGGTCCGCCCACAGCACGGCGATCAGGCCCCCGGTGGAGTGGCCTGACACGATGATCCGCCGCCCAGGAGAGGTCTCCTCGATGACTGCGAGCGCGGCTTCGAGATCTGCGTCGTACTCCCCGAGGTCCGTGATGTACCCGGGTCGCTGCACGTGGTCGTCGTCTTCCGAGCGGGGTGCGTGCGCCTTCTCCACGCGGTCGGGATCGAGGTTCCGGCCGTAGCCGCGCAGGTCCAGCGCGTAGAAGTCGGCGCCCATGTGCGACCAGAACCGGGCGAGGTGTGCGTGGTAGAAGTAGTCCGACCATCCGTGGAGGTAGAGGACTGCGACGTCGTCCAGGAGGTCGCGCGGCATCGAGTCCTCCAGCGTCGACCAGGTGTCCCGGTCGATCGCTGAGAGGGGTGTTCCGGCCGCAGGGTCGTAGGCGATGAGCGTGGCCTGCTCGTCCTCCGGCAGCGGCAGGCGGAGGCAGCGGAAGCCCCCGTCCAGCACGTCGGGCCGCCACTCGTGCGCGCCGCCGCCGTGTCCGATCGGAGGGCGGCCGGTGTCTGGTGCGGTGGGCTCGGCGTCCATACCTCCCAGTATCGGGCATGCACCGGCGGGCCCCGGTCCCTGCGTCAGTGCGAGGTGGCAGAATCTATGCATGACGAACTTCCGCGTGCGCCGTTCCCTGGCCGACACTCCCGCCTATATCCCGGGTCGTCCTCCCGCCGCGGTGGAGGGGATGACCAGCTACAAGCTGTCGTCGAACGAGAACCACCTCGCGCCGCTGCCGGCGGTCGTCGACGCGATCACCGGGGTGTCGGACACCCCTGCCCTGTATCCGGATCCGGCGGGGACAGACCTGACTGCCGCGCTGGCCCGGTTCCACGATGTGGCGACGGATCAGGTGGTGCTGTCGGCGGGTTCTTCGGAGAGCCTCGCCGCGCTCGTCGGGATCACCCTGGAGCCCGGCGCGCAGGTGGTGTACCCGTGGCCGTCCTTCGAGATGTACCCGCAGCTCACCAGCTTCGCGGGCGCCGACCGCATCGCCGTGCCGCTCGACGCGGACGGCCGACACGACCTGCCGGGGATGGCGGAGGCGATCACCGATCACACACGACTGGTCCTCCTCTGCTCGCCCAACAACCCCACCGGCACGGTGCTCGGGGACACGGAGTTCGACACCTTCATGTCGCAGGTGCCCGAAGACCTCATCGTCGTGCTCGACGAGGCGTATGTGGAGTTCGCGGACGGCAGCGAGGCCGCAGCGCGCATCCGCACACCGGAGGGCAACCTCGATGCCCCCGTCGACGCGGAGCAGGCGCTCGCCACGTACTCGAACCTGGTGGTGCTGAGGACGTTCTCGAAGGCGCACGGACTGGCCGGTCTGCGGGTCGGCTACTCCCTGGCGCACCCCGCGATCATCCACGAGATGCGCAAGTCGATCGCCCCGTTCAGCGTGGGCGCGGCCGGTCAGGCGGCGGGTCTCGTGTCCCTCGCAGTGCGCGACGAGGTGCTCGTGCGGGCGAAGGAGGTCGGTGCCGCGCGTGACGACCTCGCCGCCCGGCTGCGGGAGATGGGCATCGCCGTTCCTCCCAGCGGTGGGAACTTCGTGTGGCTGCCGCTGGGCCAGCACGACTCCGCGGCGTTCTCCGAGGCCTGCATGGCCCGCGGCCTGGCCGTGCGCAATCTGGGCGCAGGCGTCCGGATCACAGTCGGTCCGCGAGAGGCGATGGAGCGGCTCGTGGACGTTGCCGAGGAGTTCATGAGAGGGCGCGACGCATGACGGCCGCGCACACCGGCGGCAGCGATTCGGGAGCCGTCGACGCGGCACCGGCACTCCTCACCGAGCCCGCCGCGCTCGGGCTGACCGCGCCCGAGGTCCCGGTCGACCTTGCACCGCTCGTCGAGGCTCTCAGCCCGGGTGCCGTGGTCGACGACCCGGACGTCGTCGCCGCGCATTCGAGGGATCGCGCAGTGTTCGCGCCGATCGGTGCGCCTCGGGCCCTCGTCCGCGCACGCAGCACCGCGGACGTGCAGACCACCCTCCGCTTCGCACACGAGCACCGAGTACCCGTCATCCCGCAGGGAGCGCTCACAGGGCTGTCCGGCGGGGCGAACGGGGTGGACGGCGCCCTTCTGCTGAATGTCGCGGGAATGGACCGCATCCTCGACGTCGATGCCGTCGAACAGACCGCGACGGTGGAGCCCGGTGTCCTCAACCGGACCCTCAAGGACGCACTCGTCGAGCACGGACTGTCCTATCCGCCTGATCCGGGGTCGGTCGACATCTCCACTCTGGGCGGCAACGTCGCGACGAACGCCGGCGGACTGTGCTGCGTGAAGTACGGCGTCACGAAGGACTACGTCCGCAGACTGACAGTCGTCCTGGCCGACGGCTCGATCACGACGGTGGGGCGGCCCACGGCCAAGGGCGTTGCGGGGCTGGACCTCGCGAGCCTCTTCGTCGGATCGGAGGGGACGCTGGGCGTCGTCGTCGAGATCGTCGTCGAACTGATCCCCGCGATCCCCGACCCCATCACGGGGGTGGCGCTCTTCGACGACATCCGCGACGCCGCTCGCACGATCACGGAGTTCATGTCGTCCGGAGCGACGCCGTCGCTGCTGGAGATCCTCGACGGACAGTCGATCGAGTGCATCAACGACTACGGCGACTTCGGTCTGCCGGAGGGCGCGGCGGCGATGCTGCTGGTCCAGGCGAACGGCGACGGATCGCTCGAACGGGCGGCCGCCGATCTCGCGGTGTTCGAGCGGATCGCGGAGTCCCAGGGCGCGACGGAGGTGACGATCTCCGACGACCCCGCCGACTCGGAGATGTTCATCGCTGCGCGCAGGTCCGTGGGACACGCGCTGGAGAAGTACGCGATGGCGAACGGCGGGGGCGAGCTCGTCGACGACGTGTGCCTGCCGCGCGCAGCACTCGCAGAGTTCTTCACGCGGATGCGGAGCATCGCGGACGAGCACGACGTGCTCATCGCCGTCGCCGGGCACGCCGGTGACGGGAACATGCACCCGAACGTGCTCTTCGACGCGCAGGACCAGCCCTCCGTCGCCCGTGCCCACGCGGCATTCGACGCGATCATGGCGACGGGGCTGGCGCTCGGCGGGACGATCACGGGCGAGCACGGTGTGGGAGTGCTGAAGAACAGGTGGCTCGCACGGGAACTCGACCCGGTCGCACAGCGGCTCCACGTCGCCGTCAAGAGGGAATTCGATCCGCGGGGCATCCTGAGCCCCGGCAAGATGCTGGGAGAGCTGGCTGGATGACTGAGACGACGACTGCGGCCGCGGACTCTGCTGCGGACCGATCGGAGTTCGGCTTCGATGTGGGGACGACCATGTCGGAAGGCGGCCGGACGGGGACGATCCGCACCCCGCACGGGACCATTGCGACACCCGCGTTCATCCCCGTCGGCACGAAGGCGACCGTCAAAGCGGTGAAGCCGGAGGACGTCGATGCGCTGGGCGCGGACGCGGTCCTGGCGAACGCCTACCACCTGTTCCTGCAGCCGGGCGCGGACATCGTCGATGAGGCGGGCGGCCTGGGTGCGTTCATGAATTGGCCCGGTCCCACCTTCACCGACTCCGGCGGCTTCCAGGTGATGAGCCTCGGCGTGGGGTCGAAGAAGGTGCTCACCACGGAGTTCGCCGGCAAGGACCGCTCCGACCTGCAGACCGTCGACAAGGAGCGCCGCATGGCGAACGTCGACGAGGACGGAGTCACGTTCCGTTCGCACCTCAACGGCGACATCCACCGGTTCACCCCGGAGGTGTCGATGCAGGTCCAGCACCAGCTGGGGGCGGACATCATCTTCGCGTTCGACGAACTCACGATGCTCACGAACACGCGGGCCTACCAGGAGGAGTCGCTTGAGCGGACCCGCCGCTGGGCGGAGCGCTGCGTGACAGAGCACTTCCGGCTCACCCAGGAGCGCTCGCACCGTCCTTACCAGGCGCTCTTCGGTGTGCTGCAGGGAGCTCAGTACGAGGACCTGCGGCGGAGGGCCGCCCGCGACCTCGGGGCGATGGACGTCGACGGGTTCGGGATCGGCGGTGCACTGGAGAAGGAGAACCTGGGCACCATCGTCGGCTGGGTGTGCGAAGAGCTGCCCGAGGAGAAGCCGCGGCACCTGCTGGGCATCGGCGAACCGGATGACCTGTTCGCAGCGATCCGCCGCGGCGCGGACACGTTCGACTGCGTCTCCCCTTCGCGGGTCGCCCGGAACGCCGCCGTGTATTCGCGGGACGGCCGCTACAACATCTCCGGAGCCCGCCACAAGAGGGACTGGCGGCCGATCGACCCCGAGTGCACGTGCTACACGTGCACGAACCATTCGCGGGCGTATCTGCACCACCTGTGGAAGGCGAAGGAGATGCTGTTCTCGACCCTCTGCACGATCCACAACGAGTACTTCATCGTGCAGCTCGTCGCAGAGATCAGAGGGGCGATCGAGGACGGCCGGTATGACGAGCTCGAGGCGGACGTGATGGGACGCTACTACGCGAAGAGATGACCTCTGCTCGACGTGGGCTCCTGCGCGTGTGGTGACTCCTGCCGCGAAGGTGATCCGCTGCAGCCCTCGCCGCAGGAGACCGCCACCTGGTTGAATGGCGACATGAGCGATGAACTCTTCGAGCACGAGACCGAGTCCACGATGACCCGCGAGCAGGCGGCCGCAAAGCTGCGAGAGCTCGCGGACTCCCTGGAGCGGCAGAACGACGTGCGGGTCGTCCAGTCCGGCCGTGACGTGACGGTCCGGGTCGCAGACACCGTCGAGTATGAGCTGGAGATCGAGGTGGAGCCCGGCGGCACGTCCGAGATCGAGGTCTCCATCAGCTGGTCGTGACGGTGGAGGACGGTGCTGGCGGCGCGCCGACGAACGGGGGCGGCCCGGCGAACGACGACGGCCGCACTGTCGGTGAGGGCGAGGACGGCAGCGCGGCGACGATCGACGTCCTGTCGCTGGCCGCGCCGCCCGATCCCGAGCACCCACGAGGACGCCCCGCAGTGAAGCGCCTCATGGTGGGCGACGGTGCGAACCTCATCGCCTTCACCTTCGCGCCGGGGCAGTCGTTCCCGGACCATTCCGTCGCGCATCCGATCACCGTGCAGTGCCTCTCGGGGGAGCTCACGTTCGGGTGCGGGGACGAGACGATCCGGCTCACCCCCTGCGCCGTCGTGCACTGCCGGGAGCGAGTGCTGCACAGAGTCGACTGCCCCGACGACGCGCCGGATACGAACGTCCTCCTGCTGACGATGCTCACCGGCGAGCGCCACTGAGGCGCGCCTAGTCCGCCGATTGGCCGGTGGGGTGTTCGCATCGCCGGTGCAGTGCGCGGTGTCCCGAGCACGCCCCCGGCGAATCGGCACGCTGCTGGGCACGCAGGAAGGCCCACCTACTCCGCTCCGCCGGGCGCGTAGGTCGTCTCACGCTTCTTGACAGCCCGGATCACGCGGTACGTCACCGGCATGAAGAGCACCTCGACGGCGACCTTGTAGACGAAGCCGACGATGACGTAGTTGACGAAGTCCCACCCGGGGATGACACCGGCGAATGCGACGACGCAGAAGATGAGCGTATCCGCGAACTCTCCCACCCCCGTGGAGGTCAGCAGCCGCACCCACAGGTGCTTCTCTCCCATGCGCTGCTTGACCTTGACGAGGATGTACGCGTTGAGCAGCTGTCCGACGAGGTAGCCGCACAGAGAGGCGAGCACGATGCGCGGGTAGAAGCCCAGGACAGCCTCGAACGCGGACTGGTTCTCGTACCCGGGGCCCGGAGGTGCGATCTGGACCGCGAAGAAGACGAGGACCGCCAGGGCCTGCATCGCGAAGCCCATGAGGACTGCCCGCTTCGCGGCCCGGAAGCCGTAGACCTCGCTGATGACGTCGCCGAGTATGTAGGCGAGCGGGAAGAGGAAGGCTCCGCCGTCCGCCACGAACGGGCCGATCTCGATGACCTTCGTGGCAGAGATGTTGGAGATGAGGAAGACGCAGCACATGAGCGCGAGGATGTACGCGTAGAAGCGGCCTCGCGTGCTCGCGAACGCGGTGAGGCCGGCCGTGTGGTCGTGGAGCGAGTGCTTCTCTGTGTTCTCCGCCGGACCGGACTGCGGGAGTGTGGCGCCTGCGCTGCTCACTCCCGTGTCCCGGTCCGGCTGCCCAGATGCGGGCACGTCCGCGCCCCAGGGGGCGTCATCGCTGTTCGACATCGATCTCCTGTCCACTCGTCAGGTCGACGAGTTCCGAATAGGTGAGTGGCACCATCGCTTCGATGGTGCCGCCGCCGGCCCACAGCTTCTCGTGCATCCGCAGGTCGCGGTCGACGAAGGTGCGCAGGGGTGCGGGATGCCCTGCGGGAGCGACGCCGCCGACTGCCTGGCCGGTGGCGGCGAGCACCTGTTCGGGCTTCGCGCGCTTGAGCCGACGGGCGCCGATCGTCGCCGCGGTGAACTCCGTGTCGACGCGGTGCGCACCGGAGGTCATGATGAGGACGGGCTCGTCCTGGACCGGGGCGTCCGGTTCGGACGCGGAGGCGGGATCAGCCGCCGCGTCTGCTCGGGCGTCGGCCCTCCCGTCGTCTGCAGCGGTTCCCTCGGCCGACGAGGCGTCTTCCTCCACCTCGAACTCTGCGATGAAGACGAGCGAGTTCGCGATGGCGCCGAGGTCGACCCCGTGGTGCTCCGCGGCAGCCGCTGCGGTGGGGAGGGGCTCCGGATGTGTGACGACCTTCGTGTCGATGCCGGCCACGCGCAGATCACGTTCGAGCTTCGCGTGAGTCGGGTGCGCGGGCCCGGCAGGGCGCAGCGGAGCCAGGCCGCGGCGACGCAGCAGCGGTTCGACGGTGACGTCGTCGCCCAGGAACCTCCGCAGCGCGCTCAGCGGGTCGACGGAGAACCCGGGGGACAGGACCTCCGACCGGTAGCGCGCACCGAGCTCCGGGTCGAGCCCGCCGTGGTCCTCGAACATCTCGGACACCGCCGCAGCGTACTGCTCCGACCAGAGGTAGGAGTAGTAGCCGGCCGCATAGCCGCCCGTGAAGGTGTGGGCGAAGTACGTCGACCGGTACCGAGGCGGCACGACGGGATCGAAGCCCGCGGCGTAGAGGACTTCTGATTCGAAGGTGAGGACGTCCTCGATCGACTCGCCGTCCTCGAGTGCGTGCCACCCCAGGTCGAGCATCGCCGCGGCGAGGTATTCGAGCGTGGCGAGGCCCTGGCCGAATCCCTGGGAATCGAGAAGCGTCTCCACGAGGCTCTGCGGAATCCGCTCGTCCGTCTCCCAGTGGAGTGCGTACGCGGGCAGGACCTGCGGGTGGAGTGCCCACATCTCGAACTGCTGCGAGGGGAACTCGACGTAGTCCCGCGGCACCGAGGTGCCGGCCTGCGACGGGTGCACGGAGTCGGCGAAGAGCCCGTGGAGCACGTGGCCGAACTCGTGGAACAGCGTGATCGTCTCGTCGACGGTCAGCAGGGCCGGACGGCCCGGTGGAGGCTTCGGCACGTTGAGGCTGAGCGTGGTGACGGGGTGCAGTCCGGTCAGCCGCGAGCCGGTGACGAGCTCGTCCATCCAGGCTCCGCCCTCCTTGCCGGCGCGGGCATACGGATCGACGAGGACGAATCCCAGGTGGCGGGTCCCGTCGAGCGCTTCATACACACGGACGTCCTCGTGCCATCCCGACAGGTCCGGTCGCGACGTGAAGGCGAGCCCGAAGAGGGTCCCCGCCGTCGCGAAGACGCCGTCGATGAGCACCCTCTCGAACTCGAAGTAGGTCGACGCCTGCGCGGAGTCCAGTTCGAACGCCTCTGCGCGGTAGCGCTCCCACAGATGGGTGAGGTCCGCGCGCTCCAGCGGCTGTGACTCGTCCAGTCCGAAGTATTCGCGCACCCGTCGCGATTCGCGGGCGAACTGCTTGAGCGCCGGATCGATGAGAGATCGCAGCAGCCCGCCCGCGGACTCGACGTCCGGGGCGACCTGGTCGTCGACGGAGAACTGGGCGTAGCTGTGGAATCCCAGGTGCGATGACAGTGCGGCGCGCAGAGCAGTGAGGTCGGTGATCATGTCACGCGTGTCACCGGGGCCGCCTGACGACCCTCGTCCCATCGACAGGTCGAGCAGACGGGCACGGGTCGCAGGATCCGTCAGCTCCGCCAATGCGTCCTGCTGCGTGGTGTTCGTGAGCGGAAGGCGGAGGCCCTCGACGCCGTGACTCCGGGCGTCGTCACGGGCGGCTCGGATCGCGTCCTCGCTCAGACCCGCCAGTGCGGACTCGTCCTCGACGACGAGAGCGCGCGACGCGGCCTCGCGGAGCAGGGTCTGGCCGAACTCCGTCTCGATCCGATCGATCTCCGTCGCGATGGCGGACACCCGCTGTCGGTCCTCTGCCGGGAGGCGCACCCCTGCGCGGACGAAGTCGTTGACCATGAGCTCGTGGAGCCGGCGGTCCTCCGGGATGAGATCCGAGGTGGGCACTGCCTGCAGGCGGTCGAACAGTTCGGTGTCGAGTTCGACGCCCAGGCGCAGGGAGGTGAGCTGGCTCCACACGCCGGCCGCGGCCTCGGCGACGGCGTCGGTCTGGACGTTCGATTCGTACACCCGCACCAGCGCGCTCAGCGCGTCCGCAGGCTGCATCGCCCGCTCCAGTGCCAGGGTGACCGTCTGGAATTCGGCTTCCTCCGACGAAGCCAGGATTCCCGCCACCGCGTCCTGCGCGTAGCCCACCGCCAGCGTCGCCGCCTCCGTGAGGTGGGCGGGGGTGATGCCCGCGAAGTCGGGCAGCGCGAGGTCAGGGGTGCTGCTCACGAACTCCCACGCCGGGTTCGGCGTGGAGGGGACTGTCGGGGGCTGGGTCACTGGTTCTCCTGTGTCGACGACGACTGCACCCACCCCGCCATCCGTCAGTGCGGACGCCGGTCTAGGCTTGGCGCGTGAGCGACTTCGAAGGCTACCTGCGCGGGGACCCGCAGGCTAAACGCATTGAGGTCGGACTCCTCATGGCCGGTCTCGCAACTTTCACCCTGCTCTACGCCACACAGGCGATTCTGCCGTATTTCACCCGTGACTACGGCATCTCGCCCGCAGAAGCCGCCTTGTCGGTCTCGATGGCGACGGCGGGACTGGGCGTCGGCCTGATCTTCGCGGTGCCTGTGTCGGAGCGGATCGGCCGCGTGCGCCTCATCCGCTGGTCGCTTATCCTCGCCTCCCTCCTGGCACTGGTGGTCGCATTCCTGCCGTCCTGGCCGCTCTTCCTGGGTGCCCGCTTCCTCATGGGGTTCGTGCTCGCGGGACTGCCCGCGACCGCGGCGGTGTACCTGAAGGAGGAGATCCACCGCACGTACGTCGCGGCGGCGACCGGCATCTACATCTTCGGAACGACGCTGGGAGGCCTGTCCGGCCGGGTGCTGTCCGCACTGACGATCGAGGTCGCGCACCAGTGGGGATACGCCGGCACCGGTGTGCTGAGCGAATCCCACCTGGCGCTGTTCGTCACGGGCCTCCTCGCACTGGGGTGCGCGGTGGGCTGCTGGTTCCTGCTCCCCGAATCGCGCGGCTTCGTCCCGCACTTCGATTCGCCGCGGGAGCTCATGCGGAAGTTCGGCCGTGCCTTCCGCGATCCCGTGCTGCTGGGGCTCTACGCCATCGGCGGCCTGGGGATGGGCACCTTCGTGGGGGCGTTCAACTCGCTGGCGTTCCGCCTCGAAGCGGCGCCGTACCTGCTGTCCGTGGGAGCGATGGGCCTCATCTACTTCGTCTACCCGGTCGCCGGAGTCGGCTCGATCGTCGCGGGGCGGCTCGGCGGTCGGTACAGCCTGCGCGCGGTGCTGCCGTACGGTCCGCTGGTCGCGGTGATCGGGATCCTGCTCATGGGCCTCAGTCATCTGGTCTGGGTCGTGCTCGGTATCGCGATCCTGTCCGTGGGCTTCTTCATGAGCCACTCCCTGGCGTCCACCTGGGTGGCGCAGAGGGCCACCGCATCCGTGGGAGTGCCTGCGCAGGCCGCATCGATGTACATGCTCGTGTACTACGCGGGCTCCTCCCTCAACGGGAACCTCGCGCCGCTCGCGTGGGAGCTGCGGGGATGGAGCGGGGTCACCACGCTGAGCCTCGTGTTCATGGGGACGGCGTTCGTCCTCTCCGTGCTGCTCGCGCGCAGCCGGCCGCTCGTCCGATAGACGACGGGACGGATGTGCGACGATGATCCCACCGGCGCACGACCCAGGGAAGGGCCTTGTCATGAGGATCGAACTGACCAGCATCTTCGTCGACGACCAGAACAGAGCACGGGACTTCTACACGGGGGTGCTCGGGTTCGAGATCCGCCATGATGAACCGATGGGGGACGGCGCTTTCTGGCTCACCGTCGGCTCGCCCGAACGTCCGGACGGCCCGGAGATCCTGCTGGAACCGGCGGGGCACCCTGCGGTCGGACCGTACCGGGAGGCGCTGATCGCAGACGGCATCCCGCTCGCGCAGCTGGCGGTCGATGACGTGCGTGCTGAGGTCGAGCGGCTGCGGTCGCGCGGAGTCGCCATCACCCAGGAGCCCACCGACTTCGGTCCCGGGGTCTTCGCAGTCTTCGACGACACGTGCGGGAACATCATCCAGCTGCTCGAGATGAAGCCCGACGAGCAGGCGTGAATCAGGTCGATGGGGCCGACAGCCGGTCGGGGCTGAACGACCGGAATCACACCGGCCCCCGTGCGCCGCGGGCCGGCGCTGACCGTGAGGGCGGCGTCGGCGCGACCGGACTGCGGCGCGTCCTCAGCCTCCCCGGCGCGGTGATCGTCGGGGTCGGGTCGATGGTGGGGGCGGGAGCCTTCGCGGCTTTCGGCCCCGCAGCCGCTGCGGCGGGCTCGTGGCTGCTGCTGGGACTTGCGATTGCGGCGTTCGTCGCTTTCCTGAATGCGACGTCGACGGCACAGCTCGCGGCTCAGCACCCGGTCTCCGGAGGAGTGTACGCATACGGGACTGCGCAGCTGGGACCGGTGTCGGGCCTCGTCGCGGGATGGGGCTTCGTCCTCGGGAAGACCGCCTCGACGGCCGCGATGGCACTCGTCGCAGCGTCATACCTGCTGCCTGCCTCCCTGTCCGGATCGATGTGGGTCACGCTCGTCGCGCTGCTGCTCCTCGTCCTCGTGACCGGAGTGAACGCGCTCGGCGTGAACCGCACGGTGCAGGTGACCGCAGTGCTCCTCACCGTCGTCCTCGTCGTGCTCGTCCTGGTCATCGGCACGGTCATCGCGCGTGACGACTTCGCTCTCGGTGTGCTGGCATCGCCGGCTGCGGCCGGGCCGCCGATCACCCTCATCGGGGTGCTCCAGTCCGCCGGGATCCTGTTCTTCGCCTTCGCCGGCTACGCCCGGATCGCCACCCTGGGCGAAGAAGTCCGCGATCCGGCTCGGACGATCCCCCGCGCGATCGTCCTGGCACTGGGCAGCACGGTCGTGCTGTACACCGTGCTCGGGCTCGTGCTCCTGGGGAGTCTGGGAGCCCAGGTGCTGGCGGAGACGGATGCCCCGGTGGCGAAGCTGGTCGCCGGAGCGCCGATCGTGTCGCTGCTGGCGCGGATCGCCGCGGTCCTCGCAGCGCTCGGCGCACTCCTGGGTCTGACGGCGGGCCTGTCGCGGACGGCCTTCGCGATGGCGCGCGACCACACGCGGACTTTCGGAGCGCTCGCCCACATCCACGCACGGTCCGGTGTGCCGCTGCGCGCACAGGTGCTCACATCCATCGGCGGTGCACTGCTCATCGTCCTCGGTGATCTGACGGTCGCGATCGCGGTGTCGAGCGTGTTCGTGCTCGTCTACTACTTCATCGCGAACAGGGCGGCGCTGACTCAGACGGGGGCGCACCGCCGCTACCCGCGGTGGATGCAGATCGCCGGCATGGTGCTCTGCGCGCTGCTCGCCTGCGTCATGATCCCCGTCTGGTTCTTCTGAGGAGGGAGGGACGATGCTGGCGCTTCTGCTCCGACTGTTCGGACTCCTGCTGGTGGTCGCGCTGTTCGCAGTCGTGGTCGTCATCGGGATCGTTCTGATCCGTCGCAATCGGGAGCTGGTCCGACACGGGATCCCCGTGCGCTCGACGGTGGTCCGCGTCAGGGCCCAGGCGATCGACTCCTCGTTCGTCTACCTCCCGACGGTGCGCTACGAGCTGCACGGCAGAGTGTGGGAGTCCACGCCGTCCCTGGGGCAGCACGCCCTGAAGACGAAGGGATTCTGGAAGACGAGCTGGGCGGGGGAGCAGTTCATCGGGATGCCGTTGGACGTGCACGTCGATCCGGAGAACCCCGTGGTCTCCACGGTGCCCGGGCAGAGCCGGCTGGGGATCCTGCTCGTCGTCGTCGGATCCGTCTTCGGGGGTCTCATCCTGCTGTTCGGGCTCCTCGGAGTGCTGATCGGTCTCGTGCGCTGACGTGAGTTCGTGCGTGGATACGAGGAGTCTGCGACCCTGGAGGCATGGGGACGCAACCAGCCGGTGACGGCGCGCCCGGCGCGACGAGGACGCTGCGAGACGAGATCGTGGGGCCCCCTCGTCAGACCCGGCGGGCCCAGTTCTGCGTGGTCGGCTTCGGCTCGCTGCTCGTCGCCGGCCTCGTGATCACGGCACTGTCGGACGCCGAGGTGCCGCCTGGGATGTCGCTGGTGATGGTCGGGCTCATGGTCCTGTGCGGATTCGCGGAGCTGCTCGATCCGCGGCAGCGGCGGTTCGTCATCGCCCTGCGTGTCGCGGGTGCCGGAGCGGCCGCGCTCGGGTTCGTGCTGCTGCTCCTCTGACCCGGAGCTGAGAGGCAGCAGCGCACGGTCTCAGTGCTCGTGGCCCGTTCGCTGCAGCGCGTCGAGTGCCTCCTGCTCGGACACGTCGACGGTGAAGTGTCCCATCATGCCGTCGTCCTCGTGGAGCATGAGGTGGCAGTGGTGCATGTACGGCAGCTGCGAATGGTCGTCCGCGTGTGCGGGGAAGGCCACAGCGATGCGCACATCGCGCTGTGGAGGCGTGTAGATCGTGTCCTTCCAGCCTGCCATCTCAGGAGGTGGTGGCTCCCCGCTGATGTCCAGGATCCTGAACTGCGCATTGTGGATGTGGAAGTTGTGCGGTGACGAATCGAGGTTGCTCACCTGCCAGACCTCGGGCTGGTGCGAGGACGACACCAGATCGATGCGGCCCATATCCATCGACCGGCCGTTGATCTGACGGCCGCGCAGCGTCATCTGCCGCTCCCGACCGTCGGAGACCGGTTCCGGGATCTCGACGAGCTGTGCCGGCAGCCCGAGGTCCACGATCGATGAGGGCCCAGAGCCGTTCGCACGACCGGGGCCGTTCAGACCACCCGAGCCGTTCAGACCACCAGAGTCGCTCGAAGCAGCGGAGCCCGCCTCCCCGCTGCCTGCGTGCTCGAGGTGCAGGATCGTGAACTCGTCCTCACCACCCACCGCCTCGTAGTCGGCGACGTTGCCCAGATCCGGCTCGGACGACACGAGTGCCACGCCCTCGTCGGGGACCTCGAGGAGCACCTCGGCGCGTTCGGCCGGTGACAGGCTGATCGATTCGACCTCGACGGGTTCTGGAAGCAGCCCCCCGTCGGAGCCGATGACGGTGAGCGGTGCGCCGGTATCGAGCCGCAGCCCGTACGAGCGCGCCTGAGAACCGTTGAGGAGCCTGAGTCGCAGGACCCGTCGGTCCGTCGTGTGGACTGCGCCGACGACGCCGTTCGTCACGACGGTGC
This sequence comes from Brevibacterium jeotgali, assembly GCF_900169175.1. Classification (GTDB taxonomy): domain Bacteria; phylum Actinomycetota; class Actinomycetes; order Actinomycetales; family Brevibacteriaceae; genus Brevibacterium; species Brevibacterium jeotgali. The sequence goes on along the minus strand of NZ_FXZM01000001.1, from coordinate 263,076 downwards.
GACCCAGGAGCCCCACTTCCGACGTGAAGTTGTGGCCCAGCAGTTCGCCGTCCTCTGTGATCCGCATGTCCTGGATGACGACGGGGATATCGTCGACTCCGTACTCGTGGGGCAGGGCGGCGAGCACCTCTGCGGAAGGGGAGGGGGCCTCGGCGGCGGAGGGGGCGGAGTCCCCTGAAACGGTCCCCGGCGGGTGCGCGTCCGCATCGTCGAGGATCAGCATGCCGGTGAGGCCGCGGCGCACCTGCTGAGCCGTGGCCTCGTGCGGATGGGGGTGGTACCAGAGCGTGGCGGCCGGCTGGTCGGGGGTGAAGGCGACGGTGCGCGTCTCCCCGGGCCGGATCGGGTCGTGCGGGCCGCCGTCCGCGTGCGCTGGCACCAGCATGCCGTGCCAGTGGACCGTCGTCTCCTCGTCCGTGTCGTTCGTGATGACGGCCTCGACGGGGCGGCCCCGCTGCATGCGGATGGTCGGGCCCAGGTAGTCGCCGTCGTATCCCCACGTGTCAGTCGTGACGCCCGGGATGAACTCCATCGTCCCCCGCCCCGCGGTGAGCGTGAAGCGGCCGTCCGCATCCGGCTCGAGGAGCGGTGGGATGGGGAGGGGGGCGCCCGCGTCGGTGACCGGCACCTCGGTCTCCCGGGAGCAGGAGGCGAGGACCGGTGCGAGTGCGGCGATGCTCAGCAGTACGCCGCCGGCCCGCAGCAGGCCCCGGCGATCCAGGGACAGGCGCTGGTCGTCCGGCGCGGGGACCCGGGCCAGGAGCGTGGGTCGGCGGCCCTGGCTGCGAGGGGGGCGGGATGCGGACATGCACCTGATTGTCCCTGCCTGTGCCGTGGTCCCGCTGGGCGTTGCTGTCGGTGAGACGGCCCCGTCCGCTGGGCAGACGTCGCGGGGCGAAGGGCCGGTGCGCGGACCAAGATGGGTCATTGTGGCGCACCTCACGCGCGCGTAGGCTGGAGGGCCAGGTCGACGGCAGCGAGGGCCGGATCGACGTCAGCGCCGAGGAGGAGCCATGACCGTCCACGCAGCAGCACTCGAAGCAGCCCCCACGATCGACGGTGAGGATTTCTCCCGGGTCGCCTTCACGCAGGACGCGGTCGACCTGCTGGTTCGACTCATCGATCGCAGCGGCCCCGTCATGTTCCACCAGTCCGGCGGCTGCTGCGACGGCTCGTCTCCCATGTGCTATCCGGCTGGGGACTTCCTCACCGGGGATGCGGACGTCCTCCTGGGCGTGTTCGAGGTGCCGCTGGCGGATGGGCAGAACAGCGAGGTCGAGTTCTGGATGTCCGTGGAGCAGTTCGAGTACTGGAAGCACACCCATCTCACGATCGACGTCGTGGACGGGCGCGGATCCGGCTTCAGCCTCGAAGGCCCCGAGGGCAAGCGCTTCCTCACCCGCTCACGGCTGTTCTAGTCGGCTCAGTCCAGCGCGGACAGCTCCTGCCAGTCCTCCCACGAGTACACCCAGTCGGAGATGTCGCTGTGCTCCGTGCTGAGGTCGACTGACGACCCGGTGATCTCCACGGGATCTCCGTAGAGCGCCATGTCGTAGTACTCCTTCGCGCGCTCCGTCGACAGGTTGATGCAGCCGTGGGACACATTGGCGCTGCCCTGGACGCCCACGGACCATGGGGCGGCATGGACGAACTCGCCGTTGTTGTGGATACGGACGGCCCAGCTCACGTCCGTCTCATAGTCCCAGCGCTCCGAGGTCATCGTGTAGAACTCGTGCTTCGCCATGACGACGTGGGTTCCGTTGTAGGACGGGGCCTGAGCGGATCCCAGCGATGTCGGCCAGTCGGCGATCTGCTCGCCGTCCCGCTCGATCGTCATCCGGTGCGACTGGGCGTCTGCGACGACCCGCTGGTCCCGGCCGACGTCGAAGGACAGGTCGACGTCCTCCTTGCCGTACCAGCGCGGCGAGTACTCGACGCCCTCCAGCGGGAGGCTCACGTCGACGCTCACGTCGGCGGGCCAGAACTCCTGCGGTCGGTAGTGGACCCGGCTGATGCCGTCTGCTGTGTCGTAGAGCCAGCCCCACGCGCCCTCGACGTCGACCGGTGCGCCGTCCGCGTCCGTGACGTCGACGCTGAGACGCGCCTCGATCGCTGCCCGGGCCTCTTCCGGGACCGTCGAATTGAACGACACCACGATCGGCGCCCCCACGCCCACGGTCTGGTCGTCCGCGATGAGGGTGTTGGCCGTGAGCTCCTCCTGGGCCGTGGTGTCCGGCGTGGTGACGGTGCCGGTCGCGGTGTGCTCGGCGCCGTCAGGAGCGACGGTGGTCGCCTCCCACGTGTACGTCGCGCCGGTCACGAGTGCCGTGGAGGATTCCCATTCCGTGCCCGAGGTGCCCACCTCCTGCTCCGAGGCCTCATCGTCTCCTGCGGTCGCTGCGGAGTCCTCGACGTCCACGAGACCGTGGGTCGGATCCGTCGTCCCGCCGGCCCTCGCCTGTTCGTCGGTGCCCGCGGCCGCTGCTGCCTCTTCCGAGTCCTCTGATTCGCCGGAGTCCGCTGTCGCGTCTGTGCCGGTCGGGTCCTCTTCCGTGTCGAACGTCCCTCTGTCCGTGGGAACGGAGTCGTGGTCGGCGTCGACGAGTGTGACCTCGGTGAATGCGCCGCCTTCGACGGTGAGCCCGAGCTCGTCCCCGGCATCGATCATCCGGGAGTCGGCAGGTGGTGCGGAGGTTCCGGATTCCGCCTCGTCGTCCGCGATCGCCTCGTTCACGACCGTGACGACGGGCGCGGGATCGCTCTGCGCCGTGCTTCCGTCGGTGACCGGGGCAGTCGGATCCGTCGGACCCGCGGTGCACGCGGAGAGGACGATCGCGGCAAGACCGGCGGTGGCGACAGCAGAGAGGGCACGACGACGCACGGAAAACCTCCGAAATGGGTGGGGACTGAATGGATGGTACGCCGCTTCTCGGGGGTGTCCCTGTGCGCTGCGCGACCGTGCCCGCGGTTCCGGGGCGTTCTCAGGTTGCAGATGTGCAACCCCGGCCGCAGATGTAGTCCTGACCTGCGGCGATGTGGTGATCGGGCAGGGGAGCGTGTTGCAGAATCGTGACCGGCGTGAGGTGATCAGAATGAACGGAACGTGCTCCGGAGTGCTGCCGTGACGTGCGGCTGCGGCGTGCGGCGGAGCGTCCGGCCGGGGTGCGACAGCCCTCGATTTCACCTGAGCGTGCGAGTCCGGTAGGGTCATCTGCGGAGGATTCGCCTAGCGGCCTATGGCGCACGCCTGGAACGCGTGTTGGGTTAACGCCCTCAGGGGTTCGAATCCCCTATCCTCCGCAGTGAGAAGCCCCCGGTTCGCCGGGGGCTTCTCATATTCACTGACTCCACGGGCTGCGGACCGCGAGCGGCCTCGCGTGGGGCTCCCGGCCGAGGGGCCTGCTCGCCGGGGCTCCTGCGCAGTCTTCCCGCTCAGGACCCCGGACGGTTCTCGAGCGGCCCGGTCTCCTCGTACACCGCCCAGGCGTACTCGTCGAAGTCGGCGTCCCTGTCGACCCATTCGTTGATGGTCTCCATGCCTCCGCCGTCCTCGTAGCCCAGCTCTCCGATCGTCGCGGTCCATTCCTCTTCGAGTTCAGTGATCCGCGTGAGCGTCTCGTCGTCGATCGTCCCGTTGTCGATGGCCTCCTGCTGGAGGGTGGGGATGTAGTCGGCCAGCTGCTCCTGCCAGGCGTCGTCGAATTCGTTGATCGTGCCGTCGACGGAATGGAGGTCATCGATGTGCTGTGCGTTGGAGTTGATGTACCCCTGGACATCCGCGGCGAGCGACATCGCAGAACTGTCCGCGATGATCTGCTGGTAGGCGAGCGGCAGGTCCGCGAAGGACGACCCCGCCATGTACGCGGCGGGGAAGCGCGGCCAGCTGGCCTGCGTCGAGTACGTCAGGTGCGGCGCAGCCTCATAGACGCCGCTGATGTCTTTCGCGGACATGGGGGAGAGGTCGCAGTCGATCGTCCCGCGCTGCATCGCCTCGAACGCCTCCGTGAACTCCATGCTCGTGGGCACTGCACCGAAATGGTCGGCAGCTGACTGCTGCGAGGCCGCGCCGATCCGCACCTGCTTGTTCTCGAACTCCTCTGCCGTCGCGATCTCCGAGTTGCAGTTGAGCGAGTAGGCGCCGGACGTGATGAAGGGGACGAGGGGTGTGACGCCCTCGTCTTCGAAGCGCTGGAGGTGGTCCTCGTTGCTCCATCCGATCGCGCTGCCGACCGCATAGGCTGTCATCTCCCCGACCTGCGGCGAGTACTTGACGCTGGCGAGCGCCGTGCCGATGTCGGTCGCCTCCGGGAAGCGCTGGGGCTCGTAGCCGAGCAGGTGGTACGAGATGTCGACGCGACCGTCCTGGAGTGCGTCGACGACCTCCGGGTAGCCGGCGATGCTCATGCTCCAGGCGATGTCGACCGTGATCTTCCCGCCGGACCGCTCTTCGACCTCCTCCTTGAACTCGACCGCCTGTTCGCCGGTCGTGGAGATCTCTGACGGTGAGCCGCTCTGGAACGTGAGCGTGACGGGTTCGAGGTCGGCGAGCGCGGCGTCAACGTCGTCCTGTGAGGCTCCGTACTCGAACCCCGAGTCCTCTCCTGTGGCCTGCCCGGGCCCGTCGCCGCCTGCTCCGCCGGCGCAGCCCGCGAGCAGGGCCAGGGCTGATGCGGCGGCGCCGATTCCTGTGAGTCGTCTCCCGGACAACGGGTGAGTGGATCGCGTCATCTGCGGCTCCTCGGTGAGTGAACTGTGCTGGCGCATCGACGGTCTCGGAGCATCCCTGCTCCGCGCGTCGAGCCGTCTTCGCCGAGTCGCCATTGACACCGACGAAGACTGGTTCCGAGCGTAGTGTGCAAACGCGTGATCCACGTCACGTTCAGGTAACGATTGAACGAGCGATCAACCGTGGTCGAGGGGGGCGCTGGTGCGCGTGGATGCGCGCACGCGGGTGCCTGCAGGCACCCGGGAGAGCGTCCATGTCCTGCCGCGAAGATCAGGTGGACAATGGGGGCATGGACCTGTGGACGGAGTCTTCGGCCGTGGAGCTGGGCTACCTGGCTCTCGCGTTCGTGCTGTGCGCGTTCATCGGGATCGAGCGGCAGGTGCGCCAGAAGGCCGCCGGGTTCCGCACGCACGTGCTCGTCGGCACGGGGTCCGCGGGCTTCACCCTGGTGTCCGGCTTCGGCTTCGCCCATGTGTTGGGTGATGACGTCACGCTCGACCCGTCCCGCATCGCGGCGCAGATCGTCACGGGTATCGGCTTCCTCGGCGCCGGCGTCATCTTCACGCGCCGGGATGCAGTGCGCGGCCTCACGACTGCGGCGACCATCTGGGTCTCCGCGGCCGTCGGCATGGCGGCGGGTGCCGGCATGGTGTCACTCGCGGTCGGGCTCACCGTGGCCCACCTCTTCGCGCTCGTGGCCATGGGGCCGGTCGTCGCGAAGATCCCGACGCGCGATACGAACCGGGTGCTGCGGATCGTCTACGCCGACGGGGAAGGGGTGCTCCGTCGGCTCCTCGCGGTGGCGACGGATGCAGGGTTCTCCGCCTTCATCCTGTCGACCCATCGACTGGATCGGTCGGACCTCGTCCAGCTCGATGTCCGCTTCAAGGGGCGGATTCCCCTGCGGGACCTCGTGCCCCACCTCCACGAGGTGGCCGGTGTGCGCTCCATCCACGTGCAGCGCGACGCGGACGACGACGAAGAGGAGTCGCGGACGTAGGTCCAGCGCGACGTCACGGGGTCGTCCCCGTGAGCGGATGTGCGCGCCGCGTCCTGAGCCGCACCGGCGTGGGGCGGTCGAAGGTCTCCTCCGATAACTCCCTCGTCGCCGGTGCGAACGTGTGGAGCGCGGCGGGGGGCGTCGTTCAGGCGTTCAGGCGAGCGCCTCGCGGATCGCGGCGTTGAAGGCCTCGAGGTCGCCGGGGTTGCGGGACGTGATGAGATTGCCGTCGACGACGACCTCCTCGTCGACCCAGTGGGCACCCGCGTTCTCCAGGTCGACCTTCGTCGAGGCGTACGAGGTGAGGCGGCGGCCCTTCGCGACTCCGGCCTCGGCGAGGATCCAGGGGCCGTGGCAGATCGAGGCAACCGTCTTGTCCGCATCGAAGAAGGCCTTCACGAGCGCGACCGCCTCATCGTTCGTGCGGAGGGAATCGGCATTGAGGGTTCCGCCGGGCAGGATCAGCGCGTCGTAGTCATCGGCGGATGCCTGCGCGACCGGCACGTCGACGGGGAACGTGTCCGCGTGCGTCCAGTCCCCCTCCATCGCCTGCAGCGTGTCCTTCGACGGTGAGACGAGGACGGTGGTGGCTCCTGCCTGCTCCAGTGCGGATCGTGGGTTGGTGAGCTCGACCTGCTCGACGCCGCGGGTGAGGAGGAAGGCGACCTTCGTGCCGGTGAGGGGAGTGGGTGCAGCAGCCATGACAGCTTCCTTTCGTCGCGGGATGACGTCCACTCCCCAGAACGGGTGGAGGGCGGATGCTATTCCTGCGCGGGAGTGGCTGGCGCGGACGTGGTGCTCATGCGTGGGGGAGGGGTTCGTCGCGGCTGCAGTCGGAGGGCTCCAGCTGGAACGTCGTGTGCTCGATGCTCTCCTCGAAGTGATCGCGCACGCACGCGCGGAGGTCCTCGAGGATCGTCTGCGTGTGGCCCGCGGTGAAGCAGTCGGGGTCGACTTCGACGTGGGCCGTGAGCACCGGCAGCCCCGTTCCGATCTTCGACACGTGCAGGTCGTGGATGCCGAGGACGTGCTCGTTCTCCAGCAGGTGGCCCCGCACGTCGTCGAGGTCGAGCCAGGGCGGCACCGACTCCATGAGGATCCGTACGGAGCTGCGGAGGAGAAGGAAGGCGCGAGGGACTATGAGCGCGGCGATGAGGAGCCCGGCGAGGGTGTCGACCTGGGCCCACCCCGTCGTCGCCAGAATGATTGCGCTCGCGATGACCGCGGCGGATCCGAGCGCGTCATTGAGGACCTCGAGGAATGCCGCGCGGAGGTTGAGGTTGGAGTTCCGGCCGCCCAGGAGGATCATGAGCGCCGCGATGTTCCCCGCCAGCCCGATGATGCCGAAGACGAGCAGGCTGCCGGCCGGGACCTCGGGCGGGTCGAACAGCCGCTGGGCGGCGGCGATGGCGGCGTAGGTGCCGACGGCCAGCAGGATCAGCGACTGCAGTGCGGCGGCGAGCACCTCCGCGCGGCGCAGGCCCCACGTGTGCTTCGCGGACGCGGGGCGCAGCATGAGCTGCGCTGCGATGAGCGCCATGAGCAGGCCGCCCGCGTCGGTGAGCATGTGCGCGGTGTCCACGAGCAGCGCGAGCGACCCGGTGAGGACGGCTCCGGTCGCCTGGGCGACGAGGATGGTCGCGGTGATCCCGAAGGCCACGGCCAGGCGCGTGCGACTGCTGTGCGCGGCGCCGTGGTCATGCGGGTGTCCCTGGGTCACGGACATCGGCCTCTTCTGAGTGGGTGAGCGATCGACCCCTACATATTAGCAAACATGCATACGTGGGGCGGTGAGATGCAGCACGCCACGCGCCGGAAGCGCGCCCTCAGTGACCCTTCGTGCCCAGGGGAGTGAGGCTGATGACACCCAGCACGAGTGAGCCCGCGATGAATCCCAGCACCATCGAGCACAGAGTGTTGACCAGCCACGCGAGGAGACCGCCCACGGCCGCGATCCCCGCGACGGGGGTCTCGAGGGAGTGGACGAGGTCGTAGGGCAGGGAGAGGCCCAGGTCGGACATGCCGACGAGCAGGATATGGCCGCCGACCCACAGCATGGCGAAGGTGCCCACGATCGCCAGGCCATCGAGCACGTGGGGCATCGCCGTGACGAGTGCGCGCCCCACGCGCTGTGCAGCAGCACGCGGTCGCTGGGTCATCGCCAGGCCCACATCGTCCATCTTCACGATGATCGCCACCGCGCCGTAGACGAGTGCGGTGATGCCGATCGCCACGACCACGAGGATGATCGCGCGCGTCAGGAGCGTCTCCGCTCCGACCTCATTGAGGGAGATCACCATGATCTCGCAGCTGAGGATGAAATCAGTGGTGATCGCACCGCGCACGACGGTGTCCTCGGCCGCCCTGCCCTTCACCTGAGTCGGCTCCTCGTCCCGCTCCGCGTGCTTCCCCCGGAGCTTCTCCCACACCTTGTGCGCACCCTCATACGACAGATACGCGCCGCCCAGCATCAGCAGCGGGGTGAGGACCTGCGGCAGGAACGTGCTGAGGACCAGCAGGATCGGAACGATGATGAGGAGCTTGTTCCGCAGCGACCCCTTCGTGATCCGCCAGATCATCGGGAGCTCACGCGCCGGCTTCACCCCGGTCACGTACTGCGGGGTGACGGCTGCATCGTCGATGACCACACCGGCGGCCTTCGCTCCCGCTTTCGCGGCTCCTGCGGCGACGTCGTCCACGCTCGCCGCCGCCAGCCGTGCCATCGCGGCGACGTCGTCGAGGAGCGCGACCAGACCGCCGCTCATCGGAGGGATCCTGTGCTCGTGTGCATGGTGACAGCCTAGAACCGACGCGCCCTCTTCGGCGATGAGATCGCCGTCTCCTTCATAAGAGAACGCTCATGATCGTCTAACACGTGTCTCACACCCTCTCCCTAGCGTGGATCAGGCACACACCGGCGGCGGAAGTCACCGCCGGTCGACCGAACCCCAGGAGAATCGATGCGCGACACCACCACCGCGGACGCACTGAGAGTGGTGCTCTACTCTCATGACTCCGTGGGCCTGGGCCACACGCGGCGCAACCTTGCGATCGCCGAGGCGCTGGCCGCCGGCCTGCCCGAGGCGACTGGCCGTCCGGTGTCCGGCCTCATCATCTCCGGCGCAAGCGATGCCGCCCAGTTCCCCCTGCCCGACGGCTGGGACTGGCTCCTGGTCCCCGGCATCACGAAGGAGGCGACGGGGACGGACCACGGGCACCGTGACGTCTCCTCCTACGTGCCCCGCCGGCTCGACGTCGCGCCGCAGCGGGTCCGGGGACTGCGCTCCTCGGTCATCACGGGCGCTCTGCTGACCTTCCGCCCGCACCTGGTCGTCGTCGACCGCCACCCGTTCGGTGCGGACGGCGAACTCGACGGGCCGCTCACCGAGTTCCGGGCGCAGAAGCCCGAGGCGCGCATCGTGCTGGGTCTGCGCGAGGTGCTCGACGACCCGGTGACCGCGATGCGCGAGTGGGAGCACGTGGGCGTCGACCGGGTCGTCGACCTCTACGACGAGCTGTGGGTCTACGGCGACCGCTCCGTGCACGACACGATCGCCACCGGCGAGATCCCGCCCCAGCTCGTGCACATGACCCGCTTCACCGGCCTCCTCGCGGCCGACAGATCGGCGCGCGCGGACGTCGATCTCCCGAAGACCCCCTTCGTCGTCACCATGGTCGGGGGCGGTGGCGACGGCGCAGCACTCGCCGGTGCCGCTGCGGCCGCACCACTGCCCGAGGGTGTCGAGCACCTCCTCGTCACCGGCCCGCAGATGCCGGCCGCTGATCGTATGGCGGTGCATTCGGCCGCCGTCGTCGCGGGCTCCCGCACTCGCGTCGTCACGACCGTGCCGGACGGTCTCGCCTGCATCCGCTCGGCTGACGCCCTCATCGCGATGGGCGGCTACAACACCGTGACCGAGGCGCTGGCCACCGACACGCCCCTGCTCGTCTGTCCGCGGGTGGAGCCTCGCACGGAGCAGCTCATCCGGGCGCGCGGGCTGGGGGCGCAGGGCGCCCTCGACTGGTGCACCCCCTCGCGGCTGGCTCCCGAGTCGATCGGAGAGTGGATCGCCGCCGCAGTGACCGACGACGGAGCCGTACGGGACCGCCAGGTCGCCGCGCGCGGTTCCCTGCGCCTCGACGGACTCGCCCGCGTGGTCGAGCTGGCCGCAGGCCACGCCACGGGGGAGTCCGCGCGCGTGCGGACCCTGCCCCGCCCTGCTTCTGCACATCCCGCACCTACGTCCACGCTCGTACCCACACCCACACCCACACCCGATACCGCGCCCGCGAGCGCCGCGCCGCGCACCGCCCCCGGTGCACGTGCCACGGGTGGAGACCGAAGGGAGGCCGCCCATGTCGGCTGAACGACGCACCTCACCTGAACGACGCGCCTCATCCCGTCGCCGCACCGCCTACGTCGTCAAGGTCTATCCGCGCTTCTCCGAGACGTTCATCGTCACGGAGATCCTCGCCCGCGAAGCCGCAGGGGACTCGCTCGACATCTTCGCGCTCCGCCCCACCACGGACGTGCGATTCCACCCGGAGCTCGCCCGAGTGAAGGCCCCGGTCCACTTCGTTCCGCGCCCGCGGAAGATGTCGGAGGGCTGGGAGACCATCGGTGTGGCTACCGCGCATCTGCCCGGATTCGCACAGCGCTGGGCCGATCTCCTCCCGGAACTCACCGCCTACCCCGCAGACGACGTGCATCAGGCCGTGTGGATCGCGCTCGAGCTGCACCGCCGCGGCATCACGCACCTCCACGGGCACTTCGGTTCGCTCGCGGGTCAGACCGCGGAGCTCGCCGCGCTGCTGGCGGGAGTGACGTTCTCCGTCACGACGCACGCGAAGGATCTCTTCCACGATTCGGTCGACCCGGATCGCCTGCGCCTCCTGCTGAGTCGTGCGCACCACACCGTGACGATCTCCTCCTACAACCTCGACCACCTCGCTCAGCTCGCGCCGGACTCAGCCGACCGCGTCCACCTGGTCTACAACGGACTCGAGCTGGATCGCTTCCCCTATCGAGCTCCCCGCCGCGTCGACCAGACGACACCGCTGCAGATCGTCGGAGTCGGTCGCCTCGTGGAGAAGAAGGGCTTCGCCGACCTCATCTCCGCCGCCCTCCGTCTGCGGGACGGGGGGATCCCGGTCCATGTGCGGATCGCCGGTGACGGCGACCAGCGCGAGGCTCTCACTGACATGATCTCCGAGGCGGAGGCGGATGACGTCGTCACCCTCCTGGGTGCTGTGACGCAGGTCGAGGTCGTCGACCTGCTGCGGGACGCGGACGTCTTCGCGTCGCCGTGCGTCGTCGGTGCCGACGGCAACGCGGACGGGCTGCCGACCGTCCTGCTCGAGGCGATGGCGATCGGTGTCCCCTGTGTCGCCTCGACCGTCACCGGCATCCCCGAAGCGGTGCGCGACGAGGACACGGGGCTGCTCCACGCGCCCGGCGACCTCGACGGACTCGTCCGCGCCCTCACACGGCTCGCGGACCCCGCGTTCGACCGGGCGGGGATGGCCCGCCGGGCGCGATCGCTCATCGAGGCGCGCTTCGATTCGGGGCGTCAGGGACGCACCCTCATGGGTCTTGAGGACGGTGTGTCCACCGATGCGCTGTCGGCCGCTGACACCGCGAGCCTCCGGGCCCGGGCACAGGCGAGTCCGGCAGAGGGCTCGGCAGCCGCCCCGGCCTCGGCGGATGCTGCAGTGGCCGGACCGGTGCCGGATCTGCGGGGCAGGCGGGTCGCGTACGTGTGCGTCGATCCGGGGATCCCGGTGTTCGGCACGAAGGGTGCCACCGTCCACATCCAGGAAGTCGTGCGCGTCCTGCGCGACCGCGGCGCCGACGTCACCGTCTACGCCGCGCGGCGCGGGAAGGTCGAACCCCCCTCCGACCTCGCGGATCTCCGTGTGGTCCACGTGCCGGTGGGATCCGGCGGCACTGCCCAGCGCGAACGCGCTCAGGTCGATGCTGCTCAGGAGATCGCCCACCGCGTGCTGGCAGATGGCACAGACCTCGTCTACGAGCGGTACTCCCTCTTCTCCGACGTGCTCGCACGGGCCGCCGTCGAAGGCGTCCCGGGCGTCCTCGAGGTGAACGCCCCGCTCATCGACGAGCAGCGGGAGCACCGCGAGCTCGTCGACGCGGACGCGGCACTCACAGCGCTGCGCTCCCAGACCTCGGCTGCGACCCGCATCGCCTGCGTGTCCGAGCCCGTCGCGGACTGGGTGCGGACGACGGGAGGGGACGCCGTGAGCGGATCGACGATCGTTGTCGCGCCGAACGGAGTGAACACGCGCCGACTGCTCCCGCGTGAGGAGGACGCCGAGCAGGCGCCGGCACCAGCACGGGTCGTGTTCGTCGGCACCCTCAAGCCGTGGCACGGGACCGATGTGCTGCTGAGCGCACTCGCGGAATCAGCCGGGGACTGGCGACTGCGCATCGTGGGCGACGGGCCGCAGGGTGAGGAGCTGCGCGCACGCGTCGCCCAGCTGCCCGGGCACACCGCCGCCCGGGTCGAGTTCACAGGAGCAGTCGCCCCGGAGCAGGTCCCCGATCTGCTCGCGGACAGTGACGTCGCCGTCGCGCCATACCCGTCGGCGGCCGCGTCGGACTCCTACTTCTCCCCGCTCAAGGTCTACGAGTACCTCGCTGCGGGGCTGCCGGTCGTCGCATCGGCGATCGGACAGATCCCGCAGGTCCTGGACGGCACCGGTGCGGGGATCCTGGTGCCGCCGTCGGATGCGGGTGCGCTCGGCCGCGTCCTCGACTCGTTGGCCGAGGACCGGCATGCGCGTCAGGACATGTCCCGCCGCGCTCGCCGACTGGCCGTCGAGCGCCACGACTGGAACCGCGTCGTCGACGCCGTGCTCACGGGTATGGAGACCGGGGTCCTGGAGTCGCCGATCACTGACCGGGTGCCGGCATGACTGCCGAACCGGCCGTGCCGACCGAACCGACGGTGCCCACCGAACCGACTGTGTCCACCGCTGCGGATGCCGACGCTCGACGGGGGGCGTCTCGCAGTGGGCCGACCGGCCGCGTCGACGGTCACGCGCTGCGCCGCACTCTCGGCATCGTGTCACCGCACGTGCGCGGACACCGCGGTCTCATGGCCGGCGGCGTCGTCGCACTCCTCTTCGAGGTCGTCTTCCGTGTGCTGGAGCCCTGGCCGGTGAAGTTCGTCGTCGATGCGGTCTCCGCCCGGCTCGGTGCAGACCTCGACGGGGCGGCCGAGGCGACCACCGGCCTGCTGCTGGCCTGCGGTGCCGCCGTCGTGGTGATCATCGGGATGCGCGCTCTGGCGAACTACCTCGCGACCGTCGCGTTCGCGCTCGCCGGTTCGCGCATCGCCACACAGCTGCGCGCCCGCGTGTTCAGCCACGTCCAGCGGATGTCGATCGTGCGGCAGCGCCGAGCGCGCCGCGGCGATGTCGTCCAGCGACTCGTCGGAGACGTCGGCAAGCTCCAGGACGTCGCCGTGACCGCAGGACTGCCGCTGTTCGCGAACATCATCACGCTCATCGCGATGGGCATCGTCATGGCGATCCTCGATCCGCTGCTGGCCCTGGTGGTCGTCCTCGCCTGTGCGTCCTACGCGCTGCTGTCCCGCGGCTCGACGGGGAAGATCACACGGGCCGCGCGGAAGACGCGACGGGGTGAGGGGCAGCTGGCGGACATCGCCCAGGAGTCGCTGGGCGCATCCGACGTGGTCCACGCCTACGGACTCGAGGACGAGGTCTCCGGACGCTTCGCAGGATCCAACGCGAAGACCCTCAAGGAGGGTGTGCAGGCGAAGCGCCTGGCAGCCGGGCTGGAGCGCCGCACCGACGTCATCGTCGGCATCGCGACCGCACTCGTGCTCGCCGGAGGAGGCTGGCGCGTGACACAGGGCGCGATGACGCCGGGCGACCTCGTCATCTTCCTCACCTACCTCAAGACCGCGATGAAGCCGCTGCGCGACCTCGCGAAGTACACGGGTCGCATCGCGCGGGCGACGGCATCGGGTGAACGCGTGGCCGACCTGCTCGACGTGCCGATCGAGATCGGCTCTGCCCCGGGGGCTCGGGAGATGGGGCGGACGGAGGGACGTCTGCGGTTCTCCGGCGTGCATGCCGGCTACGGGATCCCCGGCGACGAGCAGGGTTCGGCTCCGCAGGTGCTGCGGGGCCTCGATCTGGACATCCCCGCCGGCCAGTCGGTCGCCGTGGTCGGACCATCCGGGGCGGGCAAGTCGACGCTTGCGATGCTGGCGCTGAGGCTGCTCGACCCCGTCGGCGGTCGCGTCGAGCTCGACGGGACCGATCTGCGCACCCTCACTCTTGAGTCCGTGCGCTCCCACATGGCGTACGTCCCACAGGACACGGTGCTGTTCGCCGGCACGATCCGCGACAACATCCGCTTCGGTCGGCTCGATGCGGATGACGCGGAGATCGTCGCCGCCGCACGCGCGGCATCTGCGGATGACTTCATCACCCGGATGCCTGACGGGTACGACACCCTCGTGGGCGAACGCGGCGGGACACTGTCCGGCGGCCAGCGTCAGCGGATCGCGATCGCACGAGCCGTCCTGCGCGATTCGTCCGTCGTGGTCCTCGACGAGGCGACCACCGGGCTGGACCCGTCCTCCGCCCAAGCGGTGCGCGATGCACTGGACAGCCTCACTCGCGGGCGGACCACTCTGTTCATCACGCACGACGCGGCGACGGCGCTCGACGTGGACAGGGTCGTGTGGATCGAGGAGGGCCGGATCCTCGTGGACGGTGCACCGCTCGACCTGCTCGCCCACGGGGAGGAGCGCTTCACCGCCTGGGTCGAATCCCAGCGCGAGGCGAATGGCGAGCGGGACGCGCGGAGTCCACGAGACGAGCCGGCAGTCCTGGGAACGAGCGCGGAGGAGCAGGTGACCGGTGCCCCGGCAGCGGAGCTCGCGGCCTCGGCGTCCGAACCGACGACGATGCTTCCCCACATCCCGCCCAAGCCCTCGTGGCACCCGGCAGAGCAGCCTCCACCGATGCCCGCGCACCAGCCGGCGCGCCGTGTGCGGACCTCGGCCGACCGCATCCACGTGCGGGGGTGAGGGCTGTGCACGGAGACCAGCGCATCGACGAGCCGCACGCGCTCGCTGACCCGCACGGGATCGGCGCATCGCCCACGACCGGGCCCTCGCGTGCGACGGGGGGCCGCCCTATGACCGCCCTGCTGGAATGGGTGCGCGACGCCGCGGTCGGAGGTGAGGCCGGCCGCGAGCTCGCACAGATCCTCGGGACCGACGTCCGGCTGGAGCACCTGCGGTACAAGCCGGGATACTCGCTCGTCGCCCGAACGGTCCCTGACGCACAGGAGCCACCCCGCTGGCTGGTGCTCTTCGGTCCCGAATCGCGTGACAAGATCTCGAATCTGCGTCGTGCCGCGAAGAGATCCGGCATTCGCCTCGTCGACGCTCCTGTGCCGCGCCATCCGGACTGCACTCTGCTGTCGGGACCGATCGGTGCGGACCTGCGACTGCGACGCCGCCTGCGTGCGGTCCGCCGGCTCGTCCACCGTGACGGGTCGCCTCGAGGACGCGTCCTGGCGTACAACCCGTGGAAGCGGCTCGTGCAGATCGCCGAATCACCGCGCGTCGACGGCGCCGTCGTGGCGGACGGGGAGGTCGTCGTCAAAGTGAGCGCAGCCGAAGACGATGCCGCCGACGACGCAGTGGTGCGAGTCCTCCGGAATCTCGCTGCGCAGGGGGTGCCGGTGCTCGAACCGTGCGCGGCGCCCGCTCCGGGGGTCCAGATCTTCCCCGTCATGCCCGGCGGAGACCTGGCCCGCGCGCTGGGAGCCACGGCCGCGGAGGCGCGTGCGTCTGCTTCTGCCGGTGCCTCTGGTGCGGCCAGTGCGGACGGCGACCGCCTCCTCACTGAGACGGCAGAGGCGCTGGCCGCTCTCCACACGGCAGACCGACGACGAGTGGACCGGGCGCTGGAGAGCACGGGACCGCTGTGCGAGATCGACCCCGCGGCACGCGTGGCAGGTGCTCGCGATGCGATCATCGCATTCGCGCCCGCACTGGTCGCCGCTTTCGACGCAGTGGCGCATTCGGTCCTGCGTTCGTTCGAGGACGCCCCGCCGGTCGTCCTCCACGGAGACTTCTCCACCGACCAGGTCCTGCTGGGCGATCGGGTGCTGCTGAACGACTTCGACCGCGTGAGCGCGGGAGCCCCCGGTTTCGACCTGGGGTCGTTCGCGGCCGTCGAGCTGCTCGCCGATCGCGCCGCGACGATCGACCCGTTCCTCGACGCGTACGCGTCCGCCGGGGGCCGCACACCGATCGATGTCCCTGTGTGGACCGCTCTCCACGTGCTGCTGCGCTGCAGCGAACCGGTGCGCGATCTCGTCCCCGACCCCGTCGACGAGGTCGAGCGGAGGATCTGGCTCGCGGATGCGCTCGTGGGCTCGACGGACTCCGTGGGCGCGGGCTCGCGATCGGCGGTGGACACGACCACCCGACGGGCTTCCCGACCGCTGCTGTCGCACTCGGTGGAGACCGCTGACGGGAACGTCGCGGTGGGCCGTGCCTGGCCGAGCGCTGACGGAACCCAGCTGTTCGAAGGCCGTGACGAGGCGGGCAGACTGCGCGCCGGGATCTTCGACGAGGACGGCGACATCCGCCTGCTCCCGCCTGCGACGGACGAGCGCCTGCCCGGACTGCGGCCCGGCGGCGAGCTGCTTGTCCACCGCGCCGGCCGGCGGGCGGTCGTGCGGCAGGCCGTGGATGATGCTCCCGGTGGAGTCGTCTACGTGAAGCACCTGCGGCCGAAGAAGGTCGCCCGCGTCGCGGAGGCGGCGGAGACCGCCGGCCGGCTGGCCCGTGGGGCAGGCTTCTGGGCGCCCGAGGTGCTGACCACCGACCAGCACTCCCTCACCCTCTCCTCCGCAGCGGGAACGCCCGTGGCGGACCTGGCCGCGCGTGCGGACCTCACCGCGTGGCAGGAGATGTGGGAGAGCTGGGTGGAGAACTGGCCCGGACTCGTGCGCTCGACCGGCGGGGTCGCAGACGTCCATGACGCAGATGCCGAGGCCGAGGTCGTGGCGACCTGGGCGGGCCATCTCACCGACTACGACCCGTTGGGCTGGTGCGACAGTCCTGCGGGCCGGGCGATGCGCAGGCAGTACGTCGCCGCCGCGGACGATGTCGCGTTCGCACTGCGGAAGCGGGCCGGGGGCCTCGGCATCAGCCACCGGGACCTGCACGACGGACAGATGCTGTTCGATCGGGGAACCGGCGCACTGTCACTGCTCGACTTCGACACGCTCGCGTACGCAGAGCCGGAACTGGACCTCGGCAATCTCATCGCCCACATGCGCCTGCGCCACCACCAGGGACTGATGAGTCAGCAGGCCCGGGACATCGCGCTCGCCGCCGTCGATCGGGCGGCGGAGCACCTGGAGGCCGATGAGGCGCGACTGGAGGCGTACACGCGCGCCTCAGCACTGCGCCTGGTGGGCGTCTATGCGTTCCGACCGCGCTGGCGTCCGATCGCGCAGTCATGGTGCGCAGAGGTCTGCGGCGAGCGCGGACAGGTCAGCGCTGGGCGCGGGCCACGAAGTCGACCGTGACGTCGAGGACCTTCTTGCCGTGCTGATTCACCAGTGACCCTGATGAGACGCCGACGGCGCGGCCCTCCTGCGGCGGACTCATCTCCTCCACCCGCATCGAGCCGGTGAGGGTGTCCCCCGGCCGGACCGGTCGCAGGAACCGCACGGAGCGCAGCTGCTTGCCCGCGACGATGTCGAAGCCGCTCAGCACCGTCTCGACACTGAGCCGCTGGAAGACCGCGAGGGTGTGGATGCCGCTGGCGATGAGACCGCCGAAATCCGACTGCTCCGCCGCAGCCGCGTCCACGTGGAAGTACTGGGGGTCCCAGTCGCGGCCGAAGGCGAGCACTTCTGCCTCCGTCACCGTGTGCGATCCGAGCGCTCGCTCGACACCGACGGGGATCTGCTCCGCGGGCAGACGGGTGGACGTGTGCGGAGTGGCTTCAGTCATCATCGACTCCTCGTTGGAGAGTGAAGGACTTCCCACGCACCCGCCAGAGCTCACTTACCCTTGCTGCCTTTCGGCCCTGGGGGAGTTCGCAAGATGACGCCGCGTGGGAAGCCGGGAGTCAGTCTAGTCCAGTGCTCGCCGAACGGCGAACCGGCCCCTGCCGGACGAGGGGACCGGGGATGCTTGAATGTCACCATGACTTCCCTCGACATGGTCTCCCAGGACGCGGCGACCGGCTCCTACGTCCTCACACTCCACTGCGATGACCGGCCCGGCATCGTCGCAGGGGTGAGCCGTGTCCTGAGTGAGCACGGATGCAACGTGACGGAGTCGAAGACGTTCGAGGACGCCGTCCACGGCACGTTCTTCGCGCGCTTCGCCTTCACGGTGCCTGCACGGGCGGACGCGGAATCCGCTCTGCGCACAGACCTGGACGTCGTCGCGGAGGAGTTCGCGATGACGCTTCTCCTGAGGCCCCTGGCGCGCCGCATGCCGGTCGTGCTCATGGTGTCGAAGTGGGTGCACTGCCTGCGTGACCTCCTCTACCGCGCGCAGTCCGGTCATCTCCCCGTGGAGATCGCGGCCGTGGTCTCGAATCACGAGGACCACCGGTCTCTCGTGGAGTGGCACGGTGTTCCGTTCCACCACGTGCCGGTCACCCCCGGCACCAAGCCGGAAGCGGAGTCGCGCCTCCTGGAGATCGTCGACCAGACGAGTGCGGAGCTCGTCGTGCTCGCCCGCTACATGCAGGTGCTGTCAGAGGGACTCACGGAGGAGCTGAGCGGTCGATGCATCAACATCCACCACTCCTTCCTGCCGAGCTTCAAGGGCGCCAAGCCCTATCACCAGGCGTTCGAGCGCGGCGTCAAGATGGTCGGAGCGACCGCCCACTACGTCACCAGCGATCTGGACGAGGGGCCGATCATCACGCAGCGGGTCGCATCCGTCGATCATTCCTACAGTCCTGCGGACCTGCAGCGGCACGGGCAGGACGCAGAGGTCGCGGCCCTGACCGACGCAGTGCGGATGCATGCCGAGCACCGGGTCATCATGCAGGAAGGGCGCACTGTCGTCCTGCGGTGAGCCGAGGCCCATCAGCGGGGTTCATCGATGAGAGTGCCGAGGCGCCGTCATTCCAGTGCTGAGGCCATGACCGTCGCGGTCATCTCCTGCACCTGCTCGAGGTGGGAGTCCTCGACCGCGCCCGTCCAGACGACCGGGTCGTGGGACAGCTTCCACCCGATCCCGGTGGTGAGCGCCTCCATCGCCTTCTCTGCGCCGGTGGTGTCGTAGCCGCCGTGGATCCAGTACGAGAACGGTCTGCCCGCCGTCTGCTCGCGGACATGGTCGTACACCGTGTCGAAGAAGTGCTTGAGGGCGCCGGAGATGTAGCCGAAGTTCGCGGTGGTGCCCAGGACGTAGGCATCGGCCTGCAGTACCTGGTCGATGTTCGGCTCCAGTGCGGCGACCTCGATCAGTTCGAGCTCGCCCAGCTCCGCGAGGTCGGGGAGCTTCGCTGCGCTCAATGCGGACGCGGCGATCTTCTGCGTCGACTCCGTCGGCGAGTGATGGATGAGCAGGATGCGAACCATGTCTCCACGGTACCGTCTACTGTTGAAACATGGGAGACGCAGATCACACAGAGGGCGCGGTGCGCGAAGACGTGCGCATCGGCAGCCCGTACGACAACGAGTCCGTCGCCGAACGACTGGGCGGTGAAGCCTTCACGACAGAGCTCGACGGGCTCGTCTTCGACGGCTTCCGCGTGCTCGCGACAGAGGATTCGGAGGCGGCCCCGGGCGGATCCCCGGCCCGGACCTCGGCCGCGGGCCCGGCCTCGGCGGAGCGCCCCGTCGCAGTGCTCGTCCACGGCTGGCCGCAGTTCGCGGCATGCTGGGAGGACACCGCGCGGCAGCTGGCCGCGAACGGCATCGATGTCATCGCCTACGACCAGCGCGGCTATTCGCCGGGCGCGCGGCCGACCGATGTCGCCGACTACGCACTCGACCGACTCCTCGACGATCTCGACGGGCTCCGCCGCGCCTGGGGCCTCGACCGCTTCCACCTGGTGGGCCATGACTGGGGCGGAGTGCTGGGCTGGTCGTACGCCGCACAGCATCCCGAAGCGCTCGCCACGTTCACCTCCGTGTCGACGGCGCATCCGGTCGCGCACGCGACCCGCATCGCGGAGGACCCGGAGCAGCACGAGCGGATGCACTACATGCGGCGGATCCGCACGGATCCCGCGGGTGTGGAGGAGCGGATGCTCGCTGACGGCGGGGCGAAGCTCGCCGCGCTCTACGACGGCACCTTCGCCGAGGACCGGGTCCAGTCGTACATCGACCGGTTCTCCCAGCCCGGAGTCCTGAAAGCCGCACTCGCGTACTACCTGGCGTATGGGGGAGCGCGATCGGAGGACGGACCGGTCACCATCCCCACCCTCTACGTGTGGGGCAGTGAGGACCTGGCATTCACGCGCGGCGCGGCGGAGCTCACCGGCCGGTACGTCGAAGGCGACTACCGCTTCGTCGAGATCCCCGGTGCTTCCCACTGGCTGCCGGAGCAGGAGCCGGAGGTGGTGGCAGGGTCCGTGATCGACTGGATCCGCGAGCACCCGTGAGAGGGTTCCAGCATGAGTGGTGAGTGCAGCAGACCCTCCGACACCGGGGGACCGCCGTGGCTGTGATCCGGGATCCGCTGCGGGGTCGTGAGCGCCCGGCCGCCCCGTCGCACACGGATGCGGAGATCATCGACCGGCTGCTGACCGTGGGCGCTGCGCGGACCGTCGTGCTCGCAGGGGCGGGGATGAGCACCGATTCGGGCATCCCGGACTACCGCGGCCCGGACGCGCTCACCCGCTCACCCATGACCTATCAGAAGTTCCTCGCCGGACCACTCGAGCGCTCGCGCTACTGGGCGCGCAGCTGGGTGGGCTGGGAGAGGATCGTGTGGGCGGAGCCGAACGCGGCACACCGCTCGCTCGCTGCTCTGGGGCTGCTCGGCACCATCACGCAGAACGTCGACGGGCTCGACCGGTCGGCGGGAGTGCAGAACGTCGTCGAGCTCCACGGTCGGCTCGACCGCATCGTGTGCCTCTCCTGCCGACGCACGAACTCCCGCCAGTGGATGCAGGATGAACTCACACGCCTCAACCCGGGCTTCCTCGACCGGATCGACGTCGATCCGCGCGATATCGAGGTCGCGCCCGACGGCGATGCGGAGCTCGAGCAGACGCGCGGGTTCCGAGTCCGCGACTGCCCGGTGTGCGGCGGACTGCTCAAGCCCGACCTCGTGTTCTTCGGAGAGACGGTCGATCGGGGCGTCGTCGACAACGCGCTGGGCATGGTCGAGCAGGCCGACGCACTCGTCGTGCTGGGCTCGTCGCTGGCCGTCATGAGCGGACTGCGATTCGTGCGAGCGGCCGCGAAGCGCGGCGCGCTCGTCGTCATCGACACCGACGGGCCGACCCGTGGCGATGAGCTCGCGGACATGCGGTCCCTGTCACGGACGGCGGACTTCCTCACCGCGTGGTCGAGCGCCGCGGGGCGCGGGTGACGAGTCGGGTGAGGGCGCACGGGACCTGAGCAGCAGGTGTCCCCTCTCTGTTCGTTGGTGCACGGGGCGTGGTCATGCTCGACACGCGCGGTCCCCTGGGGCACGCTTGGGGTATGACATCGCTCGCACGGGAAGAACGACTCAGGCTCGCATCTCTCCTGCGGAAGGTGGGGCCCGGAGCGCCCACTCTGTGCGAGGGCTGGGATACCCGTGACCTCGCAGTTCATCTGGTGATGCGCGATCGCGACCTCCCCGCCCTCGTCGGTGAGCACCTCAAGCTCTTCGCGAAGCGCCACGAACGAGTCGACGAACTGCTGCGAGACACCCCGTGGATCGAACTGGTCGGCAAGATCGCGCAGGGGCCCACCGCCTGGAACCCCAGTTCGTGGGGCGTGGGCGTCGACTCGCTCATGAACACAGCGGAGTTCCTCATCCACCACGAGGACGTGCGGCGTGCACAGCCGGGCTGGCGTGCGCGGGAGCTGGGCACTCAGGTGCAGAAGGACATGCTGCCCCTCGTCCGTGCGCTCGCGCTCTCGTATGCGATCCGTCAGGGCCTCCACGTCGTCCTGCAGCCACGGGGCTTCGACCCGTTCCGTGCCGGTCGGACCAACAAGACGACGGTCACCGTGACCGGGATGCCGATCGAACTGCTGCTCTACCTGTTCGGACGCGAATCGCATGCCGTCGTGGATGTGCGCGAATCAGCCCCTGTCTCCGACGACGAGGACGCCGAAGTCGTGGGCGGCACCCCGGACGAGGTCGCCGCGGCGGAATCCGACTCCGTCGCGGGCGAGTGGCCGGCCGCCGTGCAGCACCAGAAGAAGAAGCGCGGCCCGATCGTGGAGAGGCCCGAGGGCTCGGAGATCTGAGGGCTCACACGTGTGAGGGGTGAGGCTCGACCACGGGAGCGAGGCTGCCGTCGGTCATCTCGTATGTCGCATCGAAGCGCGGCATGAGCTGCAGGTCGTGGGTGACGAGCAGCGTCGCCGTGCCCAGGTCGCGGGTGAGGTCCACGACGAGCTCGATGATCTCCTCGCCGCGCGCACGATCCAGCGCGGAAGTGGGTTCATCGACGATGAGGACGTTCGGATGCCCCATGAGGGCGCGTGCGATGTTGATCCGCTGTCGCTGACCACCGGACAGCGCAGCGGGACGAGCGTCGCGGTGATCGCCCAGTCCGACGACGCCGAGCAGTTCGTCCGCAGCCCGATGACGTGCAGCGCGGGCGCTGCGATCACCGTCCATCTCGCCCATGATGAGCAGCTGTTCGCGAGCGGTGAGTGACGGCAGCAGGTTGGATTGCTGGAAGACGATGCCGATCCGCTCGCGCCGCAGGCGGGCCGCGTCCGTCTGCGAGAGCGAGGTCGCGTCGACGTCCGCGATCCGCACGGTGCCCGCATCGGGCCGCACGAGTGTGGAAGCGACGGCCAGGAGACTGGACTTCCCCGAACCGGAGGGCCCCGTGAGGCCCGCGACGGTGCCGTCGGCGACCTCGAGATCCGCACTGTCGACGGCGGTGATCCGGCTGGTGCCGTCGGGGAATGTCAGGGTGATACCGGTGAGCGAGAGCATGAGAAGGGTCCTTTCGGTGGAGCTGGGACTCATCCCAGCTGGGATTCAGCGGCGGGCGAGGGCACGGCCGGCAGACCGGCCCCCGGATCGACCGGTGCTCAGCGTGCGGTGCCCAGCGCGGTGAGTGGGTCAGCCTGCGTGACGGAGCGCAGTGCGAACCCGGCCCCCACGAGTCCCAGTGCGATGAGGAGCACGGCGGGCAGGAGCGTGGTGTACCAGGCGACGATGAACGGCACGACACCGCTGACCGCCAGTCCCAGTGCGGCCGTGAGCAGGATCCCTCCGCCCACTCCGGCGATCAGCACTGCCAGGGACTGGCCCAGGGCGTCGCGCATGAGCGACGGGGTCGACGCGCCCAGTGCCTTGAGCACGGCGACGTCGCCCGTGCGCTGCATGGTCCACACGGTGAAGAATGCGCCGACCACCAATGCAGAGATGCCGAACAGCATGCCCACCATCATGAGCAGGGAGCCGATCTCTGAGCGGAACGAGGCGATCGCGAGCAGTGAGGAGAGGCTGCTGCTCGCGGTCGTCGAGGACTCGTCCGCGAGCGCATCGATCTGCTCGGAGACGCTGGTGCCGCCGGCGTCGGCGGCACCAGAGGAGACGTCGAGGGTCAGCGCGGTCGCCGCCACGTCGTCGCGTCCCAGGCGGGTCTGCATGTCGTGCCAATCGTTCATCGTCACGTAGGCGACGGGGGTGTGCGCATACCAGCGGTCGTCGTCGAGCACGTCCACCGCGAGGTCGATGCCGAGGACTGAGACGTGGTCGTCGTCGCCGACGCCGAGGTCCTCCGCGGCCTGCGGGCTCAGCGCCACCTGGCCGTCGCGGGAGGGGGAATCGGAGGCGCCGCCGAACATCGCGGCGGAGATCCCCGAGCCCGAGGTCCCGGTCCCGTCGGCGGTCGCCGCGTCGGCGCGGCCGGGGTCGGCTTCGGGACCGTCGATCGTGAACCGGAGGATTCCGACCTCCCGGACGCTCTCCACGAGGTCCGAGTCGCTCCAGGCCTCGACCTGCGAATCGGTGAGCTCGGACTCGTCGAACGTCTCCGCCGCCAGCACGACGCGTTCTCCGTCGAGTGCGCGGACTGCGGAGATGTTCTGCTGCGCGAGCCCGCCCGTGAGGCCGGAGAGCAGCCCGATGAGGAGTGTCATGAGCAGGACGACTCCGGTGATGAGGGCGAAGCGGCCGCGGGCGAATCGCATGTCGCGCCAGGCGAGGAACATGACAGCCTCCGATGTGATGAGGAGCGGGGTGGTTGCGGACGGGTTCCCATCCGATGACCCCAGTCTTCTCGTCGCGGCACCGTGGCACATCGGACAGGTGGACGGTCCTCTTGCGCGGATAGGACGACTCCCGCCTCGTCCTTTCGACTGATACGCATGAAGACGCTGCGGAAGCGATGCCCGCAGCAGCGGCGGCGCAGTAGCGTGGGCAGCATGCCCCGCTCGTCCGCACTCCCCGCCGAACCGTCCGACGGCCGCGCCTCTGCCCTGACCTCGACATCCGTGTCGGTCGCTCTGCAGTGGGGACTGCACGTCCTCATCGTCGGCCTGGGCCTCCTCGTGGTGGTCCGCGCACTGTCGGGAGACGCGAGTCATCCGACCGCGGCCATCGGGCTGGTCGTGGCGTTCGAAGCGCTCTATGTCGTCGGAGCGGTGCTGGCGGGCCGGCTCGTCCGACTGCGGCTCGTCCGACTGCGGCTCGTCTGGGTGGCAGCGCTCGTGATCCTGTGGCTCGGCACCCTGGCGCTCGCCCCGGATGCCGCCTTCCTCGCGTTCCCCCTCTTCTTCCTCTGCTTCCACCTGCTGCGCGACTGGTGGGGGCCGCTGTCGGTGCTCGCGATCGCGCTGGCGGCGATCGCGGGACTCGCATTCCACCGCGGGCTCACCGTCGGCGGGGTCACCGGCCCGCTCGTGGGTGCTGCCGTCGCTGTGGCCATCGGGCTGGGCGTGCGCACCCTGGTCCGCGAAGTCCGTGCTCGCGAGCGACTCGTCACCCGTCTGCTCACCGCGCAGACGCGGCTCGCAGAGACGGAGCGGGCTGCGGGTGTGGAGGCAGAGCGCACGCGTATGGCCGCAGAGCTCCACGACACCGTGGCGCAGGGCCTCTCGAGCATCCAGCTGCTGCTGAGCGCGGCGGAGCGGCGCATGGGTCCGGAGGCCGCGGGGCTCCACGAGATCGCGCTCGCGAAGTCGTCGGCCGGCTCCGCGCTGGCGGAGACCCGTGCATTCATCCGTGCTCTGAACTCTCCGAAGCTGGCGGCCGCGACCCTGCCGGACGCGCTCGCCCGTGTGGTGAGCGAGACCGGTTCCGAGGCCTCGACCGCGGGGTTCGAGACATCAGGGTCTGAGACGTCGGGGTCCGAGGCGGCGGGGTCCGAGGCGGCGAGCCGCGCCGCAGCTGCCAGAGCCGCCGATCTCACGTTCCGCACGAACGGTGCGGCGCGCCCGCTTCCCCGGCCCGTCGAGACGACGATCCTCCGTCTCGTGCAGGGTGCGCTCGGCAACGCCGTGTCCCACGCACACGCGGACCGAGTGCGCGTCACGCTGACGTACGGGCACGACCGGATCGCGGTCGACATCACCGACGACGGACGGGGCTTCGATCCGTCGGCTGTGCGACCGTCGGGTGAGTCTGATTCGTTCGGGCTCGACGTCATGCGCGCCCGGGCACGTGCCGTGGGCGGGACGCTCACCGTCGAATCGCGGCCGGGTGAGGGCACCACGGTGCGTGCGGTGTTCGATGCGGGTGACGAGGGGAGTGGTGTGTGATGAGGAGAAGGAGACAGCGATGACGGTGCGCGTGCTCGTGTGCGATGACCACCCGGTCGTGCGGGCGGGGATCACCGCTCTGCTCGCGACTGACGAGGGGATCGAGGTGGTCGGTGAGGCCGCGACGGGGGAGGAGATCGTCCGACTCGCGGCGGAGGTGCCTGCGGACCTCGTCCTCATGGACCTCCAGCTGGGCGGCGGTGACGGCGTGGTCCACGGCCCGGAGGCGACTCGCCGGATCCGTGCGGGCGGCGCCTCAGCACCGAACGTCCTCGTCCTCACGAACTATGACAGCGACGCGGACGTCGTGACAGCGATCGAGTCGGGCGCGGCGGGCTACCTGCTCAAGGACACCCCACCGGATCAGCTGCTCGACGGGATCCGACGGGCGGCGGCGGGGGAGACTGCGCTGTCGCCCGACGTGACCGCCATGCTCATGAAGCGGATGAGGACTCCCGCCGTCAGCCTGAGTGTGCGGGAGCTCGAAGTCGTCGAAGCAGTGGCAGACGGCCTGTCGAACTCCCAGATCGCGGGGCGGCTCTTCGTGTCGGAATCGACGGTGAAGACCCACCTCGCCCACGTCTTCGACAAGCTGGGCGCCCGTTCGCGGACGGATGCGGTGGCGAAGGCTCGCGAGGCGGGTCTCATCCGGGGGTGAGGCGCCGTGCACCTCCCGCGTGAGACGCGGGGACGTCCGAACCGGTCGGGACGGCCCGGCCGGTTCGGACGGCCCGGCCGCCCTGTCCGGTGAAACGGTGGCGAGGGACGGGTGCAGCGTTCGACGGGCGGCCGCGCGCGCCCGTCCTTCGTACCGGCAGCCCGTCCCTCGTCGTGGAGCAGCCGCGAAGCCTCAGCCGCGACCGCGCTCCACAGCCGGGTGATTGATCGCATCGACGATCGCGCTGCCCAGACCGGCAGT
This sequence comes from Brevibacterium jeotgali, assembly GCF_900169175.1. Taxonomy (GTDB): domain Bacteria; phylum Actinomycetota; class Actinomycetes; order Actinomycetales; family Brevibacteriaceae; genus Brevibacterium; species Brevibacterium jeotgali. The sequence continues at coordinate 236,486 of NZ_FXZM01000001.1, read as the reverse complement.
GGTGCCCGTCCCGCCCAGGTCGGGGGTGACGACCGTCGTGTCACCGGCGGCCACGACGGACTCGAAGGCGTCTTCGACGGCCGCGGCGGCCTCTGCCTCGCCCAGGTGATCGAGCATGAGCGCTGCCGACCAGATCTGGCCGATCGGATTCGCGATGCCCTTGCCCGCGATGTCTGGGGCGGACCCGTGGACGGGCTCGAAGAGCGACGGGTGGGTCCCCTCAGGATTGATGTTCGCACTGGGGGCGATGCCGATCGTCCCCACGCACGCGGGTCCCAGATCGGACAGGATGTCGCCGAACAGGTTCGAGGCGACGACGACGTCGAACCAGTCCGGGTGCAGGACGAAGTTCGCCGCGAGGATGTCGATGTGGAACTGGTCGACGTCGATATCCGGGTACGACTCGGACATCGCGGCGACGCGCTCGTCCCAGTACGGCATGGTGATCGCGATGCCGTTGGACTTCGTGGCGGAGGTGACCTTCTTCGCAGGGCGCCTCTCCGCCAGGTCGAACGCGTAGCGGAGCACCCGGTCGATGCCCGTGCGGGTCATGATCGTCTCCTGGATGACCGTCTCCCGGTCCGTGCCCTCGAACATGCGACCGCCGACGGAGGAGTACTCGCCCTCCGTGTTCTCGCGGACGACGTAGAAGTCGACCTCGCCCGGCTCTCGCCCGGCCAGCGGGCTCCGCACACCCTGGAGGAGCTTCACGGGTCGCAGGTTCACATACTGGTCGAACACGCGCCGGAACTGGAGGATCGATCCCCACAGGCTCACGTGGTCGGGGACGACGTCGGGCCATCCGACCGCGCCGAAGAAGATCGCATCGACGGTCTCCAGCCGCTCCGCCCAGTCCTCGGGCATCATCGTGCCGTGCGCCTGCCAGTGCCCCGCGCTCGCCCAGTCGAGCTCCACGAGGTCGAGCTCGAAGCCGTAGACGTCCGCTGCGGCCTGGAGCGCACGGACGCCCTCTGGCATGACCTCGGTGCCGATCCCGTCACCGGGGATGACCGCGATCCTGTAGGTCCTGTCACTCATCGGTCGACTCCTTCCCTCCGTCGCGTTCGGACTCCCCGTCGAGCCCACGCTCCTCGTCGAGCCGGTCGACGTCCTCGAGCCGACGCTCATCCTCCAGCCTACGGCGTTCGCGCTCGAGGCGCCTCTGATCCTCGAGCTCCTCCCAGCGCTTCCGCGTGCGGGCACCGATCGCGGCGTCCGGGTTCTTCACCGTCCGGAGGATCAGCCAGCCGCCGCACACGATCGTGACGAAGAAGGCGCACGTGATGATGATGATCCCCACGGTCGAGGGTTCGGCCACCATGGTTCACGACCTCTTCTCGAGTCTGCGCTTGTCGAACCAGTTCGCATAGCGTGCAGTGAGGGTGCTCATGCCCAGCGAGCCGCGCACCCGGACGAGGGGGAGGCCCGGGCGCGGCACGTGGTCGACGTGGGACTTCCTGGTGCCCCAGGAGCCGCGGACGTCGTCGATGTCGACGCCCCATCCATCGGGCACGACGATGAGGCAGGTGCCCATGGCCCCGGCGACGTCGACGTTGATGACCTCCGGCGCGTTCTCGACCTCGAGGAAGCTCAGCTCCACGGTCGCTCCGATCGACTCGACCCGGATGAAGGGCGGGACCTCCCAGCGGCCTCGGCGTCGTTCGTCCTCCCACCCGGCGCGCAGCACGAGCGGACGGCCGAGCTCCCAGCCGGCGGCGTCCCTGGCCGGCACGACCGCGCCCGAGGCCGTCCGCGCCACCGTGCCGGCAGCGCCGCCCAGCGCACTGGACGGCGGTGGCACGGGAAGGTCGTCCACGAGGAGGTCGAGGTCCGCATAGGTCCTGGCGTCCGCGGTCTTCTCCATGCGCTCCGTGAGCTCTTCGACCGTCAGGCGTCCCTCACCTGCAGCGACGCGCAGCGTCTCGATGACGTCCTCGCGTTCGGCGTGTCCGATCCGGATCTTCCGGGCCGCGGAATCGCCGTCCATGTGCTGGTCCTCCTCGCCCGTGGGCTGCTGTCTGTCTGCCCGTGGGCTGCCGTCCGTGCCGGCGTCTGGGCTGATGCTCTGTGTCCGTCCCTGACTATAGGGTGGGGGACGTGTCCACCGCACTGTATAGGCGCTACCGCCCCGAAGCCTTCGATGAAGTGATCGGGCAGGAGCATGTGACCCGCCCGCTGTCCGCCGCTATCGACGCAGGGCGCATCAACCATGCCTTCCTGTTCTCCGGTCCCCGCGGCTGTGGGAAGACGACGTCGGCGCGGATCCTGGCGCGCTGCCTCAACTGCGTCGAAGGCCCCACGTCGAATCCGTGCGGTCAGTGCCCCAGCTGCCAGGACCTGGCGAACGGCGGATCGGGATCGCTGGACGTCGTGGAGATCGACGCGGCCAGCCACAACGGCGTCGATGATGCCCGTGACCTGCGGGAGCGGGCCGTGTACGCGCCGGCCAGGGACCGCTACAAGGTGTTCATCCTCGACGAGGCCCACATGGTGACGACGCAGGGCTTCAACGCCCTGCTCAAGCTCGTCGAAGAACCGCCGGCCCACGTGAAGTTCGTCTTCGCGACGACGGAGCCGGACAAGGTCATCCAGACGATCCGGTCGCGTACGCACCACTACCCGTTCCGGCTGGTCCCGCCGGAGACACTGGTGCGGTACCTCGACGATCTGAGCGGCCGGGAGAACGTGAACGTCGGCAAGGGGGTCCTGCCGCTCGTCGTGCGTGCGGGTGGGGGATCCGTCCGTGACACCCTCTCCGTCCTCGACCAGCTGATGGCCGGTGCCGACGATGAGGGCGTGGACTATCCGACGGCGGTCGCGCTGCTCGGCTATACGGACGACTCGCTCCTGGGTGACATCGTCGATTCGTTCTCCGCGGGCGATGGCGCCGGGGTCTTCCGCGTCATCGACCGCGTGGTCGAATCGGGGCACGATCCGCGTCGCTTCGTCGAGGACCTGCTGGAGCGCTTCCGCGACCTCTTCGTCATCTCCGCCGCAGAAGACGCCGCGGCCTCGTTCCTGCCGGAGGTGCCCGCGGACAGGTTGGAGCGCCTCAAGGTCCAGGCGCGTGCTTTCGGGCCGGCTGAACTGTCACGAGCGGCGGACCTCCTCAATGTCGGACTGACGGAGATGACCGGTGCCACGTCGCCCCGTCTGCAGCTGGAACTGATCTGCGCGCGGATCCTGCTGCCGGGGGCGGAGGACTCGCGTCGCTCCGTCGTGTCCCGCGTCGACAGGCTCGAACGGCGCATCGGAATGAGCGCCGGTGGCCGCATCCCGGCAGGAGCAGTGCCCGCGCAGGCGGACTCTGAGCCCGTCGGGGCGGGGCCAGCCAGAACTGAGTCCTCCAGAACTGCGCATTCCGGAGCTGAGACTGTCGGGACTGATTCGGCACGCACTGAGCCGGCACCGGGTTCGGGGGCTGCTCACGGGCAGGCGCCGAGTGCTGTGCAGGGCACGGAAGCGTCCGCGATCGCGGCGCAGGACGCGGACCCGTTCGCGGGTGTCGCGGATGCCATGGCATCGGCTCGCTCGGTGCTCGACTCCAGGCCGGAGGACAAGCCTCGCGGCCCGTCGGCGTCGGCCCCTGCGGAACCTCCTCGAGCGGACCAGCGGCCCGCCCCCCGGGCCGAACAGGTGCAACACGCTGAGTCGCAGCAGCGACCGGAGCGCGCTGAGCCTGCGGAATCGCCACAGCAGCGCCCTGAGCGCCCTGAGCGGGCGGAACCCCCGCAGGGGCGTTCCGAGCGCCCCGAGCCGGAACCCCCGCAGGAACGGCGACCTGTGCGCTCGGGATCACAGGCGGGCGCGCCCGCGGCAGATCAGCACGTGCATGCCCCGCAGACAGGTGCACCGCAGACGGCGCCACCGCAGACGGCGCCACCGCAGGCAGATGCCCCGCAGGCAGACGATTCGTCGGTCGACGTGCCGGAAGCACATGCATCGCCGGAAATCCGGCAGGCCCCCGGTGTGGGCGCGGAGATCGACGCGATCCGTCGCGGTTGGCCCGACGTGCTGGCCAGGCTTCAGCAGCTGCGCAAGCTCTCGTACGCGATCGTGAGCGGCAACTCCTTCCCGCAGCAGTTCGCCGATGGTGTGCTCTTCCTCGGCTTCAGCAACCCCGGGTCGGTCCAGGCCTTCCGCCGGGGCCCCCATGCGCAGTTCGTGAGTTCAGCCGTCGAAGATTCTCTGGGCATCCGCGCAGAAGTGCGTGTGGGCGACGAGAACGCAGGACCGGCTACCGCACCTCCGGCACCCAGTGGGCCTCAGCCCGGTGGTCCTGCCGGGCAGGGCAGCTCCGGTCCGGGTGGCAGAGGTTCGGACGGCTCCGGTTCGGGCGGCCCAGGCCAGAGGGCGGCGGGCCCCCACGATCGCTCGGGGCCGCGTCAGGTGACGCAGGAAGAATTGGACTCCGTCGTCGGTCCGCGCGAAGCTGATCGGGCGCCTGTCGACCACGAGCGGTATTGGCAGAGTGGCTCGGCCGATCAGAGTGGCGCCGTGCGATCGGGGGCGCCGAACAGTCCGCCTCCGTCCCCGCGGGGACGCGAAGGCCGTGACGATGCGGAGGGCGACAGTCGGGCCCCGCTGAGGGGTGCAGACGCTGAACGCGGCTCGCATGAGCCCTCCGCAGACCTGCACGGGGCGGCGACCGCGGTTGCTGCTGAACAGGTTGCTGCTGAACAGCCCGTCTCCGAACGCCCCTCGGCTGTTGAACCACCGGCCACAGAGTCAGGTGCGGCAGGGCCGCTGGCCACCGAGTCAGCTGCCACAGAGCCACCCGTCTCAGAATCTGCAGCCTCAGGGCCACCTGCCGCAGAGTCCGCGGACGCGGACTCGATGACTTCCGAGCCGACGGCTGCGGGCCAGTCGGGGTCAGTGCAGTCGGCGCAGGATCCGTGGGCACCGGACCCGTGGGCACCGGAGGCCGGGAACGAAGCGTGGTCGGGTTCGTCGAGCCAGGATTGGTCGGGCGACTCTCGCGAGGACTGGTCGGGCGACTCGACCGATAGTGATGAGCCCGTCGCGACCGCGGCGGGGGACAGGGCAGTGGATTTCGGTGCTGTCCTGGTTCCGCCGCCCGTCGACATCGAGCCCTCCCCCGAGGACGGGGAGTACGCGGACGAGTACGCGGATCCGTACGGGGACGCCCCACCCGGTCCCGTCGACGAAGGATCCGGGCACGGGATGCGCGATCGTGCGGAGTCCGAAACCTCCATGGATCGCGAGCCGATGGAGAACCAGTCACCCGCGGCGCGCGGCGACCTCGATTTCCTCGGTGCGTACGCGGACGTGGACATCTCGTTCACAGAGAATCCCGGCCACGCGCAGACATCGCGCACCGCTGAACCTGCAGCGTCCGCAGACTCACCCCTGGGGCGGTACGCGAACCTCGCACAGCGGCACAGCGGCGATGTGAAAGGGGCGGGCCAGCCCGCGCCGCCCATCGAAGAGCATGTGCCGGACCCGGTCGAGAACTACACCGACTACGACACCGAAGGCGACGCTGACATCGAGCACGACGATGAGTACGGGCCCGCCGTCGTCGAGCGCATACTGGGTGGCGTGATCATCGAGGAGCTGAACGAGTGAGCCTGCTGTACGAAGGCGCCCTGCAGGATCTGGTCGAGGAGTTCGGTCGTCTGCCGGGCATCGGTCCCAAGTCCGCTCAGCGCATGGCATTCCACATCCTCCAGGCGGACACCGCAGACGTCGACGCTCTCGCCCACGCGCTGCGCGAAGTGAAGCGCCGCGTCCGGTTCTGCGACACGTGCGGCAATGTCGCAGAGGACGCGACCTGCGTCATCTGCAAGGACGAGCGCCGCGACCGGACGATGATCTGCGTCGTGGAAGAGCCCAAGGACGTCCTTGCGGTGGAGCGCACCCGGGAGTACCGCGGTCTCTACCACGTGCTCGGCGGTTCCATCGATCCCATGGCTGGAATCGGCCCCGACGACCTCCGCATCAAAGACCTCCTGCCACGGCTGCAGTCAGGGGATGTGCAGGAGGTCGTCATCGCGACCGACCCCAACCTCGAGGGCGAGGCGACTGCTACGTACCTCATCCGCCTTCTCGGCAGTGTGGGCCTCACGGTGTCGCGGCTGGCATCGGGGCTGCCGGTGGGCGGTGACCTCGAGTACGCGGACGAAGTGACCCTGGGCCGAGCGTTCGAAGGACGCCGTTCCGTCTCCTGACGTCTCCCGGCGCGTGACACAGTGCTCACTGCCTCTTGACTTCTTATCGATAAACGGCAAGTATATTGTTTATCGATATATCGATCATCGATAAGAAGCAAGCGTAGCGCCAGGGGGCGAGCAGATATGAGCACCACGGATCCGCAGACACCCGATCAGACTCCCGATCCGACACCGCCGACCAGTGGAAGCTCGAACAAGAAGCCGTCGTGGGGGTTCGAGCTCTTCCTCATCTTCCCGCTCATCGCTCTCCTCAACCTCGCGGCGTCGCCGCTGTTCAGCCTGGCGCTGTCCGACCGGCTTCCCGCAGTGCTCGAGTTCGTTGAGCCGGCGTCGATCGCCCTCGACGGGACGGAGGTGGCGGTGGAGGGTCTGACGACGCTCACCGTCCCGGTGGACGACCTCAGCGGATGGGCGATCGGGCAATTCATCGTCGCGAAGGCGATCTGGATCCTCGGTCTCTTCGTCGCCACGTGGTTCGCCGCGCGCGTCGTGTCCGAGGTCGTGCAGGGTCGCCCGTTCTCGACCCGCGCCTCGAGGGGTCTTGCAGGGCTGTCCTGGACCCTCATCATCACCGGCCCGCTCTTCGCGCTGGCGCAGGTCCCGGGCGACAATCTGGTGATCCGCGATCTGGGCCTGCAGGACCTCGACGTGAGCCACAGCGTCACATCGAACATGACCTATCTCTGGATCGGCGCGGTCTTCCTCGCAGAGCTCCTCCGCAGGGCCGTCAGGCGCGGCCGCGAGGTCCAGGACGAGCTGGAAGGTGTGATCTGAGGTGGTGGATGTCGGCGGCCCCCGAGTCGCCTGCCATATCGACAGCCTGCTCGCGCAGCGGGAGATGACGCTCACTCAGTTGTCCGAGCGAGTGGGGGTGAGCCTGGCGAACCTCTCCGTCCTCAAGAACAACCGCGCGAAGGCGGTGCGCTTCACGACGCTCCTGGCACTGTGCGAGGTCCTCGAATGCCAGCCCGGCGACCTCTTCAGCGTCGTTCGCTGAGCCGGGGCACGGGACGCCCACCGCATCGCGAGATGAAGTGCCGAGGCGGTGTCGGTCCATCACGGCCGGCGCCGCCTCGGCGTCCCAGCATGACGGGGTGGCCGGAAGCCGGCCGGGAAGAGCCTCTAGAATGGTGCATGGCTCGGCCGCAGCGGTGCTGCATCGTTTCGCCGCCGGCCGGACCGAACAGCCCGCGAGAGAATTGAGCACATGAGCCTCGTCGTACAGAAGTTCGGAGGTTCCTCCGTTGCCGACGCCGCATCCGTCAAGAGGGTCGCCAAGCGCATTGCGTCCTACCGCAAAGCCGGCCATGACGTGGTAGTCGTCGTCTCAGCCATGGGGGACCAGACAGACGACCTGATCGACCTCGCCCAAGAGGTCTCGCCCGTTCCGCCGCCGCGTGAACTCGACATGCTGCTGACCGCGGGAGAGCGCATCTCCATGGCGGTCCTGGCGATGGCGATCGCGAACCTGGGGGAGAGCGCGCAGTCGTTCACCGGTTCTCAGGCCGGAGTGATCACAGACGAATCCCACGGGCGCGCCCGCATCATCGACGTCACGCCGGGCCGGATCCGTTCCGCGCTCGACGACGGCCACGTCGCGATCGTTGCAGGGTTCCAGGGCGTGAGCCAGACCACCAAGAACATCACGACACTGGGCCGCGGCGGCTCCGACACGACCGCCGTCGCGCTCGCCGCAGCCCTGGACGCGGACGTCTGCGAGATCTACTCGGACGTCGACGGCGTGTTCACGGCGGATCCCCGGATCGTGCCGTCCGCCCGCAAGATCGACAAGATCGGCTACGAGGAGATGATGGAGATGGCCGCCTCCGGCGCCAAGATCCTCATGCTCCGCTGCGTCGAGTACGCGCGCCGTTCCGGTGTGCCCATCCATGTCCGCTCGTCGTTCTCGAAGCACAGCGGCACGTGGGTCACCGACGGGGAGATCCCCGAGCCCTTCAGGACCGCAAGCACGAAGGATTCCACCATGGAACAGCCCATCATCTCCGGAGTCGCGCACGATCGCTCCGAAGCCAAGCTCACCATCGTCGGAGTGCCCGATGTGCCCGGCAAGGCGGCGGAGATCTTCAGCATCATCTCCGAGCAGGAGATCAACATCGACATGATCGTGCAGAACATCTCCACGCGCGATCCCGGTCGCACAGACATCTCCTTCACGCTGCCGATGACGGATGGCGCGAAGGCGATCGAAGCACTCGAGAGCCGCAAGGACAGCATCGGCTTCGATCACATCCGCTACGACGACCAGATCGGCAAGCTGTCGGTCGTCGGCGATGGTATGCGCTCGAACCCAGGGGTCACCGCGACCCTGTTCCGCGCGCTGAGCGACGAGCACGTCAACATCGATCTCATCTCCACCTCGGAGATCCGCATCAGCGTCGTGACGCGTGCCGAGGATCTGGACCGCGCCGTCACCGCGGCGCACAGCGCATACGGTCTGGACAGCGATGAGACGCAGGCGATCGTGTACGGAGGGACAGGACGATGACAGCAGTGACCATCGGAATCGTCGGGGCCACCGGGCAGGTGGGCGCGGTCATGCGCACCCTGCTCGAAGCGGACCCCGGGTTCGAGATCAAGGCGATGCGCTACTTCGCGTCCGCACGCTCGGCCGGTTCGACTCTGCCGTTCCGCGGCCAGGACATCGTCGTCGAGGACACGGCGACGGCCGACCCGACGGGCGTGGACATCGCGCTGTTCTCCGCCGGGGGCGATACCTCCCGTGCACAGGCTGAGCGCTTCGCCGCCGCCGGGGCGGTCGTCATCGACAACTCGTCGGCGTGGCGCGGCCATGAAGAGGTCCCGCTCGTCGTGAGCGAGGTCAACCCGGATGCGGCGGACGCGCGACCGAAGGGCATCATCGCCAACCCCAACTGCACGACGATGGCCGCGATGCCGCCGCTGAAGGCGCTGCACGACGCAGCGGGGCTCGAGCGCCTCAAGGTCGCCACGTACCAGGCCGTGTCCGGGTCCGGACTGGCCGGTGTCAAGGAGCTCACAGACCAGGCACAGGCGGTCGCACCGCATGCATCCGCCCTGGTGAGCTCCGGCTCCGCCGTCGATTTCCCGGAGCCGCAGGTCTACACGGACCCCATCGCGTTCAATGTGCTGCCTCTGGCAGGCGCACTCGTGGACGACGGCGAGTACGAGACCGATGAGGAGAAGAAGCTCCGCAACGAGTCCCGCAAGATCCTCGCCCTCCCGGAGCTGATGGTCGCCGGTACATGCGTGCGCGTGCCCGTCGTCACTGGTCACTCGCTGTCGATCCACGCGGAGTTCTCCCGCGCGATCTCCGCGGACGAGGCGCGTGCGGTGCTGGCGAACGCTGCCGGAGTCGAACTCGAGGACGTGCCCACCCCGCTCAAGGCCGCGGGTGCGGACCCCAGCCTCGTCGGACGGATCCGGCAGGACCAGTCCGTGCCGGAGGGCCGCGGTCTCGTGCTGTTCGTCGCGAACGACAACCTCCGCAAGGGGGCTGCGCTGAACACGGTGCAGATCGCACGGCTGGTGGCGGACCGCCTGGGCTGATCGCCGGCAGTCCGATCGGGCACCGGTCCATCGCGCGTTCGACGGCGCCTCGTCCCGCTGAGGGAAGAGGCGCCGTCGGCATTATGACGACGGGGTGACCGCATCGAAACATCGACATATCTGCATTAGTCCCGGCCTGGGGCCCGGCGTAGCCTGACAGCAGTATGCGCGATCTTCTGCGGAAGACCGGGCCGCCGATGTCACTGACCCCCTGGAAAGGCTCCACCAATGCGCCGTTCGCCTGCATTCCTCGCACTCCTGTCCGCCTCCGGTCTGGTGCTGGCGGGCTGTGGCTCCGGCGCGGGTGCGGCCGATGGCGACAGCAGCACGACAGTGGTCACCTCGACGAACGTCTACGCCTCTCTCGTCGAAGCAGTCGCAGGCGACGCGGTCGACGTCGTCCCGATCATCGATGATGCCGCACAGGACCCCCACGAGTACGAGGCGACCGCCCGCGATCAGCTGGAGCTGTCGCGCGCTGACGTCGTCGTCATGAACGGAGGAGGGTACGACGCCTTCATGACGACGATGCTCGACGCGATCGACGAGGATCCCGACGTCATCGATGCAGTCGCGACCTCGGATCTCCCCGGTGCCGAGGAAGCAGCAGCGAACGGACACGACCACGACCATGCTCACGACCACGAAGAGTCCGGCGAGGGCGAGGACGCTCACGACCATGAGGGCCACGATCACGAAGAGTCCGGCGAGGGCGAGGACGCTCACGACCATGAGGGCCACGATCACGAAGAGTCCGGCGAGGGCGAGGACGCCCACGACCACGAGGGCCACGACCACGGATCGTTCAATGAACACGTCTGGTACTCCGTCCCGACCATGATCGCCCTGGTCGACGAGATCGAGTCCCACCTCGCAGAAGCGGTCCCCGACAGTGCGGAGACCGTCACCGCGAACGCCGATGCGGCGCGCGGGGAGCTCACGGAGCTGGACGACCGGATCGCAGACCTCGCTGATTCCCACGGGGGCGAGAACGCCGCAGTGACCGAACCCGTCGCGCTGTGGCTCTTCGAGGACCTCGGACTCACGAACGTCGTCCCCGACCAGTTCGTGTCCGCCGTCGAGATGGGCTCGGACGTCTCGCCGATCGTCCTGCAGGAGGCGACGGAGGCGCTTGACGATGACGTGAGCGTATTCGCGTACAACACCCAGACCTCGGGCCCCCAGGCGGACGCGCTCCGTGCCGAGGCCGACAGCAGCGGCATCCCCGTCGTCGAGGTGACCGAGACGATGCCCGAGGGCACCGACTACGTCACGTGGATGACGGAGACCGTCGACGCCGTGGAGCAGGCGATCGCATGACAGATGCGCCGCCCGTCCGCGAGCCGGTCCTGGAGCTCTCCGACGCGGAGCTGCGCTTCGGAGAGCGTGTCGTGTGGCACCACCTGACCCTCGACGTGCAGCCGGGCGAGTTCATCGCAGTGCTGGGACCCAATGGCACGGGCAAGACGTCGCTGCTGAGGGCACTGCTGGGGCAGTACAGGCTGCGCGCCGGCTCGATCCGCGTGAACGGCCATCCGCCGCGCACCGGTGACGGCGACCTCGGCTACATTCCGCAGCAGAAGGGCATGGATCGCGATACCCCGATGCGGGGTCGCGATCTCATCCGCATGGGCCTCAACGGGCACCGGTGGGGGATGGGCCCCCTGAAGCGCGCCGACCGCGATCGGGTCGAGGAACTCATCGACGCAGTCGGTGCCCGCGAATATTCGGACTCGCCGGTCGGACTCCTCTCCGGCGGTGAGCAGCAGCGCCTGCGCGTCGCGCAGGCGCTCGTCGGGCAGCCGCGGATCCTGCTGTGCGATGAACCGCTGCTCTCGCTCGACATGCAGCACCAGCGCCGCGTGGCGGCGCTCATCGACGAGATGCGCAGGACGCGCGACACTGCGGTCGTCTTCGTCACCCACGAGATCAATCCGATCCTCCCCTACGTCGACAGGGTGCTCTACCTGGCGGGCGGCCACCACCTCATCGGTCCGCCGCGTGAGGTCATGACCTCGGCATCGCTCAGCCGGCTGTATCGCAGCCCGATCGAGGTCGTGGAGGTCGGCGGACGGCTCGTCATCGTCGGCGGAGACGACCACCACCCGCATCACGACACCGACGAGGATCCGGCCGATGAGCCGGGCATACTTCTCGGAAAGGGAGACCACTGATGGATGTTCTCACCGGTCTCTTCACATTCGAGGACTACGGGGCGCTCGTCTCCCTGCTCCTCAACTCGATCCTCGCGGCGGCACTGCTGGGCGTGGTGGGCGGCCTGGTGTCAGTCTTCGTCATGACTCGCGACATCGCGTTCGCCGTCCACGGCATCGCGGAGCTGTCCTTCGCGGGGGCCGCGCTCTTCCTGCTCATCGGCTTCGACGTCGTCCACGGCAGCTTCGTCGGCTCGATCATCGCGGCAGCCATCATCGCCGTGGGCGGAGTGCGCGAATCGGAGAAGAACTCGATCATCGGCGTGCTCATGCCGTTCGGCCTGGGCCTGGGAATCCTCTTCCTCGCACTCTACGACGGTCGGGCGGCGAACAAGTTCGGCCTGCTCACCGGTCAGATCGTCGCGATCAGTGGCGAATCCCTGCGGCTGCTGGTCGTGACCGCGCTCATCGTGCTCGTGGTCCTTGCGGTCATCTGGCGACCGCTCATCTTCGCTGGACTCGATCCGCAGGTGGCGCGAGCCCGCGGCGTGCCGGTCGCGTCGCTCCACCTGATCTTCATGGTGGTGCTGGGTCTGTCAGTCGCACTGTCCGTGCAGGTCGTGGGCGTGCTGCTGGTCATGGCGCTGCTGGTCACTCCCGCAGCCGCAGCCACGCAGGTCACCGCCTCCCCGGTCGTCACCCCGATCCTGTCCGTCGTCTTCGCGGTCGTGTCCTCGGTGGGCGGTGTCCTCGTCGCGCTCGGTTCACCGGTCGTGCCCATCAGCCCGTTCGTCACGACGATCAGTTTCCTCATCTATGCGGTGTGCCGACTGATCGGTCGACGCCGGATGCGGCGCCACATACGTGCCAGGACCCAGCGGGAGTCCGACCTGGACCGTCACCCATCGCTGCGGTGACGACCCCCGTCGAGGTGCGAGTCATACGCCGCGGTCGGGAATCCTGGCCGCGGCGCTGACATAATCGGGCGCATGGCCTCAGCACGCTCATCCCGCAGTCTCCGACGCGCGGCGGGAATCGCAGCGGGGATCGGACTCGCGGGCATCGCGGGCTTCGGGTACTCCGCCGTCGTCGAACCGCGGATGTTCCGGGTCCGTCGTCACACACTCCCGCTGCTTCCGCCGGGGTCCGACCCGGTCCGGATCCTCCATCTGTCCGATATGCACCTGGCGGGGAATCAGGGCTACCGATCCCGCTTCGTACGATCGCTCGCAGAGCTGGAGCCCGACCTCGTCGTCAACACGGGGGACAACTTCGGCGGCGATACGCTGCCGCTCGTGCTCGAAGCCCTGGATCCGCTGCTCGATGTGCCGGGAGTGTTCGTGCTCGGCTCCAACGACGTGTGGGGACCCACCTTCAAGAACCCCGCCCGCTATCTCACCCGCCGCACGACGCAGGGGGAGGACAAGTCGAAGGAGCCCACCCTCCCGGTCGATGAGCTCAGGGCATCGTTCGAGGCCCGCGGGTGGTCTCACCTGGACAACTGCACGAGCTCCCTCACGGTCGGGGACACGGCACTCGCCTTCGCAGGTCTGGGCGACGCCCATATGAATGCCGATCGCGTCACGGACACGCACCCGCGCTTCCCCAGCGGTCACGTGCGGATCGGAGTCACGCATGCTCCGTACTCACGGACCCTCGAGGCGTTCGCGGGGGCGGGTGCCGACCTCGTGCTCGCAGGACACACGCACGGCGGGCAGATCCGGGTCCCGTTCTGGGGCGCTCCCGTGACCAACTGCGATCTGGACCGGACACGTGCTCGTGGGCTCTTCTCGTATCGGCGGTCTCGCGTGCATGTGTCCGCTGGTCTGGGGTATTCGCCGTACTCACCTGTCCGGTTCGCCTGTCCGCCGGAGGTCAGCCTGCTCATGCTGGTCGGAAGGCCGGGTTCGGACTGAAGCACGCATACTGGCAGCGCCATCGGCGGACTCTGAGACCCTGCGATTGCCCGGGGCGCTAAAATCTAGACCATGGTGTCCTCTGTCGCATCCAAGAAGCCCGCCAAGCTCAGCGCGCTCATCCAGTTCATCGCGGTCAGCTGCATCGCCGGAGTCGTGTCCGCAGGACTCGCGATCCCGTCGGTCGGGATGGCCGCCGCTGCGGGTGACGGCGCTGTCGAGGTATTCAACGCGCTGCCTGCGGAGCTCGACGAGCGACCGCTCGCGCAGCAGTCCCGCATGCTCGCCGCAGACGGATCGCTCATCGCGAACTTCTACTGGCAGAACCGCAAGGAGGTCGCGTTCGACGACATCTCCCAGGAGATGAAGGACGCGACCGTCGCGGTCGAGGACTACCGCTTCTACGAGCACACCGGTGTGGACCTCAAGGGCATCGCCCGCGCGGTGGTGCACAATCTCCTCTCCGATTCGACGCAGGGCGGGTCGACACTCACGCAGCAGTACGTGAAGAACGTGCTCGCGGAGAACGCCCACGCGATCGAGGACTCTGAAGGAGTCGAGGCGGCGAAGGAATCGGACGGAGCATCCGGCTACGCCCGCAAGCTGCGCGAGGCGAAGCTGGCGCTCGCAGTGGAGAACAAGTACGACAAAGACGAGATCCTCCATCGCTACCTCAACATCAACAACTACTCCGGATCGCCCAACGTCTACGGCGTCGAAGCCGCTGCACAGCGGTACTGGGGCATCCCCGCATCAGAGCTGAACGCCACACAGTCGGCGACCCTGGCGGGAATCGTGAAGAACCCCAGCGCGAACAATCCGGAGCGGTACCCGGAACAGACGCTGGAGCGGCGCAACACCGTGCTGAGCCTCATGCACACCCACGGCTACATCGACGACGCGGAGTACCAGGAGGCGACGGAATCCGACCTGGACCTCGACATCCACAAGACGCCCAACGGCTGCGCGACGGCCGGCAACATGGGCTACTTCTGCGATTACGTGCAGCGCGTCGTCGAGAACGATCCGAGTTTCGGTGAGACGAAGGGCGAACGGCTGCAGTTCCTCAACCGGGGCGGCCTCACGATCCGGACCACGATCGATCCCGACATCCAGGCGGCCGCAGACGAGGCAGTCAAGGACCGGGTGCCCGTGGGCGATCCGTCCGGTGCGGGCCACGCGGCAGTGACCGTGGAGCCGGGCAGCGGTGACGTCATCGCGATGGCGCAGAACCGCAACTACGCGGTGGCCGAAGGCGAGGAGGACGTCGACACCCAGCTGAACTACAACGTCGACCGCGCCCACAACGGGGCCAGCGGCTTCCAGGTCGGTTCGACGTGGAAGCCCCTCGTGCTCGCCGAATGGCTGGATGAGGGCAAGGGGCTGAACACCGTCGTGAATGCGACGCGGCGCGAGTTCTCCGCAGGTTCGTGGTCGTACTCCGGATGTCCGGCGATGGGCGGAGCGTGGCACCCGAGGAACGCCGGCGACGGCGACGGGAGTCCCTCGATGACCGCGATAGAGGCCACGAAGCAGTCGCTCAACACCGCGTACGCGGCGATGGGCAATCAGCTCAACATGTGCGGCATCCTCGACACCGCCCAGTCTCTGGGCCTCAAGTACGGCAGCGGAGAACCTCTCGACACGGCAGACGACACGGGGTTCGTCCCCGCTCTCAGCCCCGCGTCGATCCTCGGCACCGTCGAGGTCGCACCGATCGACATGGCTGCCGCATTCGCGGCGTTCGCTGCCGATGGCGAGTACTGCAGGCCCACACCCATCCAGTCGATCGAGGACGGTGACGGCGAAGAGCTCGACGTGCCGTCGGCTGATTGCAGGCAGGCGATCGACGAGGAGGTCGCACAGGGCGTCGCCTACGCGATGAGCCAGACCTTCAACGGAGGCACGACCAGCAGCCTCGGGATCGGCGTGCCCGCGGCGGCGAAGACCGGTACGACGAACTTCGAGGTCGGTTCGACCTCGCTGATCGGCTTCACTCGTACCCTGTCCACCATGGTGTGGACCGGTGACCCGGACGGCAGCCGTGACTGGCGCAGGAACTCCGAGGGCGCAGTCACCGGCTACGTCTACGGCGCGACCGTGTCCGGCGCCACGTGGCAGGCCTACATGCGGGACGCGGTCCAGAAGACCGAGGGCAACACCGGCTTCTCCCGTCCCGGCGGCAGCGTGGGCGGCTCACAGGGCAGCGACCGCTCCGGTGGCGGAAACGGCGGCGGAGGCGGCAGCAACGGCGGCGGAAACGGCGGCGGAGGCGGCGGCGGGAACGACGACGGCGGGGACGACGGCGGGGACGACGGCGGGGACGACGGCGGGGACGACGGCGGGGACGACGGCGGGGACGACGGCGGGGACGACGGCGGGGACGACGGCGGGGACGACGGCGGGGACGACGACGACGGCGATGACGGCGGCGGTGGCGCCGGCCTGGGCGGGAACTGACGCCGACCATCTGTTCGAGGCGCAGGCTGTCTGGCCCTCCATGAGGAAGCCGCGGGATCACCGAATCGTTCGGTGGCCCCGCGGCTTCGTCGTCTGCGAGTTCAGCGTCTGAGTCCCCGGTGTCCCTCCTGCCTGCGAACACATAGCATGGGCAGAGCATGCGGGATCGAGCCCGCACGGACGACGAAGGAGCACCTCATGACGAAGTGGGAGTACGTGACCGTCCCCCTGCTCATCCACGCGACGAAGCAGATCCTCGACCAGTGGGGGGCAGAGGGGTACGAGCTCGTTCAGGTGGTTCCGGGACCCGAGGGCAGCAACAACCTCGTCGCCTACATGAAGCGCCCGCTGGCGGGCTGAAGGGAGTCACCATGAATCGCATCGAATCGGAGCTCGCTGAGCGCGGTCTCGCCCTTCCTCCCGTCGCCGCACCCGCCGGCGCCTACGTCCCGGCCCTGCGCGTGGGCGACCAGGTCCTCACCTCGGGTCAGCTGCCGTTCGTCGATGGGGCGCTTCCGAAGGTCGGTGCCGTGGGCGGCAGCGTGACCGCGGAGGAGGCCTACGAACTGGCCGGCGTCTGCGTCCTCAACGCACTGGCTGCGGTCAAGTCCGTGATCGGCGACCTCGACCGCATCGAGCGCATCGTCAAGGTCACGGGCTTCGTGAACTCCACCCCGGACTTCACCGGTCAGCCCGGAGTCGTCAACGGCGCCTCGGAGCTGCTGGGCGAGCTGTTCGGTGAAGCCGGGCAGCACGTCCGCTCCGCGGTGGGCGTCGTGTCGCTGCCGAAGGGCACGCCGGTGGAGCTGGAGCTCACTGTGCAGGTCCGCGCGGGAGAATGACGATGGCGGACGACCACCTGCGGCGTGCACTCGCGGACGACGGCGTCGATCTGGTGCTGGCGGACAATCCGTCACCCATGACGCTCGAGGGGACGAACAGCTACATCCTGAGGTCCCGGGACGGGGCGTCCGCGCTCCTCCTGGACCCTGGGCCGATGCTGGTGGAGCACCGTGATGCGCTGGTCCGCACGGTAGGCTCCGCGGAGCTCACCGCCATCGTCCTGACGCACCGCCATGGGGATCACTCCGGTCTGCTGGAGACCGCGGGGCAGTGGGCTCCCGGCGTCCCCGTCCATGCCGTCGATCCGACGTTCGCCTCTGGTGCCACGCCGCTGGTGGACGGCGAGCGCATCGCGTTCGGGACGCACGACGCCGACGTCCTCACGATCGTCACGACCCCGGGGCACACGGACGACTCCGTGTCGGCCGTGCACGGCTCCCGCCTGTTCGCCGGGGACACCGTCCTGGGTCGGGGCACGACGATGGTGTCCTTCCCGGACGGATCGCTGGGCGATTACCTCGACAGTCTCGAGCGTCTGACCGCTCTCGAGGCGGCAGGGGCCGTCACGACCATCGCGCCGGCTCACGGAGAGCAGCGGGAGGACGTGCGCGACCTGCTCGCGCACTATCTCTCCCATCGCCGGGAACGCATCAGCCAGGTGCAGGACGTGCTCGCGAGCGGTCGCACGACGGCGGAGGAGGTCGCGGACGTCGTCTACGCGGACGTCCCCGATTCCGTGAAGCCGGCGGCCCTGCAGATCGTCCGTTCTCAGCTCGCCTACATCGAGTCGCTGGAGGGCTGACCCCTCAGGCGCACGCACAGCCGCAGACGCCGAGGCCGTGGTCACCGGGAGGGTGACCACGGCCTCGGCGTCTGTGCAGGTGGTCCTGCACCGATACTCCTGTACTGGTGTCAGGCGGCGCGGTGGCGCAGGCGGTCGACGTCCAGGAGGACGACGGCGCGGGCCTCCAGGCGCAACCAGCCGCGCTGCGCGAAGTCGGCGAGGGCCTTGTTCACCGTCTCACGGGACGCGCCGACCAGCTGGGCGAGCTCTTCCTGCGTGAGGTCGTGGGCGACATGGGTGCCGTCCTGCGTGGGCTGGCCGAAGCGGTCCGCCAGATCGAGCAGGGCCTTCGCGACACGACCGGGGACGTCCTGGAAGACCAGGTCGCCCACCGTGTCGTTCGTGCGTCGCAGGCGGATCGCCAGGGCGCGCAGCAGATTCAAACCGGCCTTGGGCCGTTCTTCGAGCCACGTGGTGAGGTCCTCGTGTCGGAGGCTCAGCAGCTCAGTCTGCGACACCGCGGTCACGTTGGAGGAGCGCGGGCCCGGATCGAACAGCGACAGCTCGCCGATGATCTCGCTGGGCCCCACGACTGACAGGAGGTTCTCGCGGCCGTCGGGCGACTCGCGGCCGACCTTGAGCTTGCCGGTCGCGACGATGTACAGCTCATCGCCCGCATCGCCCTCGCGGAAGAGCACTGTCCCGCGTCGGACGCTGCGCGGCTTCATGAATTTGAGCAGCGCACTGGTCGCCTCGTCGTCGAGCCCGGCGAAGAGCGGGGCCCTGCGTACGACTTCGATGTCCACTTGGTTCCTCCTGATCGGTTCACGTCTGCGGCTAAATCTACCCTCACGCTGATGCTCCTGCCCACAGTTCACGCCGCCGATCCTGGTACGAGAGCCGCTGACACTCCCACGAGCGCCGTGGAGGCCCGCAGGGCACCGATAGGATGGTGCGGTGCTGTCAGTCGCAGAGAAGAGCAGGCGGCGCTTCCTCGAGGAGACTCCACTGGGGCGCACACGCCGAGCCAGGAAGATCCACCGCATCCTTGCGGACACCTATCCGGACGCCCATGCGGAGCTGGACCACCGCGACGCGTTCGAACTGCTGGTCGCCACGGTCCTGTCCGCGCAGACCACGGACATCCGCGTGAACTCCGTGACTCCCGCCCTGTTCTCCGTCTACCCGGATGCCGATGCGCTGTCTGCGGCCACACATGAGGACGTCGAGGAGATCATCAGACCCACGGGCTTCTACCGTGCGAAGGCCCGCAGCATCGTGGGACTGGCCCAGGCCCTCGTCGACCACTTCGACGGCGAGGTGCCCGCCTCGCTCGAGCAGCTCGTGACCCTGCCCGGTGTGGGGAGGAAGACGGCGAACGTGGTGCTCGGCAACGTCTTCGACGTCCCGGGGCTCACCATCGACACCCACTTCGCGCGCCTTGCCCGGCGATTCCTGTGGACCGACACGGACAATGTCGACCGCATCGAGAAGGACGTCGCCGCGCTCGTCCCGCGCAAGGACTGGACGATGCTGTCCCACCGGGTCATCTGGCACGGCAGGCGCATCTGCCACGCTCGGACTCCCGCGTGCGGAGCCTGCCCGATCAGTGCGCTGTGCCCCTCGTTCGGCACCGGCGAGCTCGATGAGCGGAAGGCGCGCAAGCTCCTGCGGTTCGAACTGGCGGAGGGTGCGGAATCCGCGGGGAAGTCCGACGGGGGATCGCGCGTTGAACCGACGAAGGCAGACGGGTTGACGACGGAGCATGGTTCGAGGAGCGCGGACGGCTCGGCGAACGGGGACGCACGGACGAACGGAGAGGATGCGTGATGACCGGTACGGGTCCGGTGGAGCGGACAGTGGACGGAGTCGTGGATCTGCGGGCTGCGCTGGACGGGCTGCTCGAGGCTGAGGCGCCGAGCTCCTGGCTGCGTCGACCGGATGCGCCCGAAGGGCTCAACGTCCGGGAGGCGTCCGTCCTCATGCTGTTCGGGCGCGGAACAAGGCCGCGCACTCCCGCGGGGCGGGACGAGCTCGAGCGGCTGGACGGCCTCGGCGTCGCCGATGTCGACATCGTGCTCCTGCAGCGTGCGTCGACGCTGCGCAGTCATGCCGGGCAGCCGGCGTTCCCCGGCGGTGCCCGCGACGAGGGTGACGGGTCCGCTGCCTTCACAGCGCTGCGTGAAGCGCAGGAGGAGACGGGGCTCGACCCCTCGGGTGTCGACGTGGTCGGGACGCTTGAGCCGCTCTTCGTCCCGCCGAGCCGCTTCGACGTCACCCCCGTCGTCGGGTGGTGGCGGGAGCCTATGGCCGTTGAAGCCGTGGACCAGGCCGAATCCGCCCTGGTCGCACGCATCGCCATCGCAGACCTCGTCGCACCGGGGAACAGGGGGATGTTCAGTCCCGTGGACCGGCCGTTCTCCACCCCCGTCTTCGACCTGGGCATCATGCGTCCGTGGGGCTTCACCGCGGGGCTGCTCGACTGGTCGCTCGAGACGTTGGGATGGGCGCGCGAATGGGATCGCGACAGGATGATCCACGTGGAGTTCTGACCGTGACCTCGCGTCCTGAGAGCGTGACGGAGGCCCAGCAGGATCACCTGCTGGGCCTCCGTCACGCTCTGTGAACAGGTGCTGCGCTCAGTAGCGAGGACCGCCCGGGTTGGACAGCGCACGCTTGATCGCAGTGACGACCGACTTGCCCGAGGCGATCGCGCTGGTGGGCGTCGGATTGCCCTTCTTGAAGAGGGGCAGGGCCACCGCGACGAGGATGAGCGCGATGAGGACCAGGAGGCCGAAGACGACGAGGAAGCTCAGCCACCAGGCCCACCCCAGCCCTTCATGGAGGGCCGAGGCGACGGTGAACATCGCCATGAACGACGACAGGAACAGAAGGAAGAGGGCGCCGATCGCCAGCCCCGCCCCGATGCCGAGGTTCTTCGCGCCATCAAGGGCTTCGGACTTCGCGAGCGCAGCTTCCTCCTGGGCAAGGGCCTGCGCGTCTGCGCCGATGTCCTTGACCAGCTTGGAGATGGACCGTTCCGACATGGGGCTCCTTCAGTGTTCGCGGCTGTCGTGGGCATGCAGCTGATCCCCACTTTAATGCCTGCTGAGCGTGCCTGACCACGACTCGCCCAGCGGGCACGTCAGCAGAGGGCCTCACCAGGTGCTCCGGCGCTGTTTCAGGACCCCTGCACCTGCTTCGAGATGACGTCCATGACGGAGGCGTCCGCGAGGGTGGACGAATCGCCCACCCCCTTGTCCTCCGCCAGGTCCTTGAGCAGTCGGCGCACGATCTTGCCGGACCGCGTCTTGGGCAGCTCATCGACGATGTGGACCCGCTTGGGCTTGGCGATCGGCCCGATGTCCGAGCCGACGTGCGCCCGCAGCGTCTCTTCCATGTCGTCCGTCCGTTCGACGCCGCCCCGCAGGATCGCGAAGGCGACGACGGCCTGACCGGAGGTCGCGTCCGCAGCGCCGACGACGGCGGCCTCCGCCACGATGTCGTGCGCGACGAGGGACGACTCGATCTCCGTGGTCGACAGTCGGTGCCCGGATACATTCATGACGTCGTCCACGCGGCCCAGGAACCAGATGTCCCCGTCCTCGTCGTACTTGGCGCCGTCACCGGCGAAGTAGATGCCCTCGAACCGCGACCAGTACGTGTCCTTGTAGCGTTCGGGATCGCCGTAGACGCCGCGCAGCATGGCGGGCCACGGCTCGTCGATGACCAGGAGCCCCGGTTCGTCGTTCTTCAGCGGATTGCCCTCGTCGTCGACGACCTTGACGGAGATCCCCGGCAGCGGACGCTGCGAGGATCCCGGTTTCGTCGCCATCGCACCCGGCATGGGAGCGATCATGTGCGCACCGGTCTCCGTCTGCCACCATGTGTCGACGACGGGGCAGCGGTCCTTTCCGATCACGCTGCGGTACCAGGTCCACGCCTCCGGGTTGATGGGCTCGCCCACGGTGCCCAGCAGGCGCAGGGAGGAGAGGTCGTACTGTCCGGGGATCTCGTCGCCCCACTTCATGCAGGTTCGGATCGCGGTGGGCGCGGTGTAGAGGATCGTCACCCCGTACTTCTGGACGATGTCCCACCAGCGGCCCGTGTCCGGCGTGTCCGGAGTCCCCTCGTAGATCACCTGGGTCGCGCCGGCGGACAGCGGACCGTAGACGATGAAGGTGTGGCCGGTGACCCAGCCGACGTCCGCAGTGCACCAGAAGACGTCCTTCTCCGGCTTGAGGTCGAAGGTCGCGAACACGGAGTACGTGGCCTGCGTGAGGTAGCCGCCGGAGGTATGGAGGATCCCCTTGGGCTTGCCCGTGGTGCCGGAGGTGTAGAGGACGTAGAGGGGGTTCTCCGCCTCGAACGCCTCTGCGGTGTGCTCGTCGGGCTGTTCGCCCATGAGATCGGCCCACGCGACGTCGCGATCGTCGAACCACTCGACGTCCTGGCCGGTGCGCTCGACGACGACCACGTGCTCGACCGGGGTGCCGCCCTTCTCGATCGCCGCGTCGACGGCCGGCTTGAGGCTCGAGGGCTTGCCGCGGCGGAAGCCGCCGTCGGCGGTGATGACGACCCGGGCCTCTGCGTCGAGGATGCGGGAGTGGAGCGCATCGGAGGAGAACCCGCCGAACACCACGGAGTGCGGTGCCCCCAGTCGGGCGCAGGCCAGCATCGCGATGACGGTCTCCGGGATCATGGGCATGTAGATCGCGACGCGGTCGCCCTGCGAGACACCCAGTGAGATGAGTGCGTTCGCCGCCTTCTTCACCTCGGCCGTGAGCTCGGCATACGTGATGCCGCGGGAGTCGCCCGGTTCCCCTTCGAAGTGGATGGCGATCCTGTCGCCGTTTCCGGCCTCCACGTGCCGATCCAGGCAGTTGGCGGCGACGTTGAGACGCCCGTCGGAGAACCAGCGGGCGAATGGGGGGTTCGTCCAGTCGAGGGTCTCCGTGAAGTCGGTCTCCCAGTCGAGGAGCGATCGGGCCTTGTCCGCCCAGAACCCCAATCGGTCCTCGTCGGCGCGTTCGTACTCCGCGGCGGTCACGTTCGCGTGTGCTGCGAACTCCTCCGGGGGCGCGTAGGTCGTCGACGTCGATTCCGTGTGATCAGTCATCTGTTCGTCCTTCCCAGCATCGTCGATGGCAAGCCGCGAGTAGTCATCGCTGACTCCGGGATCCGAGCCTATACCGCACCCGGCGCGATGCGCAGGCCGGAAGTTGCACAGGAGTTGCCTGAGCGACCTGAGGTGGGGAGCCTGCTGGGAACCGTCTGATCGTCGCGTCGCTCTTGGGGCATGACAGCAGTGCAATGCAATGATGGGGATGGAAGCGCACACGACAGTGCCGATTCCGTGCTGTCCGCGCGGAATTCGGAAGGAGACGAGATGAGCACGCCCTATCAGCCCCCGCAGGGCTCGGGCCACTATGAATGGGGCCAGCCCGGTGGGGAGCCCGCCGCGCAGTACGGCTCCGCGGCGGCCCCCGCCTACGGTGCACCGCAGCAGTACGGCCAGCAGCAGTACGAGCAGTACGGCCAGCAGTATGGCCAGCAGCCATACGGTGCTCCTGCGCAGGCCTACGGTTCGCAGGGTCAGCAGTTCGCTGCGCAGGGGCAGGCCCATGGTTCTCAGGGGCCGGGCTACGGCGCTCCCGAACAGGCCTATGGTTCGCAGGGCCAGCCGATGCAGACGGGCCCGGGGTACGACCCCTACGCGCAGCAGTACGGATCGATGCCGGGTGCGCACGGCTCCGGTCCGGCTGCTCACGCTCCGGCTCCGCAGGGTGCACCGAATCCGCAGGGTGCACCGATGCGGAATGCGCATGGCGGTTCCGGTTCCCCAGCCCGGCCGGGAAGTCTGCTGGGGCCGCTGAGCCTGCGCGATCTCATGCTCCTGGTCGCCGCACTGCTCGCCTTCATCGGCATGGTGACGCCCTTCTTCCGCTTCGGCGGCCTCAGCATGGGCTACGGGGCGTCCACCGTGTTCTCCTGGTCGTTCTGGGGCATGGGCATGGTGTTCCTCGGGATCCTGCCGCTCATCGTCGCGGGCGTTCTCACGCTTCTCCACAAGACGGTCTCCGGATTCCCCTCGCGGCTCGGTTCGCTGAGCATCGCGCAGGTGACGTCGGTCCTGACCTCCGTCGCGTTCACCGCGAACATCATCAACGTGTTCACCGGTGCGCCGATGCTGCACGTGGGCGCGTGGCTCGTCTTCGTCGCCGCGCTCATCGCCTTCTTCTTCGGCGTCTTCACGTTCCTGCCGTTCCTCGCAGCCGAGTTCACCACGCTGCCGGAGATGCAGACGCACCCCAAGGCGCGCGCAGCCTCCGGTGTCGCCTCCCAGCAGTACGGATCGCAGCAGCACGCAGGAATGGGGCACGCCGGTGCCGCTATGGGCGGCGCGGCTGCCGGAGGTGCTGCCATGTACGGCGCCGCTGGCGCACAGGGTCAGGCCTACGGGTCGCAGGGTCAGGCCTATGGTTCGCAGGGCCAGCCGTACGGCGGTGCTGCTCCCTACGATCCCACCGCACAGCAGTACGGGTCACAGGGCCACGCCTACGGGTCACAGGGGCAGGCCTACGGGTCACAGGGCCACGCCTACGGCGATCCGTATGCAGCGCAGCCCCAGAGCTTCCAGAGCCAGCCCGCCCCGCACACGGAGCAGGGCGCAGCACAGGCCGACGTCCTCGGAGGCCATGCAGCTGCGGGGTCGACAGCCTATGACGGGCAGTCCGCCGCGTACCACCAGGACCCGGAGCCCGATCAGAGCACGGCAGACGGGCAGGCGTATCTGGGTGCAGAGAACGCGACGTCTCCCGCGTTCGCCCAGTCCGAGCCGACCCAGGCGTTCGCCGCCGGAGCATTCGGGGCGGGAGCGTTCGGCGAGCCCGAACCGACTCCGCAGTCGGAGACCGCCTCGGGTGAGCAGACGGCTGCTGCCGATGCTCGGAACGCAGAGCACTCCGTTCCCGCAGCCGAAAGCTGGACGGCGCCCGAAGGCGCATCTGCCGAGGACACCCCGCGCGCCGACGGCGCTGTGCGGAATGGCGCACCCGATGAGGCGGGTCACCCCTTCGTCGCGTCGCAGTCGGCGTGGACGGCGGAACCTGCTGACACTGCTGACGATCAGCCCGTCGTCGCGCCGGAGGCACCTGCCCCCGAGCACGTCGCGCCGGAGGCCCGGGCGGCCGAGTACGCCGATTCGTCCCCCGGTGCGGACGCACCCGCGGCCGAGGGCCGGCAGGAGCGCTCCGGCTCCATGTTCGGTGCTGCAGCCGGTGGTGCCGTTGCGGGCGGCGCAGCTGTCGCCGGCGGCGCGGCACTCTCAGACGGCGACGACACGCACGAGGCCGAAGGAACAGGACTCCACGAGCCTGATGCGGCGGACATCGCCGCAGCGCAGGAGACTGCGATTCCGGTCGAGCCTGCGGCATCCGAAGCCGAACCGACCGAGCAGGGTGCGACCGACCACGCCGGCGATGCCGGGACGGATGCGGAACCCGCTGAGCAGCCGGCGGCCTCGGCCCAGACGCCTGCGGACCGTGACCCCCGGGAAGGTTCGGCTGCGGCCGACGCTCCCGCAGGCCACTTCCGCGGCGAGGAGCAGGGCGGTTCGGAGAACGAACCGACTCAGTGGTTCCGCATGGGCGGTGACAGCAGCGCACCTGCTGAGGAGGGGGCCCCCGCACCCACGTACGACGCGACGCAGGGCGAGCCGACCCAGGCGTTCAAGCCGGTCGTGTCGCAGATGTTCTGGTTCGCGGTGACGGAGCCCCGCCCGGCGGTCGATCCCGTCACCGGTCAGGAGATCTTCACGGTCACGCCGAACGAATGGTTCCTCGCGCTGGAGGATCACGGTTCGTTCTTCAAGGTCCGCGATGCCCACGGCCAGGAGGGCTACCTCAACAACGTCGAAGGCATCATCCGCGGCTGATCCGTCACAGCTGATACTCAGCAGTCCCACCACGCACCCGTCCGGCCCGGCGCCGGGCGGGTGCGTGCGCTTCGGCGGGTGTCGGAGCCTCACTCGAGGTCACAGGACGTCGATGAGGAGCCCCTCCGTCCACAGGTGGGAACGCGCGGTTCCGCTTGCGCCCGACGTCGCCCAGAGTGGGCGCATGTCTCGGATCGCGCTCCTCACGCAGCTGCCCAGTCTCGTCGACCAGTGCGCTGCTCTGGCCGACGGGATCGGCATCACCCTGGCCGTCGCCTCACCGATGACGGGCGGGTGGCAGGACGCCGCACTGGTCCTGCTGGGCGAGGACGTCTCCGATCCGCCCGGGGGCATCTCCGCGCCGACAGTGCTCATCGCCGTGGAGGACCCCTCGACGGCCTCACGGACTTCGGCAGACGCGTTCGGCGCCGCCGCCCGGCTCGGTGCCGACCACGTGGCGATCCTGCCCGCTGCCGCAGAGTGGCTCGTCCAGCGCATGATCTCGGCCGTGGAACCCCCGGTGGCGCCCGCGACGACTGTGGGCATCGTCCCGGGATGCGGCGGAGCCGGTGCGACGATGCTCGCCGCGGCACTGGCGGTCGAGGGACAGCGCACCGGACTGCGGACCGTGCTCGTCGACGGAGATCCGCTGGGCGGCGGCATCGACCTCGTGCTCGGGGCGGAGACGACCGAAGGCCTCCGCTGGCCCGCGCTCGCCGCCTCGAAGGGAAGCCTCCGACCGTCGACGCTGGTGGACGCGCTGCCGCGGGTCGCCGGCATGGCCGTGCTGTCGTGGGACCGCACCGACGCCGCCGACACGTCCGGGCACGTGTTCGACACCGTCCTGGGTGCGGCGCAGCAGGCATTCGACTTCGTGGTCGTCGATCTGCCGAGGCACGCTGCCGGGGGAGTGGTGCGCGCCTGTCACCATGTGCAGCTCGTCGTCCCTGCGAGAGTCCGTGCGGCGGTCGGTGCGGCACAGGTCGCGGGACGGCTGAGAGCCGGTCACCACAGGGTGGGCCTCATCGTGCGAGAGGACGAGCGGAGTGGGATCCCCGCCCAGCAGGTCGCGGATGCTGTGGGCCTGCCGCTGACCGCGCGGATGCGGGCGGAGCGGGGACTCGCGACCCGCATCGACCGCGGGGAATCGCTGCCGACCCGCAGGTCGTCACTGACCGCGACGGCGGCCGCGCTGGTCGAGGAGTGGTTCCCCGCGCGCGAGGTCCCGGAGACGGGGAGGGAACCGGTTCCGATGGGTGCCGGGCTCGCTGAGCGGATGGCGGCGGGGCTGCGATGACCGTTCGCGCCGAGGGGTCGTCGGGCCTCGGCGAGGCGGGGTGGTTGGATCCCGCGCTCGTCGCAGAGATCCGCGATGACCTGCTCGATCACCCGGGACCGGTCACGGACTCCGCAGTGGCGGCCGCAGTGCGCCGGTCGGGGCGGGTGCTCGGGTCCGCCGCGATGCTGGAGCTCGTCGCACGGCTGTCCGCACAGCTGGCGGGAGCGGGCCCCCTGCAGCCGCTGCTCGACCGGCCGGGCGTCACAGACGTCTTCGTCAACGGCCCCCGCGACGTGTGGGCGGACTTCGGCGCCGGCCTGGAGCAGGTGCCGCTGAGTCTGGGGGCCGAGTCCGACGTCCGGGCACTGGCTGTACGGCTGGCAGCCTCTGGAGGACGCCGACTGGATGATTCGTCGCCCCTGGTGGATGTGCGGATGCCCGACGGAGTCCGGGTCAACGCCGTCATCCCGCCGCTGTCCGGAGACGTCACCGTCCTCAGCTTCCGGATCCCTCGCCCGCGTGCGTTCACGCTGCCTGATCTGATCGGTGACGGCTTCGTCCCGGCGGCGCTCGTCACCCTCGTCGAGGAGACCGTTGCACGGCGTGCGAACTTCCTGATCTCCGGTGGGACCGGGTCCGGCAAGACGGTTCTGCTGGGAGCGATGCTGTCCGCAGCGGACCAGGCTCACCGACTGCTGCTCGTGGAGGACTCCCGCGAACTCGTCGTCGTCCACCCCCACGTGGTGCAGCTGTCGGCTCGGCAGGCGAACGTCGAGGGTATCGGGGACGTGCCGATGACCGCTCTGGTCCGCAATGCGCTGAGGATGCGACCGGATCGCCTGGTCGTCGGCGAGGTGCGCGGTGAAGAGGTCCGCGACATGCTCACCGCACTCAACACCGGACACGAGGGCGGGTGCGCGACCGTCCACGCGAACACCTCCGCCGCCGTCCCCAGCAGACTCGAGGCCCTGGGAGCGCTCGCCGGGATGAGCGCTGCGGCCGTCCACGCGCAGACGTCCACCGCGATCGACCTGCTCCTCCACCTCCGCCGCGATGGGGCGGGACCCGGAAAGCGTGGGATCGCCGAGGTCGCAGTTCCCGTCCTCGTCGAGGATCGCGTGCACACGCGCCTGGTCTGGGACCGGGCGACCGGGTTCCAGCGGGAGGGGGTGGCACAGCTCCAGCGCACATTCTCCACCAGGTCGGCTGCACCGTCCGAGTCGACGCCTGCGCATGCCTCGCGGATGCCTGCCTCGCCGCCGTCGGCGGGTCCCGGCCCCTCACGACGAGAGGCGCCTCGACTCGCTGTGATTGAGCAGGAGGACGGACGGTGATCGTTCTCCTCGTGGCCTGCGGCGCCGCCGTCCTCGGCATCGTGCTCGTGACTGTGGACCTCGCCGCGATGCGTCTGCGAACAGTCCTGTCGCCGCATCGGGAGAGGCCCCGCGATGCGCATCGGCCCACCGGGTCTGACGTGGCAGGCGGGCCTGAGTCCACCCTCGGTTCCGATGCGCGTCCCAGTTCGTCTGCGGCCGTGAACGATCCTTATCGAGCGATCGCCGTCATCGACCGGGCGGCTGCCCTGCTGCGCATCGGGATGCCGCCGGCGACGGTCACGACGCAGCTGGCGGAGGTGAGCGACCCCGACCTCGCAGCGGTCCTCATCCGTGTCTCACGCTCGATGAGCCTGGGAGACGATCCGCGCACCGCGATCGCACGCCACGTGGATGGCCTCCCGCCCACGCTGGCAGAGGTGCTCGTGGGGATGGGTGCGGTGTGGGAGGTGGCGGAATCGGCCGGAGCCCCCGCTGCCGACGTCCTCACACGGTACGCGCACAGCCGCCGTGAGATCGCCGACGCAGAGCGGGAGCGCGTCGTCGCGCTCGCGGGACCGCAGGCCACCGTCACCGTGCTGACGTGGCTGCCCGCCGCAGGGCTGGGGCTCGCGCTGCTCATCGGTGCCGACCTGGGGTCGCTGCTGGTCTCTCCCGTCGGCCTCGCCTCGATCGGAGGAGGCATCGTCCTGCTCGCGTGCGGGAGGGTGTGGATGAAGCGGATGCTGGAGCAGGCGACATGATCGCCGCGGCACTCCTCGTCGCGTCGGCACTGGGCGGTGTCTTCCTGCTGACGCGTGCCCCGCAGGTGAGGCGCTTGGCCCGACTCACCGGTGCAGGCACGCGTGGGGGTCGGGACACACGGACTCCGCAGAGCCCCCGCAGCGGTGGCGACGTCCCCGCGGGGACTTCTGCCGTGGATGATCTGGCGTTCGATCTGGATCTCGTCGCAGTGTGCCTGCAGGCGGGGCCGCCGGTGGATCGCGCACTCGACCACACTGTGCGGGCGTCGGGAGACCGTTCCGGGCTCGCCCATATCGCCCGGTCGGCACGGCTCGGACTGGCGGAGGACACCGGCGGCGAACGGACCGAGCTCTCCTCCGTCATCGCGGTCATCCGCTTCTCCAGTCGGACTGGTGTCGCGCTGGCACCGCTGCTGCAGGCGCACGCGGACGAGCTGCGTCGCCGCGAGCATCGGAGGAGGCAGATCGCAGCGGCGCGCCTGGGCGTCATGCTCGTCATGCCGCTGGGAGTGTGCGTGCTCCCAGCGTTCGTGCTCCTGGGAGTCGTCCCCGTCCTCCTCACGCTCCTCGGCGATCTGGCTCCAGCGCTCACCGGGCGGTGACGGTGCGGCGGGTGTCCGTGGGAGCGGCGCTGCGTCACAGCCGCGGTGTGTCATCACGTGTCCCTGCGCACACGACGCTGTGGACCGCATGCGATCCGTCCACAGCACAGGGCAGGGTCTTCTGCCGCCGATGAACGACGTGGAAGCTCGTGGCACGACAGCCACCAGGGCGTCGTCGCCGTGGGACGGACCCGCGGTGTCGCAGGACGGGACGAGACCCGTGCTGGGGAAGCACGGACGGGATGAGACCCGTCCGAGGGAAGGGGAGCACCATGACGACGACGCCATGTGATGACAGGAGCGGTCCGGAACGACGTGCGCACGAACGGGAGGAGCCGGATGCCGGCCACCTCGACGGAGTGGTGGCCCGGCCGGGAACGGTGCGGGAGTGCTTGTCCGATGACACCGGGGCGACGACTGCGGAGTACGCGATCACGACGCTCGCGGCGTGCGGGTTCGCCGCACTCCTGGTCGTCGTCCTCAAGAGCGATCCGCTCCAGGAGATGATCACGGGAGTCATCACCGGCGCATTGGGACTGGGCGGAGCCTGACATGTCGGGACGCACCGGCGCGCGCGACGAGGGTGCCGCAGCCGCGGAGTTCGCGATGATCATGCCGGCACTGGTCCTCATCATCGGGATCGTCGTGGGCGCCGGTGCTGTCGGCGCGACCCAGCTGCGCGCCATGGATGCCGCGCGGGGCGCGGCGCGAGAAGTGGCGCGCGGTGAAGCTCGGACCGCGGTCGTGGAGGAGGCGCGGAAGCGCGCAGGCGACTCTGCGCAGGTCCTCATCGCTGAGGACGGCGGCTACGCGGAGGTCACCGTGGAAGTGCCGCTGCCAGACGTACTCGCACCCGTCGCGGACACCGTCTCCGCCCATGCGACTGCACGGAAGGAGAGCTGACGTGTCGGCCGATTCCGTGGCCGGCACCCAGATCCGGACGGGCACCGAAGGTGCAGGACCGTCGCTGAGCGCTCAGGACCCGGCGTCCGGGCGGAGCACGGTCGCCCAGGTCTCCGACGCAGGTTCCAGCACGGTCCCGGCAGTCGGGATCGCGGGCGCCGCCGCAGCGCTCGCCCTCATGGTGGGGACGATCGGACAGGGACTGGATGCCCGGGCGCGTGCCGATGCTGCGGCGGACCTCGCGGCGATCGCCGTCGTGCAGGTGCAGGGCGAGAACGGCTGTGCGACCGCGGAGGAGGTCGCGGAGCGCAACGGGGCGAGGGTCTCCGAATGCATCACGCGCCCGGACCTGGGAACGGCGACCGTGACGGTCGAAGCGCCCCTGGGTATCCGGATCCCCGGGACGGACGATGACCTCACGGTGGAGGCGACAGCAGTCGCAGGTCGCGCTGAGTGACCGTCGCGATCGCCCAATGATTCATCGGTCGCTGTATAGTTCACCGTATGCTGACCATTGTTGATCGCCTTGGCGTGATGAATCGTCTTGGCCGTGCGATGGCCGATCCCACGAGGTCGCGGGTCCTTCTCGCGCTGCTGGCACGGCCGAGCTATCCGTCTCAGCTGGCACGAGACCTCGACCTCACCCGCCCGAATGTGTCGAACCATCTGACCTGCCTGCGTGATTGCGGGATCGTGGTCGCACAGATGGAAGGGCGCCAGACGCGCTATGAGATTGCGGATCCGCATCTGACCCGGGCGTTGAACGCGCTGGTCGAGGTGACGCTTGCTGTCGATGTCGACGCGCCGTGCATCGATCCCGGCTGCTCTGTCCTGGGCTGCTGCCACACGGCGGAGGGTTCGGCATGAACGCGGTCTGCTGCGCGCCGGCCGAGCAGGCCGTGTCTGCGGGCGATGTCGACGTGCCGTGGTGGAAGGATCGCTCCGTCTGGGTCCCCGTCGCCTCCGGCGTCGCGTTCCTGGCAGGTCTGATCTGTGGATGGTCCGGGGCCGGCATGGCGGCGCGTGTGCTGTTCTGGGCGGGTCTTCTGGTGGGAGCGTCCACCTTCGTACCGGGCGCGCTGCGCCGGCTTCTCAGCTCGGGCAGGGTCGGCATCGGACTGCTGATGACGATCAGCGCGGTCGGGGCCGTTCTCCTCGGCTATATCGAGGAAGCCGCCGCGCTGGCATTCCTGTACTCCATCGCTGAAGCTCTGGAGGACAAGGCGATGGATCGTGCCCGCGCAGGACTGCGAGCGCTCCTGACGCTGGTGCCCGAGACCGCGACCGTCATCGAGGACGGCACGGCGGGTGACGTACCGGCCAGCCGTCTGCAGATCGGTCAGACGCTTCTGGTGCGCCCCGGGGAGCGGCTGGCCACGGATGGCGTCGTGCGGCGTGGGCGCAGCAGCATGGACACCTCGGCCCTCACGGGCGAGTCCATCCCGGTCGAGGTCGTGCCCGATGACCAGGTCCTGGCGGGATCGATCAGCACATCGGGGGTGCTGGAGGTCGAGGCGACCGCAGCGGGCACCGACAACTCGCTGACGACCATCGTGAGGCTGGTCGAGCACGCGCAGGAGGAGAAGGGCGAACGGGCCCGTCTCGCCGATCGGATCGCCCGCCCACTTGTGCCGGGCGTGATCGTGCTCGCGGCCATCGTCGCATTCCTCGGCTCTCTGCTGGGGGACCCGGAGCAGTGGATCACTCGTGCACTGATCGTGCTGGTGGCTGCGTCCCCGTGCGCACTGGCGATCGCGGTGCCGGTCACAGTCGTCTCCGCGGTCGGTGCCGCCAGCAGGTTCGGCGTCGTCATCAGATCCGGAGCCGCCTTCGAACGGTTCGGCGGCATCCGGCATCTCGCCATCGACAAGACCGGCACGCTGACGCGCAACCAGCCGACTGCGGCCCGCGTGATCACGTCCCCCGAGGTCTCGTCGGAGGACGTGCTGACCTGGGCGGCGAGTCTCGAACAGCTCAGCACCCACCCTCTGGCGGCGGCGATCACGGCAGCGGCCCCGGACGCGACCGCCGCCACGGACGTCTCCGAGACCGCCGGACACGGCATCACGGGAACCCTCAGCGCGGGCACCATCACAGTGGGCAGCCCCCGCTGGTTGGATCCTGGAGCACTCGCAGACCAGGTCGAGGCACTGGAGCACGACGGCATGACAGTGGTCGTCGTGCATCGCAGCCAGTCCCCGGTCGGGGCGATCGGAATCCGCGACGACCTGCGTCCCGAAGCGCCCGAAGTGATCAAGACCCTCGCAGACCGGGCAGTGGGCGTGACGATGCTGACCGGCGACAACGCGCGCACCGCCCACGCGCTGGGCGCCCGGGCCGGCATCAGCGATGTGCAGGCGCAGCTGCGGCCGGCGGACAAGGCCGCCGCGGTCACCTCCCTGTCCCGCTCACGGCCGACGGCGATGATCGGAGACGGAATCAACGATGCCCCGGCGCTCGCCGCCGCAGACGTGGGGATCGCGATGGGCGCCGCCGGGTCAGACGCTGCGATCGAAGCATCCGACATCGCCTTCACCGGCGACGATCTGCGCCTGATCCCGCAGGCTCTCGCCCACTCTCAGCGGGGCCGCAGCATCATCAATCAGAACATCGCCCTGTCCCTGCTCATCATCGTCGTGCTCCTGCCGCTGGCGATCACAGGGGTGCTCGGCCTGGCCGCAGTCGTCCTGGTCCACGAGCTCGCCGAGGTGGTGGTGATCCTCAACGGACTGCGTGCCGCCCGCACACGCGCTCCGGGTCAGCCGACGAGCTGACGCCGGGCTGGTCAGCCCAGGACGACGCGCAGCAGTCGGGCCGCAGCGTCCTTCTCCAGCGGTTCGTTGCCGTTGCCGCACTTGGGCGACTGCACGCAGGAAGGACAGCCGCTCACGCACTCGCAGGCATCGATCGCCTCACGGGTCGCAGTCTGCCACGCGGTGAAGGCCTCGAATCCGCGCTCTGCGAACCCCGCCCCGCCCGGCTGCCCGTCGTGGACGAACACGGTCGCCACCCCGGTGTCCGCGTGGCGGGCCGTCGACACGCCGCCGATGTCCCACCGATCGCACCCGGCGAACAGGGGGAGCAGCCCGATCGCCGCGTGCTCAGCCGCGTGCACGGCACCGGGCAGATCGCCGGCCGACACATCCGCCTCGTCGACGAGCGCGTCGGGAGCAGCCCACCAGACCGCGGTCGTGCGGAGGACCTGCGACGGCAGCTCGAGAGCGTACTCGCCCAGCACGGTGCCGCTGCCGGCCTGCCGCATCCTGTAGCCGGTCACCTGCGACGTCACCTCGACCTCGCCCCAGCTCACCGCAGCACCGGACGGCAGCGGGGCCGTCGCACGGGTGCTGAGGATCCCGATCTCCGTGACGGACTGCGATTCCGTCGTGTAGTCGATATGGCGCTGCTCGAGGAGGGCCACCCGCTCCTGCGGATCCAGGTCGACCACGACGAAGGTGCGTCCCTGATGGACGTACACCGCCCCCGGATGGCTCTGGTGGTGACTTCCCGCATCATCGACCGTGCCCAGCAGTGCACCCGTCTCCCGCTCCACGAGGCGGATGGTCCCGCCGCCTCCGGAGCGGATGTCAGAGAGGTCCGCAGGGTTCTCCGCCTTCGACCAGAACCACCCGCTGGGCCGGCGCCGCAGCATCCTCGCGCTCGTGAGCTGGTCGACGATGGATGGTGCGGTGTCCGGGAAGTGGCGGAAGTCGTCGTCGGTGAAGGGGACCTCGGCTGCGGCTGCGCACAGGTGGCCGGCGAGCACGTACGGATTCCCCGGGTCGATGACGACGGCGTCCACGGTCGTGTCGAAGATCGCCTCCGGGTGGTGGACGAGGTAGGTGTCGAGCGGGTCGTCGCGCGCGACGAGCACTGCGATCCACTCCTGTCCGCTGCGGCCGGCGCGGCCCGCCTGCTGCCACAGGGACGCCAGCGTGCCGGGCCAGCCGGCGATGATGACTGCGTCGAGCCCCGATACGTCGATGCCCAGCTCCAGCGCGTTGGTCGACGCGACGGTGAGCAGGCGGCCGCTGCGCAGCGCAGTCTCCAGCAGGCGGCGCTCTTCGGGCAGGTAGCCGCCGCGGTAGGCGGCGATCGTGCGCACCAGCGAGTCGTCCACGCGGGCGACCCCGTCCTTGACGATCGAGGCCAGGGCCTCCGCGCCCCGGCGGGAGGCGATGAAGCCGATCGCTCGTCTGCCGGCGCACGTGGTGTCGGTGAGGAGGTCGGCGGCCTCGGCGAGCGACGACCGGCGCGCCTCGGAGACCTGCGTGGCCGGGACCTCGGTCACGGCCGACGAACCGGGGGAGGAGAGTGGTTCCGGCCCGCGAGCGTCCGGCCCGCGAGCGTCTGGTCCTCGTGCGCCCGGTACGGACTCCGCCCACGGATCGGGTGCGAGAGCGGGATCGGATGTGAGAGCCGCGATCGGCTGCTGTTGCCCGGCCATCGCGGGCGGCTCGGCCGGATCGATGCCGGGCAGCAGCGGCGGCTCCCACAGCAGGAATCGGCCTGCGGCACGCGGTGAGGCGTCGTCGACGACTGCGCGGGCGGGGGCTCCGATGAGGCGGGAGAAGACCTCGGCGGGGTCGCCCGCTGTTGCTGATGCACCGATCACGACCGGAGAGGCGCCGTAGTGTCGCGCCACGCGCAGCAGCCGGCGGAGGATGAGGGAGACGTGCGAGCCGAACACCCCTCGGTAGCGGTGGGCCTCGTCCACGACGACGTAGTCCAGGCGCTTGAGGACGGAGGAGAACCGTTCGTGGCCGGGCAGCATCGAGCGGTGGAGCATGTCCGGATTGGTGAGGATCAGGTTCGCGTGACGGCGTGCCCAGTCACGGTCCGCCCGGGGCGTGTCTCCGTCGTAGGTGGTCGGACGCAGACCCTTGAGGACGAGCTCGCGCAGGGAGGTCAGCTGGTCTGCCGCGAGCGCCTTCGTCGGTGAGAGGTAGAGCGTCGTCGACCCGCGGCCGCTGGGCGCGGCCGTTCCGCGGAACGCGGCGTCGAGCACCGGCATGAGGTAGCCCAGGGACTTGCCCGACGCCGTGCCGGTCGCGACGATGACGTTCTCGCCGGCCCGGGCGATGTCCGCGGTCTCCACCTGATGCTCGTAGGGTCGCTCGATGCCGGCGGTCACGAATGCGTCGTGCACCGCGGGGTCCAGCCATGCGGGCCAGTCCGTCGTACGGCCGGGGCGGGCGGGCAGCCGTTCGACATGGGTCACACGGTCGACGCGGTCGCCGAACCGGGTGAGGATGTCGAAGAGCTCCGAGGTCATGGGCCCATCGTAGGGACTCCTCCTCGCAGGGAATCCGATCCGACACGTCGAGACCCCGAGTGCCGCGAACGGCACGCCACCTGGGTTCCCAGTCCCTCCGCTGCCCGCGACCTGCAGGATCGTCTGCAGGTCGCGGGCAGGCGGTCACCCGTGAGCCGGCTCCTCAGAACAGCGTGTCGCCGATGAAGCCACCCTCCTGACACCCGGGCGGTATTGCGAAGACCGCGGAGCCCACGGGAGTCGTCCACTGGTTGAGGAGGTCCAGTTCGTCGAGTCTCCGCTGCACCGGGACGAATCCTTCGTCGACATCGCGCTGGTAGGCGAGGAACAGAAGCCCTGCATCGGTGATCTCCCCGTCACGTGCGCCCACCGTGTCGTCGTCGTAGTTGTAGCTGCGACGCAGCATGGTGGGCCGCGGGTCGTCACCGCGAGCGCGGGCGATGTGGGAGAAGTCCGGGATGACGGGGAACCCGTGCGGCCCCATCGCCTCGAAGTCCGGTTCGTCGAACTCGTGCTCGCCGGTCAGCGGCGCCCCGTCGGACTGCCGCCGTCCCATCGCCTGGTCCCTCCCCGGGGTGTCCAAGCGGTCCCAGCCGTCCAGATCCATCCGGATCCGGCGCAGCACGCAGGATGTGCCGCCCTTCAGCCACCCCTCCTCGCTCCAGACGCCGGACGCGAAGTCGTCGTCGCCCGGACGCAGGTTGACCGTCCCGTCGACCTGACCGAAGAGATTCCGCATCGTGGTGCCCGGCTCTTCTGAGCCCCGCGATCGGCGGAACCCGGACTGCCGCCACGTCGGCACAGCGGTCGCCCGCGCCGTCTTCAGCAGCATGCGCACGGCGTGGGCGACGGTGACCTGGTCATCGGCTGCGACGTGGAGCAGCAGGTCGCCTCCGGTCCACCGGTCCTCGAGCTCGTCGATCCCGAACGCGGGCAGCGGCTTCAGCCATGTCGGCACGGCCGATGCGCCCGCGACCCGGCGGACCAGCGCGGGACCGAACCCCAGTGTCACCGTGAGCCGGGCGGGCGTCACAGCGAGCTCGGGCTCAGTGTCCGCGAGCGCGCCCCGGCCCTGGGTGAGCCTCGACGCGTCGTCCGTGAGCACCTGCAGCATCCGCCGAATCGCGTCCGCATCCGCGTCGTCCCGCAGTGTGAGTGCTGCGAACGTCGCGAACGCCTGCGGCTTCGTCGCGATCCCCGCCTGATGCTCGCCGAAGAACGGGACGGTGTCCGACCCGACGTCCAGGAGGGCGTCCTCCAGCTGCTCGTCGGGGCGCGGCGTGCACGCGGTGAGCGCGGCGAAGCCGGCTCCGGCTGCCGCACCTCCCAGCAGCATCCCCCGTCTGCTCAGGGCGGTCATGAGTCATCACCGTCGCCGAGGTCGTGGTCGGCGTGGTCGTCCTCGGACTCCTGGCCGTCGTGGTCCTCGTGACCTTCGTGGCCGTGCGACTCCTCGTCGCCGTAGGACTCGTCGGCGCCCGCGAAGTCCCGGATCGACGCCTCGTAGTCCAGGCGCGAGTCATCGGAGAAGACGAGGGTGAGATCCACCGTGTCTCCGGCCTGCAGCGGCCCGTCGATGTCCATGAACATGATGTGGTCTCCACCGGGTGCCAGGTCGAGGGAGTCGCCGGCCGTGATCGTGAAGCCGCCCTGCTTCTCCTCCATCGACATCGCGCCGGAGCCGTCGTCGGAGGTCTGGTGCAGCTCGATGTCCTCGGCGATCGCCGATTCGACCGCCACAAGGGTGACGTCCGCCTCTCCCGCGTTCTCGACGAGTCCGAACGAGGAGGTCATTCCCTCGTCGGCGGCCTTGACCCAGGGGTCTTCGACGGTGACGGTCGAGGAAGCGTCACCGGTGGAATCGGAGCCGTCGCCGCTCGCACTGCAGCCGGTGACGAGGACGAGTGCGGCAGCGGCGGTGGAGGACAGCAGGACAGCAGTCTTCTGGATGCGCATGGTTCGCGCCTTTCGTGTGTGCGGGCGCACGGCGGCGCGAAGCATCGACGACGCGCGGGCCGTGCGGCCCGGTGGAGAAGGAGGGGATCGGTGAGCCCACGGAGGCCCGCGAAGGCCCTGAGTGCCCTGCAGGACCAGGGTCCATGTCGACCGGAGTGGTCCAGTGCTCAGGCGTGGGCGAGGACGCCCGCCGGGGGGCCGCGATCAAGTCGCGTCGACCGGATGACACCCAGCGATGCGGGCGTGTCGACCTCGCAGCCAGTGCCCAGGTGGAGCCGCGGCGACGTGATCATCGCGGTGTCGGTGAGCAGACGCCGCAGCGGGGCGAATGTGCTCCCGACCATCCGCAGCAGTCCCGCAAGCGCCCGCAGGACGACTTCGGACCGATAGAGCACTGCGATCGTCACAGCCGCGGCGACGATGTGGGCCGCCGTCATCGCGCCATCGCCGTGCGCAGCGTGGTGGGAGGCGCCTGCTCCGGTGACCGCTGAGGCGAAGCCGCTCGGCACACCGCCCACGTGGTTCGCGTGCAGGGCGAGCTGTGCCGCGGACGCGCCGGCTGCATCGGCGGCGGTCGTTCCGACGGCTCCGCTCGGGGCACGTGAGGCCGCTTCGAAGATCCAGTGGAAGACGGTCTGGCTGATGCCCACAGACGCACTGAGCCGCACCAGCGATGCCTTCCGCCCACCGAGTACGACACACACGAAGACGGCGAAGAGCAGCGGGACACCGACCCCCAGGGGAGTGGGGGACTGACCGCCGCCCGCGATGTGGGAGAAGAGCGCGACGAAGGTCGCGAAGAACCCGGCGGCGACTCCGCGCAGCAGACGCGTGTGATTCGCCCGCGCGTCGTCGAGGACGGGGGCGTCGGTGCTGGACATCTCGACCATCGTCGCAGGCTCTCTGCATCGCATCCATGCGGACCGCAGTGCGGACACTCCGGCTCACCAGACGGACGAGTCGGATGAGGCGGGAGGAGACGACGCGCACCTACGATGGTCCGGTGACTTCTCTTCCGCCCGTACCGGTGCTCTCATCGGCAGCGATCGATCTGCTCGCCGCAGCGCTCACCCGCGCGCACTACACTCCCGCTGCGCTGCGAGGACTGTGGGGGACGGACGTCGACGCAGCACTCGACGCGAACGATCCGGCGCCCGCCCGCCGGCACTGCCTGCGTCTGCTCGGAGCCTGTCCGAGGACAGCTGACGGGGTCGGAGGCCGGGCACAGGACCGCCCCGGCGCCGAGGCGGTCCCCGCCCGCGATCGTGCGCTCGCCGCGATCGCG
Organism: Brevibacterium jeotgali; assembly: GCF_900169175.1. Taxonomy (GTDB): domain Bacteria; phylum Actinomycetota; class Actinomycetes; order Actinomycetales; family Brevibacteriaceae; genus Brevibacterium; species Brevibacterium jeotgali. Next base: position 197,277 of record NZ_FXZM01000001.1, on the reverse strand, counting down.
CTCCTCTTCCTCCTGGACACCCCTGTGGAGGTGGACGCCGCGGCGGCGGCGCTGGGCAGCGATCTGGTCGCGACGCTGGGCGCCGAAGGACTCCTGGTGGAAGGGAACGAGGAGACCCCCGGTCTGCTCCGCTCCGTCCTCGCCCTCACCGCGCACCCGCTGCCGCTGGGCGTGCCCCGAGGTCTGACACCCGGCGACGACACGCTCCGCCTCTTCGCCGACCACGGCACCCTCACCCGCCCGGACGCCCTCGACGGAGACTACGTGCTGGGCTACGGCGGCGCGGGACGGACACTCCTCGACCTCACTCCGCGCGGTCCCGTCGAGCTCGCGGCGGACATCGGCACCGGATGCGGGATCCAGGCGGTCCTCCTGGCTCGCCACGCAGACCGCGTGATCGCGACGGATCTCTCGCAGCGCGCACTCGCCATCGCCCGCCTCACGGTCGGGCTCGCGGGAGTCGCGGACCGCGTCGAACTCCGCCACGGATCGCTCTTCGAACCCCTGCCGGAGAGGGTCGACCTGCTCGTCTCGAACCCGCCGTTCGTCATCACCCCCAGGTCGGAGGGGGCGCCGGGGGAGGACGCTGCGCGCTCCTACGGGTACCGCGACGGCGGACTGGCCGGGGACGCGATCATGCGGGCGATGGTGTCGGGAGCCCCCGCGCACCTGCGGGACGACGGCACGGCCGTCATGCTCGGCAACTGGGAGCACGGGCCCGATCGTGAGCCGCCCACCGCCTGGGTGCGCGGAGGCTCGGAAGCGCGAGGGACCTCGGCGACGGTGATCGAACGGCAGCGCATGCGCCCTGCGGCGTACGCGCGAACCTGGATCCGCGACGGCGGGATCGCCCGGGCGTCGGCCCGCTGGCACGCGGACGTCGACCGCTGGCTCACCGATCTGGAGGACCGCGGCGTCGAGGAGGTGGGATTCGGCTGGGTCGTCCTCCATCGCGCAGCCTCAGCTCATGCCGCCGTGCGCGACTTCGCCCGGATCGATTCCGGACCGGGGGCGAACCCTGCAGGGCTGGCAGCGTTCCTCGCCGCCCGCATCGCGCTGCTCGAGTGGCTGCAGGAGGCCGATGACGCGGAGCTGGCCGGAACCGTCTACCAGCTGTCCCCCGACGTCACCGAGCATCGTCACCTGCGCCCCGGCGCGGACGATCCCACGATGATCACCCTCGAACAGGGCGGAGGCCTCGCACAGACATTCCACGCCGATCCTGCGCTCGCCGGCTTCCTGGGAGTGTGCGACGGGACGCTCACGATGGGGCAGATCTCCGCAGCGCTCGCCCAGCTGCTGGCCGTCGACGAATCGGCTCTCACCACCCAGCTCCTCGACCAGGTCCGCACGCTCGTCCCGGCGGGAGTGATCGTCCCAGTGACGGACTGACAGGAATACGCAGCAGGCGGCTGGTGCTACATTGTGCACACATCCGACCGCGGAACGATTCGCCGTGCCCGAAAGCATGCGGATGAGAGCAGGTGAAAGGAATCCATGGCCGCTACCTCGACCCCCCATCGACTCGTCATCGTCGAGTCACCCACAAAAGTCCGCACGATCGTGGGGTATCTGGGGGACGGCTATGACGTCACCGCCTCCGTGGGCCACATCCGTGACCTTCCGCAGCCCTCGGAGCTGCCGGCGGACATGAAGAAGGGCCCGTACGGACGCTTCGCCGTCGACGTGGACTCCGGTTTCGCCCCGTACTACCGGGTCGACCCGGACAAGAAGAAGACCGTCACAGAGCTCAAGAAGCTCCTCAAGGACGCCGACGAGCTCTATCTCGCAACTGATGAGGACCGCGAGGGCGAGGCCATCGCGTGGCACCTGCTCGAGGTGCTCAAGCCGAAGATCCCCGTCAAGCGGATGGTGTTCCACGAGATCACTCCGGAAGCGATCGAGCGTGCTCTCGAGAACACCCGTGAGCTCGACGCGGACCTCGTCGACGCGCAGGAGACCCGCCGCATCCTCGACCGGCTCTACGGCTACGAGGTCTCGCCGGTCCTGTGGCGCAAGGTCCGTGCGGGCCTGTCCGCCGGCCGTGTCCAGTCCGTCGCCACCCGCCTGGTCGTCGAGCGTGAGCGCGAGCGCATGGCCTTCGTGTCCGCGGACTACTGGGATCTCGACATCGAACTGACCGAGGCCGCAGGCGGCACCGCGTTCAAGGCCCGCCTGGAGACCGTCGACGGGACGAAGGTCGCATCGGGGCGCGATTTCGATGACCGCGGTCAGTTGAAGAAGGCTGCGGGTGCCCTCGTGCTGGGGGAGCCGCAGGCGACCTCGCTGGCATCGGTCCTCACGGGGACCGCTCAGCAGGCGCTGTCCGTCACCTCCTTGGAGACGAAGCCGTACACGCGGCGCCCGGCGGCTCCGTTCACCACCTCGACCCTCCAGCAGGAGGCCGGTCGCAAGCTGCGGATGTCGGCGCGCCAGGCGATGCGCGTCGCGCAGTCCCTGTACGAGAACGGCTACATCACGTACATGCGTACGGACTCCACCCAGCTGTCCGGGCAGGCGATGGCTGCGGCCCGCAGTCAGATCGGAGAGCTGTACGGGGCGGAGTACGTGCCCGGCAAGCCGCGCATGTACGGGTCGAAGGCGAAGGCCGCGCAGGAGGCTCACGAGGCCATCCGTCCGTCCGGCGACTCCTTCCGGACGCCTGCGCAGGTGTCCGGTGCCCTGGGCGGCGACGAGTTCCGCCTCTACGAACTCATCTGGAAGCGCACCGTCGCCTCGCAGATGGCCGATGCCAAGGGCTCGACCGCGACGATGAAGATCGGCGCGGATCTCGCGGCGGCCTCGGCGGAGCTCGTCGGCGGGGGCTGGGAGACGGCTCCTGCGAAGGCCGGCTTCACGACCTCGGGAACGGTCATCACGTTCCGCGGATTCCTCGCGGCGTATGAAGAGGGCCGCGACGTCGAGCGCTACTCGGAGTCCGGCAAGGACGGGGAGTCCCGGCTCCCGGACGTCAAGGAGGGCGACGCGATCGCCGTCGACCGGGCGGAGGCAGACGGCCACACGACCGCGCCGCCGCCGCGCTTCACGGAGGCGAGCCTCGTGAAGCGGCTCGAAGAGCTGGGGATCGGACGCCCGTCGACCTACGTGGCGACCATTTCGACGATCCAGGACCGCGGGTACGTGACGAACCGCGGCAACGCCCTGGTGCCCAGCTGGGTGGCGTTCTCCGTGACCCGGCTGCTCGAGGAGCACTTCGCGGGCCTGGTGGACTACCAGTTCACGGCAGACCTGGAGGCGCAGCTCGACGAGATCGCCGGCGGCCGAGAGGACCGCACGCAGTGGCTGCATGACTTCTACTTCGGTGGTGAGGGCGAAGGCTCCACGCCCGGCCTCAAGGCAGTCGTCGACGACCTCGGCGACATCGACGCGCGTGAGATCAACACCGTGCCGATCGCAGAGGGCATCGAGCTGCGCGTGGGCCGCTACGGCCCGTTCCTCGAGATCGCGCCGGAGAAGGAGGGCGACTCCCCGGGTCGTGTGTCCGTGCCGGATGACCTCGCCCCCGACGAGCTCACCGAGGCCGCCGCCCGTGAACTCATCCGCACGCAGGGCACCGGCGACCGCGAACTGGGCCCCGATCCGGAGACCGGCCACACGATCGTCGCGAAGTCCGGCCGCTTCGGCCCCTACGTGACAGAGGTGCTTCCGGAGCCCGAGGAGAAGCCGAAGCGAGGTGCCAAGAAGCCCAAGCCGCGCACGGCCTCGCTCTTCAAGTCGATGGAGCCCACGACGGTGACGCTGGAGCAGGCGCTGCGCCTGCTGACGCTGCCCCGCACCGTGGGTGAAGACGCGGAGGGCACGCCCATCACCGCGCAGAACGGTCGGTACGGCCCGTACCTGAAGAAGGGCACGGACTCTCGGTCACTGGAGCGCGAGGAGCAGATCTTCGGGATCACGCTCGAGGAGGCGCTCGAGATCTATTCGAAGCCCAAGCAGCGCCGCGGCGCACAGGCCGCCCCGCCGCTCAAGGAGCTCGGCGAGGACCCGGAGTCGAAGAAGCCGGTCGTCGTGAAGGACGGCCGGTTCGGCCCGTACGTCACGGACGGCACGACGAACGCGACCCTTCGCAAGGACGACTCCGTCGAGGGCATGTCCGAGACGCGTGCGTACGAGCTGCTGGCGGAGAAGCGTGCCAAGGGGCCGGCGAAGAAGCGCACGACGACGCGGAAGACGACTGCTTCCAAGACGACTGCTTCGAAGACGACGACGGCGAAGAAGACACCTGCCAAGAAGACCACGACCGCGAAGAGCACGACCGCTGCCAAGAAGCCGGCTGCCACGAGCACCGCGACGAAGAGCACTGCGGCCAAGAAGACGACGACGGCTGCGAAGAAGACGACGACGCCGAAGACTCCGTGATCGCCTGACGACCCGTGACGGGTCGGCGCTCCTCGACAGGGCGGGTTCCTGCACCCCGGTGCGGGAACCCGCCCTGTGCGCGTGCCGGGTGGGGACTGCGGCGGCTGCGGTTCAGAGGAGGTGGGCGTCCATGAATCCGCGTGCGGCTTCGGCATCGGTGGGTGTGAGCGCAGCCGGGACCAGCTCGTACTCGCGCGCGTACGCGGTGAGGAGCGCCTGCTCCACGGCGTCCGCCGTCACGCCCGGGTGGAGTTCCGCGATGGCCCCTCCCGTCCGGGGCTCCCAGTCGAGCCCGAGCGCCGCCTGCACGTCCGTGAGGACCGCACGGATGGGGTCGGGGTCCGTCACGATGATCGACGACGAGAAGAGCCAGGCCCCGCCCACCACGCGCTGCGCAGTGCCGATCGCCTTGATCTCTCCGCCGACGTTCACACTGTGCTCGCCGGGGCAGTACTCACCGGGGATCTCGCCCATCCGCGCATCGATGCCGATGTCCCGCAGGGCGGCGGCGTACATCTCGCCGAACCGCACGAACCGGTCCTGCGTCTGGGTGAGGAACTCCTGCGTCGGCTCGATGTGATCGATGACGATGCTGCCCGGATGGTAGGCGGCGACCCGTCCGCCCAGTGTGCGCAGTGCGGGGGTGAAGCCATGCGAGCGGGATGCCTCGACCGCCGGCTGGAAGCCTGCGAGGAACCGATCGCGCGCACCGAAGGCGACGGTGGGGGAGGGTCGGTACATCCGGAGGGTGGGGCCGCGGCTGCCCGTGCGGACCGCGTCGAGCAGGGCCCGTGCCATCGCGAGGTCCGTGAGCGCGTCGCCCGGTCCGTGTCGCAGCACCGTGAGCTCAGGACGGGTGCCCCCGCCGGGCTCGTCTGTCGTCTCGTCGTTCGTCTCGTTCCGCACGTCCCAAGGATAGTCGTGCAGGCGGCGGTCGGGTCGTGCGCGGTGGGACCCGGGCGGGTGCGCGGCCGACCGGGTCCCGATGACGGATCTCCCGGTCCGTGTCAGGGGCCGCGGGTAAGGTGTGACCCGTGAATCATGTCGGATCCTCGCCCCCCGCATCGAAGCCCGCACGGTCGCAGGGCAGCCGCCCGGCGGCCGGTCGGCCCCGCACTGATGTCCTGGGCGTCTTCATCGTGGAGGTCGGTGCCTGGCTGACGATGCTGTCGGCCGCAGCGCTGAGCTTCGCAGTCGCAGGGGCCTACGGCGTCACTGCATTCCTCGCCCCGGACGTCATGGCGGACATCCACACGCTCACCGGCGAGGGGGGCTTCGCCTCCCGGCCTGCCGTGCTCCTCTACGCCGCGGTGATCGCCGCGGGGGTGGCGGGGATGTTCGTGCCGCAGGAGAGGCTCTCGGCACGGGTGTCCCTGCGCGTGGCACTCATCGCCGCCGTGGTGATCACGGGCCTTGCGCTCACTCAGCTGTTCACCGTGTCCGCGATCCTGGGCGTATTCGTGGGCCTGGGGGTGGGCGCCGCACTGGCCGCTGTCCTGAGTCTGGTGGCCGGTACGCGGGTGAAGCCGTGGCGCAGTGCGGGTGTCGCCGCAGCCGTCATGCTCTTCGCCTCGTACGCCGCGCAGCTGGTCGGCGGGACCGCCGGCGGACACGAAGCGCTGCGCTGGCTCCTGCTCGTGGGCAGCCTCGTGATGCTCGCCGGAGTCATCGTGCTCCTCACCCAGACGACCGATCAGGGCGTGGGACTGCCGGAGACCGGCGGGCACGTGCTGGACCGCAGCACTGCGCGTCCCGGTACACCTGTGACCTTCGCGTGGCCGTGCCATCTGCTGTTCGGCGTGCTGGGCACGGTCGGAATCCTCGCCCAGCCGTCCGTGGCGGATCTGGGCTTCGGCCAGGCGGGGATGTCCGTCATCCTGTGTGCGGTGCTGCTGGGGTGGGCCGTCGGCTTCGAGACGGGGCCGGACTTCGCGCCCGGTATGACGCGCACCCGGCTCACCTCCTTCTCGCTCATCGCCGCGGGCGTCTTCACAGTCTCCGCCGGTGTACTCGCTGAACTGTCGGGCAAGGCCGTCCTGTCCGGCGGAGTCGCGTTCCTCGTGGGGCTCGGGGTGCGTTCGCAGCGCTACCGGTTCTCGCGGCGGATCGGCGCAGTCGTCGGCATGGCCGTCGCGACCCTCATCACCGCCGTCGGCTTCACCGCAGAGATCCCCCTGAGCTCTGTCGCGTCGTGGAACATCCTTCCCGCTGACCTGGCCTACGTGCTGATCGGAACCGTCGCGTTCATCGGCGGCGTCGTCTCGCTCTTCACATTCGGTCCCACCGGGATCAGCGGGATCGGCGTCGATGTCATCCACGCGTTCCGACGGCCGGCCGCGTCCGGTGAGGTCGCGGCGGCGAGTGCGACCACGGCGGCGGGTGCGTTCGCTGCGGGGGCGGACACTCCGGTCGGGGCCGCGGATGCGGCAGAGGCCCCGAACGACTCTGTCGCCGGTGGGGGCGCGCAGTCCCTCGCCGCGGCGCTGGGCACGACTCCGGGCGCCGCCGGGTCAGTCGGTCCGGACGCACCGGGCGGCCTATTCATCGCGATGGAGGGCGGCGACGGCACCGGCAAGTCGACGCAGATACACCTCCTCGCGGATGCGCTGCGCGACCAGGGGCACGGCGAAGTCGTGACGACCCGGGAGCCCGGCGGCACGGCAGCGGGCACGCTGCTGCGCTCCGTGGTGCTCGACGGCGACGGCATCACCCCCCGTGCGGAAGCGCTCGTGTTCGCCGCGGACCGCTCCCACCACGTCGCGTCGCTCGTCCGTCCCATCGTCGAGCGCGGCGGCATCGTCATCACGGACCGCTACATCGACTCCTCCCGGGCCTACCAGGCGGCGGGCCGCGATCTGGGAGACGACGAGATCGCGGCGCTGTCGACGTGGGCGACAGAAGGGATGCGTCCCGATCTGACGATCATCCTCGACGCGAACCCCGCGGTGACCCGTCAGCGGACCACCGTCCGCGGCGACGAGAACCATCTCGATGCGCTCGACAACGACTTCCACTCGACGGTGCGCAGGTCGTTCCTCGACTACGCGGCGGCCGCTCCAGACCGCTATGTCGTCGTCGACGCTGGGCACGACATCGACACCGTCGCAGCGGACGTGCTCCGTGCGGTCGAGCAGCGGATCGCCCAGCGTTCTGCAGGAGCCGACCCCCAGCAGCATGCGGCGGGAGCAGACGTGCAGCAGCATGCGTCCGAGGACCCGGTGACGGTGGCACAGCCTGCTTCCACGGGCCCTCCGCACGCAGAGACGAGCCCAGAGCACTCTGCTGTTGAGCTCTCTGATGCAGAGCACTCTGATGCAGAGCACTCGAACGCCGAGGATTCGGTCACCGTGGCGCAGCCCACAGCCGGATTAGCGGCGGCTGCATCGGATGACCCCGCCACGGAGCTGCGTCCCGCTCCGGGGGCAGGTCACACCCCGGGTGCACGTCCTGTCGCGGACGACGACGAAGAGACCCGCGTCGTGCGCCGAGCGGATCCGACCGCCCAGCAGAACCATCCCCCCGGTCCCCAGACCCCACCTCCGCCACCCGTCGTGGAAGGGTCCGAGGCCCCGACCACGGTCCAGCCGGCGGTCCCGTCGACGAGCGGAGCGGGCCGTGCCGGGTTCACGCCTTCCCGCCAGACCAGCAGGGAGCGCCTGCGGGCCCAAGCGGAGATCGAACGCCAGGCGCGTGAGCGGCTCCGTGCCCAGCACGGCCACGACCGCCGCGGCCCGGACGCACCGGGACGGCGATGAGCGTCTGGAACGAACTGGTCGGCCAGGAGCGCGCGGTCGAGCAGCTGGCACGGGCCGCCGGTGCGGACAGCACGGCGATGACCCACGCGTGGCTCCTCACCGGGCCGCCGGGCTCCGGCCGTTCGAACGCAGCACGCGCCTTCGCCGCCGCACTCCTCACACCGGACGCGGGCGCCCATGATTCTCCAGAGGCTCAGCGAGCACTGCGCGGCATCCACGAATCCATGACGGTGCTGTCGACGCAGAAGTCGCTGATCTCGATCGATGAGGTGCGCGCGCTCGTCGCCACCGCCCATCAGGCGCCGGTGAACGCGGCCTGGCGGGTCGTCATCATCGAGGACGCGGACCGCATGGCGGAGCGCACGTCGAATGTCCTCCTCAAGGCCATCGAAGAGCCTCCTCCCTCGACGGTGTGGATCCTCTGCGCGCCCAGTCCGGAAGACGTCCTCACGACGATCCGGTCGCGGTGCCGCAACGTGAACCTCCGCATCCCTAGTCCGGACGCGGTGGCACAGCTGCTGCGCGAACGCGAAGGGACGGATGCCGATACCGCCCGCTGGGCGGCTCATGCGGCGCAGAGCCACATCGGTCGGGCTCGCCGCCTCGTGACATCGCCGACGGCACGGTCAGAGCGGTCCTTCATCCTCGACATCCCGCGTCAGCTGACATCCGTCGGCTCGACCATCCGGATCGCCGCGCGCATCGTCGACGTGGCGAAGGACAGGGCGAAGGCGCGCACCGAGGAGCGCAATGCGCAGGAGAAGGAACAGCTCCTGCGGACGCTGGGCATCGAAGCCGGGGGAAAGATCCCACCCAGCGCGCGCAGCCAGATCCGACGCCTCGAAGAGGAGCAGAAGCGCCGCGACGTGCGCGCACGCAACGACGAACTCGACTCGATCTTCATCGAGCTGCTCTCCCTGTACCGCGACGTGCTGGCCGCTCAGCTCGGTGCGGACACCGGGACGATCAACGTGGACGAGGACGAACGGATCGGCAGGCTCGCAGAAGAGGGCGACTCGACCGCGACGCTCAAGCGGATCGACGTCCTGCGACAGGCCCGGGAGCGGCTGGCGACCAACATGGCGTCGGCTCTCGTCGTCGAAGCGGCCTTCGTCGGTCTGTCCAACCCGTGGATCACCGACTGACGCAGCGGGGGAGGTCGCCTTTCAGCGAGCAGGCCCCTGAGTCGCTGCCGTGGTCGTCGTTGTGGTCGCCGTCGGGCGGACCACCGGGTCCCTCAGCAGTGAGAGGACCAGAGACGCCGTGAGCTCGACGCGCCGAGGGATCCATGACAGCAGCGCGTGCTCGTCGTCAGCGTGTGACCCGCCGCCCACCGTGCCCAGACCGTCGAGGGTCGGTGTGCCCACCCCCGCCGCGAAGTTGGCGTCCGACCCTCCGCCCACACGGATCGCCTCGAGCGGCGGATGGCCCAGCACCGCAGCCGCCGCCCGTGCGCGCTCGAAGATGTCTGCAGCGAACCGCTCTTCGAGAGGCGGTCGGTTGATACCGCCGTGCAGGGTCAGCTCCGCCTCCGGGTGAAAGGAGCGGAGCCCGCGCAGTGCGCGGTCGACCCGCTCCTGCTCCGTGACGGTCAGAGCGCGGGAGTCGACGCCGACGGTGGCCCTGGCAGGCACCGTGTTCGTCGTCGTTCCCGACTGCATGACCGCAGGCACGACGGTCGTGCTCCCGTCCGGGGTGCCGATGCCGTCGATCGCGAGGACCTGGCGGGAGACCTCGACGGTCGCGTTCACCCCGGACTCCGGCTCGACCCCCGCGTGGGCGGCACGGCCGACGACTTCGAGCTCATAGATCGCGACACCCTTGCGGGCGACCTTCACCTCGCCTGCTGGTCCACCGGATTCGAAGACGAGCACCGCCTCCGCCTCTCGAGACAGCTGCTCGATGAGCAGCTGCGAGGTGGGAGAGCCCAGCTCTTCGTCCGCGGTGAAGAGGATGCTGACTCCGTCGAGGTCCTCCTCGTCCACGTGGCGCAGCAGTGCGCCCACTGCGTGGAGAGCGATGAGGATCCCGCCCTTCATGTCGTCCGTCCCGGGCCCGCGGACCGTATCGCCGTCGACGGACCACGGCATGGAGGTGAGGGTTCCGCGCGGCCAGACCGTGTCGTGGTGGCCCAGCAGCAGGACTCGCCGCGGCCCGCTCCCGATCCGGAAGAGGATGTGGGGGAAGCCCTCGATCGTGCGGACGTCGGGGCGGATCCCCGTGATCTGCTCGCCGATCTCACCGATGAGTCGAGCGCTGGCGGCCAGGGACTGCGGGTCGTTCGACGGCGACTCGCATGCGACGAGGGCCCGGAACTGGGCGAGGAGCGTCTGGGCCCTCTCCTGCGAGAATTCGATCACTCTGCTCCACACCTCTGGTCTGCGGGGTCCGTCTGTGTGGTCGAGATTACGCCACGGCGAGCCGCGCGGCGATCATCAGCATGACTGCGGCGATCGCCACGTCGACGACCCGCCACACCCGGGGACTGCGCAGCACCGGAGCGAGCAGGTGTGCTCCCCATCCCAGGGCCGCGAACCAGACGAGTGAACCGAGCATCGCTCCGCCGGAGAAGACCCAGCGGGCCTCGTGCTGGTTCGCAACCGTGCCGAGCATGACGACGGTGTCGAGGTACACGTGCGGATTGAGGAACGTGAGCGCCGCTGTGGCCGCGACGACGGAGACGGCGGACCGCCCCTCCGCAGTCGTGGCACCGCTCGCAGTCGGGGCGAGCGCCTCGGAGTCGCCGAACGCCGACCGGATGCTCGTCCAGGCGAACCACACGAGGTAGGCGACGCCTCCCCACCGCATGATCTCCACGACCCACGGAGCGTGCTCGAAGACGATGCCGATCCCCGCCGTACCGAGGGCGATGAGCGCGACGTCAGCGATGACGCAGACGAGCACGACGACGGCGACCCGCTCACGACGGATTCCCTGTCGGAGGATGAACGCGTTCTGCGGACCGATGGCGATGATGAGTCCCACCCCGGTGAGGAAGCCGGTGGCGAGGAGAGCGAGGACGGGCATTCTTCGAACGTACGCCGCGCGGACGGTGAAGACCACGTGCATGGCCTTCACATGGTTAAGCTTGTCTTCATGAGCGAGAGCATCGCATGAGATCCGATACCCCCAGCCTCGTGCAGCTGGCGGCGCTCGTCGCAGTGGTGGACGAGGGCGGCTTCGACGCCGCCGGGTTCGCGCTGGGTGTGAGCACGTCCGCGGTCTCTCAGCGGATCCGGGCCCTGGAGTCGACGATGGGGCATGTGCTCGTCGCGCGCTCCACCCCTCCTCGCGCGACATCTGCGGGCGAGGCTGTGCTCGCCGCAGCGCGGCAGGTCGTCGCGCTCGTCGACTCCCTCGCCCCCGCCGTCGATGCCCCGATCAGGTCGGTGCTGCCGGTCGCGGTCGGTGCGGACGCCCTGGGCACATGGCTGTCCGGGGTCATCGAGGAGGCTGCAGACTGGGACGACGTCGTCCTGCGGGTGCGCGTCGAGGATCAGGACATCGGTCACCAGGCGCTCGCGCGCGGGGATGTGCTCGGAGCCCTCAGTTCTCTGCCCACCGCCCAGACGGGGTGCACGGCGACGCCCCTGGGGAAGATGCGCTATGTTCCCGTCGTGTCGCAGCGGCTGGCAGCGCGGCATCTGTCCGCTGACGGGACTCTCGATCTCACGACGTGTCCGGTGCTGACGTTCGGCGCAGCGGACGAGCTCCAGCACAGGGTCCTGCGGGCATGGTGCGAGGAGCACGACGAGGAGGCGAACCCGCCGACCCATATGATCGGGGCTCAGGACGGCTTCGTGACGGGACTGCGCGCGGGTCTGGGGTGGGGGTGCATCCACGAGCTGCTCCTGGGCGCACTCCCCGATGTCGACGACCTCGTCCGGATCCCCGGACTGCCCATGCTCGACGTCGACCTGCACTGGCACCGGTGGGCGACTGAGCTGCCCGTGCTGGACCGGTTCAGCGCAGCTGTCGAAGCGGCCGCAGCGCGGGCCCTGCGCCCGTTTTGACCTCGTCGCAGAGATGGGGATAAGCTCTTCCGCGTTGCCTCCTTAGCTCAGTCGGTAGAGCGTTTCACTCGTAATGAAAAGGTCGTCGGTTCGATTCCGACAGGAGGCTCGGTCTGGAAGCCCTGTCACCACCCGGTGGCAGGGCTTCCGTCGTTCGGTCCTCATCGTCCCGACACGCGACGGGGCGCTGCAGGAGTGCGCCGTCCTTCACTACCATCAGGGGAGGACCCGGATCTGAAGGAGGCGCTGTGCAGCTGAGCGGAGACGTGATCGTCGGAGTCGACGGTTCTGACCAGAGCGCCGAAGCCGCGGCGTGGGCCCTCAAGGAGCTGCGCGGCACCGGCCGTGCCCTGCGGCTCATCCATGTCATCACCCCCGCGCACTTGGAGATCGACGACGAAGCCGAACTCACGGAGGCCGGCCGGACCGTGCTCACGGGACTCGCGGACCGGCTCGGCGATCTCGATGCCGTGCATCCTGACGGCGCCTCGGGCACGGAGATCCTCACGGAGGTCATCGTCGGCGACGCGGGCGAGGAGCTCGCGATGCGGGCCGAGGATGCCGGCCTGCTGGTGCTCGGTCGACACGGCGCGGGGACGGTCAACAGCAGGCGGATCGGCACGGTCAGCTTCGGGCTGCCCGGTCATGCGCTCAGCGCCGTCCTGGTGCACACGGTGCGCGACGGCAGCGAGTTCGACGATCCGAGCGGTCACCCCAGCATTGCGCGCGGTGGGGCGAGGGGCGGAGTCGTGGTGGGGCTCGACACGTCGGAGTACGCCGGCGTGGCGGCCCTGGACGCCGCATCCCTGGCGGTGGCGAGCGGGTGGCCGCTGCGCGTGCTCGTCGGCGTCGACGCACTGGGCGATCGGGCCGAGGCGGAATCCCGGGCCCAGTCCGATCTCGCCTGGCTGCGCGAATCCTTCCCCGAGCTCGACGCGGACATCGAGTTCCCTCCCGGGGACCCCGCGGAGATGCTCATCGACGCGTCGAAGACGGCCGATGTCGTCGTCGTCGGCAAGCGCGGCAGGGGAGTCTTCGCCGCGATGACCTCGCAGCTGGGCCGCACGAGCTCTGCGGTTCTGACCGATGCGGAGGCGAGCGTCCTCCTCGTCCCCTATCGCCGGGACCCGCGCCTGAGCGCACGGTCCGCGTGAGCGGCGCGCCCCTCACGGACTTCCCCCGCCCCTCGCTCGCGGTCGACACCGCGACCTTCACCGTCACGGGCCGCGGCCTCGAGATCGTGCTCGTGAAGGAGGACGTCGGGTTCGCCCTGCCGGGCACGTTCGTCCACGAGCGGGAACGCCTCCACGCGGCCGTGCTGCGGAGCCTGCGGAGCAAGGCGGGGATCACGGGGCGCGAACCGCAGCAGCTCAAGGTCTTCGACGATCCGGATCGCGACCCGCGGGGATGGGTCGTCACAGTGGCCCATCTCGACGTGGTGCCCGGGTCCGTCGTCGCGGAGGGGCTGCGCGGGGGGAGCATCACGCTCGCTCCCGTGGGGGAGGTCGAGGCTGAAGGGGGAGTGCGGCTGCCCTACGACCATCCGAGGGTGTTCGTCGAAGCGCTGCGCCGGGTCCGGGAGGCGTATGCGGAGTACCCCGATCCCTGGGGGCTCCTGCCCTCGTCGTTCAGTCTGGGCGACCTCCAATCGCTGCACGAGTCCGTGGCGGGTGAGGATCTGCCGCGCGACACCTTCCGGCGGGCGATGAAGCGGCAGCTCGAAACCACCGGAGAACTCACCGACGGACGGCGAGGCAGGCCGTCCCGCCTGTATCGGATCCCAGCAGGAGCCCGTTCCCGGCATTCGTGACCGCGATGCGATCCTGTCGCTACTCTGTGACCATGACCACAGTCAGTGCTGAAGGTGGAGATGCACGTCGGAGTGTCGACGAGGTTCCGGGCAGTGCAGATGCGGTTCAGGCAGGTGCGAGCGCCAGCGTGGGCGGAGTCGGAGCAGCCCGTTTCGGTGCTGGCCGGTCAGCCGCGGTCGTCGTCGTGTCCACCCCGACGGCCAGGGGCCTGGAGGACGACAGGAGCGGTCCGAGGCTCGTCGAGTGGCTGCGGGCCTGCGGATACGAATGCCCGTCTCCCCGATATGCGGAGGACGGGGGTCCCGTCGGTGACGTCCTCCGCGAGCTCCTTGGAGGCGGCGCCGACTCCGATGGGGATGCTCAGCGCGCTCCTCGCGTCGTCGTGACCACTGGAGGAACGGGCCTCAACCTCGCCGACCTCACCCCACAGGTGACCGAAGCGCTGCTTGACCGGCAGACGCCCGGCATCATGCACGCACTCTGGACCGCGGGACTGCAGAGCACGCCCACTGCGGTGATGAGTCAGGGCGTGGCCGGCGTGGCCGGCACCGCGTTCGTCGTGAATCTGCCGGGGTCGACCGGTGGCGTCCGGGATGGGATCGCAGTCCTCACCCCGCTCCTCCCTCATATCCAGGCTCAGCTCGAGGACTGCGGGGAGCCTCCAGCCCTGTGATCCTCCGGAAGTCCTCCGCAGTGTCGAAGTCCTCGACGCTGGCGGCGCTCACGTCGACGAGCACGTGCTCGACGCCTTCCCAGAGGCGGCGCACCGGCTGATCCGCGGGATCGCCGATCAGCCACAGGCGATCACGCAGCAGTGTGTCCGGCCACGCCGCGCACAGGTACTGGAGTCGACCGGATGCATCGGCGCATCCGGCTGCCCTCCCCGTCGCTGCACTCGTCTCCGCCAGCAGGGAGAGGTCGGCGGTCGATGTGTAGGGGACGTCTCCGGCCAGGAGGAGCACGACCGCCCCGGGATCTGCGGGCATGTCCGACACGGCGGCGGCGATCCCTGCCAGCGGGCCGGAGAAGCGAGGTCTCTCGAAGACCTGACGAACACTGGGGCGCGCGTCCTCGTGCAGGCCGTCGGTGGGACCGGAGACCCAGATCGCGTGCACGGGCAGAGCGGTGAGTGCGGCGTGCAGACGAGTGAGCACCGGGGTGCCGTCCACGGAGACCCCCGGCTTGTGCACGCCCCCGAATCTGCTGGATCGCCCACCAGTGAGGATCAGCGCGTTCACTGCCCGTTCAGCACCCATGGGCTGATGGTAGGGGATTGCCCGCGTGTGCAATAGGTCACAGAATGCTGAGTGATCTCTTGCCGCGGATTCTTGCGGGTGAATTGTCCCAACAGTTCCCTGAGTGCACTAACGAGCCGTTCGGCGGGTGCGCGCCGATCGTTCGCCCGCCGCACCTTCCGTCTCCATGTCGTGCCGTCAGTGCCGCTGGTGCACCTCTTGCGAGTCTGGGACCTCCTGGGGAAGTGTTGTGCGAGAGATCACATTCCCGTCGAGTGGGGAGATGACATGCCGGACGCGACGTTGACCGACCATCAGGCTGCGGGCCGGCACCCGAACCAGGCCGCCCGCAGCGTCGCGCTCCTCATGGCCACACTCGGCTTCGCTGTGAACTTCTGGGCCTGGTCACTCATCAGTCCTCTGGGGCCGGTGCTCGTCGCTGACGGAGTGATGGACGACGCCGCGCTCATCGTGGCCGTCCCGGTGCTGGTCGGCTCGCTCGGCCGGATCATCGTCGGCGCGCTCACCGACCGATTCGGCGGGCGCCTCATGATGCCGGCAGTCTCCCTCCTCTCCGTCATCCCAGTGCTCTTCATCGGCTTCGTGGGGCAGTACACCGTGGCCACCCTCATCGTGGGCGGGTTCGTGCTCGGTGTGGCGGGCACCAGCTTCGCCGTAGGGGTCCCATACGTGAACGCGTGGTTCTCCAAGGAGAAGCGCGGAACGGCCATCGGCATCTACGGAGCCGGCATGGGCGGCACTGCCGTCGCCGCGTTCACCACCGTTCCCCTCTACGAGGTCGGGGACGCGGTCCCCTTCATCGCCGCCGCCGTCGGGCTCGTCGTGTACGCGGTCGTCGCACTCATCGTCATGAAGGACCCGCCGGGCTGGTCGCCCTCGCGGAAGCACCTGGGGGAGCAGCTCGCAGACACCGCACGCATCCGCCTCACGTGGCAGACGTGCTATCTGTACGCACTCTCGTTCGGCGGGTACGTCGCGTTCTCCGTCTATCTGCCGTCCTACCTGATGAATGCGTATCAGCTCGACGCCGGGGACGCGGCGATGCGGATGGCCGGATTCGTCGTCGCGGCAGTCGTGATGCGGCCCATCGGCGGGATCCTGTCCGATCGGATCGGCTCAGTCACGACGCTCGTCATCTCCTACCTCGTGGTCGCCGCGTGCGCACTCACCCTGGTCTTCGACCCGCCGCTGATGCTGCTCGGCACAGTCGCCTTCATCGTCATGTCCATGAGCCTGGGCATGGGGGCCGGTGGAGTGTTCGCCCTCATCGGCGGGGCGAGCGACCCTGCGAAGGTCGGTGCGATCACGGGCTTCGTCGGCGCGGCCGGTGGACTGGGCGGATTCGTCCCACCTCTGCTGCTGGGGATCCTGTGGCGGTCGCAGGGAACCTACGCGCTGGGACTCGTGCTTCTGGCCCTCGCCACCGTCATCGCTCTGCTCATCACCCTGTGGGTGGGACGCGACGCCCGCAGGGCCGCGCAGAGTCCCTCTCCGGACTCCTCAGCGAACGACCCCAGCCAGCCAGAACAGCACACTCAGCCGGACCAGCACACTCAGCCAGCACAGCACACTCAGCCGGACCAGCCCAACCAACCAGTACAGCCCAACCAGACAGCACAGCCCAACCAGACAGCACAGCCCAACCAACCAGCACAGACGGGGCGGGCAGCGCAGTCAGCGCACACAGACCCGTCGAGTCGGGAGGACTCGCCATGACGATCGACGACCGCTTAGGCGACCCACAGGCGAAGGGGATCGACAACCCGCTCATGGATGCCCTGATCGGTGCCCGCAGGTTCTTCAGCCGGAGGGCCGAAGTCTCCGAAGACAACCGCGAGGTGCATTACCAGGGCGGCCGCCACGGGGACTCGTTCTACCGCAACCGGTGGGCGCACGACAAGGTCGTCCGCTCCACTCACGGAGTGAACTGCACAGGCTCCTGCTCGTGGCAGGTCTTCGTGAAGGACGGGCTCATCACGTGGGAGTCTCAGGCGACCGACTACCCGAGTGCGGGACCGGACATGCCCGAGTACGAACCGCGAGGCTGTCCGCGCGGCGCGTCATTCTCCTGGTACACGTATTCGCCCACCCGCGTCCGATATCCATACGTGCGCGGTGCGCTCGTCACCATGTTCCGACAGGCGAAGCGCGAGCACGGCGGCGATCCTGTGCTCGCCTGGCAGTCGATCGTCGAGGACCCGGTGAAGTCGAAGCGCTACAAGTCCGCGCGCGGCAAGGGCGGCCTCGTGCGGGCGACGTGGGACGAAGCAGTCGAGATCGTCGCCGCGGCATACGTGTACACCGTCAAGCACCTGGGGCCGGACAGGACGACGGGCTTCTCTCCCATCCCGGCGATGAGTCCCGTCTCGTTCTCGTCCGGGGCACGCTTCCACCAGCTCATAGGCGGCTCGATGCTGTCGTTCTACGACTGGTACGCCGATCTCCCTCCAGCCTCCCCGCAGGTGTTCGGGGACCAGACGGATGTGCCGGAGTCGGGCGACTGGTGGAACGCGAGCTACCTCATGATGTGGGGCTCGAACGTGCCGCTGACACGGACGCCGGATGCCCACTGGATGGCCGAGGCCCGCTACCGGGGGCAGAAGGTCATCTCGATCGCGCCGGACTATGCGGAGAACGTGAAGTTCGCGGACGAGTGGCTGGCGCCGCACAGCGGCACCGACGGCGCGCTGGCGATGTCGATGGGCCATGTCATCCTCAAGGAGTTCTTCGTCGATCAGACCACCGACTACTTCGACGACTACATCCGTCGCTACACGGATCTGCCGTTCCTCGTAGAGCTGGACGCCGGTGAAGACGGCGCGTACACCCCTGGAAAGTTCGTCGTCGCGAGCGACCTCGGCGGTGCTGCGACCCCGGAGGCGGACACCGAGCACGCGGACTTCAAGCCGGCGCTGTGGGATGCGGCGACCGACGCGCCTGCCGTGCCGAACGGGACGCTCGGGCACCGCTACGCCGACGACGGGAAGGGCCGGTGGAACCTCGACCTGGGTGATCTGCGGCCCGCCCTGACATTCCTCGATACTGCCGATGACACCGTCGAACTGGACCTGGCCCGCTTCGACACCGCAGCGCAGGGGGAGATCGACACGATCCGCCGCGGCGTTCCCGTCCGCAGGATCGGCGACCGCCTCGTCACGACCGTGTTCGACCTCCTCCTGGCCGAGTACGGCGTGGGCAGGCCGGGGCTGCCGGGGCAGTGGGCGAGCGGGTACGACGATGCGACGTCGCCGGGGACTCCCGCCTGGCAGGAGCGCATCACGGGCGTGCCGGGTCCCGCAGCGGCGCGGATCGGCCGTGAGTTCGCGCAGAACGCGCGGGACTCCCAGGGCCGCTCGATGATCATCATGGGAGCAGGCACGAACCACTGGTTCCACTCGGATCAGACGTACCGCACATTCCTCACGCTCACGACACTATGCGGGACGCAGGGGGTCAACGGAGGAGGCTGGGCCCACTACGTCGGGCAGGAGAAGATCCGCCCCTTCACCGGCTGGCTCCACCTGGCCAACGCACTCGACTGGTCGCGGCCTCCGCGGCAGATGACGCAGACGACCTACTGGTACATGCACACGGACCAGTGGCGATACGACCAGTTCGGCGCCGACACCCTGAGCGCCCGTGCCGGCAAGGGCCGGTTCGCGGGGATGTCCACCGCAGACGCCATCGCCCAGGCCACCCGCCTGGGCTGGCAGCCCTACTACCCGACGTTCGATCGGAACCCGCTCGACATCACCGACGAGGCGGCGGCGGCCGGGAAGTCGAGTGCCGATCACCTCGTCGACTCCCTCAAGGACGGCAGCATCAACTTCGCCGTCGAGGATCCGGATGCGGAGAACAATTATCCGAGGATCTGGTCGATGTGGCGGGCGAACACGCTGGGCTCCTCTGCGAAGGGCGACCAGTACTTCCTCAAGCATCTGCTGGGCGTCGACAACACCGTCGCTGCGGAGGAGACGCCGGAGGCCGCACGGCCGCGGGACGTGCGCTGGCGCGACGAGGCTCCGATCGGCAAGATCGATCTGCTGCTCACCCTGGACTTCCGGATGACGACGACCACGCTGCACAGCGACGTGATCCTCCCGGCTGCCACCTGGTACGAGAAGCATGACCTGTCGACGACGGACATGCACCCCTTCGTCAACACCTTCAACCCCGCGATCTCCACCCCGTGGCAGTCGCGGAACGACTGGGACACCTGGGCGACGATCGCGAAGAAGTTCTCCGAGCTCGCCCGCACGCACCTGGGAGTGCGCAGGGACGTCGTCGCGGTGCCGCTCCAGCACGACTCGCCGGACGAGGTGAACACCCCGCACGGACGCGTGAAGGACTGGAAGTTCGGCGAGGTCGAGCCGATCCCCGGAGTGACACTGCCCAAGCTGATCGAGGTCGAGCGGGACTTCACCGCCATCCACCAGAAGTACACGTCGATCGGACCCCTGCTGGAATCCAAGGGGATGTCCGCGCGGGGGATCGACTTCGACGTCGATCACCACGTCGAGCGCCTGCGGAGGCTCAACGGCGTCGTCACTCACGGTGTGGGGAAGGGGCAGCCCAAGCTCGAGACGGATCGGCAGGCCGCGGACTACATCCTCGGACTGTCGGGCACGACGAACGGGCTGATGGCGACCGAGGGCTTCACGACACTGGAGGAGCGCACCGGCACGAAGCTCGCGGACCTGTCGGCGGAGCACGAGGGCAAGCAGGTGTCGTTCGAGGACGCGAAGGCCGCACCGGTGCCCGTCATCACCTCGCCGGAGTGGTCCGGCTCGGAATCCGGCGGCAGGCGCTACTCGCCCTTCACCATCAATGTGGAACGGCTGAAGCCGTGGCACACCCTGACGGGTCGCTACCAGTTCTACATCGACCACGACTGGTTCCAGGAGATGGGCGACAGCCTGCCCACCTTCCGGCCGCCGCTCGATATGAACGCCCTGTTCGGGGAGCCTGCGCTTGGGGAGACCGACGGCACGTCGATCACGGTCCGCTACCTGACCCCGCACAACAAGTGGGCGATCCACTCGATGTACCAGGAGAACTTCTTCATGATGTCCCTGGGCCGCGGCGGCCAGACCATCTGGATGAGCGTCGAGGACGCGGAGGCCGTGGGCATCGCGGACAACGACTGGATCGAGGCCGTCAACCGCAACGGCGCCGTAGCCGCCCGCGCGATCG
The DNA here is from genome assembly GCF_900169175.1 of Brevibacterium jeotgali. Classification (GTDB taxonomy): domain Bacteria; phylum Actinomycetota; class Actinomycetes; order Actinomycetales; family Brevibacteriaceae; genus Brevibacterium; species Brevibacterium jeotgali. The sequence goes on along the minus strand of NZ_FXZM01000001.1, from coordinate 176,869 downwards.
TGTCGCACCGGATGCCGAAGGGCACGGCCTTCATGCACCACGCGCAGGAGCGGACGGTGAACGTGCCGCTGTCGGAGACCACCGGGCAGCGCGGCGGCATCCACAACTCGCTGACCCGGATCATGATCAAGCCCACGCACCTGGTGGGCGGCTACGGGCAGCTGTCGTTCGCGTTCAACTACTACGGGCCGACCGGCAACCAGCGCGACGAGGTCACAGTGATCCGCAGGCGCACGAACCAGAACGTCGAGTACTGAGGAGGTATGGGCGATGAGGGTCATGGCACAGATGGCGATGGTGATGAATCTCGACAAGTGCATCGGATGCCACACGTGCTCCGTCACCTGCAAGCAGGCGTGGACCAACCGCAAGGGCACCGAATACGTCTGGTTCAACAACGTCGAGACCCGCCCGGGACAGGGCTACCCCCGTGGGTATGAGGACCAGGACAAGTGGCAGGGCGGCTGGGCGCTCAGCGGTTCCGGCAGACTCCGCCTCAAGGACGGGGGCAAGCTTCGAAAACTCGCGCGCATCTTCTCGAACCCGAAGATGCCGAGCATCGAGGACTACTACGAGCCCTGGACCTACGAGTACGACAACCTGCTGAACTCGCCGGAGCAGAAGCACATCCCCACAGCCCCGCCCAAGTCGCTGCTCACCGGTGAGCGGATGGACATCCAGTGGTCGGGCAACTGGGACGACGACCTGGGCGGGACGTACGCGAACAAGGACAGGGATCCGATGCTCAAGGGCATCCAGGACAAGGTGCGGCTCGAGTTCGAGGACACCTTCATGTTCTACCTGCCGCGGATCTGCGAGCACTGCCTCAACCCGTCCTGCGTCGCGTCGTGCCCGTCCGGCGCGATCTACAAGCGGGAAGAGGACGGGATCGTGCTCGTCGACCAGGAGCGGTGCCGCGGCTGGCGCATGTGCATCACCGGCTGCCCCTACAAGAAGATCTACTTCAACCACAAGACGGGGAAGGCGGAGAAGTGCACGTTCTGCTATCCGCGGATCGAGAACGGCGAGCCCACCGTGTGCGCGGAGACCTGTGTCGGACGCCTGCGCTACATCGGCCTCGTCCTCTATGACGCGGACCAGGTGACGGCGGCCGCGTCGATGCCGGACGACAAGGACCTCTACGCGGCGCAGAGGGACCTCATCCTCGATCCCTTCGACCCGGAGGTCATGGAGGCCGCTGAGCAGGAGGGCATCCCCTACGACTGGATCATGGGGGCCCAGAAGTCCCCGATCTACAAGCTCATCAAGGAGTACGAGGTCGCGCTGCCGCTCCATCCCGAATACCGGACGATGCCGATGGTCTGGTACATCCCGCCGCTGTCTCCCGTCGTCGATGTCGTCAAGGACACGGGCTACGACGCGGAGGAATCGAGCAACCTGTTCGCCGCGATCGAAGAGCTGCGGATCCCGATCGAATACCTCGCGAACCTGTTCACCGCCGGCGATGTCGACATCGTCTCGGATGTGCTGCGCAAGATGGCGGCGATGCGGTCCTACATGCGCGACATCAACCTGGGCGGTGAGGGCGACGAGTCGATCCCCCATGCGGTGGGGATGGACGCGGAGTCGATGGAGGAGATGTACCGGCTGCTGGCGATCGCGAAGTACGACGAGCGCTACGTCATCCCGCCGGGCCACTCGGAGTCGGCTCACGACCTCGAGGCCGTCGGCGCCGACTGCCCGCTGAACTTCGACGGAGGCCCGGGCATGGAGGATGTCCCCGGCCTGCAGGGCGACGGACTCAAGCTCGCCGATTCCGGCGATCGTCCCGGGCTCAAGGGTCGTGTGAATCTGCTCAACTGGGACGGCCGGGGCAAGCCCGACGGTCTGTTCCCCGGGACGCAGGGGGCGTGACATGTTCGTACCCCTGGCGTTCCTCAAGAAGTGGAAGGAGCGGGCGCGCGCCGCGGCGGACGGTCAGCTGGAGACCGCGGTCCCTCTCACCGATGATCAGGTGCGCGCCACCTGGCTGACAGCTTCGTGGCTCGTCGGCTACCCCGACGACGCGGTCGTCGAGCGACTGGACCTCATCGAGCAGCTTGCGGGAACCCTTCCGGCCGGGGTCTCCGCAGACCTACTCGACGCAGCCCGCAGCGTTCGCGAGACGGACCCGGAGACGATCCGAGCGGAGTATGTGGAGACCTTCGACACCCGCCGGCGCGGCTGCCTTTACCTCACGTACTTCACCAACGGCGACACCCGGAAGCGGGGGATGGCACTGCTGGACATCAAGCAGACCTACCGGGAGGCCGGTCTCGAGGTGTCCGACGACGAGCTGCCGGACCACCTCGCGTACGTGCTCGAATTCGGTGCCGCCCATGACCTCCACCGAGGAGTGTCGATCCTCCTGTCGAACCGTGCGGGCCTCGAACTGCTCCGGATCCACCTGGACGAGACCGGATCATCGTGGGCCGGTGTGCTCCGGGCCGTCTGCGCGACCCTGCCCGCGCTCGACGGCGATGACATCCGTGCTGTCGACCGCCTCATCGCGGAGGGAGTGCAGGAGGAGTTCGTGGGGCTCACCGGCTACGGCTATGAGGACGGTTCCGCCGACATGCCGCCTGCGGACATGAGTCCGTACGCCATCGACCCGGCGGGACCGCCGGCGTCTTCGTTCACGGATCCGGCCCCGGGCGGGACGACATTCATCCCGCTCAGCGATGTGAAAGGTCTGCAGAGATGAGTTCCCCCTCGGCGCTCGCCACAGTCATGTGGGTCATCGTCCCCTACCTCGCACTGGCGGTCTTCGTGCTGGGCCACATCTGGCGCTATCGCTACGACCGCTTCGGATGGACCACGCGATCGAGTCAGATATACGAATCGAAGCTCCTCCGCGTCGGCTCACCGCTCTTCCACTATGGCGTCATCTTCGTGTTCCTGGGGCACGTCGTCGGTCTGGGCATCCCCAAGACATGGACCGCGGCGGTCGGCGTGACAGACGGCATGTACCACTTCATGGCGATCACCGTCGGGCTCGGCGCTGCGGCCGCGACGGTGGGCGGACTGGCCATCCTCATCTATCGGAGGCGCACGAACAACCGCGTCTTCGGAGCAACGACCAAGCTCGACAAGCTCATGTACCTGATGCTCGCGGTGACGATCCTCGCCGGCACGTACTCCACGATCGTGGAGTCGGCGATCGGGCATTACGACTACCGCGAGGGGATCTCAGTGTGGTTCCGGCAGTTCTGGGCGTTCCAGCCCGACGCGGCGCTCATGGCCGCGGCTCCGCCGGGCTTCCAGACCCACGTGTTCACCGCGATCCTGCTGTTCGCGCTGTGGCCGTTCACCCGACTCGTGCATGTGTTCACGGTGCCGCTGGGCTTCCTCACGCGCCCCTACATCGTCTATCGATCGAAGGACGAGCTGCGGCAGCCGCAGCGTCGCGGGTGGGAGACGATCGACTTCTGAGGCGCACTCTCGTCGGGCTCACTCCACCCCGAGTGCGGACCTCGCCGAGGCCCGCAGCTGCGTCGCCACGACCTCGGCGGGCAGCCGCCTGCTGAGGTGCGGCGTCGAGTTCACCATGCCGAAGAGTGCGTGGACGCGGACCGTCGCCTCCTGCTCGGTCAGCCCCGGATTGTTGGCCCGCACGACGCCGGCCCAGGCCGTGACGTACTGGCGCTGCAGTCGGCGCACGCTGCGACGCTCCGCGTCGGGGAGGGAATCGAGGTCGCGGTCCTGGATGCGGATGAGCTCCGGTTCGGTGAGCGCGAAGTCCACGTGGAAGTCGATGAGGTCACTCAGGGTGCGCTGGGGAGGTCTGCCCGCCGCGATGATCCGCTCACCGCCTGTGTGCAGGTACTCGGAGATGCCGACGAGCAGTTCGGTGAGCACGGCCTCCTTCGACTCGAAGTGCCGGTAGACGGCGGGCCCGGACACCCCTGCGCCCTGCCCGATGTCGCCCAGGCGGACCGCGCGGAATCCGAAGCGCGCGAACTGCTGCTTCGCGGAGCCGAGCAGCAGCCGGCGGCGCTCGGCCTTCGCGGCCTCGCGGCTGTTCGCCGGAGCCGCGGAGTTCGCTGGGTCCGGCGAGGTCCCTGTCCGGGCCGGGGCGCTCGTTCCGTCCGCGGAGAGACTCTCTGTGCGCCTTGTCACGTCGGCTCCTTCCGGGCTATCATCACATCAGTTAATCATTGTTAACTGAGTGTGTCGATGAAGCCGTCGCTCCGGACCTGCTGGTCCTGCTGAACCCGCGCGGGCGTCGTGCACACCTGATTCGGAGGAGACTCATGCGTTCCATCGGCTCGCCGGTCGATCCGCAGACTTCACCCCACACCCAGGCGCACGCGCAGCTGCTCGATGAACTGGGGCAGCGCACCGCGGCGACCGCACTGGGCGGGTCGGAGTCCTCGCGGCAGAGGCACCTGGATCGCGGCAAGCTGCTGCCGCGCGATCGCGTGGAAGGACTGCTGGACCCCGGCAGTCCGTTCCTCGAGTTCTCCGCACTGGCGGCGAACGGGATGTACGACGACGCGTCACCGGGGGCCGGCATCATCACCGGCATGGGGCTGATCTCCGGCCGGCTCTGCGTCATCGTCGCGAACGATGCGACCGTCAAGGGCGGCACGTACTACCCGGTGACGGTGAAGAAGCACCTGCGGGCGCAGGAGATCGCGCAGCAGAACAACCTGCCGTGCCTCTACCTCGTCGATTCCGGCGGTGCGAACCTCCCCAATCAGGACGATGTGTTCCCCGACCGCGACCACTTCGGCCGCATCTTCTTCAACCAGGCGACGCTGTCCGCCGCGGGCATTCCGCAGCTGGCAGCGGTCATGGGCTCCTGCACCGCAGGCGGCGCCTACGTGCCGGCGATGGCAGACGAGTCAGTCATCGTGAACGAGCAGGGCACGATCTTCCTGGGCGGCCCCCCGCTCGTGAAGGCCGCGACCGGTGAGGTCGTCACGGCTGAGGAGCTGGGCGGCGGCGCGCTGCATTCCCGCACCTCCGGCGTCACGGACCACCTCGCGGCGAACGACGAGCACGCGCTGGAGATCCTCCGCGACATCGTCGCCACCTTCGGCCCCCGCCACGCCCCGGCATGGGATCGTGCGGAGCCGCAGGCGCCCGCCCACGACCCGGATGAGATCACCGCGGTCGTCCCCGTCGACTCGAAGGTGCCCTACGACGTGCGCGAGGTCATCGCCCGCCTCGTCGATGCCTCAGAATTCCACGAGTTCAAGGCCGAGTACGGCACCACCCTCGTCACCGGCTTCGCCCGCATCGACGGACACCCCGTGGGCATCATCGCGAACAACGGCATCCTCTTCGGGGAGTCCGCGATGAAGGGCGCGCACTTCATCGAGCTGTGCGACCAGCGCTCCACTCCTCTGGTGTTCCTCCAGAACATCTCCGGCTTCATGGTCGGCCGCGACTACGAAGCCGCCGGGATCGCGAAGCACGGCGCGAAGATGGTCAACGCCGTCGCGACGGCCCGCGTGCCGAAGTTCACCGTCGTCATCGGCGGCAGCTTCGGTGCCGGAAACTACTCGATGTGCGGTCGGGCCTACTCGCCGCGCTTCCTCTGGATGTGGCCGAACGCCCGCATCTCCGTCATGGGCGGCGAACAGGCCGCGAGCGTGCTCGCGACCGTGAAGCGCGACCAGATCGCCGGCCGCGGCGAGGACTGGTCCACAGAGGACGAGGAGTCCTTCAAGGATCCCATCCGCCAGCAGTACGAGGACCAGGGCAACCCCTACTACTCGACTGCCCGACTGTGGGATGACGGCATCATCGCCCCCGCCGACACCCGTCGCGTGCTCGCACTCGCCCTCGAGGCCGCGCGCTTCTCCCCACTCGAACGACCGCTGGCCGCTTCCGGCTACGGCGTCTTCAGGATGTGAGGCACATGTTCACCAGGATCCTCATCGCCAATCGCGGCGAGATCGCTCTGCGCGTCATCCGCACCTGCCGCGCCCTCGGCATCGAGACCGTCGCCGTCTACTCCGACGCGGACGCCGATGCCGCGCACACCAGGGCCGCGGACGTCGCCCACCGACTGGGGCCCGCCCCGGCGGCCCAGTCCTACCTCGATATCGAGCGCGTCGTCGCTGCGGTCAGGGCCACGGGCGCCCAGGCGGTCCACCCCGGCTACGGCTTCCTCTCCGAGAACGCGGCATTCGCCCGCCGCCTCGAGGAGGAGGGGATCGTCTTCCTGGGTCCTACCGCGGCGTCGATCGACGTCATGGGCGACAAGATCTCCGCGAAGCGGGCTGTCGCGGCACGCGGCGTGCCCCTGGTCCCCGGAGTCGCGGAACCCGGCCTCACCGATGAGCAGCTGATCGCGCGCGCGGACGAGGTCGGCTTCCCCATCCTCGTGAAGCCCTCGGCCGGCGGCGGCGGCAAGGGGATGCGCGAGGTCCACGATCCCGCCGATCTGGCAGAGGCGCTGGCCTCTGCCCGCCGTGAGGCCGCGGGCAGCTTCGGCGACGACACCCTCTTCCTCGAGCGGCTGGTGCTCACTCCGCGCCACATCGAGGTGCAGGTGCTCGCCGATGAGCACGGGAACGTCATCCACCTGGGGGAGCGCGAGTGCTCGCTGCAGCGCCGCCACCAGAAGGTCATCGAGGAGGCGCCCAGCGCACTGCTCGACGAGGCCACCCGCGCCCGCATCGGGCAGGCTGCCGTCGACACCGCGAAGTCCGTCGACTACCGCGGTGCGGGCACGGTCGAGTTCATCGTGTCCGCGGACAATCCGGACGAGTTCTTCTTCATGGAGATGAACACCCGCCTCCAGGTCGAGCACCCTGTCACCGAACAGGTCACCGGAGTCGACCTCGTCGAATGGCAGCTGCGGATCGGAGCCGGCCAGCAGCTGGCCCTCGCGCAGGACGACGTCACGCTCACCGGCCATTCGATCGAGGCCCGCATCTATGCGGAGGACCCGGCTCGCGGCTTCCTGCCCACGGGCGGCACCGCGCTGGACGTCTCCTTCCCCACGGGTGAGGGCATCCGCGTGGACGCCGGACTGGAGCCCGGTCAGCGGATCGTGAGCGACTACGACCCGATGATCGCGAAGCTCATCGTCACAGCCCGGGACCGGCAGGAGGCCGTCGCGCGCACGCGCACCGCACTGGCCGGGTCCGCCGTACCGGGCATCGTCACGAACATCGGATTCCTCCAGACCCTCCTGGAGATGCCGGAGGTCGTCGCAGGCGATCTGCACACGGGTCTCATCGATGCGATGACGGAGGACGACCTCGCCGAGGCCGTCGACCCCGCTGCGCTGCAGCTCGCCGCCGCACACGTCGCGGCTGCGGAAGCAGATCGGGCGACCGACTCCCACATCGCGGGCGAGCCGGTCGGCATGTGGGCCGATGGAAGCGGCTGGCGCGGCGTCGCACCAGCACGGACAGTCGTCCCGCTCGTCCACCGCGGAGAGCGCCACGACGTGGAGTTCCTGCACCCGCCGGTGCGGGCGCGCGGGAATGCTGCGGACCGCAGCGGGGCCGCTTCCGGCTCAGTCATCGGGGCCCCGGGTGCGGGCAGCACCCTCCGGCTCACGCTGGAGGGTGAGCAGGTCACCGGACGGGTGTGGGCCTCGGCGGACGGCCGCACCCTGTGGGTGCGCACGAACGCGGGACTCGCACAGCTCACCCGACCACGGGCGGACACGGCGATCGGTGCGGCAGCGGCCGGGGCCGAGGTCCTGGCCCCCATGCCGGGCTCGGTCACCGGCCTCCGCGCTGAGGACGGGGAGACCGTCGTGACGGGGCAGCCGGTCGTCGTCGTCGAGGCGATGAAGATGGAGCACGTGCTGACCGCACCCGCTGACGGCGTCGTGCAGCTGAGCACCGTGCAGGGCGCGCAGGTGGCGCTGGACGAGGTGCTGGCCGTCATCGTCCCGGAGGACGCGGAAGCCGGCGCAGACGCCGGCACCGGGATCGAATCCGGCGCAGCCGCCGACGCGGTCCTGCAGGACGCCGCGGTGCAGGCCACGAGGGAGTGAGCGGCGACGTGACCGCGAAGAACCATGGAGGAGACGCTATGACCGTGTTCGTTCCGGGCATGCTGCCCGAAGAGTACGAGACCCTGCGACGGACCGTCGCGACGTTCACCGACGGTGAGGTCGCGCCGGTGAGTGCCCAGCTCGATGCGAAGCACGAGTTCCCGTACGCGCTCGTCGAGCAGATGGGCGACATGGGGCTGTTCGGCCTGCCGTTCCCCGAGGAGTACGGCGGTATGGGCGGCGACTACTTCGCCCTGTGCCTGGCGCTCGAGGAGATCGCGCGGGAGAACCAGTCGCTCGCGATGACGCTGGAGGCGGGGGTGTCGCTGGGAGCGATGCCGATCTTCCGGTTCGGCACGGACGCGCAGAAGCAGGAGCTGCTGCCGCACGTCATCGACGGCCGCGGGCTGGCCGCGTTCGGGCTCACGGAGGCCGAGGCAGGATCCGACGCGGGCGGCACGAAGACGAAGGCGGTCCTGGAGAACGGCGAGTGGGTGGTGAACGGGTCGAAGTCGTTCATCACGAACTCGGGCACCGACATCACGAAGTTCGTCACCGCCACCGCCGTGACCGGCACGCGGACGGGCAGTGACGGCAGCCGGAAGCCGGAGATCTCCACGATCATCGTCCCGAACGGGACTCCGGGCTTCACCCCCGAACCGGCCTACGACAAGGTCGGCTGGAACTCCTCGGACACGCATCCGCTCACGTTCGACGGCGTGCGCGTGCCGGAGGCCAACCTCCTGGGCGAGCGGGGACGCGGCTACGCGAACTTCCTGCGGATCCTCGACGAGGGTCGCATCGCGATCGCCGCCGTGTCCGTGGGCGCGGCGCAGGGCTGCGTGGACGCGAGCGTGCAGTATGCGAAGGAGCGCACGGCGTTCGGGAAGCCGATCGGCGACTACCAGGGCATCAGCTTCAAGATCGCCCGCATGGAGGCGCGCGTGCAGTCTGCTCGTGCCGCCTACTACGCGGCGGCGTCGAAGATGGAGTCCGGCCTGCCGTTCAAGAAGGAGGCGGCCATCGCGAAGATGGTGGCGTCCGAGGCGGCGATGGACAATGCGCGAGACGCCACGCAGGTGCACGGCGGGTACGGCTTCATGAACGAGTCCCTCGTCGCCCGGCACTACCGGGACTCGAAGATCCTGGAGATCGGCGAGGGGACCACGGAGGTCCAGCTCATGCTCATCGCCCGTGACCTCGGGCTGTGAGCGCAGAGGCTGTGAGGGTGTCCTCGACCGCTCGGCCTGCGGGCGGTCGAGGACACGTGAAGCACTTCTCACAGTGAGTGCATAGTCTGTGGTCGTGGACTCCAACGCACTCGACCTCGCCGGATGGGACTGGGCGCAGATCCTGTCGTCGACGATCCTCATCGTCGACTACACGATCAAGGTGATCGCGATCGGCGTCGTCCCGGAGAACCGGCGACCGTCGTCATCGAGCGCCTGGCTGCTCCTGATCCTGTTCCTGCCCCTCGTCGGGATCCCGCTGTTCCTTCTGCTGGGCAGCCCGTACATCACGGGTAGGCGGGAGAAGATCCAGGAGGAGGCGAACACCCGGCTGCGGCAGGGCACCGCGGACATCCCCGACTGGCCGGAGGCGCTGGGAGTGCCGGAGATGTTCGGCGGGCTCGTGACACTCAACCGGAACCTGACCTACCTGCCGATGGTGACGGGAACGGACCACGGTGTGCGGACGGACTACGAGGAGAACATCCGCGTCATGGCCGAGGCGATCGACGCGGCGGACGACTACGTCGACGTCTGCATGTACATCATGACTGCGGACTCCACGACGGAGCCGTTCCTCGCCGCACTCGAACGGGCCGCCGGCCGCGGAGTCACGGTCCGCGTCCTGTTCGACCACCTCGGGTCGCGGCCGTATGCGGGGTTCCGCCCGCTCATGCGGCGGTTGGACGCAGCGGGGATCGAATGGTCACTCATGCTGCCGTTCCAGCCGCTTCGGGGCAGGATGCGGCGGGTCGACCTGCGCAACCACCGCAAGCTCATGGTCGTGGACGGCACGCGGGCCTTCATGGGGTCGATGAATATGATCGAGGCCTCGTACGGAAGCGCTCGCAACGCGCAGATCGGTCGGCTCTGGCACGACATCATGGTCGAGCTCACCGGCCCGGTCGTGGCCTCGCTCGAAGCGGTGTTCGTGACGGACTGGTTCACCGAGAAGGGGGAGGACCTGTCGATCCGGGCATATGACGACGAGGAACGGCTGCAGAAGCGCGAGGCCGCGATCGGGCAGCGGCTCACGTCCGGGAAGGGTGTGAGCGCGGCCCGGGAGAGCGCGCCCGCGACGGTCGACGGAGCCGGAGCCGAGGCCTCGGCATCGTCCGACAGTGCGTCCGTCACATCCGTGCCGTCGGATTCGGAGCTCAACGCGGTTCAGGTGATCCCGTCCGGTCCGGGCTTCCGCACCCACCCGAACCTCCGTCTGTTCGTGTCGCTGGTCTACCTCGCGCAGGAGCGGCTGCGGATCGTGAGCCCCTACTTCGTCCCGGACGAGTCGATGCTCGCCGCAGTCATCACCGCGGCGCACCGCGGAGTGGAGGTCGAGCTGTACGTGAGCGAGCAGGCCGACCAGTTCATGGTCGACCACGCCCAGAGCTCGTACTACGAGGCGCTGCTGGAGGCGGGGGTGCGGATCTACCGCTATCCTGCGCCGAAGGTGCTGCACACGAAGTGCTTCACGGTCGACGACCTCTGCTCGGTCATGGGCTCGTCGAACATGGATATGCGGTCCTTCGGCCTCAACTACGAGGTGAGCCTGCTGGCCTATGGCGGCGACATCACGGAGAGCCTCCACGGGATCATGGACGAGTACCGCTCTGTGAGCTCGGAGCTCACAGAAGAGGAATGGGAGCAGCGTCCGTGGGGCCGCCGCTGGCTGGATTCGGCCATGAGGCTCACATCGGCGCTGCAGTGACGGACTGCTGACCCGTCGGTACGGGTCGGCTCAGAGGATTTCGGTTCAGAGGAATGCGGTTCAGAGAGGAGCCCCGCACATGACGGAGCAGAACGCAGCAGGAGCACCGGGCGCAAGCGCGGCCGCGCAGCCGGCGACGGCGGACGCGCAGCAGGAGGGCCCCGTCATCACACAGCGCGGCCTGTGGTTCGAGGAGTTCGAGGTGGGAGTGACGTATCGCCACGCTCCCGGCCGCACGATGACGGAGGCGGACAACACGTGGTTCACGGCGGTGACGATGAATACGCAGGCGCTGCACCTGGACGCGCACTTCGCGGAGTCGGAGCCGTTCGGCGAGCGCCTGGTGAACTCGATGTTCACACTCGCCACGCTGGTGGGGCTGTCCGTCTCGCAGCTGACGCAGGGCACGATCGTCGGGAATCTGGGCTTCAGCGAGGTCGCGTTCCCCACACCGGTCTTCCACGGGGACACGCTGTATGCGGAGACGCGGATCCTCGACAAGCGCCGGTCGCGATCGCGACCGGGGGAGGGGATCATCTCGCTCGAGCACATCGGTCGCAATCAGAACGGCGACGTGGTCGCGCGAGCAGTGCGCAAGACGATGGTCTTCACGCAGGACCACGCGAAGGACGCCTGAGCCGGGGCCAGAGCTGACGCAGTGCTGAGGGGCCGTACCGGAGCTCCGCCCCTCAGCCCGCCGTCAGCGGTCGGTGATGATGATGACGTCCAGCTGCCGCGGTCCGTGGACCCCCTCGACGCGCTGGAGCTCGATGTCGCTCGTGGCGGACGGTCCCGAGATCATCGTGACCGGACGCGTGAGGTCGATGAGAGCGACTGCCTCCGGCACGAGCTCCACGACCGTCGACTCCGGAACGAGGCACACGTGGTGGTCGGGCACCAGGGTGATCATGCGGCGACCGCAGTCCGTGTCGCCGTCGAGCATGATCGTGCCCGTCTGCGCGACGGACACCCGTGAGGCGGTGATGACAGCGCTCGTCTCGTCGAGCTCGTCGATCGTATGGATGCGGCGCTCCGCACTGGCGAACCGGTCAGCAGCCTCCGACTCCACGTCTCCGTCCGCGACCGCACCGTCCTGCGCCTCTGCGGCGTCGACGTTGATCCGCACGCCGTCGGGCAGCTGCGAGACGACGACCGCTTCGAGGCCGGGCGGGACCACGACGGAATCGGCCTGCTCCAGCCTCTCCGCCACGATGCGAGGAACGTCCGCAGCCGGCGCCTCTGCCACCCACGCCTTGTAGTCCACGAGCCGATCGACCAGCTGTGCGAGGACGGCCGGCCTCGCGAGGGATCCCTCGCGCAGGTAGGCGCGGGGGACCTCGGCGTCGAGATCGACCGGCTTCCCCGTCGACGGCACGATCCCCGGCCGCGTCGTCGTGCCGTCCTCGCGGCCCAGCGCAGTGCGCAGGCGGGTCAGGATCTCTTCACGCGCGCCGGTCATCGTGCGTCCCCTTCGTTCTGCGAGCCCTGATCGTGACCTGCATCCTGCTGAGCGGCGATCGCGTCCGCATCCGTTCCGCGAGACCTCCGCCACCAGTTCCTGAACGACTGGTCGGGCAGCGCCGGGATGTCGCGGCTGGAGGTCCACTTCCCGACGACTCCCGGCAGTCGGCTGATGCCGCCGGTGAGGCGAGTGAGGGCCGCGGCGATGGGCATCGCGCGTTCGGCCAGGGCGATCCGTCGTCCGTCGGCCATGGCCCACGACGCCGCGGCGAGTCCGGCGGAGAGCTGCCCGGTCGAGCTCGTCGCGTCCGTGAGTCGCTCCGCAGCCGAAGCTCCCTCCGCCTTCGTCGCGACGTCCTCACCACGCAGATGGACGAGGATCGACGGGATGTCGATCTTCACGGGGCATGCGTCGAAGCAGGCTCCGCAGAGGCTCGAGGCGTACGGCAGGGAGTCGTTCTCCTCCGCCTGCACGCCGGTCATCAGCGGCGAGAGGATCGCGCCGATGGGCCCGGGATAGGTCGACCCGTACGCGTGTCCGCCGGTCCGCTCGTAGACCGGGCACACGTTCATGCAGGCAGAGCACCGGATGCAGTTGAGGGCGGACCGGCCCCATTCGTCCGCGAGTGCACGGGACCGGCCATTGTCCAGGAGGACGACGTGGACGTTCTGCGGCCCATCGCCGGCAGTCGCCCCGGTCCAGAAGCTCGTGTACGGATTCATGCGCTCCGCGGTGGACGACCGCGGCAGCAGCTGGAGGAACACCTCCAGGTCCTCGGGCTGCGGCAGCAGCTTCTCCACGCCCATGACGGTGATGAGCGTCTCCGGGAGGGTGAGGCACATGCGGCCGTTGCCCTCCGATTCGACGACGCCCAGCGTGCCCGTCGACGCGATGCCGAAGTTCGCGCCGGACACCGCGACCTTGGTCGTGAGGAACTTGTGCCGCAGATGCTTCCGCGCGGCCTCGGCGAGCTTCGCCGGTTCATCGGTGAGGCCCGGGTCGACCCCGGGGATGCCCTCGAGGAAGATGTCGCGGATCTCCGAGCGGTTCTTGTGGATCGCCGGCACGAGGATGTGGCTGGGCAGATCATCGCCCAACTGGACGATGAGCTCGGCCAGGTCCGTCTCGAACGCGTCGATCCCGTGCGGCTCCAGGTACTCGTTGAGCCCGATCTCCTGCGTCGCCATCGATTTGATCTTCACGACCTCGCGGCGGCCGTTGCCCAGGATGGGTGCGTTCTCCTCGATGAGGTCGCGGACGATCGCGTTGGCCTCCTGGGCGTCGCGCGCCCAGTGGACGTGGCCACCGCGCGCTTCGAACGCGTCCGCGAACTGTTCGAGGAGGTCGGGCAGCTCCGCCATGACCCGCTGCTTGATCGCGGCACCGGAATCGCGGAGGTCCTCCCAGTCGGGCAGCTCCGCGACCGCGCCCAGGCGCTTCTCGCGGATCGTCCTGGTCGCGTGGCCCAGGTTGCGGCGCAGCTGTTCGTCCTCGAGCTCTCGCGAGGCGTACTGCGGGAACTGCTCGCGCTCGAACACGTTTCCCTGGGCTCCGGGCAGACCGTCGGCGATCTCTGCGCCGTCGGCGCGCAGGACTGCGGGCATGCCGAGGAATGTCGTCATCGGAGGCTCCCTCCTGACAGCAGTGGTTCGGATCGTGGGGGCAGGAGCGGCTTCTCCCGCGTCGACGCGAGGATCCGCGCCAGGTGTACGGTGCCGACCTCGCCGCGCTGGCTGCGGGCTCCGGTGCGGGACAGTCCGCCGCCGATGTGCATGAGGCAGCTCGCGTCGCCGCCGGTGCACAGGCTCGCTCCGGTCATGACGATGTTCTCCGCCTTGTCGGCGAGCATTGCGGTGGACACCTCGGCGTTCTTCATCGAGAACGTGCCGCCGAACCCACAGCACTGGTCCGCCTGCGCCAGGTCGCGCAGGTCGATGTCCTGGACCGTGCTCAGCAGATCGAGCTGGCGATCGCCCAGGCGGAGGATGCGCATGCCGTGGCACGACGGGTGGTAGGTGACGGCGTGGGGGAAGTACGACCCCAGCTGTGCGCCGGCGTCGGTGATGCCCAGCACGTCGGTGAGCAGCTGGCTGAGCTCGTAGGTGCGGCCCGCGAGGTCCTCTGCACGACTCGCGAGGTCGTCGTCGCCGGCGCGGCGGGCGATCATCGGCTGCTGGTGGCCGGCAGAGGCGGCGCAGGAACCCGAGGGCGCGCAGATGACGTCCCAGTCGGGGCCGTCCTCGAAGGCGCGGACGTGTCCTTCGACCACGGGCACCGCTCCGGCGAAGTCGCCGGAGTTCACGTGCATCTGACCGCAGCACGCCTGGCGTTCGGGGAAGACCACCTCGTGGCCCAGCCGTTCGAGGACTGTGACCGTGTCACGGGCCACTTCCGGGTACATCGCATCGACGATGCAGGTGGCGAACAATGCGATTCGCATGCGGCTCCTCCTCGGGGACGACCGCAGCCGCCGGAGGCTGCGTGCTGGGTCACACTCTAGGTCGGAGTCGCGGCGGAGGGTGAACGAGGGCGCGCGGGGAATGGCGGCCCCCACGGCCGGAGAGTCTCACGTGAACCTCTGGCGCGACGTGCGCGGCGGTGGCAGCGCTACGATGTCGACGACGAGGACGTCCCCGAACTGAAGGTGAACATGAGCTTCGACATCCGCCCCGCATGGCTGTTCGTCCCCGGTGACAGGCCGGATCGCTTCGCGAAGGCCGCGCAGCGATCCGACATCGTCATCGTCGATCTTGAGGACGCTGTCTCCGCCGGCGACAAGGACACCGCGCGGCAGGCACTGCGCGACGCTGCCCGCGACATTCCGGATCTGTCTCCGAGCCGCACTGTGATCAGGGTGAATGCAGCGGATACGGAACACTTCTCTGCTGATATCGAGCTGCTGCAGGAGCTCCCCTTCGAGATGATCATGCTGCCGAAGGCGGAGTCTGCGGAGGACGCCGCTCGGCTCGCCGTGACGCTGCCGGGCACCGGCGTCATCGCCCTCATCGAGACCCCTGCCGGTGCGGTGAATGCGGCAGAGATCGCAGCCGCGCCGAACGTCCACGGGCTCATGTGGGGGTCGGAGGACCTCATCGCGTCGCTGGGCGGCGGGTCGTCGCGCGGAGCCGATGGGTCCTACCGTGCCGTCGCCATGCACGTGCGGTCGCAGACCCTGCTGGCGGCGAAGGCGCACGGCAAGTGGGCGCTCGATTCGATCTGGACCGCGATCGACGATGTCGACGGGCTCGCGGACGAGGCGCTCGATGCAGTGGAGAGCGGATTCGACGCCAAGGTGTCCATCCACCCCAAGCACGTGTCCGTCGTGAGGAAGTCGTTCGCACCCACGGCGGATCAGACCGCCTGGGCCGCCGGTGTGCTGGAGGCGGCGAAGGGTCAGAAGGGCGCGTTCACCTACGAGGGATCGATGATCGACGCACCCCTGCTGTCGCACGCCCGTTCGATCCAGGCACGGGCCGCAGCGGTGCGGGACGCCTGAGCCGGGCCGGCGCGGTGCACCGGACGATCCGCTGATCGGCGCTCAGTCGGCCTGCGCGTGAGCGGAGCCTCTCTCCTCTGCGCGCACCTGCGCGCGCTCAGAGACCCAGCCCACAGCGGAGCGGAGGCTGGCAGTGGATTCGGCGACGACCTCGGCGGCGTTCAGCAGTGTGCGGTCCTCGCCGTAGTGCCGACTGCGCACACGGATGGCAGAGTCGACCTCCGCGAGGTCCACCCGCAGCCGGGTGAGCACGGTCCGCAGCTGTGCCGCGGCGCTCGTCCCGCCGGCACCGCCGTAGCTCACGATCGACCCCGGCAGATCGGCCCATTCGTCCTTGAGGAAGTCGATCGCGTTCTTGAGCGGGGCGGGATAGCCGCCGTTGTACTCGGCAGTGACGAAGACGCATCCGTCCACTTCGGAGATGGCCTCGGACCACGCTCGGGAATGGGGGAGGGTGCGCTCGCCGGAGGACGGGGGAGCGGGCTCGTCGAGGAACGGCAGTGCGATCTCGCGCAGGTCGAGGATCACAGGGGTGACGCCGGAGAACTCGTCACGCGTCAGGTCTGCGACCACGTCGGCGACCGCGTCAGCGATCTGGCGACCGATGCGCACCGGCCGGGTCGAGCCCACGATGATCCCGATGCGGGGGCGGTCGGAGTCCGCATCGTGCGGACGGTCGGTCACGCCTGCGTGCGGCGGTGCGGTCGTGGTCTGCGAGAGTGCGCTCATGCGGTCACGGTACGAAGAAGCGCACCTCGCACGCGGACGTGAGGACTCGAAGCGACACAGCGCGACGCTGCATGGCGCGAAGCGCCTGGCCGGGACGATACACGTGGCCGGGACGATACACGTGGGCAGGACGACACGGATGGACAGGACGATACGGATGGACAGGACGGGTGGATGATGGATCCGACGGAGACGATGAGCACGACGGACACGTCTGACGCGGCGATCCGCGACGCGGTTCGCAGGCTGCTCGAGGCGGCGGACGCGGCGGACGGCCTCCTGCCGATCGTCGAAGCGGGCGACCCCGTTCTGCGCACCCCGTGCGCCCGTGTCGACGGACAGCTGGACGATGCGGAGCTGAGCGCCTTCGCCGATGCGCTGCAGCGCACGATGCGCGCGGCACCCGGCGTCGGCCTCGCCGCTCCGCAGGTGGGAGTTCCGCTGCGGATGTTCGTCGCCGAGGACCCGGTGCCCACCCAGCCGGACGAGTCGGTCGCAGCGCGACTGGCTGCTCGGCGTCGTGTGCCGTTCGGGCCGCGGACGATGCTCAACGTCGAGTACACGGCGACGACGGACCGGACGGCCTCGTTCTACGAGGGATGTCTGTCGGTGCCGGGGTATCAGGCGGTCGTCGACCGGCCGCTCACGATCGGGCTGACCGGCCAGGACCTCGGCGGTACAGCGATCGCCGAGGAGCTGACCGGCTGGCCGGCGCGGATCGTCGCCCACGAATCCGATCACCTCGACGGCGTGCTCTACCTGGATACGGCGCAGATGCGGTCGTTGGCCACGAATGACGCAGTGGCCCGCTGGTGGGGCCGGGCCGATACCCGCGAGGCCGCCGCCGCACTCGGGTTCGACGTGCCGGCGACGAGCGTGTTCTGAGCCTGACCCCGCTGACGAGCCGCCCGGCACCATCCAACCCAATCCGGCCCAATCCGGCCCAATCCAGCCGAGCCCAGCCGAGCCCAGCCCGACCCAGCCCAGGGCCGTGTCTGGTGACCGTGCCGGTGCTATCCGCCGTCGCTGTTCGTGCCCGTGGGGGCAGTCAGCTCGAGATGCTGTCCCGTCCAGCCCTGGCGGAGCCACCGATCATGGGACGTGATCACGACTGTGCCGGGATAGTCCAGCAGAGCATCTTCGAGTGCGGTGACCAGGTTCAGGGAGAAGTGGTTCGTCGGCTCGTCCAGCAGCAGGACCTCGGGCGGATCTGCCAGCAGCACGGCCAGCGCGAGGCGGCGCTGCTGTCCTACGCTCAGCTCCGAGACTGGACGGTTGTGATCGCGACCGGCGAGCAGACCGAACGTGCTGAGGGGGACGTGATCGGCACGGTCAGTGCCGATCACGTCCGCATAGACCTCACGCACAGTGCGTCCGGCGCCGCGGCCAGAGGGGTCGGGCAGCGCGGTCTCCTGTGCGAGGACCTTCACACGGTCGTTCGCTGAGTGCGTGACCTGTCCTGTAGTGGGCGGCAGGCTCGCTGCGAGGACGTTCAGGAGCGTCGACTTCCCTGCCCCGTTCGGTCCGGTGATGAGCCACTTCTCCCCGCGACTGATGCTGAGCGAGAGGGGAGCCAGCCGGTCCTGGACTGCGACGTCCGTGACGGTGAGCACCGGCTCCACAGGGCCGTTCACCCGCAGATCGCCAGCGGCGGTGAGGCCGCCGAACTCCAGATGCGCCGGGGGTCTGCGGATCTGTTCGGCCTCGCGAGCCTCGAGGCGTGCTCGGGCGTCGTTGACGCGGCGGGAGACGACCTTCGCGTTCCGGTCGGCATAGAACTTCTGTGCCCCGCGGACCTCTGTGCGCGGCTTCCAGTCCGCATGCCCCACCGTCTGCTGATCCCTGACGGAGGCGCGGAGCCGGGAGAGCGCTGCCTGCTCGTGGTTGAACTGCCGTTCCCACCGCTGCTCGGCCTGAGCGCGCACGGTGAGGTAGTCGCTGTAGGCGCCGGTGAAGCGGGTGACTCCGATGCCGGTGCCGGTGCCGTCCTGAACGAGTGGGCCGGCGACCGCGTGCGGGATCGGGGACGGGTCGAGGTCGAGCAGGGACGTCGCGGTCTCATCGAGGAACGCCCGGTCGTGACTGGCCATGAGCAGAGGCCCGCGCCACGAGGTGAGCACGCTGACGAGGTAGGCGGTCGCGGCGTCGTCCAGGTGATTCGTCGGTTCATCGAGCAGCAGCACATCCGGGGCGCTGAGGAGCAGCCAGACAAGGGCCAGTCGTGCCTGCTGCCCACCCGAGAGCGCACCCGTCGGACGCGTTCGGTCGATGTCCCCCAGTCCCAGTCCTGACATCATCGTGGAGATCCGGGCATCGACGTCCCACGCTCCCACGCGCTCGGCCGTTTCCAATGCTCGGGAGAAGGCATCCGACGTCGACTGGTCCTCGGGATCCTGTGCCAGGGCCGTACCCAGGTCGCGCACCGCATGGGCGGCACTCCGCGCAGGGGCGACCGCAGTCTCCAACGACTCGGAGATCGAGGACGCGGCGGGGAAGGGCGCTTCCTGATGGAGCAGTCCGATCACGGGTTGACCGGTGCCGGGAGCATGGGCGGTGACGGTGCCGGCGGTGGGTGTCAGAAGTCCCGCGATCACGCGCAGCAGGGTGGACTTCCCGGAGCCGTTCTCGCCGATCAGACCCACCCTGTCGCCCGCGGGTACGACGAAGGACACGTCGGTGAGCACGCGGCGGTCGGCGAAGGAGAGGGAGACTCCGTCGATCCGCAGATGCGAATCCGGTGCCGAGGATGACGGAGAGATTGAAGCGGAGGGTGAGTGAGACATGAGTGTTCCCGTGAATGACGCGGAACCCGCCGGGCAGTCGGCCGCGGACGCAGGTCGGGTGACACTCACAGCTTCATGCCGCCACTGTATCAAGCCGCTCGAGGAGTGGACGCGAGCCACTCGGGCGTCGATCGGCCAGTAGTAGGCCGTCGTGACCGCATGATCGAAGGCCTGGACCGAGGAACCGACGAAGAAGCCGATGAGAAGGCTCCCGTTCGGGCGGAGCACCCGGCCCGCGTCGATGATCATGCCGCCCGTGCGGTCTGTTCATGTCTCGACCAGGTGACGGTCGGCGTGATGCACGGCGTCCATCGACCCGAGATGCGCGGTGTACTCGCCCGCGCTGGAATAAAACGTGCCTCCGGCCTGTCTGCACTGGCATGCAGACTCTTACCCTGGGCGCCGGATGCTTCTGGTGCCTCGACGCCGTCTACCAGCGCACGCACGGAGTCTCCTCGGTCGTGAGCGGATACACCGGAGGTCATGTCGACCACCCCACCTACGAGCAGGTGTGCGCCGAAACCACCGGCCACGCGGAAGCGCTCCAGGTGACGTTCGATCCGGAGATCGTCCCGGAGCACATCATCCTCGGGCTGTTCTTCACCGGCCATGACCCCACGAGCCTCAACCGCCAGGGCAACGATGCGGGCACGCAGTACCGGTCCGCGATGTTCTACCGCGATGAGGACGAGAAGAGCCGGTTCGCGCAGATCATCGAGCAGGTGCAGACGCAGATCGAGCGGCCCGTGGTGACGACCCTCGAACCGCTGGGGACGTTCTGGGAGGCGGAGACCATCCACCAGGACTTCTACTCGAAGTATCCCACCAACGGATACTGCCGCTTCATCGTGGAGCCGAAGCTCGCCACCGCCCGTGCCCACTTCCACGAGTGGGTCGCGTGACCGAACTCCTGGGGGAGGAGGGCGCGGTTCGACCCGCCCGCCGCACCCTCGTCAATGCACCGGGCGCATCCGCCTACCGGACCCCGGTGCTCGCCGCGATGGCACGACGTCGGTCCGTCGCGAAGGTCGGTTCGAAGGCGCCGGACGACCGTGAGCTCCTGACGCTCCTGCGCTCCGTCGTGACGGTCGCGGACCACGACGCGCTGCGCCCCTGGCGCCTGCTCACTGTGCGCGGGGATGATCGCGTGCGGCTGGGAGCGGCGCTCGACTCCGCCGCCGGCACCCAGCGCGCCGTCGGGGAGTCCAACCTCAAACCGCTGCGCGCGGAACTCCTCATCGCGCTCATCGCCTCGCAGATCGACCACCCGAAGGTGCCGCGCTGGGAACAGGTCGCCACCGCGGCCGGAGCGGGACACCTCCTGTCGCTCGCGCTGTCCGAGGCGGGATGGGGCGTCATGTGGCGGTCGGGCGTGCACACGAACGCGCAGCCGGTCCGCGATCTCCACGGTCTCGCGGACGATGAGCTGCTCATGGGCTGGCTGTACGTGGGTGACGTCGACCCGTCGTTCGCGCGCAGGTCGGCCACGTCCTCGCGGCCGGTCCCGGATCCCGCGTCGTTCCTCGGCACGATGCCGCAGGGGGACGGCACGATGCCTTCCATGGCCGACAGCCAGATGCCCCGATGACCGACCGTTCGCGAGCGTCGGAGCCGACCGGTCCGGAGTCGAGGGGTACGGAGCCGACCGGTCCGGTGTCATCCGGCTCCACGCCGACCACCGCTGAGGATCGCACACCGTCGCCGCCGCTGCCGACCGACATCTGGGTGCTCGTCTCCGCCGCGTTCATCGTGGCGATCGGCTTCGGCATCATCGCGCCGATCCTGCCGCAGTTCGCGGCGAGCTTCGACCTGGGAGTCACTGCCGCCAGCATCGTCGTGAGCTCCTTCGCGTTCTTCCGGCTGGTCTTCGCCCCGATGGGCGGCAGGCTCGTGGACAAGCTGGGGGAGCGGCGCGTGTACGTCGTCGGCCTCCTCATCGTCGCGGCATCCACGTATGCGGTGGCTGCGGCGACCACGTACTGGCAGCTGCTGCTGTTCCGCGGCCTGGGCGGCATCGGTTCGACGATGTTCACCGTGTCCGCGATGGCGCTGATCATCCGCATGGCGCCGCCGAAGGCCCGCGGGAAGGCCACCGGGGCGTATGCCTCCAGCTTCCTCTTCGGCAACATCCTCGGCCCCGTCGTCGGCGGCATGCTCGCGGGACTGGGAATGCGCATCCCCTTCGTGATCTACGCGACGGGCCTGCTGCTGGCCGCCGCGGTCGTGTGGTTCCGTCTCGAGCGGAAGCCGCAGCTGGACCGCCCCGTCGCCGAGCCGGCCGACGACGAGCCGGCCGACGACGGGCCGGCCGACGACGGGCCCGCACCCGAGGTGGGCGAGACGTCCGCGGTCACCGGCACCTCGGGAAGGGAGGCCGCCTCGACGCCTGCGGACCGTGAGACGGAAGCGGAGCCGGCGGGCGGGCAGACCGAAGCGGCTCCGGTGAGCCGGGAGATCGCCGGCATGCCACGGATGCGGTTCCGGGACGCGTGGCAGGACTCCGCGTACCGCGCGTCGCTGGGCTCCGGAATCGCCGTGGGCTGGGCGGCGATGGGCGCGCGGATCGCTCTGTACCCGCTCTTCGTCGTCGCGGTGCTGGGAGCGGACGAGCGCGTGGCAGGGATCGCGCTGACGGTGTTCGCCGCCGGGATGGCCGTGTCCGTCGCGGTGGCCGGCCGCCTGACAGATTCGTGGGGGCGGAGGCCGTTCATCCTCGTCGGTCTCGCTCTGCTGGGCACGGCGACGATCGCGGTGGGATTCTCCAGCACCGTGTGGGTGTTCTTCGCGCTGACCCTGATCGCCGGGCTGGGCGGTGGACTCGTGAACCCGTCGGTGCAGGCGACGGTGGGCGACGTGATCGGCAACGATCGGCGGGGCGGCACTGTCCTGTCACGGTTCCAGATGTCGATCGACGTGGGCGCGATCGCGGGGCCGGTGGTCTCCGGCATGCTCGTCGACGCGTTCGGCTACGACTGGGCGTTCCTGGTGACGGGCCTGGTCGTGCTCGTCGCACTGGCGATCTGGCTGCGCGGCCGAGAGACCCTTCCGAGCCGGCAGGAGGCGTCGCCGACGCGACGGTAGCGATCGCCGCGTCGTGCGGCGTCCCGGATGCGATGAGTGGTGGCGGGATCGCAACATCAGGAGTCGGCGCGGTGCGTGCGGCGTGCGGCACGATGGAGTCATGGACGAATCGACTCCCGGGCATCGCGCTGCGACCGGTCGCCACCAGCCGCCGCACGAGTGGCACGGGCGGCCCGATGAGCGGCAGCCGCGTGGGCCTCTGCGTGTTCCGCCCCCACGTGCACCGCAGCCCACTGAGGAACAGCGCCGCGACGAGGCCGCGCGGCGACTGCGCGCAGTGCGACGGGCCGAGGAGGACTCGCAGGTCCCCTCGTTCGGCCGCGACCTGCTCAGATCCGTGGGGCTCGCCGTCTTCGCGCAGGTCTTCTTCGCTGTCACCATCCTGCTGGTCCGCTGGCGGGTACTGCGCCACAACAACATGGAGACCGTGGACGATGCGCACAGCTGGGCGCAGATCAGCGTCATGGTCGCTGCGCTGCTGTGGGTCTTTCTCCAGCTGAAGCGGTCACGGCCGGACCACGGCTTCCGCAGATCGGGACTGGTGCCCTTCCTGCAGGTGGCGGTGGTTCTCGTGACGCTCGTCCAGCTCATCGCGATCCTGGTGTGGCCGGTGCTGATCGGTCCGGACCTGAGGTCCGGCACAGTGCTCGCAGACGTCGGGTCGGATCCACTGGCATTCCTCATCGCTGCAGGCTTCGTCCTGCTCCTGAACGCGCTGTTCACCGCCATCGCGCTCCCGATGATGACGTGCGGCTGGAAGGCCGCGCTCGTGTGCGTCCTGCCGTACCTCGGCATGATCCTGGTGGGTGGGTACCTGTCGACCGTCGTCCTCGACGGAACCCCCTCAGAGTCGCCTGCAGCCCTGTGGATGGGCGCGGGCGTGGGCGGGCTGGTGCTGCTGGCGGTCTCCTCTCTGGTCGTCCACTGGGTCCGGCGCAGCGACGCGACGGTGCGTGGAGCGCGGTGAGCCGCAGAGGATAGGTGGAGAACCTCCGGAACCTCCCCCCCCAGGAGGGCGGATAACCCTACTCCGCCGCCGCCATGCGCCACCGTAGAATCACCGTGACGCATCTTCTTCTGGCAAGGACCTCCGTGCTTTCTCTTACTCGCTTGAGCCTGCGCAATCGCGCCCTCATCGCACTCGTCACCCTCTGCGCGGCAGTCTTCGGCATCATCGGCACGTCGGCGCTGAAGCAGGAGCTGTTCCCACCCGTCGAACTGCCCCAGGCGTTCGTCTCCGCCCAGTACGAAGGCGCGTCGCCAGAAGCTGTCGAGCGCGAGGTCACAGTGCCCCTCGAAGAGGCGCTCACCGGCGTCGAGGCGGTCGAGAGCATCCAATCGACCTCGTCCTCCGGTGCGTCCCAGGTGATCGTCGAAACCGACTACGGCACGGATTCCGATGACGTGGTCCGATCCCTCCAGCGTGCGGTCTCCCAGGTGCAGTCGCAGATGCCGGACGGAGTCGAGCCCTCCGTCATGGCCGGTGGCCTCGCCGACTTCCCGATCGTCATGCTGTCCGTGAGCGGACCGGAGGATGTCGGCGCACTCGCATCCGACCTCGAGGATGTCGCGATCCCGGAGCTCAACGGCATCGAAGGCGTCCGCAGCGCCACCGTCACAGGCGACCGCCCTCTGCAGGTGAACATCACGGTCCGTGAGGATGACCTCGCGGACGAGGGCGTGAGCGTCGACTCGCTCGCCGGTCTGCTGCAGGCGAACGGCGTCCCCTCCTCACCCGGCCAGCTGGAGTCGGACGAGGGGTCCGCTCCCGTCGAGGTCGGCAGCCGCCTCACATCCGTCGACCAGATCAGCGAACTCGTCGTCGGCGGTGCGGACGGACCCGTCCCCGTCAGCGACGTGGCCGATGTCGAGCTCGTCGAGGCGCCGGCCACCTCGATCTCACGGACCAACGGCGACGACTCGCTCATGCTCCAGATCATGAAGACCCCGGACGGCAACACCGTCGAGGTCTCGCACGGGGTGGAGGAGGCCCTCGCCGAGATCCAGGAGACCTTGGGCGACGACGTCGAGTTCGTCACCCTCTTCGACCAGGCCCCGTTCATCGAGCAGTCCATCGAGGACCTCCTCGTCGAAGGTCTTCTGGGTCTGGGCTTCGCCGTCCTCGTTATCCTCGTCTTCCTGCTGAGCGTGCGGGCGACGATCATCACGGCGATCTCGATCCCCGCCTCCCTCCTCATCACCCTCATCGGACTGTGGGTGTCCGGATACACCCTCAACATGCTGACGCTGGCCGCACTCACGATCAGCATCGGCCGCGTCGTCGACGACTCGATCGTCGTCGTCGAGGCGATCCGCCGCCGGCACGCACTGGGCGGCGACAAGGCGGAGAACATCCGGGCTGCAGTCGGTGAGGTCGCCACAGCGATCACCGCCTCCACTCTCGTGACCGTGGCCGTGTTCCTGCCAGTCGCATTCGTGGGTGGACAGACCGGTGAGCTGTTCCGGCCGTTCGCCCTGACGGCATCCCTCGCGCTGCTCGCGTCCCTGTTCGTCGCCCTGACGATCGTGCCCGTCCTCGCGTACTGGTTCCTCTCCCGCCGAGGGAAGGAGGCGACGCTGACACGCGATCAGAAGCGCGCGTGGAAGTCGGACCGCCGCCAGTTCGTCGCGCAGTGGCGACAGGAGCGGAGGACCGCCGCCAAGCGACCCGTCGACGCCTCCAACCCCTCCGGGCGCCGCTCCACATCGGAACTCCCGGTGGTCGGGACCTACGGTGCCGACGCTCATGACGAGCCGGTGGAGGTCGACGAGATGGCGGCGATGCGTCAGCCCGTCACCCGTCTCCAGAAGACCTACGTCCCGGTCGTCGACTGGACGGTCCGTCACCCTGTCGCAGTCCTTCTCGTCGCAGTGCTCGTGTTCGCCGGCACCGTTGCGATGACACCGCTGCTGAAGACCGAACTCATGGGCGACACCGGTGATCCGGTCGTCCAGATCTCCCAGGAGTTCGAAGCGGGCTCAGCTCTCGACGAGGCGTCCGAGCAGGCCCGCGAGGTCGAAGCGATCCTCGCCGACACCGCAGAGGTCGCCTCCTCGCTCGTGAGCGTGAGCGGTGGCGGCGACGGGTTCTCGATGGGCTCGACCGGAGGCATCTCCGGGCAGTACATCGTGAATCTGGACGAGGATGCGGACGTGGAGGCCGTCGGCTCCGATCTCCAGACCCGGTTCGACGAGCTCGACGGGGTCGGCACGATCGAGGTGCTCGCCGCAGACTCCATGGGTGGCAGCTCGACCATCGATGTCCGCCTCACGGGCAATGACACCGATCAGCTGGAGGACGCGGCGTCCGAGCTCAGCGCCGACCTGGCCGACGTCCACGGCATCCGGTCCACCACCGACGACACGGCGGCGCTCCAGCCGATCGTCGAGGTCGCGATCGACCACGAGGAGGCCGCTGAGTACGGCCTCACGGAGCAGAGCATCGGCCAGATGGTGTCGCGTGCGATGGGCGGCCAGCAGCTCGGTCGGCTCGTCATCGACGATGTGGGACGCAGCGTCCTGCTCTTCGAGGGCGACGTCGAGACCGTCGACGAACTCCGCGGCTTCGAGTTCGAGGCCACTCCGGTCTCCAGCGGCGCCGCTGATTCGGGCGCCGGTCAGGCTCCCGGTGAGGGACAGGGCCCCGGAACCGGGGAGATGCCGGGTGTGCCGGACGGCGGAGCCCCCGCACCGCCTGAGCCTGAGACGCTCGAGCTCAGCGATGTCGCCGAGGTGACCGAGGAGACCACCGCGCCGACCATCAGCCGTGTCGACGGACTGCGTGCCGTCACCGTGGCCGCGACTCCTGAGGGCGACGACCTGGGCATGGTGAGCACGAACGTCCGGACTGCGGTCGACGAGCACACCTTCCCCGACGGCGTCCGTGCGGACATCGGGGGTGCATCGGCGGAGCAGGACGAGGCATTCGCCCAGATGGGACTCGCGATGCTCGTTGCGATCCTGCTGGTGTTCGTCATCATGGTGGCGACCTTCCGGTCGCTCATCCAGCCGTTCATCCTGCTGGTGTCGATCCCCTTCGCCGCAACTGGTTCGATCGGTCTGCTGCTGCTCACCGACACGGCCCTGGGCCTCACTGCGCTGATCGGCATGCTGATGCTGATCGGGGTCGTCGTGACCAACGCGATCGTGCTCATCGACCTCATCAATCAGTTCCGCGATCGCGGGGCGGATCTGCGCACCGCGATCGTGCAGGGGGCACGCCTTCGCTATCGTCCGATCATCATGACGGCGGCTGCGACGATCTTCGCTCTCATCCCGATGGCACTGGGCCTGACGGGCGGCGGGATCTTCGTGTCGAAGTCGCTTGCGATCGTCGTGATCGGTGGCCTGGTCTCGTCCACGATCCTGACGCTCATCCTGGTCCCGGTCCTCTATTCGCTGGTCGAGGGCTTCAAGGAACGCCGCATGGAGAAGCAGAAGATCCGCGATCTCACCCGCGACCGGGCGGCCGCGGCGACGGCACCCGCAGCCCACGAGGAGCCACCGGCGTCCGAGGCTGCCGATGAGGCAGCCGTCCAGAAGGGCGAAGAACGCTGATAGAGCAGAGCCCCGCCAGCGCCTCGGCGAGCACCCCGTCCCTCACGAAGAGGCAGGTGGTCGCCGAGGCCCTCGTGGTCGCGGGCCTGAGTCTGGCGCAGTCGGGCGTCTACGCGGTCGTGCGACTGCTGGACCTGCTGTCTCGTGCACCGCTGTCCGAGGCGCAGGCGGATCTCAACGTCTCCACGACCGATCGGCCGTGGTTCGACCTCACCTATCAGCTGCTCGGGATCGGCTTCGGCCTCGTCCCCGTCGCACTGGTGCTCCTGCTGCTGGGGCGTGACCGACTGCTGCGAGGCGGTGAGACCGTCCCACCGGTGCTTCGGCGGCTGGGTGTGGCCGGTGGTGGGCGATCAGCCTGGCGAGACCTCGGGCGCGGCAGCCTGCTGTTCCTCGTGATCGGGGTGGGGACGCTCGGCGTCTACGCTGCGGGCCGCGGGCTGGGCCTCACCGCCCAGATCAACACGGACAACCTCGCCGCCCAGTGGTGGACGGTGCCGGTGCTCGTGCTCGCGGCCGTGAAGAACGGGCTCCTCGAGGAAGTGCTGCTCATGGGGTACTTCCGGATCCGTCTGCACGCGCTGGGCTGGTCGCCCTGGACTGTCATCGTCGCCCTCGCCGTCCTGCGGGGCAGCTATCACCTGTATCAGGGGGTGGGCCCGTTCATCGGCAACCTCGCGATGGGCCTGATCTTCGGATGGTGCGCACTCCGCTGGGAGGGGACGCAAAGTCCACCTCGCAGCACTCCTCGTGCGAGTGGTTCTGCCCCGGCGGCCGTCTCTGGGCCCGGCTCCGCGATCATGCCGTTCGTCTGGGCGCACATCATCATCGATGTGGTCGGGTTCCTCGCTCCCGGAATCCTCCACATGGTCGACCCACTGGCGTGACGGGTAGGGACCACCAGCCTGGTTGACCAGGGGGTCGACGGGCCGGGTCACGCGGGACTCACCGCACCGCGTGACGTCGCTTCCAGCTGACGAAGAAGAGCGCTGCCATGCCGCAGAGCAGGAGTGCGAACGACACCCAGGAGAGCAGCCACTCCGCGCTGACGTTCGTGCCCTGCATGCGCAGGGCCGCCGCCTGCACGACGGCGCGCACGAGCGTGAGTCCCACGGCGCCGCACAGTGCGATCATGTGAACGGAGACTGCCCGCCCGGCAACGATGTTCCATGCCGTCAGCAGGCAGACCGCGTGCGCGAACATCACGGCAGCGGACGAGATGAGCAGGAATGCGGAGAAGACGGCACCCGGACCGATGCCCACAGCTGAGGCCATCGACCCCTGCACGGTGTTCACCGCGAGGGAGAAGACGGGGAGGAACAGGACGATTCCCATCGCTGTCAGTCGTCGCTCCATCGGAGCGGTGCGGAACAGCAGGACACCGGCGACCATCAGACCGGTCGTGATGGTGTGCTCGACAGCCCTGACGAGACCGAACACGACATCGGCTGAGCCAGGGTTCGTGGAGGATGCGGCGAAGACGGCCTGGACGATGTAGCCGAAGGCGACCGTGTACACGATCGTGAGACCGACCCCACTGAAGTAGAGCGCACGCGCGACCGGGGGTGCGTCTGCCTGGGCTCGCGCAGGCACGTGAGCGGGAGGCGGCGGAGCTGCCTGCGGCGCGCGATCTGATCCCCTCAGTGCGCGGCTGTCCGGATCGTGATGCGGAACGGGAGGAGGGTGCGCGGTCAGGAGTATCTCCGATCGAGGGTGAGGAGTGCTCCGTGCTGTCCTCCCGCCAGTGGACGCAGCTCCGGCAGGTCAGTGCCGGTGGACAGCGCCGGGAGTGGCACGGTCAGATCGTGACGAGACCCCGCGGGGTCGCGAAGGTCACGGACTGGATGCCGGGTGCCCCGTGGGGTGCGACCCAGTCGATGCTGATCTCGGAGATCGGCTTCCTGTCGTCCGTGCCCAGCCAGTCGCGGACCCGGTCGCGGTCGCCTGCGATCGACAGCTCCGCGATGGAGACGTCGTTGCGCGGCCCGAGTGCGGCGGGGTGCTGCGCGGCGGGGGAGTCCCAGCGGATGAAGTAGGGCAGCTGCGGATCAGCGATGAGGCCCTTGATGCCGATCTGCTTCCAGACGACCTCGTCGTGTCCCGGAGGCGTCCGGTTGCCGTCGACGGCAGCGCGCTCCAGTCGAGCCTCCACGGGTGCGAGGTCATCGACTCGGATGACCCAGCCCATCCATCCGCCGCCCATCTCCGAGCGTGCGCGGACGGCCTGGCCGAACGGGGTGGAGAGGGTGGCCGGGTGCTCGAGAGGTTCGACGACCTCCAGGTAGTGGCCGCTCTCCAGCGGGAAGACGAGGTTGCGTGTGCCGAACCGGGGGTGGACCCCACCGTCGTACGCCTCGATGCCCAGTGCATCGGCGAGGCGCCCGGCGGCGGCCTCGAGACCGTCGGGTTCAGCGGCGAAGGAGACGTGGTCGAGATGCATATGTGCAGAGTGTCACATTCGCCGCATCGGGGGCAGTGAGGTCACCCTAAGTCTCGTGGCTGTCGCCGCTGGGGCGGACACCACGCTCAGCGGACTCCCTCCACGCACAACGGACCCCTCGCGGAATCGTCGCTGCCCGCTGCGGTGAGGGGTGCGATCGTCCCGTGGGGGTCCGATGCGGAGCCGGCGGCGACGATCCGGGTCGGCAGGGATCGCCGCCCCGATGAGTCGGCCGGGCCGCCTCTGTCAGCTGTCGAGGTCGCCGCGCTGGGCGCCTGCGGCCTCGTGCGCCTCGTTCGGGTGGCCCTCGGCCTTGAAGCGCTCGATGGATTCGGTGACGATGCGCTCCGCCTCATCCTTGCCGGCCCATTCGTGGCCCTTCACGTACTTGCCCTTCTCGAGGTCCTTGTAGCGGGCGAAGAAGTGGGCGATCTCCTCGAGGCGGTACGTGGGGATGTCCTCGATGTCCTGGATGTGGTCGAAGCGGTGGTCCCCGCCCAGGACGGCCAGGACCTTGTCGTCGCCGCCGGCCTCGTCCTCCATGCGGAAGACGCCGATCGGGCGGGCGTCGACGAGGCACCCGGGGACTACGGACTCGTGGAGCAGCACGAGCACATCGAGCGGATCGCCGTCCTCGCCCAGCGTGTCGTCGAAGTACCCGTAGTCGGTGGGGTACGACATCGCGGTGAAGAGGTAACGGTCCAGCTTCAGCCGACCGGTCTCATGATCGACCTCGTACTTGTTGCGGGAGCCCGCCGGGATTTCGATGGTGGCGAGAAGTTCCATGTGGTCTCCTTACAGATGACTGACTGTCAGTTGCCTGACTGTGCACCACAGACGCCTGCCTGTGGAACGGCGCGTGGCCGTACGGACGGGAGCGCTCCCCGCGCTCCGGGAAGACTCACCTAGCATAGTGAGCGAATCCCGTACCGCGCGCAGGAGGCCGAGTGTCCCACACCACTGATCGCCGCCGGTCGCGCGCAGGCGGTCGCCGTCGACCGCGCACCGCGTGGCTGGTGTCGGTCGGCGCCGCAGTGCTGGTGGCCGCGTTCGTCGCACTGGACGCGGCAGACATCGTTCCGGGACCGCTCACGACTGCCCCGCAGATCGAGGTGGACGCGCTGCCGCGTCCAGGTGCGGTCGATCCCGAGGCGGCGGATGCCGCTGAGCCCCTCCCCGCAGACGCGCCGATCCCCACGGGTCTCGCTGGCATCGTCGAGCCGGTGTTCGAGGACGCAGAGCTCTCCGGCCGCTGGAGCTATGACATCCGTGACGCACTCACCGGCGATGTCCTGCTCGCCCGCGACGAAGCGACTGCCCACACGCCCGCATCGGTGACGAAGGTCCTCACGGGCGCCGCAGCGCTCGGTGCGCTCGGTGCCGACACCCGCTTCATAACGCGCGCCGTGGTCGATGCCCCGGAGGCAGACGACCTGGCTGCCGGCTCAGCTCCGGCGCCCGACGCGGATCCGGCTGCCGGCTCAGCCGGGCGGGCGGACGCAGCGGACCCCGACGAACCTGTGACAGTCCACCTGGTGGGCGGCGGCGACGTCCTGCTCGGGCCCGGCGCGAACGACGCGGACGCCGTCATGGGGCGTGCGGGTCTGACCACGCTGGCCACAGACACGGCCGCTGAGCTCGTGGAGTCGGGCACCACGCACGTGACGGTCTCCGCCGATCTGAGCAGATACTCCGGCAGCGGCTGGCATTCGGGATGGGAGCGGGCTGACATCGCCAGCGGCTACATCACCCCGATCGTCCCGCTCATGCAGGAATCCGGCTACGAGGAGCCGGACGAGCGGTACTCGGCGCGGCACGAGGACCCGGCGGCGGTCGCGACCGATGTATTCGCCGAGGCCCTGGCCGACGCGGGCGCGGGGATCGGACTCGACGTCGAGACCGAGGTGGTCGAACCGTCCGCCGCCCCCGCCGATGCTCGTGAACTCGCTGCCGTCGAGTCCGCACCGGTGTCGCAGCTCGTGGAGTTCATGCTCGTCCACAGCGACAACGTCGTCGCAGAGACCCTGGGCCGTGAGGTGGCCCTCGCGACCGACCGGGAGGCCACTGCCGCCGAAGCCCCGTCCGCCGTCATCGACGCGCTCGCCTCCCAGGACCTGGACACCGGCTCGATCGCCCTGGAGGACGCGTCCGGACTGGACTACGGCAACCGGATCTCCGCGGGCGACCTCACGACGATCATCGAGGCATCCGCCCGGGCGGAGGGCGACCTGTCGATGCTCGTCCCGGCGATGCCGGTCGCCGGGTTCTCCGGCACTCTCGCGCCGCGCTACACGAACGACGAGTCCGAGGCCGGTGCCGGCGTCGTCCACGCGAAGACCGGGTCGCTCGCCACGGTGAGCTCGCTGGCCGGCACCGTCGTGACGACGGACGACCGGCTGCTCGTGTTCTCGATGATGGCGGATGAGATGGACCGGGGCACGTCCGATGAGGCCCGTCTCGCCTTCGATGCGGCACTCGCCCGCATTGCGGAGTGCGGCTGCGCGTGACCGCGAGGTCGACCCCGCGTGTGCGGTTGCGGTGAACAGGGGTGTCCGTCCACGGCGGAGTCCGCGTATGGGGCAGGATGGATGCATGGACGGACACGGCACGGACATCCTGGACCTCACTCTTCTGGAGCGCTCGGTGAAGGAGCTGGTCCCGGGCGGTCCTCGCCTCCCGACGAAGGAGACCGCAGAGGTCGTCGACCAGCTGCGCGAAGCGGCGGACACGTCGATCGACCTCGTCCTCGACGTCATGCGCCTGGATCCCGGGGAAGCAGACGCCGTCCGCACCCGGGCCGCCGCCGGCGACGTCCTGATCGTCGACCGTCTGGGATGGGCGAAGGCGACGGGGCAGTCGCTCACCGCGATGGTGGGCACAGCGATGTCGGACGACGTCCGCGCCGCGATGGAGGCGGGACGCATCCCGAACACTCTCGAGATGGCCGCGGTCCTGTCCGTCCTGTCGACCCGGGTGCTGGGGCAGTTCGATCCCTTCGGCGGCGGACCCCACCCCGACGGGGCGGGGCGACTCCTGCTCGTCGCCCCCTCGATCGCACAGACCGAGGCGACGCTGAGCGTCACACCGCGCGACTTCCGCCTCTGGGTCGCTCTCCACGAGTCCACCCACCGGGTCCAGTTCGCCGCGGCACCCTGGCTGCGCGACCACCTCAGCTCACTCATCTCCGAACTGCTGGGCGATGATCCCGCCTTCTCCGGGCTCACCGGTCTGAAGCCGCTCATCCGCAGCATCCCGGAGATCGTGCGCGGCGAGACCCGGCTCGTCGACGTCGTGACCGGGCCGGAGAAGCGGGCGGTCCTCGACCAGGTCATGGCGCTCATGAGCTTCCTCGAAGGCCACGCCGACGTCGTCATGGACGCCGTCGGCCCCTCCGTGATCCCCGACCTGGCCCGAATACGCCAGCGCTTCGAAGCGCGGCGCGATGACGGGATCGGGCCGGGCGGGGCGATCAGCCGGCTGCTCGGGATGGACTCGAAGCTGCAGCAGTACCGCGAAGGCGCCGTGTTCGTCCGCTCCGTCGTGCGCAGTATCGGCCACGAGGGCCTCGCGACTGCGTTCACCTCCCCGGACATGCTGCCGACCGTCCGTGAGATCGCCCGTCCTGACGACTGGGTCGCACGCGTGCACGCTGCGCGGGAGTCGGAGGGCTCGGATGACACCGCGGGGGCTGCGGCTGAGGAGGCGGTCCGCCCATGACCGGCCGGCGGCCGCGGCTCGATCCTGCGACCGCCCGGATCCGGAACGCGCTGCGCGCTCACTGCCGGCCGTCCGGAGCACCCGCCCTCGTCGTCGCGGTGTCCGGCGGCGCCGATTCGCTGGCGCTCGCCGCCGCCGCCGCCTTCCTCCACCGGCGGGGTGAGGGGCGTTTCCTCGCGTGCACCGTCGACCACGGACTGCAGCCCGGTTCCGCAGAGGTGGCGGCGCGGGTGGTCGCGCGGGTGGAGGCGCTGGGGCTGCCCATCACGAGCGTGACGACCGCGGTCGCTGAGAACCACCCCGGCGGGCTCGAGGCGGCGGCTCGCAGCGGCCGGTACTCAGCTCTCGCCGGCGTCGCGGCGGGCGCTCACACGGGCGGCATCCTGCCTGACCACGAGGCGCATCCGGCTCGGCCGGGATACGGGGTGATCCCCCAGATCGTGACGGGGCACACGCGTGACGATCAGGCGGAGACCGTCCTCCTGGGGCTGCTGCGGGGATCGGGCGCGCGGTCCCTGTCCGGGATGGCTCCGCGCACCCGGTTCGGCACCGCGAACGGGCCGATCGAGATCGTGAGGCCCCTGCTCGGCGTGACGCGGGACGAGACGCGGGCCAGCTGCGCGGCACAGGGCCTCGACGTGTGGAACGACCCCATGAACGACGACACGCGCTTCACCCGGGTGCGCGCCCGCCGGACTCTCGAGCTGCTCACCGATTCGCTGGGGCAGGACCCGCGCGCGGGCCTGGTGCGCAGCGCCGACCTCCTGCGGGAGGACGCAGACCATCTCGACGCCGAGGCGGAGGCAGCCTGGGCGGGCCTCCTCGCCTCGGCGAACGAAGACGGCTCGGCTCCGGCCACGCTGGGGGTCCGGGACCTCACCGCGTTCAGCCCGTCGGTGATCAGCAGGATCCTGCGCCTCTGGCTGGTCGCCCGCGGTGTGTCCGCAGGAGAGCTCACCGCCGACCACGTGCGGGCCGTGCGCCAGGTGGCGGCGGCCTCGGGCGCGGTCAGGCCGGAGGCCTCCGTGCCGGGAGGCGGTTCGGTGCGCCGGATTCGCGACCGGATCCTCCATGTGGAGCCCGGCCGCGAGGATCAGGGACGTCCCTGAGCCAGCGGTGCTTCGGACGCTCTGCGGTCGAGCAGCATGAGCACGAGGACGAACACTGCACCGGCCACCATGAAGAGGACGGGGGAGACGACGTCGCCCGACGTGATCGGACCGGCCCCCGGCGTCCAAGGCCACAGCGCCCGCAGCGACCCTGCCATGAGCCCCGCCATGATGACCACGGTGAGGTGCGGGACCTTCTCCAGGGCGGTGAGGAGTCCCTGCACGATGCTCGCCAGTCCGACGATCGCGCCCAGCCCGAAGACACCGATGTACACGAGGTCCCGGTCGCTCACCGCCTGGAGCGTGGGGGCGTAGAGCCCCATCGCCAGCAGGAGGAACGACCCCGAGACCCCTGGGACGACGAGCGCGCAGATCGCGACGGCGGCGGCGAGGAAGACGACGATCAGCGCAGGGGATTCCTGATCGCTGTCGGCGACGAGCCCCGTCAGGAGGAACGCGGTGAGGAAGGCCGCGAGGAACAGTGCGCAGTGGACGAGGCGCGGTCGGGCGGTCCAGCGCACCATCCGCAGCGGTGCGGCGATGCCCACGACGACGATGCCGAAGAAGAGCCCCATGGAACTCAGGGGGAACGACTCGACGAGGTGGTGGATCGGCCCGGCCAGGAGCAGCACTGCCGCAGCCATACCGGCGAGCACGGGGATGATGATGCGCCACTCGACCTGCGCGAGCTCGTTCCGCACGGCACTCCAGCCGCGTCCGCGCAGAAGCTCCTTCGCGGCACCGACCACGTGCCCGGCCGAACGGATGAGCGCCGTGTAGATGCCGACGATCAGGGCGATCGTCGAGCCGGAGACGCCCGGCACGAGTTCGGTGAGGCCGATGAGGAAGCCTCGCACCAGGTCGAGGGGCAGGTGCGCCGGCGATCGGCGGGCGGCGGGCGCGGGAGCCGCACCACCGGGCCGTGCGCCGTGCGACCGCGTGCTGTCGGAGCGCCCGTCCTCGGACGGTCCGTCTGTGTGCGGGGTGGGGGTGGTCACACTCGTGTCCTCGTTCGGGGGCGCGGGGTTCGGACCGAACGATAGTCGATGCCGGACGCGCGAGTTCACGCCGGACGATCAGCCGCCGCACCGACCGCTAGAGTGGATGCCACATACGACGACTGTGCAGGCCGGCCCGGTCCGAGTCTGACGAGAGCGAACGAGGAGCTACAGGTGGACGAGCAGGACCTTGGCGACGACATCACGACCATCCATGTCACGGAAGCACAGATCAAGCACCGTCTGACGGAGATGGCGGCGGACATCGATCGTGATTACAAGGATCGCGAGGTGCTCCTCGTGGGCGTGCTCAAGGGCGCAGTCATGGTGATGGCGGATCTCGCACGCGCACTGCACTCGCCCGTGCGGATGGACTGGATGGCCGTCTCGTCGTACGGGTCCGGCACGAAGTCATCCGGTGTGGTGCGGATCCTCAAGGACCTCGACACCGACCTCAAGGATCAGCACGTCCTCATCGTCGAGGACATCATCGACTCGGGCCTCACGCTCTCATGGCTGCTCACCAACCTGAAGTCCCGCGGCGCCGCGTCCGTGGAGATCTGCACGATGCTGCGCAAGCCGGAGGCGTCGAAGGTCGACATCGACGTGAAGTACGTGGGCTTCGACGTGCCCAATGAGTTCGTGATCGGATACGGTCTCGACTTCGCGGAGAAGTACCGCAACGTCCCGTTCGTCGCGACGCTGGCTCCGCACGTCTACAGCTGACGCAGTCTCCCTGCCGGTGGAAGCGGTACCCTGACCGGGCCGTATATCCGCCGCTTGGCCGCCGTCGACGCTCCTGAGAGGACCCATGGCAGAAACCCCCGATCGCAGCACCCCCGTCAAGAAGGTCCGCCGAGGTCCCTTCATCTGGGTGCTGCTGGTCCTCGCCTTCATCACCACGGGCCTCCTCCTCGCAGGCGGAACCGGCTTCCAGAGAGTGGACACCGAACAGGGCCTCGCCCTCCTCGACGAGGGGAAGGTCGATCAGGCGAAGATCGTCGACAACGACCAGCGGGTCGACCTCGTGCTCTCGGACGACTACGAGTTCGCGGGCAATGACTACGGCAACAAGGTCCAGTTCTTCTACATCGAGCCGCGCGGCGAAGAGATCATCGATGCCGTCACGACGGCGGGTCCCGACGGCGGATACACCGATGAGGTGCCGCAGCAGTCATGGATCAGCACACTGCTGCTGAATCTGCTGCCGTTCGTCATCATCTTCATCGTCTTCTGGTTCCTCCTGTCGCAGCTGGGAGGCGGCGGCAGCCGCTTCATGAACTTCGGCAAGTCGAAGGCGAAGCTGGTCAACAAGGAGAACCCGGACGTCACGTTCGAGAACGTCGCAGGCGTGGACGAGGCGCTCGAGGAGCTCGAGGAGATCAAGGAGTTCCTCGCGGAGCCGGACAAGTTCCAGGCCGTGGGTGCCAAGATCCCCAAGGGCGTGCTGCTCTACGGGCCGCCCGGCACGGGCAAGACACTCCTGGCCCGTGCAGTCGCGGGGGAGGCCGGGGTGCCGTTCTACTCGATCTCCGGTTCGGACTTCGTGGAGATGTACGTGGGCGTGGGAGCGTCCCGCGTCCGCGACCTGTTCACACAGGCGAAGGAGAACTCCCCCTGCATCATCTTCGTCGACGAGATCGATGCGGTCGGCCGTCAGCGCGGTGCCGGCATGGGCGGCGGAAACGACGAGCGGGAGCAGACGCTCAACCAGATGCTCGTCGAGATGGACGGGTTCGAAGCCTCGACCAACGTCATCCTCATCGCCGCGACGAACCGTCCGGACGTCCTCGACCCGGCACTGCTGCGGCCGGGACGCTTCGACCGTCAGATCCAGGTCGAGGCCCCGGACATGAAGGGCCGCAAGCAGATCCTCGGCGTCCACGCGAACGACAAGCCCCTGGCGTCGGACGTCGATCTGGACATGGTCGCGAAGCGCACGCCCGGCTTCAGCGGCGCAGACCTCGCGAACGTCCTCAACGAAGCCGCGCTGCTCACGGCGCGCGAGAAGAAGTCCGTCATCGACAGCACGATCGTCGATGAGGCGATCGATCGAGTGATCGCCGGACCGCAGAAGCGCACCCGCCTCATGAACGACAAGGAGCGCCGCGTCACCGCCTACCACGAGGGCGGGCACGCGCTCGTCGCCGCAGCGATGAACGACACGGACCCCGTCACGAAGGTGACGATCCTGCCGCGCGGACGAGCACTGGGCTACACGATGGTGATGCCCAGTGAGGACAAGTACTCGACGACCCGCAACGAACTGCTCGATCAGCTGGCGTACGCGATGGGCGGCCGGGTCGCGGAGGAGATCGTCTTCCACGACCCGACGACCGGCGCGGCGAACGACATCGAGAAGGCGACGGACATCGCGCGCAGGATGGTGACCGAGTACGGCATGAGCGATCGTGCCGGAATGGTGAAGCTGGGCGACGGATCCTCGGAGCCGTTCGCCGGACGCAGCATGGGGGGTTCGGAGAAATCGTTCTCGGATTCCACGCTCGCAACGATCGATGCCGAGGTGCGCGCCCTCGTCGACGCGGCCCATGCGGATGCCTACTGGGCACTGAATGAGAACCGGGACGTCCTCGACCGCCTCGCGTACGACCTGCTCGAGAAGGAGACGCTCGACGAGGCGCAGCTCTCAGAGCTCTTCCACGATGTCGTGAAGCGAGACAGGCGCACCGTCTGGCTCGCCAGCCGCGACCGCCCGGTCTCCAGCCGTCCCCCCATCGATCCGCCCGCGCCTCGCGTGACGAACGGCGACGAGGATGCAGACGCCGGACACGCCGGCCAGACCGGACACGCCGGCCAGACCGGCCAGACCAGCCAGGCTGCTGACGGACTGGAGCCGCCGCGATGACCGTCGATCACGCACGCATCGAAGCCGCAGTCCGGGAGATCCTCCTGGCGGTGGGCGAGGACCCGGACCGCGACGGGCTCACCGAGACGCCGGCCCGGGTCGCACGGGCCTACGAGGAGGCCTTCGAGGGGCTCTCGCAGGACGCCGCAGACGTCCTGGGAGTCCAGTTCGACATCGGCTTCGACGAGATGGTGCTCGTCCGCGACATCGCCCTGTACTCGACGTGCGAGCATCACCTGGTGCCGTTCCACGGGGCTGCGCACATCGGCTACATCCCCGGCGCCGAGGGGCGGGTGACGGGCCTGTCGAAGCTGGCGCGCCTCGTCGATGTCTTCGCCCGCCGTCCGCAGGTGCAGGAGCGCCTCACCACGCAGATCGCGGACGCGCTCGTCGCGCACCTGCAGCCGCGCGGCGCCATCGTCGTGGTGGAGGCGGAGCACCTGTGCATGTCGATGCGCGGCGTGAAGAAGCCGG
This sequence comes from Brevibacterium jeotgali, assembly GCF_900169175.1. Lineage (GTDB taxonomy): Bacteria > Actinomycetota > Actinomycetes > Actinomycetales > Brevibacteriaceae > Brevibacterium > Brevibacterium jeotgali. The sequence goes on along the minus strand of NZ_FXZM01000001.1, from coordinate 138,251 downwards.
GGTCGTCGACGATCACGTCGGCGGTGCGCGGCCAGCTGCGCAATGCGGCATCCCGTTCCGAGGCGATGAGCCTCATCCTCAGGAGGTGACGGTCGTGGACCGGACGCGCACGCAGATCATGGGGGTCCTCAACATCACCCCGGACTCCTTCTCCGACGGCGGTCGCTGGTTCACGCACGCGGACGCGGTCGCCCACGGCATCGATCTGCTGGACGGCGGTGCGGACATCATCGATGTCGGCGGAGAGTCGACCCGACCCGGTTCCACGCGCGTCTCCGAGGAGGAGGAGCTCGCCCGGGTCCTGCCCGTCATCCGCGAACTCTCCCGTGACGGCGCTGTCATCAGCGTGGACACGATGCGCGAGTCCGTGGCCCGCGCATCGCTGGAGGCAGGCGCCACCCTCATCAACGACGTCTCCGCCGGACAGAGCGAGCCGGAGATGCTCCGACTGGCCGCCGAATCCGGGGCGCCCCTCGTCCTCATGCACTGGAGAGGCCTGCTGTCCGACACCGGCGCGCCGGTGCACTACGACGACACCGTCCGTGAGGTGGCCGAAGAACTCACCTCCCGCATCGAGGCGGCCGAGGCCGCCGGCGTGTCCCGCAGCGCCCTCATCCTGGATCCCGGGCTGGGGTTCTCGAAGAACGCCCAGCACAACTGGGAGCTGCTCGCCCGCCTCGACGTGTTCGTCGAGATGGGGCTGCCGCTGCTCGTCGCCGCCTCCCGGAAACGGTTCCTCGCATCGCTCGCCTCACCGGAGGCCCCGGCAGCGGCCACACAGGAGGACCGTGACGCCGGCACCGCCGCGATCACTGTGATGGCAGCACAGGCAGGGGCCTGGGCGGTGCGGGTCCACGAACCCCGTGCCTCGCGCATCGCAGCCGACGCCGTCGCCGCTGTCCGCGCGGCCGGGAGCACGAGGAGCTGACATGACGGACGAGATCCGACTGACCGGCCTCACGATCCGCGGTCACCACGGGGTCTTCGACTTCGAGAAGCGAGACGGTCAGGACTTCGTCGTCGACGTGGTCCTGCGCGGGGACCTGTCCCGCCCCGCTGCGACCGACGACCTGGCCGACACCACCGACTACGGAGCGCTCGCGGACGACCTCGCGGCGATCGTCGCGGGGAAGCCCTACGACCTCATCGAGGCGCTGGCGGGGGCGTTGGCGGACCGATGCCTCGCAGCCTGCGCAGAGGTGGAGGTGACGGTCCGCAAGCCACAGGCACCGATCGCCCACGCGTTCACCGACGTCGCCGTCACCGTGCGGCGGACGCGGGCCCCGACGCAGTGGCGCGCGGTCATCGCGCTCGGGGCCAACCTGGGGGATGCGCTCGCCACCCTCCAGGACGCGGCGCACGCCCTGGACCTCCACCCGCGCATCGATGTGGTCGTCGGGTCCTCCGTGTATGTCACGGTTCCCGTCGGCGGCATCGACCAGCCGGACTTCCACAATGCCGCGGTCATCGTCGACACGACGCTGCCCCCGCACCAGCTGCTCGCCGTCTGCCAGGGGATCGAAGTGGGAGCCGGGCGGACCCGTGACGTGCGGTGGGGCCCGCGCACGCTCGATCTGGATCTCGTGCACCTGTGCGCGGCAGCCGGGGCGGTGCACGATCAGGACGCCGCACCACCGGCCGCTGAGGTGCGCCTCGCAGATCCCGTGCTGACTCTTCCGCATCCGCGCGCGGGGGAGCGGGCGTTCGTGCTCGCACCCTGGGCCGACCTCCAGCCGGACGCGCTCGTCGACACTCCGCGCGGACGTGAGCGGCTCACGACAGCCCTCGCACACGCAGACGATGCGGACGGCGTGCAGCGCGCCGGCGCGCTCGTCTGGACAGCCGAGCAGACCGGCCGCAGCATGCAGCCTGCCGGAGCCGGACGAGCAGACCTGGCCGAACACGGTGATCCGGCCCCGGCCGCCGGGGGTGACAGAGGATGAACCGCACACGGCCCACACAGCTGCTCGTCTGGGGGATCGTCGGACTCCTCGCGTCGATCGCGTTCCACACTCTGTGGGAGCGCGGCGGGAACGCGCTGCCGCTGGTGCCGTGGCCCGCGATCGTCGGGATGCTCGTCCTGTCGGGGGTGCTGCTCGCGCTGGGATGGCCGGTGCGCGCCTGGCGCGACGGAGACAGGACCACGGCCATCGATCTGGTGAAGGCGGCACGGATCGCCATGCTCGCGAAGGCCGCGGCCCTGGCGGGTGCGGTGCTCACTGCCTGGTACCTCGGCGGCGCCCTCTACCTCTTCGCATCCGCGTTCGGTCTGCGCGCCGAAGCCGGACTGGGCATGCTCGCAGCTGCGATCTCCGCAGCCATCCTCATGGCTGTCGGACTGATCGTGGAGTCCTTCTGCTCGCTGCCGCCCGACGATCCACGAGCCTCGGACAGTTCCGGGGACGGACGACGTGAACGACACGACCCACCGGAGGCTCCCGCATGAGACAGCTCAACCCCGTCAGCCCGAAGTTCATCGGCGTCCAGCTCATCGGGTCCGCGATCGTGTGGGGGATCTTCCTCATCGTCCTCCTCGCCGCGGCGATCTGCGGGCTGATCTTCGACATCACCTGGCTCATGATCCTGGGCTTCGCGCTCGCGGCCGGGTGCGTCATCGTCGCGACCATCGAAGCGATCATCGTCGTGCGTCAGGTGAAGGCGCTGGGCTACCTCGAGCGTGAGCACGATCTCCTGGTGCAGCGCGGCATCATGTTCCGGTCGACCACCGTCGTCCCCTACGGGCGACTGCAGTACGTCGAGGTCTCAGCCGGTCCGCTGCTGCGCATGGCCGGACTCGCGACGATCACTCTCCACACCGCGTCTGCCGGGACCGATGCCTCCCTGCCGGGCCTGCCGAAGCCGGAGGCGGAGGCGCTGCGGGACTCCATCGCGTCGCGCGGCGGCGCCCGTCTGGCGGGACTGTGACCGCGCCGCAGGAGCCGGGTCAGCAGGGTTCGCAGTCCCCGCTGCCGCAGTCCCCGCCGCCGCAGACCCGGCCGGCACAGTCCCGGCCCGCACAGAACCATCCGCAGGTTCCGCAGGACTCTCGCCACGCTCCGCCGACGACTGCGGATGACCCTGCTCAGTGGCGGCATGTCCACCGGTTGACTCCGGTGCTCCAGGGCGGTGCCGGTCTGATCGCCGCCCTGGGTGTCGTCCTCGTCATCGCGTTCCAGAATCTCCAGACTGTCCTGGAGGACCTGGTGGTCGAAGGGCTCGGCGGTGAGAACAGCGACGCCGGAGGGTTCGGAGTGATCCGGCTGCTGCCGACGCTCATCCGAGAGCATCCGCTCATCACCGCTGCGGTGATCGGCATCGTCGTCCTCGCGCTGGTCGTCACAGTCGTCGCCCTGTGGCTGAGCTGGCGGTACACCCGCTTCCGGGTGGACGGAACAGGCGTCTTCCTGCGCACCGGGGTCATCGCGCGGAAGGAGCGGTCCGCCTCGCATGACCGTGTCCAGTCCGTCGACATCTCCCTGCCGTTCATCCCGCGCCTGCTGGGACTCGCCTCGCTCGTGTTCGACGTCGCGGGCGGGTCCGATTCGGACATCACGATCTCGTACCTCAGGCGGGGGCAGGCGGAGGTGCTGCGGGAGGAGATCCTCAGCTCCCTGCGCGCCGGACGGCAGCAGACGCCGCCCGGTCCGGGATCCGGCCCCGCCGCCGGAGCCCCGGGCGCCGGACCGCCGACCACCGAGTCGGCGGCGGAGCGGGTTCCGTCAGCAGGCCGCGTCGACACAGCAGGCCACGCGTCCCCGCAGACGTCCGTGCAGCGGCCGACCGCCCCGACCGCGCCGCTCGGCCAGCGACTGCTGAGCAGGACGGCCCAGCAGTTCCAGACGCACGCGTCCATGACCGTCGACGACCTGAGCAGCAGCCTCACGACACTGCTGACCCCGTATCGCCTGTCGCCGACGACAGGTGCCGAGGGTCGCCTGCTGCGAGTGCCGTTCCATCGCCTGCTGTGGTCCGCGCTATTGTCCACGACGGTGCTGGTGACCGCGGTGTTCATGCTGGCGCTGCTCGCTGCGATCATCGTCATAGCGATCCTGGCGACCCCGGCGGCGCTGGTGACCACGGTGTTCGCGATGGTCCCGGGCCTCTTCGCGCTCGTCGGCGTGCTGAAGTCGGAGCTGGGGCTCGCGAACTTCACGGTGGCCATCACACAGGACGGCCTGCGGGTCAGCCATGGACTGGCATCGACGACGAACCGGATCATCCCGCTCGACCGCATCCAGGCGGTGAAGCTCCGCCAGCCGCTGCTGTGGCGCGGCCCCGGCTGGTGGCGCGCCGAGTTCACCATGGCCTCCGAAGGCAGCGGCGACGACGACACGACCCAGAACGTGCTGCTCCCCGTCGGCACGCGCGACGACGTCATGCTCATGCTGGGTCTGTGCCTGCCCGACCCGCGCCCGCCGCAGGGAGCCGACGCACGGTCGCTCGTCCTCGCGGGTATGGCGGGTCCCCTGTCGCGCGACGCGGAGACCCTGGCCGGGGAGCACGCCTACCGCGGTCGTCCCCGCGCCTCGATGTGGTTGGATCCGGTCACGTGGAAGCGCAATGCGCATGCGCTCACGGGAACTCTCACCCTGATCCGGTCGGGGCGACTGTCCCGCACGCTCGAACTGGTCCCGCATGCCCGCGTGCAGTCGCTGCGCCTGACGCAGGGGCCGCTGCAGAGGGCACTCGGACTCTCCACGATCGCCCTCCACATCTCACCCGGGCCCATCGCACCGCACGTCGTGCACCTGCCGAGCGCTGAAGCGTCGCAGCTGTTCGACCACCACGCGACAGTCACCCGGATGGCGCGGGAGGAGCTGGACGCCTACCAGGACGCTCGCACCGCACCGCCGTCCCCGCCCCCGGCACCGCCGTCCCCGCCGGCCCCGGACCCGTCCCCGCCCGCACCTGCTGAAAGGCCGCCCCATGAACATTGACGATCAGACCCGGCTGGGTGTGGGCATCATCGGCGTCGGCAAGGTCGGAGCCGTCATGGGAGCCGCGCTGCGCGATGCGGGGCACGCGATCGTGGGCGTATCCGCGGGGTCCGAGGCGAGCCGTGACCGTGCCGACGCGATGCTGCCGGGCGTTCCGGTGCTCGACGTGGAGACCCTCGTCGAACGCGCAGAGCTCATCCTCTTCACCGTGCCGGACGACACGATCGAAGAGCTCGTCGAGGGGCTGGCGAAGCTCGGCCTCTTCAGCGCCGGGCAGATCGTCGTGCACTGTGCGGGCCGACACGGCCTCGGGGTCCTCCAGCCGGCGACCGCGGCTGGGGCGATCCCCATCGCCCTGCACCCCTCCCTCTCCTTCACCGGCACGAGCATGGACCTGCCCCGCCTCCGCCAGACCACGATCGGCGTCACCGCACCCAAGCCGGTCCTCCCGATCGGCCAGGCACTCGCGGTCGAGATCGGCTCCGAGCCGATCGTGCTCGCAGAGGCGGACCGGGCGCTGTACCACTCGGCGATCGCCCACGCGTCGAACCACACCGCGGCGATCCTCGCGCAGGCGATGGAGACTCTGTCCTCCCTCGGAGTGGACGACCCCTCGCGCGTGCTCGCCTCTCTCGTCGACGCGAGCGTGTCGAACGTGCTGCGGTCGGGCCCGCGGGCGCTCACCGGCCCTGTGAGTCGCGGCGATGTGGCGACCGTCGGCGCCCATGTCGCGGCGCTGTCCGAGTTCGCCCTGACGCAGGGGACCGCCGAGATCGTCGACGCCTATCGGGCGATGGCCCGTGCGACCACCGCCCGGGCTCTCGAGAACGGGACCATCGACGAATCCACCGCTGCCCAGCTGCTCGACACCCTGGACGCACAGGACCCCCTGGACGCACAGCACGGCTGAGGCCTGCAGGACCTTGGGCCCGACGGCTCGTTTTCCGCGCGACAGGAGCCGCGCGGTAGCCTTGGGCCCATGCCGCAGACCCAGCCCCAGCCCCATGACCACGACGATCCGGAGCAGTTGCGCATCCGCAAGGACAAGCGTGAGCAGATGCTCGGAGAGGGGCGATCGCCGTACCCTGTCGCGGTGGGACGCACCCACACCCTCGCGGGAGTGCGCGCAGCGCACCCGGACCTCGAGGCCGGGCAGGAGACGGACGATATCGTCGGCGTCGCGGGACGGGTGGTCTTCCAGCGCAACACCGGCAAGCTGTGCTTCGTGACTCTCCAGGCCGGCGACGGCACTCGTCTGCAGGGGATGCTCTCCCTCGCGGAGGTCGGCCAGGAGAGCCTCGACCGGTGGAAGCACGACGTCGACCTGGGTGATCACGTGTTCCTGCACGGACGCGTCATCATGTCGAAGCGCGGCGAACTGTCCATCATGGCCGACGACTGGGCCCTCGCTTCGAAGGCGCTGCGTCCCCTTCCGACACTGCACGCCGAGCTCACGGATGAGACCCGGATGCGGCAGCGCTATATCGACCTCATCACCCGTGAGCAGGCGCGTGAGAACGTCCGCGTCCGTGCAGACGTCATGAAGTCGCTGCGTCGGACGTTCGACGACCGCGGATACATGGAGATCGAGACACCGATGCTTCAGACCATCCACGGCGGCGCCGCGGCCCGGCCCTTCAGCACCCACATCAATGCGTATGACATGGAGCTGTATCTGCGCATCGCACCGGAGCTCTTCCTCAAGCGAGCGCTCGTGGGCGGACTGGACAATGTCTTCGAGATCAATAGGAATTTCCGGAATGAAGGCGCTGATTCCACGCACTCCCCGGAGTTCGCGATGCTCGAGGCCTATGAGGCATACGGCGATTTTCGATCAATCGGCGAACTGACGAAGACACTTGTGCAGAACGCGGCCCTTGATGCATATGGTTCTCATGTCGTCACGCTCGCGGATGGTTCGACATACGATCTCGGCGGTGAATGGCGAGTCATCCGCATGTATGAATCACTCTCCGAGAAGCTCGGTGTCACTGTGACATCCGATACATCGGTGGAGGAGCTCGAAGCGCTTGCGCGTCAGCACGATATCGATCTCGAAGGCGTATTCCGGCTGCACGGGAAGTACATCGAGGAGATGTGGGAGCATTTCCACGCTGATGAGCTCCACGAGCCCACATTCGTCACCGGGTTCCCCGTGGACACCTCCCCCCTCACGAAGAGTGACCGGAACGATCCGGGCATCGTGGAGAAATGGGACCTCTACGTGCGCGGGTTCGAGTTGGCGACGGGCTACTCCGAGCTCAACGACCCCGTTGTCCAGCGGGAGCGCTTCGAGGCGCAGGCGCGCGATGCGGCTGCGGGCGACGACGAGGCGATGCGCGTCGATGAGGATTTCCTCACGGCGATGGAATACGGAATGCCCCCGGCGGGCGGAATGGGAATGGGAATCGATCGCCTCCTCATGGCTCTCACGGGCCTGGGTATCCGCGAGACGATTCTCTTTCCTCTGGTCAAGCCGCTCTCCGAATGACATGAAATGCGTGCGTGCCGTTGTGGGTGACCCGATGAGGGTGCGCATTCCGATGAAGAAAAGGTAGTGTGTTCATGGAGTACATCAAGGTCCTCCTTCCCTCGATCGGTGTCGGACTGCTGTTCTGGTACGTCATGCGAGGGATTCTCCGTTCGGATTCGGTCGAGCGTGAGGAGATGGAGCGGTACTACCGACAAATGGACAGCGAAGAGACGGCGGAGGATCACGAGTCCTCCACCGGTGTCGCAGAGGAGAATCACCCGCATGGCACGCGAAATGAAGGTCGTCCTGACTGACGACATCGACGGCACTGAAGCGACGGAGACCGTCCGCTTCGGGCTCGACCAGGGAACATACGAGATCGAGCTGTCAGACGAGAACGCGGAGAAGCTGCGCGAGGCCTTCGCCCCGTACATCGCGAAGGCCCGTCGGGTCGCCGCGACCCAGCGGGCGGGGCGTCCGCGCCGTTCCTCCGGCGGACAGGACAGCAACATCAACGCGAAGATCCGCGAATGGGCCAAGGGCGAGGGCAAGCAGGTCTCCGAGCGCGGCCGCATCTCGCAGGCGATCATCGACGAGTACCACGCAGCGCACTGACATCCCCGCAAGCGCCCCGACCAGAGCTGGAGAACCCACCGCGGTCGGGGCGCTTTCGCGTGCCCACGGCCGGGGCATCTGCACCCGAGGGCGCGCTGCGAGTCGCTCCGCGTCCACATTCTTCGGCTCACGGCGAACACCGTTCGGCTCAGGGCGAACACCGCAATAGAAGGCCCCTCCGCGTGGTTAGAGTGCATAGCAATCAGACACGAGGAGGACCATCATGTTCGAACGGTTCACCGACCGGGCCAGGCGCGTCGTCGTGCTCGCGCAAGAAGAGGCGAAGCTCCTCAAGCACAACTACATCGGCACCGAGCACATCCTGCTCGGTCTCATCCACGAGGGTGAGGGCGTCGCCGCGAAGGCACTCGAAGGGATGGGGATCTCCCTCGAGCAGGTCCGCGAGCAGGTCACGGAGATCATCGGCGAGGGCCAGCAGGCTCCGTCGGGGCACATCCCCTTCACCCCGCGCGCGAAGAAGGTCCTCGAGCTGAGCCTGCGCGAAGCGCTGCAGCTCGGTCACAGCTACATCGGCACGGAGCACATCCTGCTGGGTCTCATCCGCGAGGGCGAAGGCGTGGCCGCACAGGTCCTCGTCAAGCTCGGAGCCGATCTGGCGCGTGTGCGCCAGGAGGTCATCAAGCTCCTCTCCGGCTACCAGGGCAAGGAGCCCGCCTCCACCGGTGCGCGGGAAGAGGGGACTCCGTCCGGGTCGCTCGTGCTGGACCAGTTCGGCACGAACCTCACCGCCGCGGCGCGGGAGGGCAAGCTCGACCCCGTCGTCGGACGCGAGCTGCAGATGCAGCGCGTCATGCAGGTGCTGTCCCGCCGGACGAAGAACAATCCGGTGCTCATCGGTGAACCCGGTGTGGGCAAGACGAGCGTCGTCGAGGGACTCGCGCAGGCCATCGTGAACCTCGAGGTCCCCGAACCGCTCGAGGACAAGCAGCTGTACACGCTCGACCTCGGGTCGCTGGTCGCGGGTTCCCGCTACCGGGGCGACTTCGAGGAGCGGCTGAAGAAGGTCCTCAAGGAGATCCGCACGCGAGGGGACATCATCCTGTTCATCGATGAGATCCACACTCTGGTCGGTGCGGGTGCCGCAGAGGGCGCGATCGATGCGGCGAGCATCCTCAAGCCCATGCTCGCCCGCGGTGAGCTGCAGACGATCGGTGCGACGACGCTCGACGAGTACCGGAAGAACATCGAGAAGGACGCGGCCCTCGAGCGCCGCTTCCAGCCGATCCAGGTGCCGGAGCCCACTCTCGCGGACTCCGTCCTCATCATGAAGGGCCTGCGCGACAAGTACGAGGCGCACCACAAGGTGACGATCACGGACGGCGCGCTGGCCGCATCGGTGAATCTCTCCGACCGCTACATCAACGACCGCTTCCTGCCGGACAAGGCGATCGACCTGATCGACGAGGCCGGAGCCAGGCTGCGGATCTCGCGGATGTCGTCGCCGCCGGAGCTCAAGGAGCTGGAGGACCAGATCCTCGACGCGCGCCGCCGCAAGGAGGCCGCGATCGACGCCCAGGACTTCAGCCTCGCGCAGTCCGAGCGGGACGCGGAGATGGCGCTCACGAAGCAGAAGGAGGAGCGCGAGAAGACCTGGAAGGCCGGCGACAAGGGCGCGGCCGTCGTCGATGAGGAGCTCATCGCGGAGGTCCTGGCGCAGTCCACGGGCATCCCGGTCTTCAAGCTCACCGAAGAGGAGTCCTCGCGTCTGCTGCGGATGGAGGATGAGCTGCACAAGCGGGTCATCGGCCAGGACGAGGCGATCAAGTCCGTCTCCCGGGCGATCCGCCGCACCCGTGCGGGCCTCAAGGATCCCAAGCGGCCCTCGGGATCGTTCATCTTCGCCGGCCCCACGGGCGTCGGCAAGACGGAGCTCGCGAAGGCATTGGCGGAGTTCTTGTTCGGCGACGAGGACTCCCTCATCACGCTCGACATGTCGGAGTACGCGGAGAAGCACACCGTCTCCCGCCTCTTCGGCTCGCCCCCCGGCTACGTCGGCTACGAAGAGGGCGGCCAGCTGACGGAGAAGGTCCGGAGGCGTCCGTTCTCCGTCGTGCTGTTCGACGAGGTGGAGAAGGCCCATCAGGACATCTTCAACTCGCTGCTGCAGATCCTCGAGGACGGACGTCTGACGGATTCGCAGGGTCGTGAGGTGGACTTCAAGAACACCATCATCATCATGACCACGAACCTCGGGACGAAGGACATCGCGAAGACCCAGCAGATGGGCTTCCAGGTCGAGGGCGATCCGTCGATCGACTACACGCGGATGAAGCAGCGGGTCAACGAAGAGCTCAAGCAGCACTTCCGCCCGGAGTTCCTCAACCGCGTGGACGACACGATCGTCTTCCCGCAGCTCGCGAAGTCGGAGATCCTCACGATCGTCGACCTGTTCGTCGAGCGCCTGGACACGCGTCTGGCCGCTCAGGGCATGTCCGTCGAGCTCACCGACGCGGCCAAGGAGCTGCTGTCGGAGCGCGGCTACGATCCGGTGCTGGGCGCGCGACCGCTGCGTCGCACGATCCAGCAGGAGATCGAGGACCAGCTCTCGGAGCGCATCCTGTTCGACGAGCTGCATTCGGGTCAGCGCGTGCACGTCGATGTCGAAGGCACCGGCATCGACGCGGTCTTCACCTTCAGGGGTGAGGAGGACGCGCGCGTCCTCGAGCGGGTCGGCGCGGTCTACGGCACCGACGAAGACGGCTCCGGGGCGATCCCGGAGGCGGGCGTGGCGAACAGCCCCGGATCGTCGGGCGACGGCGGGGGAGCAGAGGCGGAGGCGCAGGCCACCGCGGAGGTTCCGCCGGAGCGCTGACGGAGCGCGCAGGCGCCTGCTCGGTGGAAGCGGCGGGTCGGACGAGGAGTCCGGCCCGCCGCTTCGTCGTGCCGGGGCGGATGGTTCGTCGCAGCACTCGTCCACGGTGTTGAATGGTGGGATGACGACTGCAGCAGAGCGCGCGAGCGACCAGTACCGTCCCTACCCCCTCGGCGATGGCCTGATCCTGCGGCGGGCGAGGGCGGCGGACGTCCCCGCCATCGTGGAGCTCGTCGCCCCGATGGTCGATGCGCGCATCCTCGTGCCCAAGGAGCGCGTCGACTACTTCGAGGGCATCCATGAGTTCTGGCTCGTGCTCGAGCTGCAGGACGACGGGAGCGAGGTCCTGGCGGGCTGTGCCGCCTGCCACCTCATCTGGTCGGACGTCGCCGAGGTCCGGACCATCGCGACCAGCCCCGCCTACCGCGGGCGCGGGATCGGGAGGACGCTCGTCGAGCAGGTGCTCGCGGACGCGCGCGTGCTGGGCGCGAAGCGGGTCTTCTGCCTCACGTTCGAGACCGACTTCTTCTCCTCGCTGGGCTTCGAGGTGATCGAGGGCACACCGGTGGCGCCGGAGGTCTACGTCGAGCTCCTCCACTCGCGGGACGAGGGTACCGCGGAGTTCCTGGACCTCGCGCGGGTCAAGCCGAACACGCTCGGGAACTCGAGGATGCTCCGCACGCTGTGAACTGGATGCTGTGAACCGGATGCTGTGGACCGCACGCTTCGCACGCGAGGCGCATCCGCGACTGCCTTCCAGCAAGAAAGTACTTGCCATCATGGAAAGTGCATGCTTCACTGGACACATCGACGTTCTGCAGGAACCGGTCGATCGATGAAGCCGCAGCCCTCCTCACGGGGCTCGGGACGACCATGAAGCAAGGAGCAGTCCGATGGACACCCACAGCGACAGCCTGCCGACGGGGGACCGCGGCGGCGACCGGCCCACACCCGAGGAGGCGCGGCGGATGCTCGCCGACGCCGCCCGGATCGGTCACCGGACGCCTGAGGCGGTGCCGTCCGTCCTCATCTCGTTCGCGATCCTCTGCGCGACCGGCACCATGGCGACCCTGGGCGTGCACCTCGCTGCGCGGATGATCCCGGGCTCCACGTTCAACGCACCGCTCGCCGTCACCCTCATGGCGATGGCCTGGGTCTTCGTCGCGATCATCGTCCCGTTCCTCTTCCGCAGGCCCCTGCGGCGAGGGCTGGCCACGCGCTGGTTGATCTACATGGGGTCCTGGGGCGTCCTCTGGGCGGCGTCCATGCTGCTGGGGGATTCGTCCGCGGCCCTCGTGCTCGCACCGCTCTTCCTCGTGCTCTTCATGATCGCCGCGGCGACGGAGGCGAAGCGCACGCGGACCGCACAGGCCGAGGAGGAGGCCGCGCAGAGCGCCGTCGTGGACGGGGAGGCGCCGTGAGCGCGCCCCAGCACCCCCGGTTCGCGCTCGACTCGTCTCTCGCCCACCCCGTCCGGTTCTCGCTCGTCGCGGCACTCGCGTCGGTGGAGAAGGTGGCGTTCGGCGACCTCCGCGACGAACTCCAGGTGAGCGACTCGGTGCTGTCGAAGCAGATCGCGGAACTGGAGAAGGCGGGATTCGTCAGGGCGACGAAGTCGTTCGTCGGCAAGCGCCCCCGCACCACCCTCTCGCTGACCTCCGACGGGCTCGTCCGCTGGCGGGGGCACCTCGACGCCCTCCGACGGATCGCGGACCCCGGGATTCCCGACAGACGGAGCTCGTGACGGGAGCGGGCGCACGGAACGCGCCCCGCAGTCGGTGAGGCTGCGGGGCGCGTCGTGTGTGCTGCCCGGTCGGGTGCGAGCTCTGATCAGGCAGAGAACTCCCGGCTGATGCGGTGGATGATCATGTCGAGTGCGACGAGGTTGTGCCCGCCGTCGGGGATGATGAGGTCCGCCTTCCGCTTCGACGGCTCGACGTAGAGCTCGTGCATCGGCTTCACCGTCTCCAGGTACTGCGCCTCGACGGACTCCAGGGAGCGGCCCCGCTCGACGACGTCCCGGCGGATCCGGCGCAGGATGCGCACGTCGGCGTCCGTGTCCACGAAGAGGCGGATGTCCAGCAGGTCGCACAGCGAGGGCTCCGCGAAGAGCAGGATGCCCTCGACGATGAGGACCGGGGTCGGATCGACCGTGAGCGTCTCCGCCGACCGGTTGTGGTCGGAGAAGTCGTAGAGCGGGCTCTCGATCGGCGTGCCGGACTTCAGCATCTGGATGTGCTCGTGCATCAGCTCGATGTCGAAGGCCTCGGGCGCGTCGAAGTTCGTCGCCGCCCGCTGCTCGAACGTGCTGCCGGTGTGGGCACGGTAATAGTTGTCCATGAACAGGACCGTCGATCTGTTCCCGAAGCGGTCCAGCAGGGCCCGGGTCAGCGTCGTCTTGCCGCTTCCTGTGCCGCCGGCCACACCCACCGCGATCGCTCCCACGTCCGACCCTTCCGTCGTGCTGCCATGTCTCCGTCGTGCTGCCAGGCCGGCGTCCCCGGAGGGGGACCGCCGCGTCTCAGCGCTCCATCCTAGAGGAGGCCGGCTACGGCAGGCGGATCCCCCGGTCGTCCCGTGCGGCGAGCCCGTCACGCACGAGGTCGTCGACGAGCCGGGCGGTGCGGGCGCCGTCGGCATCGAGGTCGCGCACCGCCCCGATCGCAGTCCGCAGGGGCGACGGGTAGGCGGCCAGCGCCTCGGCGTCGTCTGCCGTGAGCGCGGCGGTCGCCGCCGTGAGCAGGTGCGTGGGCACAGCGGCTGCGTCCTCGGCGTGGGCGGTGCGCAGCGTCCGCATGATCGCGCCGCGCAGCTGCCGGTCCGTGCCGGCCCAGGCCTGCGCGCGCCGGACCACCGTGGGGTCCGAGGGCTTCCCGGCGGCGACCCAGGCGCATGCGTCCAGGAGTGGGCACCGCGCGCAGTCGGGGTTCCGCGCGGTGCAGACGAGGGCGCCCAGCTCCATCGTCCCGGCGTTCCACTCGACGTGGTCCTGCGCGGGCACGAGTGCGCGGGCCCACCGCTTCTCCGCGGCGGTCAGTGAGGCAGGCCGATGCTCCACTGCCGCGAAGACGCGCCCCAGCACGCGGCGGACATTCACGTCGAGGACGACTGCCCTGCGGCCGTAGGCGAAGCTGGTGACGGCGGCCGCCGTGTACGCGCCCACACCGGGGAGCGCCAGCAGCCGGTCCTCGTCGTGGGGGACCTCGTTGCCGTGCCGGTCCGCGATCGCGGCGGCCGTCTCCTGGAGTCTGAGCGCTCGACGCGGATAGCCCAGCGAGTCCCACGCGATGAGCACGTCCGAAGCCGGAGCGGCGGCGAGGTCAGCAGGGGTCGGCCAGCGGCGCATCCACTCGCGCCACCTGGGGAGCACCCTCGCGACCGGTGTCTGCTGACTCATCACCTCGCATACCAGGATCGACCAGGCGGATGCGTCGCGGTCGCGCCACGGCAGCGGTCGGGCATTGCGGCTGAACCAGTCGATCACGAGCCGCTGGACCTCTGCGGAGCGGCCCTCGGACACCTGCGGGAGTCCGGGTGCGGCAGAGGGCACGGCGCGGGGCGCGGAGAGGCTCGAAGGGTCGGCGGAGTCTCGGGGAGATGACGTACGGGTCGTGTGGCCGGGCCCTTCCGATGCGGGTGTGACCTGTGTCGTGCGGCGGTGTGTCATCGGGTCCTTCCTGCGCGCTCGCCTTAGGCTCGAGTGGATGAGCAGCTCCGGTCGTGGCCCACGTCAGGGTCGTCCCAGCCGTCCGTCCGGGAAGTCTACGGGTTCCCGCGGAGGGGCTCGTCCGCCTGCGCGCGGGAACGTGCGGGGGCGGACGCAGCGCCCGCACGATGCCAGGAGGCAGCTGTACCGGCGTCGCCGCACCGTCGTCGCAGTCCTGGCGATCATCGTCGCCTCCGTCCTCACGCTGGGCGTCGTGCTCGCGGTGCAGGCGGTCGAGAGTGTCCGGGAGGGCATGTCCGGCCCCGAGCCCGTGGCGGAATCGCCGGAGCCGAGCGCGCCCGGCCCGGTGGGCGATGCGGGATCCGGGTCCTGCCCGCCGGACACCACGCGCGTCGCCGCCTCGACCGACGAGGACGAGTACGAGGAGGACGAGGAGCCCGTCCTCACGATCGCGGTGCGCAACACCCACTCCGCCGACTGCCTGATCGACGTGGGCACCGAACGGCAGGAGTTCGTCATCGAGCATGACGGCGACACCGTGTGGTCATCGCGCTACTGCGAGAGTTCCGGCGAGGAAGCCGACGGCGGGTCGAACCCGTTGGTGTTCCCTGCGAAGTCGGAGAAGAAGACGTCTCTCGACTGGCCGCGCATCCCCGTCGACGATGCGTGCAGGCAGACGGACGAGGCATTCCCCGCAGGGCAGTACGACCTCATCGTGAAGCTGGGCGAGGAGGAGAGTGAGCCTGCTCGCTTCACCCTCAAGGGCGACCCCACGGATGAGGGGGGAGACGAGGACCCGGATGAGGACGCAGGAGAAGCCGCCGACGGCGACGATGAGGCGGAGGGCGACGGTGAGGATGCCGGCACGGACTAGTCGCCGCTGAACAGCTGGACACCGCTGAACGGGCCGCGCGACCAGTCCTCCTGGCCCCAGTCCTCCTGGCCAGTGCTCCGCCTGGCAAGTACTCCGCGCCCGTTCTGCGAGTCAGCCGTCCCGGGCGGGCAGGGTGGTGTCCGGCAGTGCCATGGCGATGGCTTCCGCGAGGTCTTCGCATTCTGCGACTCGCATGCTGTCCGGCACGGGCACGTTGTCGAGCGATCCGCCGGCGACGACCGCATTGGTGATGCCCTGGCGGGCCGCTTCGGACAGGCGCTGACCCATCCCGGGCACCTGGCGGATCTCACCGGACAGGCTGATCTCCCCGATCGCGACGAGTCGGGAGTAGAGCGGCTCGCCAGTGCGCGCAGACGCGAGGGAGAGCGCGAGGGCCAGATCGCAGGCGGGCTCCGAGACGCGCATGCCTCCCACCGTCGCAGAGAACACGTCCTTGTCCGCCGTCTTCGTGAGGCGCCCCAGGACGGCGAGGATCATGGCGATGCGGTTCGCATCGAGTCCGCTCACCGTGCGTCGCGGATGCCCGTGCGCATCGTCGATGAGGGACTGGACCTCGATGAGCATGGGGCGCCGGCCTTCGAGTGCGACCGTGAGGCACGAGCCCGGGGCGCGCGTCGCAGACCGGGTCAGGAACAGCCCTGAGGGGTCGGGGAGACTCTCCATCCCGGACTCCGTCATGTCGAAGCAGCCCACTTCATCCGTCGGCCCGTAGCGGTTCTTCACAGCGCGGAGCATCCGCAGGCGCGAATGGCGCTCGCCCTCGAACGAGCAGACGACGTCGACGAGGTGCTCGAGCGTCCGGGGCCCTGCCACACTGCCGTCCTTCGTCACGTGACCCACGAGGACCGTGGGGATCGCGTGGTCCTTCGCGGCGCGGATCACCGCCGCGGCGACCTCCCGCACCTGGGCGACGCCGCCCGGTGCGCCGTCGACGTCCGCGGACGCCAGCGTCTGGACGGAATCGATGATGAGGAGGTCCGGCTGGAGCTGGTCGATGGTGCCGAGCACGATCCCCAGATCCGTCTCCGCAGAGAGGTAGAGGGTCTCCGACATCGCGTCGACGCGTTCGGCCCGCAGCCGGACCTGCGCGGCGGACTCCTCGCCCGTCACGTAGAGGACCCTGGCCCCCTGGCGGGCGGTCCACGACCCGACCTCCAGCAGCAGGGTGGACTTGCCCACCCCGGGCTCACCGGCGAGGAGCACCACCGCACCGGGCACCAGGCCTCCGCCCAGGACGCGGTCGAATTCGGGGATGTGGGTCGAGCGGGCCTCCGCGAGCCTGCGGTCGACCTCTGTGATGGGGGTGGCGCCGGAATCGTCCGGTGCCGGCTTCGCCTGAGTGCGCACGGTCCTGCGGGCGGGGACCGTCTCCTCGACCGTCCCCCATTCGTGGCACTGCGGGCATCGGCCCAGCCACTTCGCGGTCGTGTGTCCGCACGCACTGCACAGGTACTGCATCGTCGACGCCATGGAGTCGAGTCTTCCATGCGGCGCGGACACAGCCCTACGATCAGGTCATGAGCGACACGGACGCACCCAGGACCTCGGCGGCGGACGCCGCGCCTGCCGCACGAGCGGCGGACACCGACTCCCCGGCCGGCGCGGCCGCGATCGAACGCGCGACCGGCCTCGACTGGGCCGCGATCGCCGCCGCCTTCGACGAGGCGGGCGGGACGTCGCTCTCACACGCCCAGCTGGCGCGCGCGATCGAGCCGCTGTTCACCGGCCGGGTCGAGAACCCCGGATGGTGGGCCCAGGGCGCGACCGTCGCCTACGAGCAGGCGATCGGTCGCCGCGTCTCCGGCCAGTCGAGCACGGGCGACTTCCAGGTCTCCGCCTCCCGCACGCTGCCGGGGGCGGCCGAGGACCTGCGCACCCGGTCCGCCGCCGAGGTCGTGGCAGCCGGCCGCATCGCCGGCCTGGCCGTCGAGCCGGGCGGGCGCGAGTCGGACACGCCCAAGCGGCTCTACTGGCGGACGGGGCTGGAGGCGGGGGCGAAGCTCGAGGTGTCCGTGGAGCCGAAGGAGGGCGACCGGTGCCTGGTGACCCTCACGGCGACGAAGCTCTCCTCGCAGGAGCAGAGGGACGCGGCGCGGGCGGACCTCAGGACGGCGGCCGCGCGCCTCTGAGGTGAGGAGCCGGTGGCTGCTGCTGAGCGACTCGCCGGAGTCACTCGCCGCAGCCCCTCCTCAGGGCAGCCCCTCCTCAGGGGAGGATGCCCAGGTGGGCGAGTCCCGCCCGCACGATGTGCTCCTGACCGTGGCGCATCTCCGCGATGACGTCGTCGCGGACCGCCTCCTGGGGCGTGAGCCAGTCGAGGCTCAGGGCGGCGCCGCGGGGTTCGCAGTCGCCGATCACGGGGAGCACGTAGCAGAGCGCCACGGCGTGCTGGCGCGGGTCGTGGTACTGCGAGACCGCTTCCGTCGGGAAGTACTCCGCGACGTGGTACGGGGTGAGCGACAGCGGCACCGTCGGCAGCGCGAGGTGGCCCAGGTCGTTCTCCGCGTGGCGCAGCAGCGCCGTGCGGATCGGCTCGTGGAACCGCACGCGGCCGCCGATGATCTCCCGTCCCAGGGTGCCGTCCTCCAGCGTCCGCAGCAGGAGGCCGATGCGCTCGACCCCGCCGTCGTCACCGCGCTGGACGGGCAGGCCGTGGACGTAGGTGATCGGGAGGCGCCGGCGGATGTGCTCCAGCTCCTCCGGGTCCAGCCAGTTCTCGTCGAAATCCAGGGCTGTGCGCGTCATGCCTCCAATGTAGCGGCGATCACCGCTGCGGGGGCGGCTCGAGGAGCCCTGAAAGATTTGAGAATCCCCTTCGAACTGAAGTATCTTGATGTCGAGATATGTGGTGTGATGCGGCCCACCGGGCAATCCCTCTGGGCCGACGACACCCCGCCGAATAGGCTTGTACCCATCCAGGTCACTCGAGCGGTCAGCGCTCAAGACGAAGGAGAGCCAGTTGATCAACCACGAAGTCCGCACGTACAAGAGCTCGGAGTCCCTCGCCCGTGAGGACCAGCTCGCCTGGAAGATCGCAGAGGTCGCGTCGGATGACGTCGCCGTCGAAACCGATGTCCAGGACATGGTCATCAACCGCGTCATCGACAACGCGGCCGTCGCGGCCGCCTCCGTGCGCCGCGGTGCACCCGTGCACGCCCGCGAGCAGGCTCAGGGCCACCCCATGAAGCCGGGCGCCTCCGTCTTCGGGCTCTCCCTCGATGAGACCATCTCTCCGGAGTGGGCCGCCTGGGCGAACGGCGTCGCCGTCCGCGAACTCGACTTCCACGACACCTTCCTCGCGAAGGAGTACTCGCACCCGGGTGACAACATCCCAGCGGTCCTCGCCGTCGCCCAGCACAAGGGCATCAGCGGTGCGGACGTGGTCCGCGGCCTCGCGACCGGCTATGAGATCCAGGTCGACCTCGTGAAAGGCATCTGCCTGCACGAGCACAAGATCGACCACGTCGCGCACCTGGGCCCGTCGGCCGCCGCAGGCATCGGAACGCTCCTGAACCTGCCCACGGAGGTCATCTACCAGGCCGTCCAGCAGGCGCTGCACGTCACGACCGCGACCCGCCAGTCGCGCAAGGGCGAGATCTCCACCTGGAAGGCGCACGCTCCGGCGTTCGCAGGCAAGATGGCCGTCGAGGCCGTGGACCGCGCGATGCGCGGGGAGGGCGCGCCGTCGCCCATCTACGAAGGCGAGGACGGCTTCATCGCCTGGATCCTGTCCGGGCCCGAAGCCCGCTACACGGTCCCGCTGCCCGGCACGGGCGAAGCGAAGCGCGCCATCATGGACACGTACACGAAGGAGCACTCCGCCGAATACCAGGCGCAGGCCCTCATCGACCTCGCGCGCCGCATGGGCCGGCAGATCGACGACTTCTCGACGATCCGCAGGGTGACGATCCACACCTCGCACCACACGCACTACGTCATCGGCACGGGCGCGAACGACCCGCAGAAGATGGACCCGAAGGCGTCGCGCGAGACTCTCGACCACTCGATCATGTACATGTTCACGGTGGCGCTCGAGGACCAGGCATGGCACCACGAGAAGTCCTACGCGCCGGAGCGCGCCGGTCGCCCGGAGACCGTCGAGCTGTGGCACAAGGTCGAGACCCGCGAGGATCCCGAATGGACCCGCCGCTATCACTCGACCGATCCGGACGAGATGGCCTTCGGCGGCCGCGTCGAGATCGAGTTCGAGGACGGCACCACGCAGGTCGATGAGATCGCCGTGGCTGACGCGCACCCGAACGGTGCACGTCCGTTCGTCCGCGAGAACTACGTGAACAAGTTCCGCACCCTGGCAGAGGGCATCGTGTCCGAGCAGGAGCAGAACCGCTTCCTCGATCTCGCGGAGAACCTCGCGAGCCTGGGCTCGGACGACGTCCGCGCGCTCGGCTTCGCCGTGGAGGGCCTCGAGCACTCCGGATCGAAGGGCATCTTCTGATGCTGGGCGCCACGAAGACTGCGGCTGCCAGGCGCGCGGATTTCCGTGCGCTGCTCGACAGCGGCGAGGTCGTCCAGTTCCCCGGTGCGATCAACCCGCTGAACGCGATGCTCATCGAACAGACCGGCTTCGAAGGCGTCTACATCTCCGGCGGCGCGTTCTCCGCGGCGCAGGGCCTGCCGGACATCGGTCTGACGACGCTCACAGAGGTCGTGGACCACGGGCGGAGCATCGCACGGGTCACGAACCTGCCGACGTTCATCGATGCGGACACCGGCTGGGGCGAGGCGATGAACGTCGCCCGCACCGTCCAGGAGTTCGAGGATGCCGGGCTGTCCGGCATCCACCTCGAGGACCAGGTCAATCCCAAGCGGTGCGGCCACCTCGACGGCAAGGAGGTCGTGACGACGGCGGAGATGGTCAAGCGCATCTCCGCCGCCGCCAAGGGCCGTCGCGATGAGAACTTCATCCTCTGCGCTCGCACGGATTCCCGTGCGGGTGAGGGGTTGGACGCGGCGATCGACCGGGCCAGGGCCTACGTCGCTGCCGGTGCGGACATGATCTTCCCGGAGGCGATGCGGGATCTGGGTGAGTTCGAGACGTTCGCGAACGCCGTCGACGCCCCGATCCTCGCGAACATGACCGAATTCGGCAAGAGCGAGCTGTTCACCACGAAGCAGCTGGCCGATGCGGGTGTCCGCGTCGTCATCTACCCTGTCACCACACTGCGGCTGGCGATGGGTGCGATCACGGACGGCCTCCAGGCCATCCGTTCGGAGGGCACCCAGGCCTCGGTGGTGGATCGCATGCAGACGCGTGCGGATCTCTACGAGACCGTCGACTACGAGGCGTACAACTCGTTCGACTCGGCCGTCTTCAACTTCTCTCAGGAGGGACACCAGTGACCGATCAGGAGATCAAGAAGGGACTCGCGGGGGTCGTCGTCGACACCACCGCCGTGTCCAAGGTGGTGCAGGAGACGAACTCCCTGACGTACCGGGGGTACCCGGTGCAGGAGCTCGCCGCGAACTGCACGTTCGAAGAGGTCGCCTACCTCATCTGGAACAGCGAGCTGCCGAACGCGGAGCAGCTGGCAGAGTTCAACGCCCGCGAACGCGGTCAGCGTGAGGTCTCGCAGGCGCTCATCGACATCGTCCTCGGCCTGCCGAAGGACACGCACCCCATGCACGTCGTGCAGACGGCGGTCGCGTATCTGGGCGCCGTGGATCCTGAGGCGGAGGAAGAGGGTGAGGAGGCGAACCGTCGGAAGGCGGAGCGCCTCTACGCCCAGCTGCCGACCATCGTGGCGATCGACCACCGTCGTCGCCACGGGCTCGACCCGGTCGCGCCGTCGTCGGAGCTCAGCTACGCGGAGAACTTCTTCAAGATGGTCTTCGACGAGGTGCCGGATGCCGCGGTCGTCCGCTGCTTCGACGTGTCGATGATCCTCTACGCGGAGCATTCGTTCAACGCCTCGACCTTCACGGGGCGCGTCATCACGTCGACGACGTCGGACATGTACTCCGCCGTCGCCGGTGCCGTCGGTGCGCTCAAGGGCGCCCTGCACGGCGGTGCGAACGAAGCAGTCATGGCGATGCTCGAAGAGGTCGAGAGCGCGGACAACGTGAGCACCTGGATCGACGAGGCGCTGGCGAACAAAGAGAAGATCATGGGCTTCGGCCACCGCGTGTACAAGAACGGCGACTCGCGCGTTCCCACCATGCGGAAGGCGTTCGAGGACATGGTCAGCGCGAAGGGTGCGGACGATCTGCTCGCGCTCTACAACGCCTTCGAAGAGGACTTCGTGGGACGGAAGGGGATCTACCCCAACCTCGACTACCCGTCGGGCCCGGCCTACCACCTCATGGGCTTCGACACCCCGCAGTTCACACCGATCTTCGTGATGTCCCGGATCACCGGCTGGTCCGCGCACATCATGGAGCAGCAGGCGTCGAATGCGCTCATCCGACCGCTGAGCGCGTACAGCGGCTCCGAGCAGCGCGAGGTGCCGACCGACCGCTGATCCGTCAGCCCCCTCCGGGAGCGCCGCGCCCGTGACCGGGCCGGCTCCCGGTGCTGCGTCACCCGCACGGCCGGGGCACCTCGTCGGTGCCCCGGCCGTGCGGCGTCGCATGCGATGCCGCACGCCCCTGCACACATCCGAGGAGATCCCGTGACCGCTGAGTCGTCCGTCCCCGCCATCCCGCTCGTCGACGGATTCCGCTTCGACGTCGAGGATTCCATCGGGACGCTCACGATCGACCGACCGGAGAAGCTGGGCGCCCTGTCCCGCGACATGTGGTTCGCACTCCCGGAGGTCGTCGCGGCCATCGATGCCTCGCCGGATGTCTCCGTGCTCATCCTGCGCGGCACGCACGGCAACTTCTCCGCCGGCTCCGACATCGGAGACCTCGATGTGCCCCTCGCCGACTTCTGGGCGATGAACTCTGCTGCAGAGGATGCGCTGGCTGAGTCCGACATCCCCACGATCGCCGCGATCGAAGGCGTCTGCGTGGGGGGCGGCACCGAACTGGCGGCCGCGTGCGATGTCCGCATCGCCGCCCCGGGCGCCCGTTTCGGGATCACGGCCGCGAAGCTGGGCCTCGTGTACCCGCCCGGCCCCACCCGCCGGTTCGCCGCAGCAGTGGGCGAGTCGTGGGCGCGCTACCTGCTGCTGACGGGGAACCTCATCGACACCGGTCGCGCGGACTCGCTCGGCTTCCTCCACGAGGTCGACGACGATCCGTTCGCCGCGGCGCAGCGGACAGCCGAGCGCATCGCAGGGCGCTCTGCCTTCACCCAGACGGGACTCCTGCGGATCCTGCGGGGCGAGAAGCTCGACCCGTCGGGCTGGCTGGGCGATGTCTACCCTGTCGAACTGGGCGAGGGACAGCGGGCCTTCTTCGCGAAGGAGAAGCCGCGCTTCGGATTCCGCCGACAGGACTGGCAGGGCTGACCCGGCTCATCGTGGTCCTTCTCGCTCAGCGGCGCGGAAGCGCGATCGCGGTCGCGACGATCCCCTCCGCGACCGCCCAGCGGCCTGAGAACGTCTGCACCCGCAGACCATCCACGACGGGGCCCTTCACGAGCAGGCGGGCGGTGAATCCCCCGTCGGAGCCGATCACGACCTCGGCGTCCTCGAAGTCCAGCCAGCGGCGAGTGAGTGGGAACCAGGTCTTGTAGAGTGCCTCCTTCGCACTGAAGAGCACCCGGCCGAACAGCGGATCGAACCGGCGCAGCGCCGTCTGCTCCCGCGGCAGCGCGATCGTGCCGAGGACCCCGTCGGGAAGTGGTGCAGCAGCCTCCGCATCGATGCCGAGCGCGGCGATGTCTGTGCAGTGCGCGACGGCGGCGGCCCGCAGCCCTGCGGCGTGCGTGAGCGATCCGACGATTCCGTCCGGCCACGGCGGAGCGCCCCTCTCGCCCGGGACCATGGGGCCGCGTTCGATCCCCAGCTGAGCGAGTGCCGCCCGTGCGCAGTGCCGCACTGCGGCGAAGTCGGCGCGCCGTGCGGCCACGGCACGGGCGATGTGCGCTGACTCGTCCGCGAACAGTTTTTCAGCGGGCGCGTCGGCACGGGTGGAGGCGACACGGACGGTCGCCGGCAGCAGTCGGCGCAGCAGGGGGTTCTGTTCCATCCGTCTCCGTTCACGGGGAGAGTCCACGGTACGTCACGGCGGTGGGCATCAGTGCGCGCTACCATGGCAGACGTGCGACTAGCCGTCCTAGACATCGGGTCCAACAGCGTCCACCTCCTCGTGGTGGATGCTCACGTCGGTGCGCCGCCTCTGCCGGCGACCTCACACAAGGAGGTGCTCCGGCTCGCCGAATACCTGAAGGACGACGGGTCGATCTCGACGTACGGGCAGAACCGCCTGGTCGAGTTCGTGCGCGACTCGATCGACATCGCGGAGGACCAGGGGTCCGAGCAGATCCTCGCCTTCGCGACCTCCGCGATCCGCTCCGCGCCCAACGGCGACGAGACGATCGATCGGATCCGTCACGAGACGGGCGTCGAACTCAACGTCATGAGCGGCGAGGACGAAGCGCGTGTCACGTTCCTCGCCGTCCGCCGCTGGTTCGGGTGGTCCGCCGGGAGCATCCTCCTCATGGACATCGGCGGCGGCTCACTGGAACTCGCCTCGGGTCGTGACGAGTACCCGGACGCGGCGCTGTCGCTTCCGCTGGGCGCGGGACGCATGCATCGCGACTTCCTCCAGTCGGACGTCCCCTCGAGCGACGAGGTCGATGGACTGCGGAAGTACGCGCGGCACACGATCGGTCGCGTCGCGGGCAATCTGAACCGCGTCGGTCGGCCCGACCGCATGGTGGGCTCGTCCAAGACGTTCCGCTCGCTGGCCCGGATCGCCGGAGCCGCTCCCAGCGGTGCAGGGATCTTCGTCCCGCGGGAGCTCAAGCGGAAGGACATGCCGGGGATCATCGATGAGCTCGTGCATCGGACGCCCAGCCAGCGAGCCGCACTGCCGGGTGTGTCCGAGGCCCGCTCCGGCCAGGTGCTCGCCGGGGCGATCGTCGCAGAGGCCGCCATGACGATCTTCGACGTCTCCACGCTCCGGATCTCGCCGTGGGCGCTGCGCGAGGGCATCATCATGCGCCAGCTCGATCTCCTCGATTCCTCAGAAGTCCTCTCGCCCACCCGCCCCGGGATCGGCGCTCTCCCTCCGCCTGCTCTGACGATGCCGTCGAACGGCACATCGACCGGAGGGACCCCGGACCTGTCGTCCGCCGACGATGCGGGCGCGGCGATCCGCCCACCGGTGCCCGCCGCGACAGCGGTCCCGACCGCCGCGGCGGGGTCCGGGCGAGCGGCCGGCTCGAAACGACGGAAATGACCCGTGGCTGAGTCGCCGCGACCACCTCTGACCAGCCGCAACGCCGCTCGTTCGAAGGCGAGGAGGCAGCGGGAGGCGCTCGCCGAGAATCCCGTCTACGACAGCGACGCCTCGCATCGGTCGGAGCACGAGATCCGGATCGGGCTGTCCACCTCGTCCGTCTATCCGATGACGGTGCGCGAATGCTTCGAGACGGCGGCCCGCCTGGGCTACGACGGTGTCGAGGTCATGATCACGAACAACGAGGAGACGCAGGACCCGGCGCTCATGAACCTCCTGTCACGGTCCACCGGCCTGCCGGTGCTGTCCGTGCATGCGCCGACGCTCCTGCTGCTCCCGCGGGTCATGCACCACGACCACTGGGAGAAGCTGCGCCGCACCGCCGAACTGGCGAAGGACGCGGGTGCGGACACAGTCGTCCTCCACCCGCCGTTCCGCTGGCAGGGGAGCTACGCGCGCCACTTCGTCGAGGGCGTCCGCCAGATGGCTCGGGAGACCGGGATGCCCCTGGCGGTGGAGAACATGTACCCGTGGCGCGCCGGCCTGCGGGAAGTGATCGTCTACGCCCCGCACTGGGACCTCGCCGGGCAGGACTACGACGCGGTGACGTTCGACTTCTCGCACGCATCCACAGCGGGCACAGACGCACTCGAGGCGGTCAGGACCCTCTTCCCGAAGCTGCGGCACATCCACCTGACGGACGGTGCGGGCACCCTCACCGATGAGCACCTGGTCCCCGGCCGAGGGCGCATGCCGGTCGCGGAGACGCTCCAGTACCTCGCGAAGCACGACTGGTCCGGCGATGTCGTCGTTGAAGTGAACACCCGCTTCACCGCCCGCCGGTCGACGCGCGACGCGATGCTCGCGGAGTCGCTCGCATTCGCCCGCCGACACCTGGGGCTGGACTCGCGACAGTCCTGAGTCCGGACGTGCAGTCGTGCAGGCGGCCGGCCGGTAGTAGCCTCGTCCCATGCGGATCGCTTTCGTGGGCACAGGGAACATGGGCAGTGCACTTCTGGCGGGGATCCTCGCCGCAGGGCAGGACGCGGAGGAGGTGCGCGCGACGACCCGCTCCGCGGAGTCGGCCGCGCAGCTCGGGTCCCGTCTGGGGGTCCCGACGATCGCGGTCGAGGACGACACCCAGGCCAATCGCAGCGCCGTCGCCGGTGCGGACCTCGTCTTCCTCGGGGTGAAGCCCTGGATGCTCGCTGAGACCGCATCGGAGCTGGACGGCGCACTGCCGGACACCGCGACAGTCGTGTCGATGGCCGCCGGCGTCGATCTCGCGACGCTCACCTCGCACTTCCCGCACCGCCCGGTCGTGCGGATCATGCCGAACACACCGTCGTCCGTGGGCCACGGCGTCATCTCCCTGGCCGCCGCTGACGAGGTCCCCGCCGCCACCATCGACGAGCTCACCTCTCTGCTCGGCGGTGCGGGGCTGGTCGTCCGGATCGGTGAGGAGGACATGCCGGCGATGATCGGCGCCTCTGCCTCGGGTGTCGCCTTCTTCTTCCAACTGGCGGAGCACATGGTCGCTGCGGCGGTGTCCCAGGGGCTCGAGGAGGAGACCGCCAGGCGAGCCGTCGCGGCCACGGCAGAAGGCGCGGGGCGCCTGCTCGCGGACTCTCCCGATCCGGCCGCCCTGCGGTCGGCGGTGACCAGCGCGGGCGGGACGACGGCTGCCGGCATCGCGTCGTTCGCCGAGGACGGGCTGGCCGAGATCGTCGCACGCGCAGTCCGCGCGGCGGGGGACCGGTCGCTGCAGATGGAGGCGGAGAACCGTGAGGGGTGAGCGTCGCCGGGCGCAGACGTCGGAGTCGGGCGTCCTCGTCGTCGGACTGGGCCGGTTCGGGTCGGCCACGGCACGATCCCTCGTGGCACTGGGACGCGAGGTGATGGCGATCGAGAAGGACCCGGAGCTCGTGCAGACGTGGTCGTCGAAGCTCACGCACGTCGTGGAGGCGGACGCCACCCATCTCGAAGCACTGCGTCAGCTGGGCGCCGGCGAGTTCTCGACCGCGGTCGTCGGGGTCGGCTCGTCGATCGAGGCGAGCGTGCTCACGACCGCGAACCTCATCGACCTCGGCGTCGGGCAGATCTGGGCGAAGGCGATCTCCGAAGCGCACGGAACGATCCTCCGCCGCATCGGGGCGGAGCACGTCCTCTATCCGGAGACCGAGGCCGGGGACCGGGTCGCTCATCTGCTGGATTCGCGGATGCTCGACTACCTCGACTTCGATGACGGGAACTTCGCGGTCGTGAAGATGCGACCGCCGGAAGAGGTCAGGGGACTCTCCCTCGCGGAGGCGGGGATCCGGGATGACTACGGCGTGACCGTCGTCGGCATCAAGGCGCCCGGCAGGGAGTTCACCTATGCGAACGTCGACACGCGGGTCGGAAGCCAGGACGTCCTCATCGTCGCCGGTCATGTCGACGATCTGGGGAGGTTCGCGCGGCGACCGTGACCGTCAGCCGACGATGGGGCGCTCTTCCGCATACCTGTACCTGCGGCTCTGCGATCGCTGGGACAGTGCGGACGCGAGAGTGATGGTCCCGAGTCTGCCGATGAGCATGAGCGCACTCAGGACGTGGAGACCCGCGTCGGGAGCACGTTCGGTGACCCCCACGCTGAGTCCGCACGTGGCGAAGGCGCTCACGACCTCGAAGAGGACCAGGTCCAGGGGCTCGTCGGTGACGTTCAGCATCACCACGGTGCCGAGGAGGACGGTCCCCGCGCCTGCGAGCAGGACCGTGATGGCGAGGCGGATGCTCGAGGGGTCGATGCGACGGCGGAATGCAGTCGTGTCCGTGAGGCCCCGGGCTTCTGAGACGGACGCGAGGACCAGCACCGCGAGGGTCGTCACCTTGATCCCACCGGCAGTCGAGCCGGAACCGCCGCCGATGAACATGAGGACGTCCAGCAGTACGTGACTCGTCTGGGTCATGCTCTGGACGTCCATCGTCGTGAACCCGCCGGATCGGGACATGACGGAGAGGAAGAGCACCTCACCGGCCGTCGCGACGGGCCCCGTGTCCGCCAGTGTGCGGGGATTGCCCGTCTCGAAGACGAGCAGCAGTGCCCAGCCGACGAGCACGAGGGCCGCGGACACCGTGAGGGTGAGCTTCGTATGGAGGTCCCACCCTCGGGGAGTGCGCCAGAAGACACTCATGACGAAGACCACGGGGAAGCCGAGCGAGCCGATGAACACGGCTGTGCCGATCACACCGAGGATCCACGGATCGTCGGCGAAGTGCTCCATTCCTCCCGGGTGCACGGTGAACCCCGCATTGTTGAACGAGGACACGGCGTAGAACACGGCGTGCCAGAGGGCCTCCCACACACCCTCACCACGGAGCAGGAACCGGGGGAGGAGCAGAAGCGTGACTACGACCTCGGCGGCGATCATCGTGAGCAGCACGACTCGCAGCAGAGACCCGACCTGACCCAGTTGGGAGGCGCCCGTGGCCTGAGCGGCGAGGAGCCGCTGGCGGACGCCCAGCCGCTTCGACATGGCCATGCCCAGGAGCGATGCGGCCGTGAGGATGCCGATGCCGCCCACCTGGATGGCGATCGTGATCACTCCCAGTCCGAAGGAGGACCACTGCTGCTCCGTGACGACCGAGGTGAGACCGGTGACGCTGACGGCGGAGACGGCGACGAGCACCGCATCGGCGACGGATGCGGATCCCGGGCCCCGTGCGGCCACCGGCAGCGCGAGCAGCACGGAGCAGACTGCCGCGACGAGTGCGAACCCGGCCATCGCCGTGCGTGCGGGCGATGCGAGCACGAGCGAGTCGGCCAGGTCACGGAGACGGCGCCGCGTCGGTGCCTGCGACGGTGCTCGATCGGCAGTGCTGGAACGCGGACTGTCCTCCATTCGTCACATAGTACGGCCAGGTCGAACGAGCCGGTCGGCATCGGGACGGATACAGTGTGGGCATGGAAAGCAGTGATCTCGATCTCTTCGTCACGTGGGACGAGACCTTCACCGACTACGACTTCGGGCCCAGCCATCCCATGCATCCGCTCAGGCTGGACCTCACTGCGAAGCTCGCGACCGACTTCGGCCTCTTCGACCATCCGCGCATCACGGTGTCCGCGGTCGGCGGGGTGGATGAGGCAGAACTCGAGAAGGTCCACACGCGCGACTACGTGGCTGCCGTGAAGGAGGCGGGGGAGGCGACCTCGCTCGACGAACCGTTCCAGCAGGAGTGGGGGGTCGGCACGGAGGACGTGCCGCGGTTCGAGAAGATCCACGAGGCGTCAGGCCGGATCTTCCAGGCCGGTGTGGAAGCCGCGCGTGCAGTGGCGGGCGGCGGGTACGACCGCGCCGTGAACTTCTGCGGCGGCATGCATCATGCGATGAGCGACCGCGCGTCGGGCTTCTGCGTCTACAACGACCTCGCGGCGACGATCACCACGCTCCTGGAGAACGGGTACCGCCGCGTCGCCTACGTCGACTTCGACGCCCACCACGGCGACGGGGTCGAACGGATCTTCTGGGACGACCCCCGCGTCCTCACGCTGTCCGTCCACGAGAACGGCCGGTTCCTCTTCCCCGGCACGGGCTTCGCGAACGACATCGGGGGGATGCAGGCGGCCGCGTCCGCCGTGAATGTCGCACTGCCGCCGCGCGCCGACGACGCGGACTGGCTGCGCGCCGTCGATGCGGTGGTGCCCCACGTGCTGCGGGAGTTCGATCCGCAGATCCTCGTGACCCAGCACGGCTGCGACGGGCACCGCGCCGATCCGCTCACCCACCTGCGGTTCAGCGTCGACGGCATGCGGGAGACCGCGCTGCTCGCCCGTTCGCTGTCGGAGGAGCTGACAGGCGGGAAGTGGATCGCGACGGGAGGCGGGGGCTACTCCATCCTCGACGTGGTCCCGCGCGCCTGGACCCAGCTCGTCGCGATCGCCGCCGGCCAGCCGATCGCGCCGAGCACGGATACGCCCGAGCGGTGGAGGCGCTACGCGGAGTCGATCGTGGGCCGCGACGCGCCGCTGCTCATGACGGACGGCTACGACGGCTCCTTCGCCCCGTGGTCGAACGGATACGACCCCCAGGCGGACCTGGACCGCGCGGTCATGGCGACCAGGAAGTCCGTCTTCCCGTTCTTCGGACTCGACGCCTACTATGATTGAGTGCACGTCGGCCGGGACGAAGCACGCGTCCGGCGGTCTCCGATCGCGAGTGTGACCGGACTCCTTTTGCCCTGACCCGAGCGCGGGGATAGACTTGAGCGGCTATGTTCCGGCGGTGGGCATCCCCTGTTCACCGTGATGTCAACCCGGTGAGGTGTGCCCATGGGCTCAGTGATCAAGAAGCGCCGCAAGCGTATGTCGAAGAAGAAGCACCGCAAACTGCTTCGCAAGACGCGCCACCAGCGCCGCAACAAGAAGTAATACTTCTCGCGCAGACCCCGTCCGGCACGCATGTGCAGGCCGGGGGTTTGTTGTGAAGGGGTGAAGGGAGACCGGTGGTCGTTCGGGTCACCGTCCTCACGAGGGCGGACTGCGGACTGTGCTCCGCTGCGGAGCAGGTCGTGGCGCAGGTGGCCGCGGGCCGTGACGTCGATGTGACGGTCACGGACATCGACACAGACCCTGAACTGAAGGACCGATACGACTGGGATGTCCCCGTCGTACTGGTCGAAGGCCGTCAGGTGGGCTTCCACCGGATCGACCCCGACCGCCTGGCGCGCGCCATCGACGCGCGCCAGGCGGCCGAAGCCTGAACGCGCTCAATCGGACGAGCATCCGACAAGAGCGCACAGCGCAGAGAGGAGAGCGAGACGCGGTGGCACAGACCCTGTCGGCTGCGACGGCGCCTGATGGCGCAGCACGGTCGGCTCCCATGCCCGCCGTGACGCGCATGCCGGTGTACCTCGGTGCGCTGACCGCTCTCATCGCCGCCGGCCGGACGACTGCCTCCAGCGAGGACCTCGCCCGCACATGCGGTGTCGGCGCAGCGATCGTTCGCCGGGACCTCTCCCTCCTCCGCTTCACCGGACGCCGCGGAGTCGGCTACGACGCACTCGACCTCGCTGAAGCGATCCGCGGCTTCCTCGGCATCGATCGGCTGCGCCCGGTGGGCGTGGTCGGCGCGGGCCGACTCGGAACTGCGCTGGCCCACTACCTGTCGGACCCCGAGCACGGCTTCTCGGTGAAGGCGGTCTTCGACGACGCCCCCGTGCGCATCGGTGAGCCGGTCGGCGATCTCGTGGTCGCGGACATCACCGATCTGCCGCGAGCCGTCGAATCGCTCGCGCTCGAACTCCTCGTCATCGCCGTTCCCGCGGACGCGGCCCAATCCGTCGTCGACGCCGTGTCGGGCACCCCCGTCAAGGGTCTGCTGAACTTCGCGCCCGTGCCCGTGCGCGGCCCCGCCGGCGTCGAAGTCCGTCAGGTCGACCTCGCGACCGAACTGCAGGTCCTCTCGCACTTCGCTCCCAACAGCCCGCAGGCGGTCCCGGGAGCTTCCGCACACAGTCCACATCCGTCGCCCGGCCCCCTGGAGGCAGAGACGTGACCACGCTCGTACTCGGAGTCTCACACCGTTCCGCGCCCATGTCGGTGCTCGATGCCGTCGCCCTGTCGGGCAGAAGCGTCGACCTCCTCACCGAACGCGTCCTCGGCGGTGAGTACGTCGACGGCGCGCTCGTGCTCACGACGTGCAACCGCCTCGAGATCGTGGCCGACGTCCGGGCCTTCCACGGCGGGCTCGCCGACGTGGGCGCGGCGCTCGTGAGCGTCACGGGGATCGACTGGGCGGACCTCGCGCACCACGTCTACGTCCGGTTCGACGACAAGGCCGTCGAGCACCTCCTGACGGTCGCCTCCGGGCTGGACTCGATGGCTGTGGGCGAGTCGCAGATCCTCGGTCAGCTCCGCCAGTCGTACAGCGCTGCGCAGGAGGACGGCCGCCTCACGGGCGAGCTCAGCCGCACGGTGCAGGAGTCGCTGCGGGTGGGCAAGCGCGCGCACGCGGAGACGGAGCTCGACTCCGTCGCCCGCTCCCTGCTCGACACCGCCCTGACGGAGGCCGTCACCCACATCGGTCCGCTGGCTGCCGCGGATGTGCTCGTCGTGGGCGCAGGTGCCATGTCCGGACTGTCCGTCGCGTCGCTCGCGCGCCAGGGAGTCGCCTCACTCACCGTGCTCAACCGGACCCTCGACAAGGCGCAGCGGCTCGCGGACTCCGTCGCGGGGCGTGCCCGGGAACTGACGCCCGACGTGCTCGCGGAGGAGTTCGCCCGCGCGGACCTCGTCATCTCCGTGACGGGCGCCCGCGGGACCGTCATCGATGCGGGGACCGTCACGGCATCGCTCGACCACCTGGCCCCCGGCGCAGAGCCCACCAGCACGTTCGTCGTCGACCTGGCCCTGCCGTTCGACGTCGACCCGGACGTGGAGACCCACGAGCACGTGCGGACGATCGGCCTCGAGGGCCTGTCGTCGCTCTTCGCCGACTCCGCCTACACGGAGGCCTCCGGCGTCGTCGAGATCGTCGCGCAGGTGCGATCGATCATCCACGAGGAGCTCGCGTCGCTGTCCGCGAGCCGCCGCGCACGCCAGATCGCCCCGACCGTGACCGCACTGCGCCGTCAGGCCCGCGACACCGTCGATCGTGAGTTCGAGAGGCTGTCGCGCCGACTGGGCGGCCGGGTGTCGGACAAGGACCTCGAAGAGATCCGGAATTCCCTGCGGCGCGTCGCGACCAGCCTCCTCCACACCCCGACGGTCCGGGTGAAGGAGCTCATGGGCGCGGACGACGAATCGGTCGACTACGCCGCGGCCCTCTCGATGCTCTTCGATCTGCAGCGCACGCCCCCCGCCTCGGTGGACGCCTCGTCCGTTCCCGGACCGGACGCCACTGCCACCGCCGCCGAGGCCATGGCCGCGAATCCGTTCGCGCTCGCGTCCGCGTCCCTGGGCGGCTCCGCGTCCGCGGCCTCGCCGGCATCGGCGCCCACAGCAGTGCTGGATGCGGCTGCCGCCGTGTCGACGCCGGACTCGGTCCCGGGTTCGGGCTCAGGCTCGGCTCCGAGCACGGACTCGTCGGGCTCAGGCTCAGGCTCGTCGGCCGACCACTACGTCGCCGCTGACGGCCAGAGTCCGGTGGCGGACCACACGATGGACGTCATCGAACCGGACGAGCCCACCGGCCGCACCGTGCGCCTGGGCACACGCAGGTCGCGGCTGGCGCGGTCGCAGTCGACGGCGGTGGCACAGCAGCTCGCCGCGCAGACGGGGTGGCGGGTCGAGATCGTGGAGGTCGTCACCGAGGGCGACGTGAACATGAGACCTCTCGCCTCCTTCGGCGGCACCGGTGTGTTCGTCTCCGCTGTCCGCAGCGCACTGCTGAGCGGCACGATCGACATCGCCGTCCACTCCCTGAAGGACCTCCCCACGACACCGGCGCCCGGCATCCACCTCGCCGCGGTGACCCCGCGCGTCGATCCGTCGGACGTCCTCATCGCCCGCGACGGCATGAGCCTCGCGGACCTTCCCGCAGGCTCCGTCATCGGCACCGGCTCGCCGCGTCGCGCCGCACAGCTGCGGGACGCGCGGCCCGACATCGAGGTGACGGGAGTGCGCGGCAACGTCGAGACCCGCATCCGCCACGTGACGGAGGGGCGCCTGGACGGTGTCGTCCTCGCCGCTGCCGGTGTGCGCCGACTGGGCCGGATCGACGAGGTCACCGACGTGCTCGCCGGACCAGTCATGCTCCCGGCCCCGGGCCAGGGCGCCCTCGGAATCGAATGCCGCGACGCGTCTGCGGATCTGAACGCGGACGACGGATCCCTGCGTGAGGGACTGCGCGGACTGCACGACTGCGCGACGGCACTGACCGTCGACTGCGAGCGCGCCATCCTGTCCCGTGCAGAGGCGGGCTGCTCCGCTCCCATCGGCGCACTCGCGACCCTGGACGGCCGCACCCTCGAAGTCTCCGGAGTCCTCGCAGACGACGAGGGGACGCTGCTGCGCGTCACGCAGTCGACGAAGCTCCCCCGTGCGGCGGATGCCGCCCGGACCTCGACGGACGGAGACCACTCCCTCCTGCTGGCCGTGGCGAAGGACCTCGGCGCGCAGGTGGCCGAAGAGCTCCTCGACGGACTCGGCATAGACCCTCGGAAGTCTGTCGGAGCGAACGCTCCGCAGACCCACCTTCCGACCACCGACCACGCAGCAGGAGGTGACGAGGGTGTCGATTCCCGCTGATGAGGCGTTCGGTGCACTCGCCGTGCCCACCGTCTACTTCCTCGGTGCGGGCCCCGGCGATCCGGCGCTCATGACCCGACGCGGTACGGATCTGCTGGCGGCCGCGCCGCTGGTCGTCTCCGATCCCACGGTGCACGACGGGATCCTCGACGCATACGCCGGAGCAGAGGTCGAGCGCATGGACTCGACCGAGCTCGGCCAGGCCGCGACGACCCGGGGGCGCAAGCTCGCGGGCCTCGCCCGCGAGCACGGCAGCGTCGTGCGGCTCGTGCCCCACGACGGGGTCCTCTTCTCCGCGACGACGGACGAGGCCGCGGCAGTGCGCCGCCAGGGCGTCGACTTCGAGATCGTGCCCGGTGTGGGAGTCGCCGCGTCCGCCGCCGCGTACGCAGGTGCCCCGGTGACCACGAACCGCGTCCGCTCCATCCGC
Source organism: Brevibacterium jeotgali (assembly GCF_900169175.1). GTDB lineage: Bacteria > Actinomycetota > Actinomycetes > Actinomycetales > Brevibacteriaceae > Brevibacterium > Brevibacterium jeotgali. The sequence goes on along the minus strand of NZ_FXZM01000001.1, from coordinate 103,866 downwards.
CTGGTCGAGGCCGGAGAGCAGTCGCACATCGACGTCTCGAAGCATCGGAACACCGGACACGTCATCAACGGTGAGCGCGACGACGTCATCGACGCGCTCAACGCTCTGCTGGGCGACGGGTGGGATGAGGACACTCCCGTCCTCCTCACGACGGAGGTCTCGACGATCGCCCAGCTCACGCTGGAGACGACGTTCGGTCTCGCACCGGGCCGTCTGCGCGAGGAAGTCCCCGAGCGCACCCGGGTGACGATGTTCTTCGGACAGGGCGTGGAACAGCACGCGGAGCTCGACTGGTTCGAATCGCGTCCGCTCTTCGGCTGGCGGGTCCTCATTCCGCGCACCAAGGAGCAGGGACGCTCTACCGCCCGCGAACTGTCTGAGCTGGGTGCGATCGGCACGATCGTGCCGACCATCGCGATCCAGCCGCCCCGCACACCCACCCAGATGGAGCGGGCGATCCAGGGCCTCGTGAACGGCGACTACCAGTGGGTCGGTCTCACCAGCGTCAACGCGGTCCGTGCAGTCCGCGAATGGTTCGAGGAGTTCGGACTCGACGCCCGGGCGCTCGCCGGAGTGCGGGTCGCGGCCGTGGGCGGACCCACAGCAGAGGCACTCGAGGACTGGGGCGTCACGCCGGACCTCGTCCCATCGGGAGAGCACTCCGCTCGCGGCCTCGTCGAGGACTGGCCGGATCGGGATCCGCTCATCGACCCGGGCGGCCGTGTCCTGCTGCCCCGCGCGGACATCGCGACCGAGGTCCTCTTCGAGGGGCTCGAGGAGCGCGGCTGGGAGGTCCATGACGTGACCGCCTACCGGACGGTGCGGGCCGCTCCGCCACCGGCACCGGTGCGCGATTCGATCAAGTCCGGTGACTTCGACGCAGTGCTCTTCACCTCGTCATCCACAGTCCGCAACCTCGTGGGGATCGCGGGCAAGCCGCCGTCCAGCACGGTGGTCTGCGCCATCGGCCCGGCCACAGCGCAGACCGCGCAGGAGCACGGGCTGGACGTCGACGTGCTCGCGGACGAGGCGAACCTCGGGTCCCTCATCAGCGGCCTCGTCGGCTACGCGGTGAAGAAGCGCACGGAGGACCTGGCCGAAGGTCGGGCGCCTCTGCGGCCCTCCCAGATGCGCCCGCTCAAGAAGAGGTGACGATGATGGACAGCAGACCGGTCTACCAGTTGGCGGACGGTGCGTCGCGCCCCCGTCGGCTCCGCACCACGCCGGCGATCAGGCGATTGGTGAGTGAGAACCGACTCCACCCGGCGGACCTCATCCTCCCGATGTTCGTGAAGGAGGGCCTCGAGGAGCCGCTCGAGCTCACGTCGATGCCCGGAGTGAGGCAGCACTCACTCGATTCGCTGCTGGAGCACGCGCGCGCGGCGGTCGCCGCGGGCGTCGGCGGGCTCATGCTCTTCGGCATCCCCGCCGTCCGGGACGAGCAGGGATCCCAGGGCGACGATCCTGACGGGATCCTGAACCGCGCTCTGCGACTCCTGCGCGACGAGCTGGGCGATGACACCGTCATCATGGCCGACCTGTGCCTCGACGAGTTCACCTCGCACGGTCACTGCGGCGTTCTCGCGACGGACGGCTCCGTCGACAACGACGCGACACTGGACCGCTACGCATCTCTGGCCGTTGCACAGGCCGACGCCGGGGCCCATGTGCTGGGCCTGTCCGGGATGATGGACGGCCAGGTCGCGGCGGTCCGCCACGCGCTGGACGCGACGGGCCATCAGGACGTGGTCGTCCTGGCCTACGCCGCGAAGTTCGCCTCGGCGTTCTACGGCCCGTTCCGCGAAGCGGTCGACTCGCAGCTGACCGGCGACCGCCGGACCTACCAGCAGGACGCGGCGAACGGCAGGGAGGCCCTGCGCGAGCTCGAGCTCGACATCAGCGAGGGCGCGGACCTCGTCATCGTGAAGCCCGGGATGCCCTACCTGGACGTCCTCGCAGACGCGGCGGCGGCGAGCTCCGTACCCGTCTGGGCGTACCAGATCTCCGGAGAGTACGCGATGATCGAGTTCGCGGCGCGTGCCGGAGCGATCGACCGCATGCCCGCGATCCTCGAGAGCCTGGTCGGGTTCAAGCGGGCGGGCGCGGACGCGGTCCTCACGTACTGGGCCGCAGAAGTCGCCGCTCTGCTGAGTGGGCAGACCGCGGACTCTGGTGCGGAGCCGACGACGGAGGATCTCTGATGCGCTGGCTCACGTCGGGGCAGCTGCTCGCGTGGAGGTCGTTCCTCGACTCCCACATGCTGCTCATGACCCGCCTGGACCGGGAGCTGCGGGCAGAATCCACGCTGGGACTCACGGAGTACACCATCCTGGTGCGGCTGTCGGAGTCCGATGACCACACGCTGCGGATGGCCACCCTCGCCGCCGACACCGGGGTGTCGCGCTCACGGCTGACCCACATCGTCGCGCGGCTCGAGGACCGGGGGATCGTCGAGCGCGAGAAGACCGCCGAGGACCGCCGCGGTGTGCGCTGCAAGCTCACCGACGACGGCTTCCACCTGCTCGAGAAGACTGCACCCGTGCACGTGACCGGTGTCAGGACGCATCTGATCGATCTGCTCGACGATGCGGAGATCGAGGTCATGGCCGGGATCTTCACGAAGGTGCTCGCGCACATGCGCGAACTGCCGGCCGATGCACGCATCATGGCCGACGCCGCAGTCGATCCGGCTGCCACCGACGCCGCCGGCACCCTCGTCCCCGGCACCACCGAGCCATCCCACTCAGCTGACGGAGAGGACGTCTCTTGACACACCCCGCACCCGCTTCTGCCGCACTGTTCAACCGCGCCACGTCGGTCATCCCCGGGGGCGTGAATTCACCCGTCCGCGCGTTCGGCGCGGTGGGCGGCACCCCCCGCTTCATCGAGCGCGCCGACGGCGCGGTCCTCACCGACGTCGACGGCCGGGACTACGTCGACCTCATCGGCTCATGGGGCCCCATGATCCTGGGGCACTCGCATCCGGAGGTCGTCGCCGCCGTCCGTGAGGCCGCCGGTCGCGGCTTCAGCTTCGGCACCCCCGGCGAAGCCGAGGTCCTGCTGAGTGAAGAGCTCGTCTCCCGCGTCGAACCGGTCGAGCAGGTCCGCCTGGTGAACTCCGGGACCGAGGCGACGATGTCCGCGATCCGGCTGGCTCGCGGCTTCACCGGGCGTGCGAAGATCGTGAAGTTCGCAGGCTGCTACCACGGGCACGTCGATGCCCTCCTCGCTGCGGCCGGGTCCGGGCTCGCGACCTTCTCCCTGCCGGACACCCCGGGTGTGACCGGTGCCGCCGCGGCCGACACCCTCGTGCTGCCGTACAACGACCAGGAGGCGCTGGCCGCGGCATTCGCCGAGCACGGCGCGGACATCGCGTGCGTCATCACGGAAGCGAGCCCCGGCAACATGGGCGTCGTGCCGCCGCGCGACGGCTTCACCCAGGCGATCCGGCGGATCACGCAGGAGCACGGCGCCCTCATGGTCTCCGATGAGGTCATGACGGGCTTCCGCGTGTCCGAGGCGGGCTGGTACGGCTATGAGTCGGCGCGTGAGGGGTATCCGGAGGGCCCGGCTGACCTCTTCACCTTCGGCAAGGTCATGGGCGGCGGGTTCCCCGCCGCGGCGTTCGGCGGACGCCGGGACGTCATGGAGTTCCTGGCCCCCGCCGGCCCCGTCTACCAGGCGGGGACGCTCTCCGGGAACCCCGTCGCCTCCGCAGCAGGCCTCGCGACGCTGCGGCTCACCCGCGAGCTGAACGTGTACCCCCGCCTCGAGGCGGCAGCGGACACGCTGCGAGCCGCCGTGGGCGAGGCGCTGACAGGGGAGGGGATCGCCCACCGCATCCAGAGCGCGAACTCGATGTTCTCCGTGTTCTTCACGGACCGTGAGGTGCGCGACTTCGACGACGCAGCGTCACAGGACACGGCGGCGCACGCCGCGTTCTTCCAGTCGATGCTGGAGTCCGGCATCCACCTGCCGCCCTCGGCCTTCGAAGCATGGTTCCTGTCCTACGCCCACACGGACGAGGTCCTGGACCGCATCGTGTCCGCACTGCCGGCCGCAGCACGGGCAGCGGCGGCGGCCGGGACGACGGCGGACTCCTGATGCCGCGCCTGCGGATCCACCTCGTCCGCCACGGCGAGGTCTTCAACCCGGAGGGGATCCTCTACGGGCGGATCCCCGGCTACGGACTGTCCGAGCTGGGCTTCGAGATGGCGCAGCGGGTCGCCGACGCGCTGCCGGAGAAGGACCCGCATGTGCAGGCGCTCGTCGCCTCGCCGCTCCAGCGCGCGCAGGAGACGATCGCACCCCTCGCAGAGCGGCTCCGCCTGCCGGTGGTCACGGACGAGCGCGTCATCGAGGCGGAGAACGACTTCGAGGGCACTCGTGTGACGAAGGACTCACTGGTCCGCGATCCGCGGTCGCTGTACCGCGTCCGCAATCCCCTGCGCCCGTCGTGGGGTGAGCGCTACCTCGACCAGGCTCTGCGGATGCGTGCGGCGATGATGTCCCTGCGCGCCCGCCTGACCGCGATCGCCGCGCGAGACGGGCTCGACGAGGCGTCCGGCGTCATCGTGTCCCACCAGCTTCCGATCTGGTCGACGCGCCTCTGGACAGAGGGTCGACCGCTCGCGCACGATCCCCGCAGGCGGGAGTGCGCGCTCGCTTCGGTCACGAGTTTCTCAGACGGCTCCGGCACACTGGACGTCGTGGAATACGAGAACATCGCCGGGGATCTGCAGCTCACTCAGCCGGGGACGGGAGCATGACGCGACTGTACGGCGACGCTGGACGTGAGGGGCTCGGACGGCTCGACAGACTGGCGGGGATCGACCGGATCCCGACCCGTCGGGGCGCTCTGGGACTGCTCGGGCTCTCCAGCCTGGCACTGGCAGGGTGCGGCTCCGGTTCCGAGGACCTCGCGCAGCAGGCGCAGTCCGGTGGGGACAAGGGCTACGTGTCCGGCAGCGGCGTCATCACGCAGCTGAGCGGTGACGAACGGGGGGAACCGCTCGATCTCGACTTCGAGACGCTCGCCGGAGACAGCACGAGCCTCGCCGCCTGGCGCCCCCGGGTCGTCGCCATCAATCTCTGGTACGCGGCATGCCCGCCCTGCCGGGTCGAGGCACCGGATCTGCACGAGACGTACGAGTCGTTCGGCGACCAGGTCGAGTTCCTGGGGGTGAACGTGCGCGACCAGGCGGCGACGGCGGAATCGTTCGTCCGCACCTTCGAGGTGCCGTACCCCATCATGATCGACGGGGACGGCTCCATGGTCTCGCTCCTGTCGAGCGTCCTCCCCCCGCAGGCGACCCCTTCGACTGTGATCCTCGACGCGTCCGGTCGCGCTGCTGCACGCGTGGTCGGCGCCGTCACCAGGTCGACGCTCACGGGGCTCATCGAAGACGTCCTGGCGCAGTGACGGATGTCCTGGCCGGCGGCCTGGGCGAAGCATTCGCGCAGACCGTCCTGAATGGCCCGCTCCTGCTGGCTGTGCTCGTCGCCGCCCTCGCCGGAGTCGTGTCCTTCGTCTCTCCGTGCGTGCTGCCGCTGGTGCCCGGCTACATCGGCTACGTGACCGGCCTGTCCGGTACGTCGCTCGAGGACCGGAAGACCTCCCGCGTCGTCATCGGCATCAGCCTGTTCGTGCTCGGCTTCGCCGCGGTCTTCGTCGCGATGGGGGCGGCGTTCTCCACGGTCGGCATGTTCCTCGCCGAGTGGATGGACGTCGTCAACCGGGTGCTGGGCGTGGTCGTGATCCTGGCCGGCGTCATCTTCCTCGGCGGCATCCCGTTCCTCCAGCGGATATCGCAGCCGAAGCCGCGTCCTCGTGCGGGTCTGGCCGGGGCTCCTGCACTGGGTGCCGTGTTCGCTCTCAGCTGGGCGCCCTGCATGGGCCCCACCCTCGCTGCCGTGCTCGCCCTGTCGACCGGATTCGGTGCGCAGGGAGCGATCGCACGAGGGACCCTCCTCACGTTCGTCTACTGCCTGGGGCTGGGCATCCCGTTCATCGTCGTCGCCGTGCTCATCCACAAGGGCCTGGGTCGACTCGAGTGGGTCCGCAGGCACCAGGCGGGGATCATGCGCGCCGGCGGGATCATGCTGATCGTTCTGGGACTGCTCCTGCTGAGCGGCGTGTGGACGATGTGGATCAACAGTCTGCAGGGCACGATCGCAGGATTCGAGGTAGTCATCTAGTGACGCACAGGAACGACGTGAAGAAGCAGTCGAAGAGCGGTGCCCCGGCGGCGGACATCGGCGTCGTCGGCATGCTGCGGTGGGCGTGGCGACAGCTGACCACCATGCGGGCGGCACTCATCCTGCTGCTCGTGCTGGCACTCGCCGCGATCCCGGGGTCTCTGCTGCCCCAGCGGATCCAGGACCCGGGCGCCGTCTCGACCTTCATCGAGGAGAACGGTGCATGGGGAGAGTTCCTCGACGCCGTCCAGCTGTTCGATGTCTACACGTCCGTGTGGTTCTCCGCGGTCTACATCCTCCTCATGGTGTCGCTGGTGGGCTGCATCATCCCGCGCACCAAGCACCACCTGCGGGCGATGCGTCAGGCCCCGCCCACAGCTCCGCGCAGACTCACCCGCATGTCCGCCTACCGCACGACACCGCTCACGACGCAGTCGGAGCAGCGCACGACGGACGAGCTTTTGGATGCGGCGCGGGCGCATCTGAAGAAGTCGGGGTACCGCACAGTCCGGGCCGATGACCACATCGCGGCCGAACGCGGGTACCTCAAGGAGACGGGCAATCTCGTCTTCCACGTGTCGATCCTGGCGACCGTCATCATCATGGCGATGGGCGGGCTGTTCGGATACTCGGGGCAGCGTGTCCTGGTCGAGGGCGAGACGTTCTCCCACTCGCTCGTGTCCTACGACTCGTTCGACCCCGGCACGTTCTTCGATGCGGATTCTCTGCCGGAGTTCCGGCTCACACTCGATGATCTCGAGACCCGCTTCGATGATGAGGCGAGCGGCGCTCAGTTCGGGCAGCCGCGTCAGTTCGATGCGAGCGTGACCCTCAATACGCCGGAGGGGGCGAGCGAATTCATGCTCCGGCCCAACGAGCCGGTCCGCGTCGACGGCTCCAGGGTCTACCTCATCGGCAACGGCTATGCCCCGGTCATCACGGCCCGCAATGCGAACGGGGACGTCACGTACTCCGGCCCAGTGGTCTTCCTGCCGCAGGACGGTGTCTACACCTCCACCGGAGTCGTGAAGATCCCGGACGCCAGCCCAGACCAGCTGGGCTTCGGGGGAGTGCTGCTGCCGACGACGGGGCGCAATGACGACGGCGAACTCATCTCGACGTTCGCGGAGCTGCGCAATCCGCTGCTCGTCATGGACGCCTACCGCGGGGACCTGGGACTGGATACCGGCGTTCCGCAGTCGGTGTACCAGCTGGAGTCCGACTCCATGGAGCAGCTGGTCGACGAGGACGGTTCGCCGTACCAGATGGTCATGCAGCCCGGTGACACCGCTGAACTGCCCGACGGCCACGGCAGTGTGACGTTCGAGGAGATCCGCAAGTATGCGGCGCTCGACGTCCACCACGATCCCGTGCAGGTGTGGATGATGCCGTTCATGGCACTTCTGTTCGGCGGGCTGTCGCTGTCGCTCTTCGTGGCACGCCGGCGCGTCTGGGTGCGCGTTCGCGGCGACGAGGTGGAGATCGCAGGCCTGGCGCGGGGTGAGGATCCCCGCGTCGATGAAGCCGTCGAAGAACTCACACAGGTTCTCGCATTAGAATCGCTCGAGCCGGAATCCGCCGATCCAGACGCGGGCTCCGCACAGAACAGTTCCGGGAAGTAGAGGTCATGGACGTCAACGTCGCACTGGCACAGTGGTCGAACCTGCTGATCTATTCAGCGATGGCGGTGTACGCGATCGCGTTCATCATCTACGCGTTCGACCTGTTCGGCCCGGCCTTCGCCGGGGACACGCAGAAGGCCGACAAGGAGTCCGGCGGCACGGCCGACTCCCAGGCTGACCGCACTGATGACCCGAGCATCGGTGCGAAGAGCGTGAATCGGACGGCTGGCAGCCGCACAGAGTCGACAGCTGCAGCCGCGGGCCCCGGTTCTGCCGCGACCGCCGTGCTGGACGACGGTGACAGGCCCGTCGACGGGACGCGCGACGGCGGAATGGGCTCCGGCGGCGCGGAGGACGACGGCCACGCCGACGCGAGCACGCCGGATCTGCGGCGCTGGGCCCGCGCGGGCACGGCCCTGACGGTCCTCGCCACGGCATTCCTGCTGGGCGCGATCGTCACCCGCACCCTTGCTGTCATGCGTGTGCCGTGGTCGAACATGATGGAGTACGCGCTCATCGCCTCCGCCATCGCGGCGGTGGCCTACCTCGTGCTGCTGAAGTTCCGCGATTTCCGCTACCTGGGGACGTTCGTGACGTTCTCCGTCCTTCTGGTGCTGGGCCTCTGCATCACGGTGTTCCACACACCGGCCGCGCAGATCATCCCCGCACTGGACAACTACTGGATCTGGATCCACGTGCCGATCGCGATCCTGTCGACGGTCCTGCTCTACCTGTCTGCGATCATCGCGCTCGTCCAGATCCTGCGCAGTCGCAGCGAGTCCAAGCCGTGGCGGGGACCGCTGCGCTTCATCAATGCGCTCCCGGGCTCGAAGGAGCTGGAGAAGGCGTCGTATCGCTTCGCGGCCGTGGGCTTCGTGACGTGGACCTTCACGCTCGTCGCCGGCGCCTACTGGGCGGAGATCGCCTGGGGCCGCTACTGGGGCTGGGACTCCAAGGAGATCTGGACGTTCGTGGTGTGGGTCGTCTACGCGGCGTACCTCCATGCCCGCGCGACCCGCGGCTGGACGCCTACCCGTGTCGCCGTCCTCAACCTCATCGGCATCGCCTCGGTCATCTTCAACTTCTCCGTGGTGAACCTCTACTTCAACGGCCTGCACGCCTACGCAGGAGTCTGAGCCGCGGCGCGGTCCACGGGTCTCCCGCTCCCGGGAGGGGTCGCTGCGGCGCTGAGACGAGCAGTGAGCGCTGAGACGAGCAGAGGTCAGGGGCTCGTGCCCCGAATCACTGCCGGCGTGCCCGCAGAGGAGCCACTGCCGGCTTGCCCCGCAGAGCCGCACACGTCAGTGAGTGTGCAGGGCGGTCCGAGACGGCGCAGAACCCGGCCGGGCTGCCGCCACCCGAAGACGCGGGTCCTGCCAGACGCGTGCAGGTGGGTTCGGCTTCCCGAGCGAGCGGAGAGCGCCTGCTGCTGCCTCAGTCGAATTCGCCGCGTTCGCGGCGTTCGCGACGCTGCTGCTGCTCGACGTCGTCCGCGATGCGCTGGAGGAAGTCCGGGTCATCGTCCGGTGCGCTGGGGCCGGTGGCCTTGCGACCTCCGCCGAATCCGCCGTCTGCGCGCCTGCGCCCGACGAGGAACCAGAGAGCCGCACCGATGACCGGCAGCAGGAGGATCACGAGGATCCACCCCCACTTCGGCAGTGCGGCGATCCTGTCACGCGGGCGCGCAGCGCAGTCGAACACGCTGTAGAGCATGATGGCCACGACCATCACGACGGCGACGACGATTCCCCTTGCCATGGAGACAATCGTAGTCGACGAACGTCGTCCGGACGCTGAGGGTTCACACAGTTCGACCCGCAGTTCGACCCGCAGTTCGGACTGCCGTTCCGACTGCAGACCCGGTGAGGGGCAGCCGCGGCGTCGCAGACCAGTCTGAGAGCCGGCAGACCGCGCGATCACTACACTGGAGAACCATGCGTTCCTTCCTCCTGTACAACCTCGCCCGCCTCGCCATGCTCGTGGGCTGCGTCCTCGTCATCTGGACGATCTGGGGTCGGACCCTGGTGGGCACGATCGCGGGGATCCTGATCTCCGCGCTGCTGAGCTTCGTCGTGCTGGCGCCGCTGCGCAGCCGATCCGCGGAGGAACTCATCGACGGCATGCAGCGCCGCCGCCAGGACAGGGCGCAGAAGAAGGGGCGCGACGAGTCCGACGAGGACCGCAGCATCGACGACGCATGAGCATCAGGCCGCCCGCGGCGCTGTGATGCGCGGGCAGGCGCGATGAGTCCTGCTCAGAGGGCTATGCCCAGGGCCAGCAGGAAGGAGAAGGCCAGGGCAGTGAGCGATGTGGCCTTGATCGTGGGGATGAGATCGGCACCCGTGGCTCCCGACAGGACGAGCTTCACCGGCTGCACGACCAGGACGAGCGAGAGCACCGCGATGACGCTTGCCGGATGCCCATCGACGATCGGCCCCATGAGCATCACGAACGGCGCGGACACGAACACGGTGTAGATCGCGCGCGCCATCGAATCGCCCAGGACGACCGCGAGCGTCGTCTTCCCGGCCTCACGGTCCGTGGGGATGTCCCGGATGTTGTTGGCCATGAGCACGCCGCACGCGAAGAGGCCGATCGCGATCGCACCGCTCACCGCCGACAGGGTCACGCCGCCTGCGATCGAGGCGGCGGTGCCGAGCGTCGCGACCAGGCCGAAGAAGGTGAAGACGAACAGCTCACCCATCGCCATGTACCCGTAGGGACGTCTGCCGCCCGTGTAGAACCAGGCGGCCAGCACTGCGGCGGCGCCCACAGGGATGAGCCACCACTGGCCGGACACGAGCACGAGCATCAGCCCTGCGGCCCCGGCGATCCCGAAGGAGATGAACGCCGCACGCTTCACCGATCCGGGTTCGGCCGCACCGGATGCCGTGAGCCGCATCGGGCCCACCCGCACGTCGTCTGTGCCGCGGATGCCGTCGGAGTAGTCGTTCGCGTAGTTGGACCCGATCTGCAGGCCGAGTGACACGATGAGCGCCAGCAGGGTGCGCAGCAGGACTGCGGTGATGTTGACGGTCTGCTGCTCGCCCGGCCCCGTCGAGCCGAGGATGATGGTCGCGAAGCCTCCCAGCGCACCCAGGCCGGCTCCGGCACCGATGAGGACCGGTGCGATTGCCAGCGGGAGCGTGCGCATCCGCGCACCTTCGACCCATTCGCCGAACGTCGCCATCCGCACCCTTCCCTTCTGTCGAACCTTCCGTATCCTACCCATCCGCAGGCGGCACGGCCGCTCCGAGGGCCCGTGCCGCTGCGCGATCCGGCTTCCCGATCGATCTGACCGGCAGCGCAGCCACTTCGATCGCGTATCGGGGGACCCGTGGCCCGGTGATCCCCCGTGAGCGCAGCCCTGACGTCAGCGACTCCAGCACCGCCTGCGGTGCGGGAACGGGTCGCTGCGCAGCGGCGCTCGAGCCCGACGCGCTAGGGCCCGCGGGCACGAGCAGAGCGACGAGGACCTCGCCCCATTCCTCGTCTGCCCGGGCAGTGACGAGGACCTCCGCATACCCCAGCGGTTCGGCCACGGGGAGCAGCGCGGTCTCGACCTCGTGGGGCGAGACGTTCTCGCCGCCGGTCACGATCACATCATCAGCACGTCCCAGCACGTCGAGGCGGGGACGGCGGTCCACACCACCGTGAGCACTGCGAGCCTGCCCGCGGTGCCCCCGCGTCGCCGGGTCCTCCCACCTGCCGAGGTCGCTCGTCACGAGCGCCCGGTCAGCGCCCTCTCCGTGGAACCCGCCGGCGAGGCCCACAGCCGTGGAATCCTCGCGGGGCGCGTCGGTCAGGTCGCCGGCCGGGCCATCGGCCAGAACCCCGGGGGGCGCCGGAGGGTGGGGGATCGCGGTCAGGGTGACCGGGGCCTCGGCGACGGTGCCTCGCCGGGGGGCTTCCGGAGCCGCGGCGACCCCCACGTACCCGTCCGCGAGGACGGGACCAGCCAGCACGATGCGCCCGTCACCCGCGATGCGGACGTCGACATCGGGGAACGGGAGGCCGTCGTAGACGCATCCGCCGGCCGTCTCGCTCATGCCGTAGGTGCGGACGATCGGCACACCGGCCTTGGCCGCGGTCTCGAGCAGGCGCGGCGAGATCGACGCGCCGCCCAGCAGGACGGCGGAGGTGCGCGCGAGGACCTCCGCGGAGCTCGGCCTCCGCAGCACCCGGGTGAGCTGGGTGGGGACGAGCGAGGTGTAGACGGGGTCGTCTCCGGCCGCTGCGAGCGTCCGGCCGAGGTCCTCGGCGAATCGCGACGGGTCGAACCCGGCTCCGCCCCCCGGAGCGGGGGACGCCACGGTGGGCGGCGCTCCCGCGAGCAGTGCACGCAGGACCACCTGGAGCCCCGCGATGTGGTTGACGGGCAGGCACAGGTGCCAGCGGCCCGGCCCGGACAGCAGGTCTTCGGTCGCGCGGGCGGATGCCACGAGGGCGTCGCGGCTCAGCGCGACGCCCTTGGGCGGCCCGGTGGATCCCGAGGTGAAGAGGACCAGGGACGGCATGGGACGCGGCGTGCCCGCCGGATCGTACGCGTCCGGACCGAACGTGCGGATCGCTCCGGAGCGTTCGCGGGGCAGCAGGATCCCGGGACCGCCGTCCAGCATCCGCGCGACCGCGGAGACAGCGCTGGGCGTCGTCATGGGGAAAGCCGATCCGGGCGGGACAGGAGGCTCACCGGCTCAGTAGTACCAGGGGAACGGCGACCAGTCGGGGTCCCGCTTCTGGAGGAAGGCGTCGCGGCCCTCGACCGCCTCGTCCGTCATGTATCCGAGCCGGGTGGCCTCGCCTGCGAACACCTGCTGGCCCACCAGTCCGTCGTCGACCAGGTTGAAGGCGAACTTCAGCATGCGCTGAGCGTTGGGGGACTTGCTCAGGATCTCGCGGGCGACGCCCAGTGCGGTCGACTCGAGCTCCGTGTGGTCCGCGACGATGTTCACCGCCCCCATGCGCTCCATGTCATCGGCGGAGTAGGCACGGCCCAGGAAGAAGATCTCGCGAGCCTTCTTCTGCCCGACCATCTTCGCGAGGTAGGCGGAGCCGTAGCCGGCGTCGTACGAGCCGACGTCCGAGTCCGTCTGCTTGAAGCGGGCGTGCTCCCGTGAGGCGATCGTGAGGTCGCAGACCACGTGCAGCGAATGGCCGCCACCGGCGGCCCAGCCGGGCACGACCGCTACGACGACCTTGGGCATCGTGCGGATGAGTCGCTGCACCTCGAGGATGTGGAGCCGCCCGGCGCGGGCGGGATCGACCGTCTCCGCCGTCTCACCGTCGGCGTACTGGTAGCCGGAGCGCCCGCGGATGCGCTGGTCGCCGCCGGAGCAGAACGCCCAGCCGCCGTCCTTCGCGCTGGGTCCGTTGCCGGTCAGCAGTACCGCACCCACATCCGGAGTCTGACGGGCGTGGTCGAGCGCCCGGTAGAGCTCGTCGACCGTGTGGGGGCGGAACGCGTTGCGGATCTCCGGGCGGTCGAACGCGATGCGCACGCAGCCGATGTCGGAGCCGCCTGCGTCGATCGCGCGGTGATACGTGATGTCCGTGAAGTCGAAGCCGACGACCTCCCGCCACGCCGTCGGGTCGAAGATGTCGGAGACCTGTGTATCGCTCATGCCCGCCAGCATATCGGCCGGTGAGGAGGTCTCGGCGCGCACGCGGTCCGCGGGCTGGCGCTGCCCCGGGGTCGTCGACGTATCGTGGCTCGTATGCTCATCAGTCCTGAGGTCCGCACAGTCCTCGACCACACGGCGGCGCCCGGCGACCTGTTCGAGCGGGTCGTCCCTGTCGCACTGCCGATGAAGGCCCGGTTCCGCGGTCTCACGGTGCGGGAGACGTGCCTCGTGAAGGGACCCGCGGGATGGGCGGAGTTCGCCCCGTTCACGGAGTACGACGTGCCGGAGGCCTCGCGCTGGCTGCTGGCCGCAGTGGAGTCGGCCGCACTCCCGCTGCCCCGACCACTGCGCGACCGCGTCCTCGTCAACGCGACGATCCCTGCAGTGCCCGCGCACCGGGTGCCGGCCATCGCCGCGCACTATCCGGGGGTCAGCGCAGTCAAGGTGAAGATCGCGGAGCGGGGGATCGCGTCGCTCGACGAGGACCTCGCCCGGGTCGCCGCAGTGCGCCGTGCGCTGCCGGACGCGGCCGTCCGCTGCGATGCGAACGGTGCGTACACCCACGACGAGGCGAAGACGGCGCTCACCGCGCTCGCCCGGACGGGCCCGCTCCAGTACGTCGAGCAGCCCGTGCCGGACGTGCACGGGCTGGCGCGGCTGCGCGAGTGGGTGTCCATCGCACGCCTGCCGGTGCCGATCGCGGCCGACGAATCGATCCGCAAAGTCTCCGACCCCCTGAGCGTCGCGGCTCTGGGCGCCGCCGACGTCATCGTCGTGAAGGCACAGCCGCTGGGCGGGATCCGCGCCGCCGCCTCGATCATCGAGGCGGCGGGACTGCCCGCAGTCGTGTCCTCAGCGCTGGAGTCGAGCGTGGGGCTGGCCGCCGGTGCCGCGCTCGCCGCGCACCTGCCGCTGTCGAGCGCCGGGCAGGGCCTCCTGGGGCCCGAACCCGCTGCGGGCCTGGGCACGGCGGCGCTGTTCGCCGCCGATGTCGCAGCGCCGGGGCTCCGTCCCCAGGACGGGAGCCTGCCGCTGGGGCGGGTCGAACCCGACGAGGACCTGCTCGCCGCACACGCGGCAGGCCCCGAGCGCGCCCGGTTCTGGACCGAACGGCTCGAGGCCTGCTGGACGCACGTCGCACGGGGAGAGGACTCCGGGCGAGCGGGCTGACCGTGAGGGGTCCGCGTACCAGGACGCCGACTCGATCAGGCTGACTGGATCAGGGCAGCGCCGCCACCATGTCCGCAGCGGTGGCACTCAGCTCGTCGACACCGGGAGCCTCGTCAGCGCCGGGCATCGACGTGCCGGTCACGGAGAAGATGGCCGACCCCTTGATGGCCTGGACCGTCGTGGTCGTCACCGTCTGCCCGGACACGTCCATCGACGACTCCGTCGCGACGACCTGGTCGGCTCCCTCGACCTCGGCGTCGACCTCGGTCGTGGACGTGGAGAACTCCGTGCCCTGCGTGGACACCGTGATCTCGCTGCAGGCGTCCAACGACCCGGCATTCGCGCCCAGCGCGGAGGATGCCGCGTCAGGGGAGGGGTAGCCGATCGCCGTGCCCACGTTCGTATCTCCCTCGGATGCGGTGCCGACGACCAGCGTCGTCTCCGTGTCCTCGCTCGCAGCGAGTGCCGCATTCATGAAGACCTCGCACTCCTCGGGCTCGACGGTCATGTCGCCCATGATCCCGGCGGCCTCGCCCGTCGCCGCAGCGTCCGTGACCTCCGCCGTGAACCCGCCGGCCTCGACAGCGGCGACGAGGTCCTCCTCGGTCGCCGGCCCGGCCTCGGCAGGAGCCTCCTCGGCTGACGCTCCGGCCGTATCGCCCTGCTCCTCCGAGACCGGGTCGGTGCCCGCGGCTTCATCGGACCCGCCGCCGCAGCCCGACAGGACCAGGCCGGCTCCGACACACGCGCTCGCGACGGCCAGACGCACTGTCGACTTCTTCATATCCACTCCTCGGAGGTCGGGACGCATCGCATCCCCTTCGGTTCGTACGGGATGACTGTACGCGGCGTCGGGAGCGGTCGACGCGCGTGCGTGTGCCGAATCGGGCACACGCCCGTCAGTCTGCGAGCAGTGCGCGTACGCGGGGGATGACCTCCGTTCCGTACAGCTCGATCGAGCGCAGGAGCTGCTCATGGGGCATCGGTCCGTTCGCATACTTGAGGTCGAAGCGGTCGACGCCCAGTGCGCGCACGGCGTGTGCGATCTTCGCGGCGACGGTGTCGGGCGAGCCGACGTAGAGCGCGCCCTCCTCGACCTCACCGATGAACTCGCGCTCTCCTGCGGGGCCCCAGCCCCGTTCGCGACCGATCCGGTTGCGGTTGGCGATCCAGTGCTCGCGCAGGTGATCCCGCGCCTCGGCGTCCGTGTCCGCGACGTGTCCGGGGGAGTGGACCCCGATCGGAGCCTGCGGCTGCTCGAGCTGGTCGTTCGCCCGGCGGTAGAGGTCCGCGTAGGGGGCGAAGCGGTCGACCGGCCCACCGATCACGGCAAGCATGAGGGGGATGCGGTACTTCGCCGCACGGATGACGGACTCCGGACTGCCGCCCACCGCGATCCACGTCTTCAGGCCGTTCTGCGTGGGCGGGTACACCCTCTGATTGCGCAGCGGGGCCCGCAGGCGTCCGTCCCAGTCGAGGGGCTCCTCGGTGAGGAGATGGGAGAAGAGATCCAGCTTCTCCTCGAAGAGCTCCTCGTACTGCCTCAGATCGAAGCCGAAGAGGGGGAAGGACTCGGTGAAGGATCCACGGCCCAGGATGACCTCGGCGCGGCCGGAGGAGATCGCGTCGATCGTCGAGAACCGCTGGAAGACGCGGATGGGATCGTCGGAACTCAGGACGGTCACCGCGGAGCCCATCCTGATCCGCTCCGTCTGCGCTGCGATCGCGGCCAGGACGATGTCCGGCGCGGACACCGCGAAGTCGTCTCTGTGGTGCTCGCCCACGCCGATGAAGTCGACGCCCACGGAGTCTGCGAGCACCGCCTGGGCGACGATGTTCCTGATCACCTGGTGGTGCGGCAGCGGGGTGCCGTCGGCGTCGACGGTGACATCGCCGAACGTGTCGAGTCCGAGCTCCGGGCCCGCCGTCCTGGGCATCGTGCCCGGGTTCGTGTCGTGTGCGGCGCTGCTCATGGGGTCCTCCTCCTCACGGCGGAGCCCTGCATCCGCCGACGGTTAAAACTTCAAGTTCTCGAGGGGTGAACCACCGGAGACGTCGTTCTGTTCCCGCTGCGCGCTCTCGTCCAGGGGCTCCAGGGCATCCCGGGCGTCGTGACCGCGGTGGGCGGCAGGAGCGGCGATGGAGACGTGCGTGACGGCGTCGGCACCGAACTCGCGGAAGTGGCGCGTGCGGCGGCCGGGGATGATCGGGTCGTGCATGGCGCCTGCCATCCGGCCGGTGATCTCCAGGCGGCCGTCCGCGTCCGCGCGCAGCGAGTACGAGTTGTCGGTGAGCGGCGAGGAGACCGTGACCCGGTACTTCTCACCCGGGTGGAAGACGTCTGCGGTCCGCACGCGGAACGTGCCGGAACCGGTGAGGGTGAATCCCTGACCGCTCACGTCGCAGAACCGGGTGAGCTGAGCGCGCCGTCTGGAGAGCGACACGTCCCAGCCGTGGACGGAGAACGCCGGTTCTCCGGTCACATGGTCGAAGGAGGCACCGTCCGCGTACGGATCGTCCACGGCATCCGGGGACACGTCGACGTGGGCGAGCCATTCGGCGAGCTCGCGCCGCCACAGAGCCCAGTTGTGGACCCCCGTGGGGCGGGGGCGCCAGACGTGGGGGATGCCGAGCTCGTCGAGCGCGGTGTGGAAGCGCGCGCCGTGAGCCGCGACCTCGGTCTCCAGCAGATCGACGGCGTCCTCCGTGTCCGGGTCCGGCGTGCCGGAGCCCGCAGAGAACCAGAGGTCCGTGTGGCGGAGGTTCGCGGCGAGCGCGACCGGGGAGTTCGCGTCCCATTCCGCGCGGTCGTGCCGGGGGTCGCCGAACAGCGACTTGGTCGTTCCACCCTCGCGCAGAGCGATGATGTCGAACAGCGGTACGGCTGAGGCCGGGTCCAGTGGGGAGGAGAAGGCGGCCGCCGCCGCGAACCTGTCGGGGTGCAGGGCCGCGTACTTCATCGCGCCGTATCCGCCCATGGACAGGCCGGCGACCGCGGAGTCGACGCGGTCAGGGCGGACGGAGAAGGTATCCGCGATGAAGGCGGAGAGCTCCTCGATGTGGAACGCGGGCCAGTCGAGCACCGCGTCGTCGCTGTCGACCCGTGTGCCCTGGCCGGTGTCGCGGGTGCCGCGGACCGCGTGGCGGCTGTAGCTCGCGGCGCCGGCATCCGGCATGACGACGAGGTGGGGCGAATCGGAGGTCAGCGCCTCGGCATCGCCGAAGTCCGTCCAGCTGCGGAAGTCATCGCCGGATCCGTGGAGCAGCAGCAGGACCGGAGCGGACTCCGAGGGGCGCCCGGGGAGGAGCACGCGGACCCCGACGGTGCGGCCCAGGGCGGGGGAGAACACGAAGAACTCGCGCAGCCGTGAGGTGAGCTTCCGCTTGTCGCGGACGTGGAAGCGGCGCGCGGCGTCGCCTGTGGGCTCCGGGCCCAGGAAGGCGGTCGACTGATCCCTGCCGGGGAACGCGCCGGTGCGGCGGCGCAGCACTGTGAGCGCCCGCACGGCGCGGGCGCCCACGGACAGCTTGAGTGCAGCGGGGATCATCGAGTCTCCTTGAAGGGGTGCGGCTTGAAGGGGTGCGGTGGCTTGACGGGGCGCGACAGCGGAGTGCGCACGGCGCCGTCGCGGGTGGCGGGTCGGTGGCGAGTATATGGCCGGAAGGTGAACTCGCAAGTCAGGTTGAGGACAGTGGACCTCGACCGGGGGGCCGCGGGGCTCGTGGGAGAATCGCCGGGTGAATGCCTCGACCGTCTCCGCCCGCCGTCTGGTGCGCGCGCTGCTGGCATCCGGCGTGCGCGACGTCGTCCTGTCTCCGGGTTCCCGCTCCGCTCCGCTGGTCTACGCCTGGGCGGATGCGGAGGCCGAGCTCGCGGGGCCCCCGCCGGGCGGAGGGTCCCCGCTGCGTCTCCACGTCCGCATCGATGAGCGGGACGCCGCGTTCACGGCACTGGGCATCGCGAAGGCGGGCAGACTCGCGGGGACACATCGGCCCGTCGCAGTCGTGACGACGTCCGGGTCTGCCGTGGGAAACCTCCATCCCGCGGTCATGGAAGCCGCCCACGCACACCTGCCGCTCGTGCTCGTGACCGCCGATCGTCCCGCTCGACTGCGCGGCACGGGCGCCAATCAGACGCTCGACGCCCAGCATGCGGCGCTGCCCGAGGTCGTCGCGGCATGGGACCTGCCCCTCCCTGCAGGAGACGACGACCCCACCTGGACCACGGCCGCCGAGGCGGCCGTCATCCGGGCCTGTGCGTCCCCGGGCGGACCGGTCCAGCTCAATGCGCAGTTCGACGCGCCCCTCGTCCCGGACACCGAGGAAGCAGGGGGAGTGCCGCCCGGTCCGGCGGTCGGTGCGCAGAGCGCCGCGGGAGGGACCGACCGCGGTGGGGACGCGGCCCGGTGGAGCGCAGTACGAGACGTGCTGGCGGACCCGCAGTCACGGCCGGTGATCGTCGCGGGAGACGACCTGGGCTTCGCCACCAGCACCCTGGCGGCCCTCGCATCGGAGTTCGTCGTCCCCATCTTCGCAGAGCCGTCGTCTGTGCTCGCCTCGCATCCGTGCACCATCCCGGCGCATGCGCAGCTGCTGGGCCGGCCCGCAGCGGCGGAAGCGCTCGCGCGCATCACCCACGTCATCGTGACCGGCCGCCCGACCCTGTCGCGGCCCATCGTGCAGCTGGTGGACCGGGACGATCTGGAGACGGTCGTCGTCCCGTACGACGCTGATGGGCTCGTGGCCACGCTGACGCCGTCCTGCGCGAGCATCGCGAGGGCCGGCACGTGGTGGGCCGAGTGGTCGGAGCTCGGCTCTGCGACGGCGGGCGGGTCGTCCGACCCCACCGATGCGGCGGTGCTCGCCCTGCTCGAGCGGCCCGGTGTCCTGGTCGCGGCGAGCTCCAGCACCATCCGGCACCTCGCGCGCCTCCAGCAGCCGCACCATCGGGCCCGCGTCGTGGCCTCGCGCGGTCTGGCGGGTATCGACGGGCTGGTGGCGACGGCCTCGGGCATTGCTCTGGGACTCGAGGACCAGGGCGTCCTCGATGCCCCGGTGCGGCTGCTCATCGGCGACCTCGCGGCCCTCCACGATCTGGGCGGATTCGTCGTGCCCACCCACGAGCGCAGGCCGCGGCTGCAGACCGTCGTCCTCCACGATGACGGGGGTGCGATCTTCGCCGGCCTCGAACACTCGCGTCCGCACGTCGCATCCCGCTTCGACCGCTTCTTCGGTACACCGCACGGCACGGACCTCGCGGAGGCAGCGCGCGCGCTGGGCACGGAGGCGGAGTCGGTCGACCTTCGAGCAGGCGCCGACGGCGAGCACTGCGACGAGGCAGGTGCTGGAGCGCTGGAGCGCTTCCGCCGCTTCCTGGACAGGGGAGCGGCCGGTGTCTTCCAGCTCCGACTGCCGCCGGTGCGCTGCTGAGGCCGGCTGCTGAGCCGGTCCCGGACTCAGTGCGAGGTGTCCGGACTCCACTCGACGCCCAGCGCCCTCCGCATGGGTGCGAACTTCGCGTCCGTCTCCCGCCGCTCGGATTCGGGGTCCGAGTCCGGCATGATGCCCGCGCCGGCGAACAGGCGGATCCGATTGCGCTCCTCGAGCTGACCGCACCGCAGAGCGATGCCGAACTGCCCGTTCCCGTACCCGTCGACCCAACCGACGGGGCCTGCGTAGCGGCCGCGGTCCATCTCCTCGAACCGGCTGATGAGGTCCATCGCCCGTGCGCGGGGCGTGCCGCCCACCGCGGCCGTGGGGTGCACGGCGTGCGCGACCTCGAACGGGCTGATCCGTGACCCGTCCGCGCGGGTGGAGAGTCGGCCGTGTGCGTCGGAGGCCAGGTGGATCACGTTCGCGAGCTGGAGGAGGTGCGGCTCCGGGTCCACGTGGAGCTCCTCCGTCACCGGCCCGAGCGTGCTCGCGAGCGAATCGATCGCGTACGAGTGCTCGACCGAGTCCTTGCGACCCCCCAGATGCTCCCGCGCGTCGGCGACCTCCTTCTCCGGATCCTCCTGGACCCGGTACGTCCCGGCGAGCACCCGTGAGTGGACGGCGCCGTCCTCCACCCCTATGAGCAGCTCCGGCGTCGCGCCCACGAGCCCCGCGACGAGGAATGCCCAGGTGCTCGGGAACTCGGCGTTGAGCCGGCCCAGGACAGTCCTGACGTCGATGTCGTCCTCTGCCGTGATGACCTCGTCCCGGGCGAGGACGATCTTGCGCTCGCCCGCCTCCGGGCTGCGCAGGCGGGAGGCTGCCAGCGCGACGATCTCCTCGAACCGCTCCGGACTCACACGCCCCGGCTCCCGCGTGACGATCCGCTGGTCGCGCAGCGGAGTGGGCGTGAGCTGGAGTCCTGCGACGAGCTCGTCGGACGGGGCGTCGACGTCCTCGGAGCCCGCGGACCGGTCATCCGGAGAATGCCCACATGCGCCATCGTCGCCGTCTCGCACGTGCGTGAGCCACACGCGCCCGTCTCGTCTGCCCAGGATGTACTCGGGCACGTCGATCACGGAGTCCACGCCGGAATCCGCGGCGAAGGAGATCGCGGAGAAGCCGACCAGGCCGGACCCCATGAGGCTCACGCGGTCGTCGACCACCGCCGCTGCGACCAGGTCATCCCACTGTCTCGCGAGGTCGTGGAACCGGTGCTCGCCGCGAGCATGGAGCCGCAGCCGCCGTCCGATCCCCACGAGCCCCGACCGTCCCCGCACCCAGCAGGCGAAGCCTGATGTCGGCAGCTGCGCGAGGAAGTCGAGCGAGCTGGTGGGGATGTTCCCGGCGAACGGCGGGGGAGCATCGGGCGCGAGGCCGTCGACGAACCACGACCGGACGGTCAGCCGGGGCGTGGGATCGGACGTGCGGGAGGAATGGGTCACGGTCCCACGATACTGAGCCGCGGACCCGCGGGACCAGGCGCTTCCGGATTCGCCACCCGCGCGCGGGTGGGGGAGACTGGTCTGCATGAATCGCGCCCAGCTGGACAAGGATCCCGGTGACGTCGCGTCGATGTTCGACGCCGTCGCGGATCGGTACGACCTCATGAACGACGTGCTGTCGCTGGGGCAGACGCGCCGCTGGCGCCGCGTCGTCGCCGACGCGGTCGCTGCGCAGCCGGGTGAGAAGGTGCTCGACCTCGCGGCCGGGACCGGGACGAGCTCCGTCCCGTTCGCGCAGGCGGGCGCGGACGTCATCGCCGGCGACATCTCCGAGGGGATGCTCGACGTGGGACGCGCCCGCAACCCCGGTATCCGCTTCCTGTACGCGGATGCGCTGGACCTGCCGTTCGACGACGGGGAGTTCGACGTCGTCACCATCAGCTTCGGCTTCCGCAACGTGAACGATCCGGAGCGTGCGCTCGCCCAGATGCGACGGGTGCTGAGGCCCGGAGGGCGACTCGTGGTCTGCGAGTTCTCCCGCCCGGTGCTCGGCCCCCTCGACACCGTCTACCGCGAATACCTCATGCGCGCTCTCCCGCCGGTGGCGCGGCTCATCAGCTCGAACCCCGCGTCGTATGAGTACCTCGCCGAATCGATCCGGGCGTGGCCGGGTCAGGATGCGCTCGCCCATGTCATCGCGGACTCCGGGTTCGACCGTGTCCAGTACCGCAACCTCTCCGGAGGGATCGTCGCCATCCACCGGGGCATCCGCCCGGCGGGCGCGTGAGTGCAGAGCAGGATCCCAGCACGACGATGCAGGACGCCCAGCCCCTCGATTCCCCGGTGATCGACGCCGACGTCGTCGTCGTGGGCGCGGGGCCCGCGGGCGCTGCGACCGCGGCGCACCTCGCCCGTGCGGGCCTCGACGTCGTGGTGCTCGAGAAGTCGGCCTTCCCGCGCGACAAGGTCTGCGGCGACGCCCTCACACCGCGAGCCGTCCGTGAGCTCGACCACCTGGGCGTGGACACGCGTCCGGAGGACGGGTGGCACCGCAACCGCGGTCTACGGCTGATCGGCGGCGGGCACCGCATGCAGATCGACTGGCCCGGCGGCGGCGGCTTCCCCGACTACGGCCTCACGAAGACGCGCATGGGCCTCGACGAGACCCTGGCGCGCCACGCGCAGCGTGCGGGTGCACGGCTCTACGAGCAGGTGGCCGCGACGGAGCCGGTCATCGGTTCAGACGGCTGGCTCACCGGCGTGCGCGCGACCGGCACGGATCATCGCGGTCGCAAGGTCGGTCCGGAGGCGTACTTCCGTGCGCCGCTCGTCGTCGCCTGCGACGGCGTCTCCTCCCGCGTCTCCGTCGCCCACGGTGTGCAGAGGCGCGACGATCGGCCCATGGGGGTGGCCGTCCGGACCTACCACTCCTCGCCGCGCCACGACGACTCCTACCTCGAGAGCTGGCTGGAGCTGCGCGAATCGGGAGGCGACCCCATGCCCGGCTACGGGTGGCTCTTCCCGCTGGGCGACGGCACCGTGAACGTGGGACTCGGGATCCTCGACACGTCTCCGCAGTTCGGGACCGTCAACTACCGCACCGTGCTCGACGAGTGGCTCGCGGCGATGGGCCACGAGTGGTCGATCGATGAGTCGACGCAGCTGGAGCAGGTCCGCTCCGCAGCACTGCCCATGGCCTTCAACCGCACACCGCACTTCCGCGACGGCCTCATGCTCGTGGGGGACTCCGCCGGCATGGTGAGCCCCTTCAACGGGGAGGGGATCGACTACGCGCTGGAGAGCGCGCGGATCGCAGCGGACGTGATCGTCACCCATCACCGGATGCCGGAGCACCGCAGACGGGTCGCCCTGCAGGAGTATCCTGAGATCGTCCGCGATCGGTTCGGCGGGTACGTCACGCTGGGACGCGTCTTCGCTGGTCTCATCGGACGTCCCGAACTCATGAGCTTCGGGATCAAGTACGGTATGGGAGTCGATGCGCTCATGACCTTCGCGGTGAGGCTGATGGGCAACATCCACCGTGAGGGGAGCGACGCGGACGCCATGGATCGCGTCATCGCCGCACTCACACGCTCCGTCCCCGCGACGACGAACAGCTGAGGGGATGAACGACCGAGTCCGGTGAGTGCGATACTGACTGCGACGTCTGAGACCATGAGGAAGATGAACGAGCCGATGATTCCGGATACTGCGGGCACCCTGTCGCGTCCCTCGGCGGGGCCGTTCGCCGCGGCGGACTCTGCGCTGGACATGGCCCTGGCGACGCGCCTCGAGCATGTCGAGACACGGCTCACGGAGGCTGCGGCGCAGTCGGACCGGCTGCCGCATGAGGCCTCCCATCACCTGATGCGCGCCGGCGGCAAGCGCGTGCGCCCCCTGCTCGTGCTCCTCGCCGCTGAGCTGGGCGAGGGAGCGCGTGCAGACGTGCTCGATGCTGCGGCCGCCGTCGAACTCATCCATCTCGCGACCCTCTACCACGACGATGTCATGGACGACGCGCCCGTGCGCCGGGGTGCACCCAGTGCCCACGAGGTGTGGGGCAACTCCGTCGCCATCCTCACCGGCGACCTCCTCTTCGCCCGCGCCTCACTGCTGTCCGCCGGCCTCGGCCCCGAAGCGGTCCGACTGCAGGCGACGACGTTCGAGCGGCTGGTCCTGGGGCAGCTCTCGGAGTTCACCGGCCCGCAGCCGGAGGACGACCCCATCGACCACTACATACGCGTGCTGTCGGACAAGACCGGTTCGCTCATCGCCGCAGCGGGTGAGTTCGGCATCCGCTACTCCGGTGCATCCGACGTGCTCATCGACCCGATCCGGGTGTACGGCGAGAAGGTCGGCGTGGCCTTCCAGCTGGCCGACGACATCATCGATCTCACCTCTGACGCGGCGACATCGGGCAAGACGCCGGGGACGGACCTGCGGGAGGGCGTCCCGACCCTTCCGGTCCTGTACGCACGCCGTGCCGCTGCCGGCGGAGACGCAGCCGCGGCCGAGGTCGTGGCTCTGCTGGACGCGGATCTCACCTCTGACGAAGCGCTGGAGGCAGCGCGCTCCGCGCTCGCGGCGCACCCGGTGACCGAACAGGCCAGGGCCGAGGCCCGCCGCTGGTCGGAGGACGCGATCGCCGCACTCGCAGCGCTGCCTGAGGGCGACGTCCGCGCAGGGTTCGAATCGTTCGCCCGGCAGGTCGTCGAACGCTCCTCCTGACGACTGGCCGGCTCCTCCCGACGACCGGTCAGCGCCTCCGTGAGGTGCGGACCATGTCGGTGATGAAGAGCGTGCACGCGATCCAGATGACGGCGAAGCCCGCCCAGCGGGCCGGTGACATCTCCTCGCCCAGCAGCCAGACCCCGGTCACGAACTGCAGCGACGGCGTGATGAACTGCAGCATCCCCACCCAGCTCAGCGGGATCCGGCGCGCCGCGGCGCTGAACAGCAGCAGAGGCAGTGCGGTGGCCGGCCCCAGCAGCAGCATGAAGACCAGATGCCACGATCCCTGGGTCGTGAAGGTGTCCGTGCCGGCGGCCAGGGTCCAGCCGATGAATGCTGCGGCAGGGAGCGTGAGGATCAGCGTCTCGACCGTCAGCCCGCCCAGTGCGCCGACGGCGGCACCGACCTTGTTCTTCAGCAGCCCGTAGCCCGCGAAGGTGAAGGCGACCAGCAGGCCCAGCCAGGGGACGGAGCCGTAGCCGACGGAGATCACCAGGACGGCGACGGCGGCGACGCCGACCGCCGTCCACTGCAGAGGGCGCAGCCTCTCCCGCAGGAAGAGCACACCCAGCAGGATCGTGATGAGCGGGTTGATGTAGTAGCCCAGGGAGACCTCGACGACTCGCCCCAGCTCCACACCCAGCAGGAAGCCCAGCCAGTTGACCGCGATGAGCACACTCGCGGCGATGAGGGTGACAGCGGCCCGCGGGCTCCGGAGGATCCGCCACACGAGCGGGTACCCCCGGGTCAGGGCCAGCAGGAGCCCGCAGAAGAGCAGGCACCACACGATCCTGTGCGAGAGGATCTCGAGGCTGCCCGCGGGCGCCAGCGAGTTGAAGTAGAGGGGGAGGAAGCCCCAGAGGAGGTAGGCGGCCGTTCCGTTGACCAGTCCTGCACGGCGCCTGGCCGTCTCATCTGCGGGCAGGCCGGAGGAATCTGGGGTCTGCGTCACAGCCCCACTCTAGTGACGCCTGTGAGTTCCCGATCAAGTGGTCCGTGTGTGAGCAGGGTCGCGGCGAGGTGAGGTGAGGTACCACTAAGATGGACGGTCGGTACTCGTCAGTCGTGGTGGTCGCAGACGCGCCCACCCGCGAAAGGTGTGTGAACAGTGAGTCGAGCTCTTCGTGTTGCGATCGTAGGAGCGGGGCCAGCCGGAATATACGCGGCGGACCTCCTCACCAAAGCCGAACGCGACTTCGAGCTCAGCATCGATCTCTTCGAGCGGCTGCCCGTTCCGTTCGGCCTCGTCCGCTATGGCGTGGCTCCGGACCACCCGCGGATCAAGGGCATCCAGAAGGCACTCATCAAGGTGCTGGACCGCGGCGACGTGCGGCTCATCGGCAACGTCGACTACGGGACCGACATCACGCTCGAGGACCTGCGTCGCCACTACGATGCGGTGATCTTCTCGACCGGTTCGTTCGATGACGCGCGACTGAGCCTCCCCGGTGTGGAGCTGCCCGGGTCCTACGGTGCCGCGGACTTCGTCAACTGGTACGACGCCCATCCGGATGTGCCCAGGGAGTGGCCGCTCGACGCGGAGCGCGTCGGCGTGATCGGCAACGGCAACGTGGCGCTGGACGTCGCTCGCGTGCTCGCGAAGCAGGCCGACGACATGCTGAGCACAGAGATCCCGGATCACGTCTACGAGGGCCTGAAGGACTCGAAGGTCACGGACGTCCACGTGTTCGGACGCCGGGGGCCCGCTCAGACGAAGTTCACCCCGCTGGAGCTGCGGGAGCTGGGACTCGTCAAGGATGTGGACATCGTCGTGTACCCGGAGGACTACGAGTTCGACGAGGCGTCGATGGCCGCGATCCACAGCAACAACCAGACGAAGCAGGTGACGAAGACGCTCACGGACTTCACTCTGCGCGAGCCGTCGGGGGCACCCCGCCGCCTGCACCTCCACTTCCTCCATGCGCCCGTCGAGGTGCTCGGCGATGAGGAGACCGGAGTGACGGGCCTGCGGACGGAGCGTCAGCAGCTGGACGGGAACGGCGGAGTCGTCGGGACCGGCACGCTGCACGACTGGAGCCTCGACGCCGTCTACCGCGCCGTGGGCTACTTCGGCTCGCCGCTGCGGGACATCCCGTTCGACGCGGACAAGGGCGTCATCCCGAACGTCGAAGGCCGGGTCCACGAGGGCGACTCGCAGGCGACCGCAGCGGACGCGCCCGCCGTCGACGGCCTGTATGCGACCGGGTGGATCAAGCGCGGACCCGTCGGGCTCATCGGCCATACGAAGGGCGATGCGCTCCAGACGATCACCCACCTCATCGACGACCGTGAGGCCGGTCGGCTGCCGGAGCCCGAGGAGCCGTCGGAGGATGCCATCACAGCGCTGCTGGACGCGCGCGGGGTCGACTACGCGGACTGGGACGGGTTCCACCGCCTGGAGACCGCTGAGAAGGCACTGGGAGAGCCGCAGGGCCGCGAACGGATCAAGATCCCCACCCGCGACGGGATGCTCGAGCACTCGCGCCGGCAGGCCTGAGCCTGCACCGCGCCGCAGGCGCGGAGCACTGAGGGTCTCACACGCACGAAGCGGCGGCCGCACCCGATCGGGTGCGGCCGCCGCTTCGTGCGTGTGAGGCGGGGAGTCAGGAGATCGGCGAGCCGTCCTCGTTGAGAGCGGGGTAGACACCGTTCTCGTCATGGACCTCGCGCCCGGTGACGGGCGGATTGAAGGTGCAGATCATCCGCATCTCATGCTCGGTCCGCACCGTGTGCTTGTCGTTCTTGTCGAGGAGGTACATCGTGCCGTCGCGCAGCTCGTGGACCTCTCCGGTCTCCTCATTCGTGATGGTTCCGGAGCCGGCGACGCAGTACACGGCCTCGATGTGGTTCTGGTAGTGGAACGTCGAGGTGGTTCCTGCGAAGAGGGTCGTCTCGTGGAACGAGAAGCCGACGCCCTCGCGCGCCAGCACCATACGGCGGCTGCGCCAGTTGTCGCTGACGATGTCGCGCTCGGTGCCGTTGAGGTCATCGATGTTCACAACGTACATGGGATCACTCCTGAAGGTGGTGGTGTGAGCGGTGCTCGGGCGGCGAGCAGCCGTTGAGGCAGTGTGCCGCCCCGGCCCGACGGACGGCCGTGGCCGTCTGTCGGACCGGGGCGATGGGGGTCCGTCAGGCCTTCTGGGCCCCGGAGGCGGAGGGGCTCTCCGCGGCGGGGCCGGTGACGGTCCGGACAGCGGCCTCGAGGATGTCGAGTCCGCGCTCCAGCTCATCAGCTGTCACCGTCAGCGGCGGCATGATCTTCACGACCTCGTCCTTCGGGCCGGACGTCTCGAGGAGCAGCCCCTGGCGGAAGGCCTCGGCCGCGATCTTGCCGGCGGCCTCGGCGTCCTCGAAGCACAGACCGGACAGCAGTCCGCGTCCGCGGACTCCGGCGCCGCTCGTCGTGACCGCGATCGACCCGAGGCGCGCGTGCATCACGTCGATGGTGGTCGCGAGTCCCTCCTGGAAGGAGGGGTCGGCCCAGTACTCCTTGAGCGCAGCGGTGGCGGTGACGAACGCGGGGTTGTTGCCGCGGAACGTGCCGTTGTGCTCGCCCGGCGACCAGATGTCGAGCTCCGGACGGAACAGGGTCAGCGCCATCGGCAGGCCGGAACCGGCGATGGACTTCGACAGGCACACGATGTCCGGGACGATCCCGGCCTCCTCGAAGCTGAAGAACGTGCCCGTCCGGCCGCAGCCGGCCTGGACGTCGTCGACGATCAGCAGGATCTCGTGCTCCGCGCACAGTGCGGAGAGGCGACGCAGCCAGTCGAAGCGCGCGGCGCGGAGGCCGCCCTCGCCCTGCACCGTCTCGACGATGATCGCAGCCGGCTTGTCGACGCCGGAGCCGGAGTCCTCGAGGACGCGCTCGAGCCAGAGGAAGTCCGCCGTCTCACCATCGAAGTAGTCGTCGTAGGGGATCTTCGACGAGTTGGTGAGCGGGATGCCCGCACCCTGGCGCTTCATCGAATTGCCGGTCACGGACAGTGCGCCGAGCGTCATGCCGTGGAAGGCATTCGTGAACGAAAGGATGTGCTGGCGTCCGGTGTACTTGCGGGCCAGCTTGAGGGCGGCCTCCACCGTGTTCGTGCCGGTCGGGCCGGGGAACATGACCTTGTAGGGCAGTTCGCGCGGCTCCAGGATGACGTCCTTGAACGTCTGCAGGAAATCGCGCTTGGCCGGAGTCATCATGTCCATCGAGTGCAGGACGGCGCCGGACTGCAGGTACTCGATGAGGGGTTCGATGACCACGGGATTGTTGTGGCCGTAGTTCAGCGCGCCTGCTCCGGAGAAGAAGTCGAGGTACTCCGCGCCGGATGCGTCCGTCTGCGTCGCGCCGGACGCCTGCACGAACTCCACCGGCCAGCTACGGGAATAGCTGCGGACCTCTGATTCGAGGGAGTAGAAGATGTCGGTCATGGTGGTTCTCACCTTCCTGGGGTCTTCGACCCTTGGGATTCGACCGGACGGGAGCCGCTTCTCGGCTGCTGGACCGAACGGTCCGGACGCGTGCGGAGGTTCAGTCCGAAGCGCCCAACGCGGGTGGGGACGGTGTCACCGTGTGGACAGTGACGGAACGCGGTGCGATGGCCGCGGTCGTCCGTGCTCAGCGTGAGCCGAGCGGTGCGATCTCGTAGAGATGCTCCGTGTCGTGGCCGTCCGGGTAGTCCTCGGGCACGAACAGGGGGCTGTGGGTGCAGTCCGCGCCGTGGCGGGCTGCGAAGGACGTGAAGAGTCGCTGGGACGCTTCGTTGTCCGCGGTGATCGTCGTCTCGAGGCGCGCGGCCCCGGTGCGGTCGGCCAGTTCGTCCAGCATCCGGCCTGCCAGGCCGTGTCCACGGCTGGCGGCATCGACGGCGACCTGCCAGATCATGAGGGTGTCCGGGGCATCCGGACGCATGTAGCCGGTGACGAATCCGGCGGGTTCTGCATCGAGGGTCGCCAGGACGGAGGTGCGGGAGAAGTCGCGTGCCCACAGGAGGTAGGCATACGAGGTGTTGAGATCCAGGACCTTCGAATCGCGGGCCAGCGTCCACATGTGCTTGCCGTCTGCGATGGAGGGGACGCGGAGCTCGACCCGCTCGGAACCTGAGTCCTCAGCGGGGGTAGAAGCGGAAGTGGTCTCTGTGTCTGCGGGAGTCACGTGTTCCAACATAGCGATCTGAGAGGGGATCACAACCGCCGGAGTGAGCCGTATCGGCCCGGAATGAGCGGCCTCAGGGGGTCCGTAGCGGTGCTTGGGGCGACCGCCGCATCGTCAGTGGTGCCAGGGGCATGCGGGGGGTTGCTCGGGTCGGATCCGGGTGGCCGTGGAACTGAGGTCTCACAGCCGCACGACCGTTATCGGTTCGTTACCCAGAAACCGCATGGCGGGACTCGTCTGTGAGGTGAGTCACGACGAGGCGGGTGGGGTGCCTCCTTCGAGGCGCCCCACCCGCCTCGTCGTGAGTGCGCGGTGTCCGCCGATCAGCGGTAGTTCACGAACTGGAGGTCGACGTCGAGGTCCTTGCCCTTGAGCAGGCTGATGACGGTCTGGAGGTCGTCGCGCTTCTTCGAGGTCACGCGGAGCTCGTCGCCCTGGATCTGGGCCTTCACGCCTTTGGGGCCCTCCTCGCGGATGATCTTGGAGACTTCCTTGGCGGTCTCCTTGTCGATGCCCTCCTTGAGGGCGGCGTCGATGCGGTGCTCCTTGCCCGACGGATACGGCTCTCCCGCGTCGATCGACTTGAGTGAGATGCCCCGGCGGACGAGCTTCGACTGGAAGACGTCGAGGACCGAGGCCACACGATCCGCTCCGTCCGCGCGCATCTGCACGTCCTCGCCCTTCCACTCGATCGCGGCGCCGGACCCCTTGAAGTCATAGCGGGATGAGATCTCCTTCGCCGCCTGGTTCAGGGCGTTGTCCGCCTCCTGGCGATCGATCTTGCTGACGATGTCGAAACTGGAATCCGCTGCCATGCCTGCCTCCTGCTCGGCGACGGGCGGACCGACGTCCTGGCCGATGCCCCGTCTGTCTGGGTGGTCTGTCGCCGCGACGGCGCGCACGGGCGCCCTCGCATGTCGCGCCCATGCTAGTCCAGGCCGTCGCGCAGTGCCGGTGCGGACGTGTCGAGGGCCTCATCCGCACGATTAGCGCCGGTGCACTCGAATGTGTATTCTCTATCAGGTGCTCGAGAGAGCGCGGCGGCAGATTGCCCGAGCGGCCAAAGGGAGCTGACTGTAAATCAGCCGGCACAGCCTTCGAAGGTTCGAATCCTTCATCTGCCACCCACGGAAGACGGCCCGTCTCCAGCGGAAGCGCTGGAGACGTGCCGTCTTCGTCTGTCCCGGCGCTGTCGTGGCACCGGTGGCGGGCCGCGCCACCGGCGCACACGCACACCTGCAGCGTGACGGGACGGACACCTGCGCGTCCGTCTGACGCGGCATCCGGACAGTAACCTGATCGCATGCGCTCTCCTGTTCGCTCCTATCTGCTGAATCTGCACGCGTCAGTCAGCGGCGCCGATCCCTTCGCCGATCACCGCCTCTCCCGCGTGCGGACCGCGGCTGCGCCCGAACCCGCGTCCGATCCCCACGTCCTCTACGGAGCGGACTCCGCGAGCATGGGGATCGCGATGACGACGGCGGACGGACACACCTACGGGGTGGGTGATGCAGAGGTGGAGTTCTCCATCCAGTCGATCTCGAAGGTCTTCGTCTATGCGCTCGCGCTCATGGACTCCGGTTTCGACGTCGTCGATTCGAAGATCGACGTGGAGCCGTCCGGCAGCGCCTACAACGACATCTCCTCGGAGTCCGGCAGCGGGCGTCCCAAGAACCCGCTCATCAACATCGGTGCGATCGCCGCCGTCTCTCTCGTGAGGCCCGCAGCGGGGGAGTCGGTCTTCGGCAGGATCCTTGCGACGATGTCCGCCTGCGCAGGTCGTGAGCTGCGCCTGGATGAGGACGTGCTCGCCGCAGACCTGCGCGACGGCGCCCACAACCGGGGCCTGTCATGGTTCCTGTCGTCCTGGGGCATCATCGCCGGCGATCCGGTTCCGGCGTTCGATGACTACACGCGCCAGTGCGCCGTGACCGTCACCGCGGTGGATCTGTCCGTCATGGCCGCCACCTTCGCCAATCTGGGCGTCAATCCGCTCACCGGAGAGCGGGTCTTCACAGAGGAGGTCGTCGAACGCGTCCTGTCCGTCATGACGACGTGCGGGATGTACGACGACTCCGGTGACTGGGTGGCCACCGTGGGCCTGCCCGCGAAGAGCGGAGTGGGCGGCGGCATCATCTCCGTCCTGCCCGGACAGCTGGGCATCGCGACGTTCTCTCCACCGCTCGACCAGCACGGCAACAGCGCGAGGGGCATCATCGTGCACGAGGAGATGTCCGAGGACCTGGGCCTCCACTTCGTGCGGGCCGCGACCGTCGGCCGCTCCTCCATCCGCTCTCACGTGACCGTCGACTATTCGCACTCCACCGTGCGTCGCCCGGCTGAGGCCGACGCGGTGCTCGCGGAGCACGGGGATCACGCCCACCTCGTCGAACTCGTGGGTGACCTCCAGTTCAGCGGATTCGAAGCGGTCGCACGACTCATCGGAGGCCTCGAGGACCCGCTGTGCGTCGTCCTGGACTTCACGAAGGTCGATGACCTCTCCCGCGTCACGATCGCCAGCCTCAACCGGCTGGCCGCGGCGATGTCGGAGGCGGGCATCGCCCTGGCGGCCGTCGACTCGGACGGCCTGCTGGCGGATCACGTCGAGGAGATGGGGATCAGATCGTTCGCCTACCGGTATGCCGCGCTGTCCTGGGCGGAGAACATCGTCCTGCGCCGGTACGGTGACGAATCCTGCTTCTATGACCCCGAATACACCCACGCCCCCATGCTCGACTCCCTCGATGCGAAGCATCGGGCGGTCATTCTCGATCGCCTGGTCAAGCAGAGGTATCGCAAGGGCGAAGTGGTCAGGGCCATCGGCGCCGACTTCGACGGAATCCGCTTCATGCGGTCCGGCGAGGTCTGCACCTACAGCGCGGACGGGGACCTGCTGGCAGTGCTGCGGGCAGGCACCACCTTCGGCGAGTTCGCGCTGAACCCTGATGGAGGCCAGCCGTTCGATATGATCGCGACGAGCGCGACGACCCTCGACTTCCTGCCCGCAGAGGCGATCGACCGGATCGGCATCGACGACCCGGCCGCAGCAGCCGCTCTGTGGCGCAGCATCACGGTCAACGGGTACACGCGACTGGCTCAGGCGGTCCGAGGAGAGGCGCAGACGCAGTGACGAACGACAAGGTCCGATCCGACCCGCTCACCAGCTCATGGGCTGAACGCGTGCGCAATGCGGCGTTCGCGCACGAAGACATATCCGGCGGGCCCCTCGTGACGGATCGGCCGTGGGTCATCGCCCACCGGGGGTATTCGGGGGCAGCCCCGGAGAATACGCTCGCCGCAGTCGATGCGGCCCGCATGGTGGGCGCTGACTGGATCGAGGTCGACCTGCACGTGAGCGGTGACGGCACCCCGACCGTGATCCATGACCAGTCGGTCGATCGGACCACTGACGGATCCGGCGCGGTCGGCAGGCTCGACGACGACACGCTGTCGCGCCTGGACGCGGGATCGTGGGCGGGCCCCGGCTTCGCAGGCCAGCGGCTGCCGAAGCTCGACACGCTCCTCAGGGACGTCTCCACGAACGGCGGCCGGCTGCTGCTGGAGCTCAAGGGGGAGTGGTCGCCGGGCGCCGTGGCGTCCGTCGCGGGATCGATCATCGATGAGGGCATGGCCGACCGCACCGTGGTCCAGAGCTTCTCCGTCGCGACTCTCGCGTTCCTGCGCGACATCGCACCGCTCGTGGAGCGCTGCCTCCTGCGCACCGTGCCGCGCGAGGACGATCTGGCCGTCGTCGACGATCTGCAGGCGCTCGCCTACAACCCGTCCGTCCGTGGCTTCTTCATGCGACGAGGGGTCGTCGACCAGTTCCTCGACGCCGGCTGCGGGATGTTCGTCTGGACGGTGGACGACCCCACCTCCTGGGAGAAGCTCTTCGGCGCCGGCGTCCACGGCATCATCACCAACCTGCCGGCGACGCTCCAGGGCTACCTCGCAGCGAAGTACGAGCCGGTGTGAGCAGCCGAGCGCGCCCTCTCCGCGGCACCCGCCCGACCCTGCTGGTCGCGGCGGGTGCCTTCGTCGCGATCTGCGGCCTCGGTCTCGGTCCGGCGGGGGCCCCGGCCGCTGCGGCGGCCGTCGGCGACGACTCCCCGACACCCGCCGAGGCCCCAGCCGTCCCGCAGTCCGCGGTCGCCTCCGGGACCGCACCCGCAGGGACACCGACCGCAGAGACTCCGACCGTCGGTGCGGGGTCGGTGACCACGGACGCGGACGACGGTGCTGATGCCCCCTCGCCGTCGCTGCGCGAGGAGTATCGCGCCGCGGTCGCGGACTACCTCGTCGAGGCAGTAGCCCAGTCGTGGCAGCACGACGTCGTCGCCGTCCCGCCGGATGCGGTCCAGGAGTGGGACGCCCGCCAGCGCACGATGGTCGACCCGCAGATCAGGGCACTGGAGGACGCCGGGTGGACGGTGCGCATCGCCGTCCTGCCGCATATCCCGTACCCGTACGAGTCGGACATCGACACCCCTGACGTCGTCGGGGGACTGCAGCGCGGACTCACGCGCCTCGCTGCTGAGGACCCGCACCCCCGCACCGTGTATCTGCTGGCGCAGGGCTCGTCGACGTCCTTCAGCATCTATGAGGACGGGCGGCTGCAGGCGGAGCTCGACCAGACCTATGCGGTGGGCCCTCCGTACGTGAATGCGACGACCTCCGCCCCCGCCCTGTCCTATGCGCTGCGTGCGATCGGCGCGGGTTCGGACAAGCCGGAGCTGCTCGACGAGGAGACGGCCGCCGTCAGCTGGACGGGCGAACGCTATCGCACGTCGGACGTCGCGGGGTCTCAGATCATGACCGCGGCATTCCTCGCAGGCGGGATCGCGGGCGGGGTACTCCTGATCCTGTCGCTGCTGGTCCTGCTGCCGCGCCGGTCCGGGCCTCTTGCGAGGATCTTCGGCACGCGGATCGATCGCGCGCATGAGGCGTCAGCTCTGGTGGCCCTGCGTGATCGCGCGGCCCGGGCTCATGCGAAGCTCACCCGGTCGACACGGCTCTCCTCGTCGT
Organism: Brevibacterium jeotgali; assembly: GCF_900169175.1. GTDB lineage: Bacteria > Actinomycetota > Actinomycetes > Actinomycetales > Brevibacteriaceae > Brevibacterium > Brevibacterium jeotgali. The sequence goes on along the minus strand of NZ_FXZM01000001.1, from coordinate 68,975 downwards.
TCGAGTCCTCGCTCGACAGGCTCCCGGATCCCGAGGAGTCCTACTCCCCACTCGTGTGGGCCGGCTGGGTCACGCTCGAGGACGAATGGTCGAAGCGGGAGCGGAAGCACTGCTTCTTCCGTCCTGACCTGCATGCCGACGGGGAGGAGGACGCAGAGGTCCTGGGCGCACGGCTGATGGTCCCCCTGTCCGATCTCGCCGCGGAGCGGATCGGGAAGGGCCGTGCACCGTCGTACCTCAGCCTGTCCGGGATCGACCGCGGGAGGCCCTACTGGACACGGGCCTCGTCGCCCTGGGCCGCGAGCGGCTACGGGGCGTTCGGCCCGCTGCACGAGGCGATCGCGGCGATGCCTGCGGAGTGGAGGCCGGCACCCGGCGCTGCGCGTGTGAAGCGTGCGATCGAATCCGCTCGCGTGGCCGCGCCGTCCGGCAGCGCAGGAGCCTCCCCGTGGGCGCGGACCGCTCTGCTGGCGGTCGCCGCAGCCGCTGCGCTCGCCGCGGGCATCGTGGGCGGACTCCATGACGCCGATCAGCTGAAGAAGGTGCACATGGCTGAACTCGGGGCCCCCGGATCGCTCGTGGATGACCCGACAGCCGTGAGCAGGCAGGCGGTCGCCGAGGTCGTGGCCGCGGCCGCGGACGGTCCCGTCGTCGACCCGTGGACCGGGCTCGAGCTCATCGGCGAGGATCTGCCTGCGGTCGGCGACGTCGCGGACGAGGTCGCGGAGCAGACGGGCCGTGACGTGCGCGTCATCGGCTTCGACCCGTCGTTGACCGGTGTGGTCGACGGATCCGACCTCGCTGATCTGGTGGCCGCGGAGCTGCCCGCTGGATCGCTCGCTGTCGTCCTCAGCAGCAGCAGCGCGGAGATCGTGGAGGGAGGGATCACCATGGACCCCATGTCCGATCGGCCAGACCGCCCCGAGCACGACTCGGACGATACCGTCACGGATCGCGCTGTGGCGCAGCTGCGCTGGGCGGCCGAGGTCTCCTGGATCACGGATGAGGGCGACGAGGGGCTGACCGACACGGACGATGCAGAGGCCCGTGAGTTCGAACCGACGCCGGACACCGCGGAGTGGGAGAACCGCACGTGGGTGCGCACGCTGCTGGGGGCGATCGGCGCCGCGCTCGCCGTGATCGTCGCCGGGACGTTCCTCCGAGGTCTGGTCGTCGACCGGACGGAGCCGACGACGAAGACGCAGACGTATACGACGACGAAGACTGCAGGGAAGAGGAATCGGCGATGAGGCAGCAGGCGGTGAGGGTCGCAGGGGCGGCCGTGGTGCTCGGAGTGGCATGCGGCGGGCTGGGATCCGGTGCCGCCTCGGCGATGGAGCCTGCGGAGACCTCGACTGCGGGGTCTGTGACGACCGCAGGAGCAGGAGCGACGGCAGAGGCGCAGGCAGGGGTGGAGGCGTCGGCGGGCGTCCTCGCGGCAACGGCTGCGGAGAAGATGGAGAGCGGTGATGCCGGGTCTCTGCTGGGCACTGTCCAGTCGTACGCGATGCAGCTGGAGGACGAGCCGCTCGTCGCAGACAGCGCGTCCGAGGACCTCTACGGCGACGCGTTCGACGAACTGCGGGAGCTGCAGGAGGAGGCCGCCGTGCCGACGTACATCGTCTTCGACGCGACCCTGGAATACCAGGAGGACACCACCGTCGCGCAGCTTCTCGCGGACGTGCTGCCGGGAGATGAGTTCATCGTCCTCGTGGTGGGGGCGGACGCCATCGGGCCGCGGGCCGAGGTCGTCGCGGCGGATGAGGACCGCAGCCGACTGCTGGACCAGCAGTTCTACTCGACGTCGATGACGGGGGCGCGATCGGGATCCGTGCTCGAACAGCTGCGGACCGGACTGGAACGGCTGCAGGACCCTCAGCCCGTGGAGTCGCGGTCCTCCAGTGGCAGCAGCACGCTGCGCTGGCTCCAGTACCAGGTGGTGGCGCACCCTCTGCGGTCCTTCATGATCGCGGTCATGATCGTCGCCGCCGTGGCCGTGGCACTGTGGTTCCTCGTCCCGCGGGGAGCCAGGCGGAAGCGCTACCGGATCCCCCGGGCGGTCGCGAGTGCGGCGGCCGCTGCGGACCGCGGGGCGATGCGCCGCGCGCTGGGCGATGATGCACTCGACATCGTCGAACGGCTGGAGAAGCTCCAGACGGACGGCATCGACCGCGAGACGGCGGACCTCGTGGAGCACGGCCTCGACGCCTACGGATTGGCGCGCAGGCTCGCGGACGACAAGGGCTCGCAGGAGGACGACCTCGCCGGGGCGATGGTGCTCATGGGGATCGCGGAGTCCGCGGTCTCGCGCGCGGAGGCGTCCACCGGATCCGGCGCGAAGGGCGGCAGGGGACGGTTCCGCCTGGGCTCACGGAAGTCGACCGGGGGTGCGTCCGGGCGGCAGCTGTGCAGCATCGACCCGCGGCACGGGCAGGCGAAGAAGACGATCGCTGCGGACGTCGCAGGACGGGAGGACTCCCTGAGCGTCCCGGCGTGCGCGAAGTGCGTCCACGACGCGGGGAGCGACAACCCCCTGCAGTGGCTCACCGTCGCTGGGAAGCCCTACGTCCTGCGGGACACGGTGTGGGCGAAGACCCTCTACGGGGGCACGCAGGACGACCTCGTCGACGCCGTCGTGGAGGCTCGCGCGAAGGGGTGAGTGCGGGGTCGGTCACACTGGGTGAACCCAGCTTTGCAAACAGTCTGGGCCCTGTGTAGAGTTACTGCTCGTTGCCCCAATAGCTCAGTCGGCAGAGCGTTTCCATGGTAAGGAAAAGGTCAAGGGTTCGATTCCCTTTTGGGGCTCTCGTGGGCTCCGCGCAGTCCGCGCGTGGCGGGGTAGCTCAGGTGGTTAGAGCGCACGACTCATAATCGTGAGGTCGGGGGATCGAGCCCCCCTCCCGCTACAGCAGAAGAACCCCTCATCGGACAGGATCCGGTGAGGGGTTCTTCGTGCGCGGCCTCTCACCCCTGAGCGGGGCCGGAATTCGCAGCCCTCCGTCTGCCGCACGGAGTGCAGGGAGATGAGGACGACACCAGGTCCGCGCACTGCTCAAGCACCTGGACGCGGGCGCGGGACGAGGGAGGGGCGCCATGGTCGACTACGAGGAGCGCGAGGGCGAGGCCGCAGACATCGCGGCACGGCTGTCGCACGAACTCACGGAGCGCGGTCTCACCGTCGCCGTCGCGGAATCGCTGACGGGCGGGAAGATCGCCAACCAGCTCGCGGCCGCACCGAACTCCTCGGAATGGTTCGCCGGTGCAGTCGTCTGCTACTGGTCGGAGGTTAAGCACCTGGTGCTGGACGTCCCGCCGGGACCCGTGATCTCCCGGAGTGCAGTCGAGACGATGGCGCGGAACGTCGCCGCGATGCTGGGGACGTCCGCGAGCATCGCCGCGTCCGGCGCCGGCGGTCCGGACCAGCAGGAGGGTCAGGAGCCGGGGACCACGTGGATCGCCGTGTGCGTCCGCGGAGAAGTCCACGCGGAGCTGCATCACTTCGACGGTGAGCCGATCGACGTGCTGGCACAGACGGAGAAGGCCGCACTCCTGCTGCTGGAGCGCGAGGCGGCGCAGCTCGACTGACCTTCACCGCGAGACGGCCCCACCTCGCCCCGCCGCACCTCCCTGCGCGCTGTGGGCTACCATGGGCCGCACACGGGAGCTTGGCGGATCCAGGCTGAGAGGAGGGCATCGAGCCCTCGACCGTCGAACCTGAACCGGATAATGCCGGCGCAAGGAAGACTCTTCACCCGTGCCGTTCGTCGAACGAAAGGCACTTCACAGTGACGCATTCACAGAATCACACCCCTTCGACCGAGCCCAGCCCTGCCCCCACGACGACCCGGCCACCCACTCGCTTCCGGTGGAGGACCCTCGACATCGTCATCGCCGCCGTCCTGGGCGTGGTCATCGGGCTGCTCTTCACCTTCTGGAACTTCGCGGGCTACGCCGGTTTCATGGCTCTGGACGCGCTCACACCCGGCTTCGGCGGCCTCGTCGCCGGAGTCTGGCTGCTGGGCGGAGTCGTGGGTGCTCTGATCATCCGCAAGCCGGGGGCCGCGCTCTTCGTCGAGCTGCTCGCGGCAGTCGTCTCGATGCTCCTGGGCAGCCAGTGGGCCGTGGAGACCGTGTACTCCGGCATCGCGCAGGGCCTGGGCGCTGAGGCGGTCTTCCTCCTGAGCCGCTACCGCCGGTTCGGCGTGGGCGCAGCCGTGCTGGCCGGCATCGGCTCGGCGCTGTTCGCCTGGACGCTGGAGCTGTTCCTCTCCGGCAATATCGAGATGAGCTCCCAGTTCCTCGTCATCTACCTGGTGTGCCTCGTGGTGTCGGGCGCCGTGCTCGCGGGTCTGGCCGGATGGGCTCTCACACGGGCGCTCGCCCGCACCGGTGCGCTGGACCGATTCGCCGCCGGACGAGAGGTGAGGGGGCTCGCGTGAACGCGTCCCACTCCTCCCGCCCCGCGCGCGTCGTCGCATCCGGGTGGGGGTGGCGGCACGCATCCCGCAGGCTTCCCGCCGTCTCCGGACTCGACCTGGTCATCGAACCGGGGGAGCGCGTCCTGCTGCTGGGGCCTTCCGGGGCGGGCAAGTCCACCCTGCTGGCGGGCCTCGCCGGAATCCTCGGTGATTCCGAGGACGGGGCAGAGGCCGGTGCGCTCACCCTCGACGGAGCCCCCGCCGCCCGCCAGCGCGGGCGGGCGGGCCTGGTGCTCCAGGACCCCGAGGCGAACACGATCCTTCCGACGCTCGGTGATGACGTCGCCTTCGGCTGCGAGAACCTCGCCGTGCCGCGGGACGAGATCTGGCGACGCGTCGCCCGGTCGCTGGACGCCGTCGGTCTCCGCTACCCCCTCGATCGGCCGACCGCGCACCTGTCCGGCGGCGAGCGTCAGCGCCTCGCGATCGCCGGCGTGCTCGCGATGAGTCCGGGGCTCCTCCTGCTGGACGAGCCCACTGCGAACCTCGACCACGCCGGCGCGGCCGAGGTCCGACGCGCAGTCGCTCAGACCCGCACGACGCTCGTCGTCGTCGATCACCGGGTCGATGAGTGGCTGGGACTCGTCGACCGCGTGGTCGTCCTCGAGCCCGCCGGCGGGCTCATCGCGGACGGCCCTCCGGACACGGTCTTCGCCCGTGCGGGCTCCGCGCTCGAGGCCGCGGGAGTCTGGGTGCCCGGCTCCCACCCGCTCGTGTCCCGGACGCCACCGGGCCCGAGTCCTTCGTCGCTTCGGTCGTCCTCGCCCGACGAGACGTCTGACGAGACGCCCGACGAGTCGTCCCCGCGCGGCACGCTCGGACCGGTCTGCCGATCGAGCCCGGCTGATCCACCGCTCGTCACGGCCGCCGGCGTCGCGGTGGGGCACGGGGGCCGTGCTGTGCGGAAGGACGTCGACCTCGAGGTGCGGGCAGGGGAGTCGCTCGTCATCACCGGTCCGAACGGGGTCGGGAAGACGACCTTCGCCTTCTGCCTCGCCGGCCTCACCTCTCCGCTGGAGGGAGAGGTGAGGGCATCGGCGCAGCTCGCCCACGGGACCCGTTCTCCGCACCCGCACCGGTGGAGGGCACAGCAGCTCCTCACACGGATCGGCACCGTCTTCCAGCGGCCCGAGCACCAGTTCGTCGCCCGCAGCGTGCGCGACGAGCTCGCAGTCGGACCGCGGCTGGTCGGCGCCCGGGACCAGAGCGCGCTCGTCGATGAGCTCCTCGAGCGACTGCGACTCACGCACCTGGCGCATGCCCATCCCTGCACGCTGTCGGGCGGCGAGCAGCGCCGCCTGTCGGTCGCGACCGTGCTCGCGACAGCGCCGCGCGTGCTCGTCCTCGATGAGCCGACGTTCGGTCAGGACCGCACGACCTGGACGGAGCTCGCGGAACTCGTCGCGGCCCATGTCGACTCGGGCGGCGCCGCGGTGTCCGTCACCCATGACGATGACTACGTCCGCGTCCTGGGCGATCGACGACTCCGGCTGGAGGCGACCGCGGTCGCGCAGGCGGTGCGAGCATGACGGGCGCCACAGCCTCGGCGGCGGAGGCGTCCACCGCAGCGTCTGCGGAGGCATCCGCAGCATCGAACGCGCGTACCGACCCGGTGGCCGCGGTCAACCCGCTGGCACTCTGGTTCGCGGCCGTCCTCTACTCTCTGCCGCTTCTCACCAGTGTCGACATCGTGAGCGGCGGCACGAGCCTGGGCGTCTGGCTGGTGCTCTTCACCGCGCTCGGCATCACCCCGGCGACGATCGTGAAGCGTACGTGGCCCCTGCTGCTGGCCGCCCCGCTCAGCGGACTCAGCATGCTCCTCTACGCGGAGCCCGGCGGCACGGTGCACGTCACCTGGTGGCTGGTGACGGTGAGCGACAACTCGATCGAGCTCGCGCTCGCCATCACCGTGCGCGTGCTCGCGATCGGGGTGCCCACACTCGTCGCGCTCGTCGGCATTGACCCCACCCGCCTTGCAGATGCGCTCGCCCAGATCGCCCGCCTGCCGGCCCGGTTCGTCCTGGGCGCGCTCGCCGCCGTCCGTCTGGCCGGAGTGCTGGCCGCAGACCATCGATCGCTCGCACAGGCCCGTCGTGCCAGAGGACTGTCAGACACCCGCTCGCTGACGGGCTGGCTCGCACTGGCCTTCGCACTGCTCGTCACGGCCATGCGGCGCGGGACGATGCTCGCGACCGCGATGGAGGCACGGGCCTTCGGAAGCGGCGAGCGCACGTGGGCGAGGGCATCGCGCCTCACCCGTCGCGATGCGGTCGTCGTCGCGCTCGCGCTGGGGATCGCGCTCGCCGCAGTGGGCCTCGCCCTGGCGACCGGCACATACAGGCTCGTCGGCTCCGGCGGGGGCGCATGACGCGGGCGGACCCACGGCCGGAGCGTCCGGAGGACGCGGACCTGTCGACGGGGATGGACCCTCAGGTGGGTCGGCTGGTCCTGGTGGACGGCACCTCGGGCGCGGGGAAGACGACGCTCGCGGAGTCCCTCGCGCGGGCAGACGCTGCGCGGCTCGTCCACATGGACGACCTCTACGCGGGCTGGGACGGGCTCGCCCACGCGACGGCGACCCTCGAGCGGATCCTCACCGAACGCGCGCGGGGCGGGCACCCGCAGTGGCGACGCTGGGACTGGCACGCCTCCGACTGGAATGCGGAGGACTCCGTTGCTCCGGGCGCGCCGCTCGTCGTGGAGGGCTGCGGCAGCGTCACCGGCGTGACGGCGCGCCTGGCGCAGCGCGTCCTCTGGCTGGACGGCCCCGAACCCGTGCGGAGAGCCCGGATCCTCGCACGCGACGGCGACGATTCATGGTGGGACGGATGGCGACGGCAGGAGGCGATGCACCGCATCCGCCACCGCCCCGACCTGCTGGCGACCGAACACCGGGACCCCTCGCTAGACTGTCCACCGACCTGACCATCCAGGCGCGGCGATCCAGGCCGCAGCGCCGGAAGCGAGGAGGCATACGTGTCAGTCAACACAGACCTGCAGGGAGCCCAGTACTCCCTCGAAGCACCCTTCGACGTGGGGCGCGAGGCGATCGCGGAATTCGCCCGCTCCGTGGGCGCAGAGCACCCCGCGCACTTCGACGCGACCGCGGCGAAGCAGCTGGGATACGCGGATGTCATCGCTCCCACCACGTTCGCAGTGATCCCCTCGCAGCGGTGCGAGGCCCTGTACATCTCGAGCCCCGGTGCGGGCATCGACTACTCCCGGGTGGTCCACGGCCAGGAGCAGTTCACCTACACCCGTCCGATCGTCGCAGGTGACCGCCTCGCCGCGACGACGCACGTCGACGGTCTGCGCGAAGCCGGCGGCAATGCGATGATCACCACCCGCACAGAGCTCACGGACGCGGACACCGGGGACGCAGTCGTCACCGTCACGTCGACCATCGTCGTCCGCGGCGAGAAGTGAGGAGTCCCGACATGACGAACACGACCAGACCCGCCCTCGCCTCGCTCGAGGCCGGGCAGACCGTCATCGACACGATGATCCCCGTGTCCCGCGCGGACCTCATCGCCTACGCGGCGGCGTCCGGCGACCACAACCACATCCACTGGAACGAGCGGTACGCCCGGGAGGTGGGGCTGCCGAACGTCATCGCGCACGGCATGCTCACCATGGGCTCCGTCATCGCACGGATCACGGACTGGGCGGGGGACCCCGGTGCGGTCGTCGACGCCCGCACGCGCTTCACCTCGATGGTCGTCGTGCCCGACGCGGACTCCGGTGTGCCCAGCACGCCCACTGCGGAACTGGCCCTCACCGCGACCGTCGGCGCGATCGATGCGGAGACGGGCGTCGTCCGCCTCGACCTCACTGTGCACGCCGCGGACGAGGCCGTCCTGGGCCGGACCCAGGTGAAGGTCCGCCTGGCGTGAGGCTCTCCGACCTCACGACCCTCCGCGTGGGCGGACCGGTCACGGACCTCCGCGAGGTCCGCTCCCGTGCGGACCTCGCGGACTTCGTCCGCGCACATCCGCTCACGGCCGGCGCGGCGGACTCGCCGGACGTCCTGTTCGTCGCGGGCGGGTCGAACCTGCTGAGCGCTGACGAGGGGTTCGCCGGGCCGGTGTGCCTGATCCGCACGCGGGGGATCGGCTGGGGCGGACCCGATGCCGACGGGCGCATCCGTGTGACCGCTGAGGCGGGGGAGGACTGGGACGCCTTCGTCGCAGCGACCGTGGCCCGGGGCCTGTCGGGCCTCGAAGCGCTGTCCGGGATCCCCGGGTCAGTGGGCGCCACCCCCGTCCAGAACGTCGGAGCATACGGCGCGGACGTCGCTGACTGCCTCGTCGAGGTCCACGTGATCGACCGGGTCACCGGTGAGGAGACGGTCCTGGGGCCCGAGGACATGGGGTTCGGCTACCGGACGTCCCTGCTGAAGCGGAGTGCGGGTGAGCTGGGCGCAGTGCGCTACGTCGTCCTGGCGGTGACGTTCGCACTCGTCGCTGCGGACGATGCCGCGGTCCCCACCGCACCCGTGCGCTACACACAGCTCGCCCGCGCACTCGACGTGGACCTCGGCGACCGCGTCCCCGTCGACGAGGTGCGGACCGCCGTGCTCGATCTCCGCGCGTCCAAGGGCATGGTGCTGGACGCCTCCGATCACGACACCTGGTCGGCGGGCAGCTTCTTCACGAACCCCATCCTGTCGCTGGTCGACGGCCCCGCCGGACGTGTGGAGGCGAGGGACGTCCTCCCCGCGGGCGCCCCCGCCTACCCCGTGACCGACCCCGACACCGGCCAGGCGGACCCGGACGTCGTGAAGACGTCCGCCGCGTGGCTCATCGAACACGCCGGGTTCGGCCGTGGCTTCACGGTGGGGGAGGGGCGCGCAGCCCTGTCGACGAAGCACACCCTGGCCCTCACGAATCGCGGTGAGGCCACTGCTGAGGACGTGGCAGCGCTCGCCCGTCACATCCGCGCAGGAGTGGCGGAGCAGTTCGGCATCACGCTGGTCCCCGAACCGAATCTCGTCGGCGTCATCCTGTGAGCCGACGGCTGCGTGGAATCCTCACGCGGCGTCCTCGCTGGGTGGGGGCGCTGCGCGGGGCGATCGTGCTCGTGTGCTGCCTCGTGATCGTCGCACCCTGGGCGGTGCTCGGAGCGCAGGCCGAATCGACCTTCGGTCCGCATGACGCGGTGTACTCGGTCACCGCGGACTCGGCGATCGACGCAGATCTGGGGCCCCTGGGAAGCGTCGTCGTCCCCGCGGACGGCCTCATCCCCTTCGGGCTGGGCGTCCACATCGCGGTGGGGGAGATCCCGGTCGAATCGGGCGTGGGCGGTTCCACCATCGACGCGCTCGGCGGAGACGTCGCCGCCTATGCGGCCCTCTTCTCCGACCCCTCGGCCCACGCACGGACCGTGGTCGTCGCGATCGGGCAGAGCATCGCCGTCCGAGCAGCGGTCGGAACCCTCGCACTGTTCGCCCTGATCGTCGGCGTCCGCGCACTGCTGGGCGCCCCCCGCAGGAGCCTCCGGGTGCGGGGCCACCGCCAGAGTCTGCAGGCGGGAGCCGCCACGACGTGCATCGCAGTCCTCGCCGGTGCTCTCGCGGTGCCCGTCGAACCGCCGCGGGCCATCGAATCCGACCCCGTCTTCATCGGCACGCCCCTGGCGGGAGCAGAGGTGACGGGGCGGCTGTCCGGCGTCGTCGACGAAGCGGCGAAGGCGGCAACGGACATGCTGCGCGAGAACGACGAGTTCTATTCGGCCGTCCGCACGGATCTGGCCCGGGCCTGGCCGCTGCGCCCGGCCAGCATGCGCGTGGGCCCCGGGCCCCTGGGCGGACTGGGGGCGGCGGCGCCCCCGGATCTCGCGACGGTCGTCTGGACGAGCGACATCCACTGTCAGACCGGCATGTCACCGGTCATCGGCGATGTCGTGCGCTGGTCGGATGCGGATCTCCACATGGACGGCGGAGACATCACGATGACGGGGACGGACGCGGAGAACGTCTGCGTCGACTCCGTCGACCACGCGCTGCCGTCCGACGTGCCCAGTGTGTTCGTCAAGGGCAACCACGACTCCCTCGACACCGTGCGCCGCGCTCGCGAACTGGGGTGGACCGTCGTGGAGGGCGAACCCGTGGAGGTCGCGGGACTCACCGTGTTCGGCGCCGGGGACCCTCGACGGACCGTCTTCCCCTCTGGGGACGTCATGGAGACCGGAGAGACCACGGAGGAGTTCACGGCGCGCCTCGCCGCCGATTCCTGCCGTGCGGACGCAGGACTGCTCCTCGTCCACGACCCCCGTCACGCGGAGCCCGCACTCGCCTCCGGCTGCGCCGACTACGGACTCCACGGACACTGGCACCGCCGGGTGGAGCCGGAGCGGTACGGACAGGGCGTGCGCACCGTGGGCTCGACGACCGGTGGTGCCCTGGCGGAGGCGCTGACGCCCGGCCCGCTCAAGATGGGTGCGGAGATGAGCATCATGCGCATCGACCGCACGACCGGCCGGCCCGTCGACGTGCAGTACATGAGCATCGGCATGGACGCGAGCGTCGAGTTCTCCGAGTGGGTGTCCTTCCCCGAACCCGCGCCGGCGATCGTCGTCGAATCGACGGACGGGGACGAGTCGGATCCGCAGGGCGACGCAGGCGATGATCAGTGATCTCCGCGTGGTTCGACGCGGGTACTCGGGACCATGTATGCTCGATCCTCGGCGGTGAGTCACTCATCGCTGAAGGGGTGTGGCGCAATCGGTAGCGCAACGGTCTCCAAAACCGTAGGTTGCAGGTTCGAGTCCTGTCACCCCTGCTCAGTCAGGCCGACCCCGACGGGGTCGGTGACGGAAGCCGAGGAATGAGTGAGGTCGCGTGGCTGAGACTCCCACAGCCGTAGAGGGGAAGAGGCCCGGACTCTTCGGGCGGATCCTTCGTTTCATCCGCGAGATCATCGCGGAGTTGAAGAAGGTCGTCACCCCGACCCGCAAAGAGCTCATCAACTACACGCTGGTCGTGCTCGCGTTCGTCGCGATCATGATGCTGCTCGTCACGGGTCTCGACTTCCTCTTCGGGCAGCTCGCCGGCTGGGTCTTCGCCGGTACGACGCCCATCTGATCCGGTTGATCGAGGGCCCTGCGCCCCACTGATCCACCCTGAACTCTCACTACGCATCGAATGAGGAGACACCACGTGTCGGAGACAACACCGGAAGAGCTGAACCCCGAGCTCGATGGGGCGCCAGCCGCCGCCGAGCCCGCGGCAGACGCCGCAGCCGCCGGTGAGGTCGAAGCGATCCAGGCAGACGTGCAGGAGACCGAGTCCGGTGCGCCTGACGTCGAGTCGGCAGATGCCGAGCCGACGGATGAGGGGCCCGTCCAGGAGGAGTCCGCGGAGTCCTCCGACGGCGAGGCCGCGGAGGCATCCGCGGATCTCACCGAGGACGACGCGGTCGAGAGCTTCAAGTCGGACCTGCGCATGCAGGACGGCGACTGGTACGTGATCCACTCCTACGCGGGCTACGAGAACCGTGTGAAGGTGAACATCGAGTCGCGCACGGTGAGCCTCAACATGGAGGAGTTCATCTTCGAGGTCCAGGTCCCGATGGAGGACGTGGTCGAGATCAAGAACGGCCAGCGCAAGCAGGTCCGCCGCGTGCGCGTGCCCGGATACGTGCTGGTCCGCATGGAGCTCACCGACGAGAGCTGGGGCGCGGTGCGCCACACTCCCGGAGTCACCGGCTTCGTCGGCAACGCCTACGACCCGGTCCCGCTCACGGTGGACGAAGTCTTCGAGATGCTGCGTCCCATCTTCGACGAGCAGCAGGCGAAGGACGCCGCGGAGACCGGCAGGGCACCTGCGGGCAACCGCGGCGACGACTCCGAGTACGTCGTCGAGTTCGAGGTCGGAGAGTCCGTGCTGGTCAAGGAGGGGTCCTTCGAGGGCCACCCCGCGACGATCCAGGAGATTCGTCCGGAGAACCAGAAGCTCACCGTCCTCCTGTCGATCTTCGAGCGCGACGTCCCGGTGGAGCTGGGCTTCGACCAGGTCTCGAAGATCTGAGGATCCCGCACGGAATTCACCCCTCGGGATGCGAAGCTTCGCGGCGAGCGCCGCGAGAACCGCGGCGAAGTGCCGCACACAGGCCATGACACGACGTCCGGTACGCGATTCCCCACAAGGATTCGCGTCCGGGCGTTCAGTCGTGGAATACTAGTGGAGTTTGGCCGCCCCCACATCGGAGGGGCGCGTCGAAACCCGACCCGCGCGAGCGTCGCGCGGGTGACGGAAGAGAAGAGTAAGGACCGAACATGCCTCCCAAGAAGAAGGTCGCCGGTCTGATCAAGCTGCAGATTCAGGCGGGCGCCGCGAACCCGGCACCCCCGATCGGCCCCGCGCTTGGTCAGCACGGCGTCAACATCATGGAGTTCTGCAAGGCGTACAACGCTGCGACGGAATCCCAGCGTGGCAACGTCATCCCCGTGGAGATCACTGTCTACGAGGACCGTTCGTTCACGTTCATCACGAAGACGCCGCCGGCTGCAGAGCTCATCAAGAAGGCCGCAGGCGTGAAGTCCGGCTCCGCGACGCCGCACACGGACAAGGTGGGGCACATCTCCGCCGACCAGGTGCGAGAGATCGCTGAGCTCAAGATGACGGACCTCAACGCGAATGACGCTGAGGCCGCGGCGAAGATCGTCGCCGGCACGGCACGGTCGATGGGCATCACCACCGACGCCTGAGGTCCCCGGATCTCACCCCCACCCCAGTGGAAGGGCCCGCGCGGTCCGCACCACGACTGCTAGGAGAAGAAGAGCAGATGGCAAAGCGCTCAAAGGCCTACAGGGCCGCCGCAGAGAAGATCGCTGCGGATACACAGTACGAACCGGCACAGGCGATCGCCCTGGCCAAGGAGACCTCGGTGTCGACGTTCGACAGCACCGTCGAGGTCGCCCTGCGCCTGAGCGTCGATCCCCGCAAGGCCGACCAGATGGTGCGCGGCACCGTGAACCTGCCCCACGGCACCGGCAAGACGGCCAAGGTCCTCGTCTTCGCCGCGGGTGACCGTGCAGAGGCAGCCCGCGCGGCAGGTGCCGACTTCGTCGGTTCCGATGACCTGCTGGAGAAGGTGGCCGACGGCTTCACCGACTTCGACGCGGCGGTCGCCACACCGGACATGATGGGCAAGGTCGGGCGTCTGGGCAAGGTCCTGGGTCCCCGCGGCCTCATGCCGAACCCGAAGACGGGAACCGTGACGATGGATGTCGCGAAGGCCGTCGCGGACATCAAGGGCGGCAAGATCGAGTTCCGCGTGGACAAGCACTCGAACCTGCATTTCATCATCGGCAAGGCATCGTTCTCGCAGGAGCAGCTCGAAGAGAACTTCAAGGCTGCAGTCGATGAGGTCAACCGCATCAAGCCCTCGTCCTCGAAGGGTCGCTACATCTCGAAGGCGACCGTGTCGACGACGAACGGCCCCGGGGTCCCCATGGACTCCGGCACGCTGCGCGCCTGAGGTGACCACTGATCCGGTGCGATGCCGGATCTGAGGAAGGGCGGAGGCTCCCCGACGGGGGCCCCGCCCTTCGTCGTGTCAGCTCGCCCTGCCGAGGGCGAACCTGTCGGCGATGCGCGAGACGACGGCACCGAGGACGAGGGAGCCTCCGACTGCGATCGCGACCGACGCCCACATCGGCAGGGGGATCCAGCGGGCCGTCAGCCAGCCGAAGGCCAGTGAGTAGGCCGTCCAGATGGCTCCTGCCGCGGTCGTGAGCCCCAGCCACTGGCGGACGTCGACTCGCTGCCCACCGGATATGAGGGCGATGAGAGTGCGGCCCAGCGGAATGAACCGAGCGATCACTGCGAACAGGAGACCCTGCTCTGCGAGCCTGGAGGTCAGGCGGTCGATGCGTATCTGATTCGCGGGTGAGCGGAGCAGGGGCCATTGGGTGAATCCGCTGCGCATCCCCAGCAGGTACATGACGTGGTCACCGGCGACGGACCCCAGTGCCCCGGCGAGGAGCGCCAGTGCGAGGTCGGGCGCCCCGGACTGGGAGTTCACCGCGCCCAGTGCCACGATGAGAGCGCTCGAGGGGATGGGCGGCACTGCGGCGGACACCGCGATGAAGAACCCGAAGACCGGGTACAGCCACGGGGAGCCGACCAGGCCGATGACGAATTCCTGGGATTCCTGCACCGCACCAGCCTAGACGCCGCGTGCCGGAATCGGCGTGCGCTCGTGGGCCGTGCGGGGGAGAAGCCCGCCGCGGGCGGATGGTGCAGGACGGTCACGGCACGGTGACCGACGGCGTTTTGACGAGAGGGCCGGGTGTCTGTAATGTTGTGGATTGCCCAAGACCGTTGGTCTCTGCGGTGGTTCGCCTCGTGACGAGGAGTGCGACTGCAGACGAAGACTCGTCAGAGAGTGACCCGCGCAGGTGAGAACCTCTCCGGCACGCACTCGTGCGGACCGGAGCCCGAGCGTCTCATGCCTGCGCATGGGACGCTTTTTCTATGAGTCGGGATGCACCGACATTTACGAAAGGAATGCCATGGCGAGGCCCGACAAGGCAGCCGCGGTCAAGGAGATCAAGCAGGAGCTTGAGTCCTCGAACGCCGCATTGCTGACCGAGTACCGCGGGCTCACCGTTGCGCAGATGAAGGATCTGCGCAGGTCTCTTGGTGAGCACGCCACCTACGCCGTGGTGAAGAACACTCTCACCGCCATCGCTGCCAAAGAAGCAGGGATCGACGCCTTCGACGGACACCTTGCCGGACCCACGGCAATCGCGTTCGTCAAGGGCGAGCCCTCTGAGGCCGCGAAGGCGCTGCGTGACTTCGCCAAGGCGAATCCCCAGCTCGTCATCAAGTCGGGAGTCCTCGAGGGCTCCGCACTGACTGCTGAGGACATCACCACGCTCGCCGATCTGGAATCCCGCGAGGTGCTGCTTGCGAAGGCAGCTGGTGCCATGAAGGCCGGTCTGTACCAGGCCGCTTACCTGTTCACCGCCCCGCTGGTCAAGACCGTGCGAACAGTCGACGCTCTGCGCGAGAAGAACGGCGGTGCCGAAGAGGCGCCCGCCGACGACGCCTGAGCCAGACGCCCCGAACACCCCCATCGGCCGGAGCACCCGTCCCGGTCGCGAACGGAAGGAACAGCCACCATGGCTAAGCTCACACCCGAAGAGCTCATCGAAGCTTTCAAGGAGCTCTCCCTCATCGAGCTCTCGGACTTCGTGAAGAAGTTCGAGGAGACCTTCGAGGTCGAGGCAGCGGCTCCGGTCGCAGCCGTTGCAGCCCCCGCCGCCGGCGGTGCCGGTGTCGAAGAGGCCGAAGAGCAGACCGAGTTCGACGTCATCCTCGAGTCGGCCGGCGACAAGAAGGTCCCGGTCATCAAGGAGGTCCGTGGACTCACGTCGCTCGGACTGAAGGAAGCCAAGGACCTCGTCGACTCCGCTCCGAAGGCTGTCATCGAAGGCGTCGACAAGGACGTTGCCGAGAAGGCCAAGGAGACGCTCGAGGGCGCAGGCGCGACCGTCACCCTCAAGTGATGCCGACCGTGTGAGCTGCCGTCCGCGGCAGTCCACACGGTTCGCCGCACACGACGACCCCCGACCCACTGTGTGGGACGGGGGTCGTCCTGCATTCAGACGCGCGACGCGTCAGAGAAGCCGTGTGATGTGGACACCGGATGGCGGGTCGATGCGGGTGGACGGTGCAGAGTCGTTCATGCCGACGTGACGTCCGCTGCGGCGGGCGGGAAGCCCAGAGGCATCGTCCGCCTCCGCTGCGCGCAGCAGGTCGTCGCGCTGAGTCTCGACGAAGGCTCGGGTGACCGGGCTGCCGTGGCCGGGCACGAATCGTTCGACATCGCGCAGTGCGAGGAGCGCGTCGAGCGAGCGGACCCACGCCAGTGGGGTCGCATCGAGGCCCACCTGCGGCGGAGCACCCTCCTCGACGAGGTCGCCGCAGACGACGATCGGTCCCACCCGGACTGCGAGATCCGTGTCCGTGTGTCCGGACAGCGACAGGAGCTCGACGCGGTGGGGGGCGCTTCCCCGGGGCGAGGACTCCCCTCCGTGCGCTCCGTCCGGGCGGAGCGCACCCAGATCCAGGATCTCGCCGTCGGCGACGGCGCGGGTCGTCACGAGGAGCGCATCGGGGGCAGGAAGCTCGAGCACGTGCTCGCTCGCCTCCGCGTGCTGCAGCCAGGCCGAACCGGGGGAGTCGCGGACGAACGCAGGGGACCCGAGGAACTCTGTGACTCCGGCCTCGGCGAACGTCGGGTTGCCGAAGAAGTGGTCCCAGTGATCGTGGGTGTTCGCGACGGTGAGTGGCAGGTCGGTCAGGCCGCGGACGGCCGCGAGGATCCGCGTGGCCTGCTCAGGACCGGCTCCGGTGTCGATCAGCAGTGCGCGGTCTGCGCCCGTGATCAGCACGGAGTTGAGTCGGACGGGATCGGTGACGAGGACGTGCACAGTGGCGGACATGCCCGCCATTCTCACAGATCCGGGCGGCGTCGACCGGTGGAGGTCGCCGGGTGATGCGCCGGTGGCCGAGCCCCTCGTACACTGGAACCGTGATCGACACCGTCTCCATGCGTCGTTCCCGCGACCTGCCGGATGACGAGGACGCGGACGTGGACTTCCATGAGCGGCTCGCCGCCCTGGAGCTGGCCGTAGTGAGCGATCGCCTGGGCATCCCCGAACTGGCGACGACAGCAGAGCGCCGTCGCAGTGAATGGGAGCACGACGCGACCCATGTCCGCGAGGCGGCGGTCGCCGTGGACGCGACCGGCCGTGATGTGGGCGCGTGGGTCGTCGACGTGCCGGTGCGGGACAACCTGGACACAGCAGACGTGCAGGTACTCGATCCGCCGCTTTCGGCAGTCACCGACTCCGAGGCGGATGACCTCCACGCGGCGCTGCTCGCAGACGCGCTCGCGACGGTGCGACGGCACGGACGGCACGTGGTGTTCACGCATGAGGTGCTGAAGGAGGTCGTGGGCGAGTCCCTCCCGCCCCACGTGCTGGAGCCGGTCGCCGGCGGACCGGCCGACGCCGATCTGCGCTTCGCCGTGGTGTGGGACCTGCCTGCCGGGTCCGCGATCCCCGCGCGCTCCGGCAGCGGAGCGGTGTCGCGGTCGGACCGGAGTGTGCGACGGATGACCGCTGCGGGCTTCGTCCCCGTTCAGCTCGAGAGGTTCTCCGTCCTCGACCTCATCGACTCCGGCGGCACCGGCGACCCGCACCCGAGCCTCCGAAGCGTCAGCTGGGTGGACGATGCTCCGGTTGAGTGGGCCGCACAGCTTGCGGACCTCTATTCCGTCTTCGAGGCGACGGTTCCCACGGGAGGCGCGTCCTTCGACCCGGAGGTGTGGGACGTCGCCAGGCTGCGGGCCGTCGAGGCGACCGCCCGTGCCGCCGGCGTCGTGCGGGTCGTCAGCGCGGTCGCAGAGGGACCCCGGCTCCTCGCCTTCACTGTGTTCGAACAGACCCCCGGCAGTCCCCTCGTCTTCCAGGAGCACACGGTGGTGCGACCGGAGGTCAGGGGCCTGGGGCTCGCGGCCGCCGTGAAGAGGGCCAACGCCGCGCATCTGCGAGCGGTCTCGCCGGATGCCGTGACCGTGTGCACGTGGAACGCCGTGGAGAATCCCGCGATGATCGCGGTGAACACGGCGGCGGGCTTCCGGCCGTGGGCCTTCACCGTCTTGTGGGAGCTGCGGCTCGACAGGTGACGGGAGAGGCCCCGCGAATCGGGGAAATCAGTGAGCCTACCACAGGGCGTTTGCATACGGTGCGACACGCGTCTAGACTGGTTCTTTGCATTGCTCTGCCTTCGAGGTGCCTTCATATAGCGGTGGGCCCGAATGAGCTCGTATCTGCGTCTCCCTGCATCCCTCCGGGTGCGTGTCGACGCCGAACGCGAGCGGGCAGGCCTAGCCGGAGACATCAGGTTTTCACCCGGAAGGATCCCATTGGCTGCTGCCGACGAACACACCAGGACCGCTACCCACCCGCAGCGCATCTCCTTCGCGAAGATTCGCGAACCACTCGAAGTCCCGGACCTCCTCAGTCTCCAGACCGACAGCTTCGACTGGCTGATCGGCAACGAGCGCTGGCAGGACCGCGTCATCGAGGCGACGGAGATCGGTGACGACTCCGTCGCCACCACTTCGGGCCTCGAGGACATCTTCGAAGAGATCTCCCCGATCGAGGACTTCGCGGGCGCGATGTCGCTCTCGTTCCGGGAGCACCGCTTCGAACCGTCCAAGTACTCCGTCGACGAGTGCAAGGAGCGGGACATGACGTACTCCGCTCCTCTGTTCGTCACCTCGGAGTTCATGAACAACAACACCGGCGAGATCAAGTCGCAGACGGTGTTCATGGGCGATTTCCCCCTCATGACGCCGCAGGGCACGTTCGTGATCAACGGCACGGAGCGCGTCGTCGTCTCCCAGCTGGTCCGTTCGCCCGGCGTGTACTTCGAGACGGCGCCCGACCGCACGTCCGACAAGGACATCTTCACCGCCAAGATCATCCCGTCGCGCGGTGCGTGGCTCGAGTTCGAGGTGGACAAGCGCGACCAGGTGGGCGTCCGCCTCGACCGCAAGCGCAAGCAGTCCGTCACGGTGCTCCTCAAGGCACTGGGCTGGAGCGAGTCGAAGATCCTCGAGGAGTTCGGCCAGTACGAGTCGATGCGCGAGACCCTGGCGAAGGACACCGTCCAGACACAGGATGAAGCGCTGCTCGACATCTACCGCAAGCTCCGCCCCGCAGAGCCCGCGACGACCGAAGCGGCGCGCACGCTGCTCAACAACCTCTACTTCAATCCCAAGCGGTACAACCTCGACAAGGTCGGTCGCTACAAGATCAACCGCAAGCTCGGGACCGATGCACCGCTGTCCGGCTCCGTGCTCAGCACCGACGACGTCGTCGCGACGATCCGCTACATCGTCGCGCTCCACGCCGGCGACGAGCACATGTCGGGCCTGCGCGACGGGGAGCCGGTAGAGCTCCGCGTCGCGGACGACGACATCGACCACTTCGGCAACCGCCGCATCCGTGCGGTGGGCGAGCTCATCGAGAACCAGGTCCGCACGGGCCTTTCGCGGATGGAGCGGGTCGTCCGTGAGCGCATGACCACTCAGGACGTCGAAGCGATCACTCCGCAGTCGCTCATCAACATCCGCCCGGTCGTCGCTGCGATCAAGGAGTTCTTCGGCACCAGCCAGCTCTCGCAGTTCATGGACCAGAACAACCCTCTCGCGGGCCTCACGCACAAGCGTCGCCTGTCCGCGCTGGGACCCGGCGGGCTGTCGCGTGACCGCGCCGGCATGGACGTCCGCGACGTCCACCCCTCGCACTACGGCCGCATGTGTCCGATCGAGACTCCGGAAGGCCCGAACATCGGCCTCATCGGTTCGCTCGCCTCGTATGCGCGGATCAACCCGTTCGGCTTCATCGAGACGCCGTACCGCAAGGTCGTCGACGGGAACGTCTCCGACGAGACCGTGTACCTCACGGCCGATGATGAGCTCGAGTACACGATCGCGCAGGCCAACGCTCCGCTCGATGACTCGTCGAAGTTCGTCGAGGACCTCGTCCTCGCCCGTCCGAAGGGCGGCTCCGGTGAGGCCGAGCTCATCCCGGTCGTTGAGATCGACTTCATGGACGTGTCCGCGCGCCAGATGGTGTCCGTCGCGACCGCGCTGATCCCGTTCCTCGAGCACGACGACGCGAACCGCGCACTCATGGGTGCGAACATGCAGCGCCAGGCCGTTCCGCTGGTCCGCTCCGAAGCCCCCTACGTGGGCACGGGCATGGAGTACCGCGCGGCTGTCGACGCCGGTGACGTCATCACCGCTGACAGCCCCGGTGTGGTCACCGAGGTGTCGGCCGAGTACGTCACCGTCATGAACGATGACGGCACGCAGCAGGTCTACAGGGCGGAGAAGTTCCGTCGGTCGAACCACGGCACGTCCTACAACCAGCGCATCCTGGTCGACGAGGGCGACCGCGTCGAGGTCGGCAGCGTGCTGGGAGACGGCCCGTCGACGGAGAACGGCGAGATGGCGCTGGGCAAGAACCTGCTCGTCGCCTTCATGTCCTGGGAGGGCTACAACTTCGAGGACGCGATCATCCTGTCGCAGCGCATGGTGCAGGACGACGTCCTCTCCTCGATCCACATCGAGGAGCACGAGGTCGACGCCCGCGACACCAAGCTGGGCGCTGAGGAGATCACCCGCGACATCCCGAACATCGCCCCGGACGCACTCGCGGACCTGGACGAGCGCGGGATCATCCGCATCGGCGCCGAAGTCTCCGACGGCGACATCCTCGTCGGCAAGGTGACCCCCAAGGGCGAAACCGAACTGACCCCGGAGGAGCGCCTCCTCCGTGCGATCTTCGGTGAGAAGTCGCGCGAAGTCCGCGATACCTCGCTCAAGGTCCCGCACGGCGAGTCCGGCACCGTCATCGCAGTCAAGGTCTTCGACCGCGACGAGGACGACGAGCTGGCTCCGGGCGTCAACCAGCTGGTGCGCGTCTACGTGGCCATGCGCCGCAAGATCACGATCGGCGACAAGATGGCCGGCCGCCACGGCAACAAGGGCGTCATCTCCCGGATCCTGCCCGTCGAGGACATGCCGTTCCTGGAGGATGGCACCCCCGTGGACATCATCCTCAACCCGCACGGCGTGCCGCGCCGCATGAACATCGGTCAGGTCATGGAGATCCACATGGGGTGGATCTCCAGGCAGGGCTGGAAGCTCGAAGGCACCCCGGAGTGGGCAGAGAGGATGCATGGCTTCCTGGACGACGCGGAGCCGGGCACGAATGTCGCGACTCCCGTGTTCGACGGGGCCCACTGGGAGGAGCTGCGCGGACTGCTCGAGTCCACGAAGCCCAACCAGGACGGCGAGCGACTCGTCGACGCATCCGGCAAGGCGCGCCTCTTCGACGGCCGCTCCGGCGAGCCCTTCCCGTACCCCGTGTCCGTGGGCTACATGTACATGCTCAAGCTGCACCACCTGGTGGACGACAAGATCCACGCACGGTCGACCGGCCCGTACTCGATGATCACCCAGCAGCCGCTGGGCGGCAAGGCGCAGTTCGGCGGTCAGCGCTTCGGTGAGATGGAGGTGTGGGCGCTCGAAGCATACGGCGCGGCCTACACGCTCCAGGAGCTCCTCACGATCAAGTCGGATGACATCCCCGGTCGCGTCAAGGTGTACGAGGCGATCGTCAAGGGCGAGAACCTGCCGGACCCGGGGATCCCGGAATCCTTCAAGGTCCTCATCAAGGAGATGCAGTCACTCTGCCTGGACATCGAGGTGCTCTCGTCCGACGGCATGGAGGTCGAGATGCGCGACTCCGATGAGGAGGTCTTCCGCGCTGCGGAGGAGCTCGGCATCAACCTGTCTCGCCACGAGGCGAACACCGTCGAAGAAGTCTGACCCCACCGAACGAACTGGGGACGGCCCGATCGGTCGTCCCGTCAACAGAGAAGGATTCACGTGCCTGACGTCAATTTCTTTGATGAACTGCGCATCGGCCTCGCCACGGCCGACGACATCCGCCGATGGTCGCACGGTGAGGTCAAGAAGCCGGAGACCATCAACTACCGCACCCTGAAGCCTGAGAAGGACGGACTCTTCTGCGAGCGGATCTTCGGTCCCACCCGGGACTGGGAGTGTGCCTGCGGAAAGTACAAGCGCGTCCGCTTCAAGGGCATCATCTGCGAGCGCTGCGGCGTCGAGGTGACGCGCGCGAAGGTCCGCCGTGAGCGGATGGGCCACATCGAGCTCGCCGCGCCGGTCACCCACATCTGGTACTTCAAGGGCGTCCCGTCGCGCCTGGGCTACCTCCTCGACCTGGCTCCGAAGGATCTCGAGAAGATCATCTACTTCGCGGCCTACATGATCACGTCCGTGGACGAGGAATCGCGCCACCGCGATCTGCCGACGCTGCAGAACCAGATCGATATCGAGAAGAAGCGCGTCGAGAACCGCCGCGATTCCGATATCGACCGCCGTGCCAAGAAGCTCGAAGAGGACCTGAAGGCCCTCGAGGCCGATGGGGCGACGGCCGCGGCGAAGCGGAAGATCGAGACTCAGGCGGAGAAGGAGATGTCCAATCTCCGGAAGTCCTCCGACCGTGAGCTCGACCGGATCGAGAAGGTCTGGGATCGGTTCAAGGGCCTCAAGGTCTCCGATCTCGAAGGCGACGAGTCGCTGTACCGCGACATGGTCGCACGGTTCGGCCTGTACTTCTCGGGTTCCATGGGCGCCGATGCCATCCAGCAGCGGCTCAAGGACTTCGATCTCGAAGCCGAAGCGGACATGCTCCGCGAACTGATCAAGACCGGCAAGGGTCAGCGGAAGACCCGCGCGCTCAAGCGCCTCAAGGTGGTCAACGCGTTCCTCACGACGGACAACTCGCCCGCCGGCATGGTGCTGGACGCCGTCCCGGTCATCCCGCCGGATCTGCGTCCGATGGTGCAGCTGGACGGCGGCCGCTTCGCGACCTCCGACCTCAATGACCTGTACCGCCGCGTCATCAACCGCAACAACCGGCTCAAGCGTCTGCTCGACCTGGGTGCACCCGAGATCATCGTGAACAACGAGAAGCGGATGCTGCAGGAGTCCGTCGACTCCCTGTTCGACAACGGCCGCCGTGGTCGTCCGGTCACGGGTCCGGGCAACCGTCCGCTGAAGTCGCTGTCGGACATGCTCAAGGGCAAGCAGGGGCGCTTCCGCCAGAACCTGCTGGGCAAGCGCGTCGACTACTCCGGTCGTTCGGTCATCGTCGTGGGCCCGACTCTGCAGCTGCACCAGTGCGGTCTGCCGAAGACCATGGCGCTCGAACTGTTCAAGCCGTTCGTCATGAAGCGTCTCGTCGATCTCAACCACGCTCAGAACATCAAGTCCGCCAAGCGGATGGTCGAGCGTCAGCACGCCCAGGTGTGGGACGTGCTGGAAGAGGTCATCACGGAGCACCCGGTGCTGCTCAACCGTGCACCCACGCTGCACCGTCTGGGCATCCAGGCATTCGAACCGCAGCTGGTCGAGGGCAAGGCCATCCAGATCCACCCGCTCGTCTGCTCCGCGTTCAACGCGGACTTCGACGGTGACCAGATGGCTGTGCACCTGCCGCTGTCCACCGAGGCCCAGGCAGAGGCTCGCGTTCTCATGCTGTCCGCGAACAACATCCTGAAGCCGTCCGACGGCAAGCCCGTGACCATGCCCTCACAGGACATGATCATCGGCATCTACCACCTCACCAGCGAGCGCTCCGGCGCCGTGGGCGAAGGCCGTGAGTTCAAGGACATCGCCGAGGCGATCATGGCCTTCGACCTGGGTGAGCTCGATCTGGGCGCTCCGATCCGGGTCCGGGTCGACACCCTGGTGCCCGGCAAGGACATCCCCGCACCAGAGGGGTGGGAACCGGGTCAGCCGGTCGTCCTCTCGACGACGCTGGGCCGCGCGCTGTTCAACGACGTGCTGCCCGAGTCCTACGAGTACGTGAACCGCACAGTGGACAAGAAGCTGCTGTCGGCGATCGTCAACCGCCTGGCCGACGAGTACCCGAAGGTGGAGGTCGCTCAGACGCTCGACAACTTCAAGGCGGACGGCTTCTACTGGGCCACCCGTTCCGGAATCACCGTGGCGATGTCCGACGTCGTCGCGCCGGAGGCCAAGAAGGAGCTGCTGGACGCTGCTGAGGAGCTCGTCGATCGTGTCGAGGAGCAGTACGGCATCGGTGCGCTCACCTACGAGGAGCGCCGTGGAGAGCTCGTGAAGATCTGGACGGAGGCTACGGACAAGGTGTCCGGGTCGATGGAGCAGAACTTCCCCGAGGAGAACTCCGTGCTGCGGCTCGTGAACTCCGGAGCGTCGGGCAACTGGATGCAGGTCCGTCAGCTGGCGGGCATGCGTGGACTGGTGACGAACCCCAAGGGTGAGATCATCCCGCGCCCCATCAAGTCGAACTACCGCGAGGGACTGTCCGTCCTCGAGTACTTCATCGCATCGCACGGTGCACGCAAGGGACTGGCGGACACGGCTCTGAGGACCGCTGATTCGGGTTACCTGACACGTCGACTCGTCGACGTGTCCCAGGACGTCATCGTCCGGGCCGCGGACACGGATTCGGGGAAGGGCATCACACTGCCCATCGCCCAGCGCGGCCTCGACGGGTCGCTGGAACCGCACGAGTACGCGGAGACGAGCGTCTACGGCCGTCTCACGGTCTCCGACGTGAAGAACTCCGACGGCGAGGTGATCGTTCCGGCGAAGACCGACGTGAACGGGGACGTCGTCGATCTGCTCGTGGCGAACGGTGTGGAGGTCCTCAAGGTCCACTCCGTCCTCACAGCGGATTCCGACGTCCAGATCTCCGCGATGCACTACGGCCGCTCCATGGCGACCGGTCAGCTCGTGGACATCGGTGAGGCGATCGGCACCGTTGCGGCGCAGTCGATCGGTGAGCCCGGCACGCAGCTGACGATGCGTACGTTCCACACCGGTGGCGTCGCCGCCGGCGGCGGTGACATCACGCAGGGTCTGCCCCGTGTGACCGAGCTCTTCGAAGCACGGACGCCCAAGGGCTTCGCTCCGATCGCGGAGGCCGCCGGCCGTGTGAAGGTCGACGATTCCCGCAAGACGCGCTTCGTCGTCGTCACCCCGGATGACGGAGGCGAGGAGATCGAGCACGCAGTCGGACGCCGCAGCCGCCTGCTGGTGGAGGACGGTCAGCGTGTCGACGCGGGCTCACAGCTCGTCGAGGGTGCGATCGATCCCAAGCAGGTCCTGCGGATCCGCGGTCGTCGCGAGGCCGAGAGGTTCCTCGTCGACGAAGTGCAGAAGGTCTACCGCTCCCAGGGCGTGGGCATCCACGACAAGCACATCGAGGTCATCGTTCGGCAGATGCTCCGTCGCGTGACGGTCATTGAGTCCGGTGACACCAGGCTGCTGCCCGGCGAGCTGGTGGACCGCGGTCGCTACCAGGAGGCGAACAAGGCCGTCGTGGCAGAGGGCGGACAGCCGGCTTCTGCGCGTGACGAGCTGATGGGCATCACGAAGGCGTCGCTCGCGACCGAATCGTGGCTGTCCGCAGCCTCCTTCCAGGAGACGACCCGCGTCCTGACAGAGGCCGCGCTGGAAGGTCGCTCCGATCCGCTGCTGGGTCTCAAGGAGAACGTCATCCTCGGTAAGCTCATCCCGGCCGGTACGGGCATGCACAAGTACCGCGACATGATCGTCGAGCCGACGGAAGAGGCGAAGCAGGAGCTGTTCACCAACTCCTACAGCGACTTCTACCCGCCGCTCGGCGCCGACTCCGGTGCAGCGATCCCGCTCGAGGACTACGACTTCGGCTCCTTCGCCTGAGTCGTCCCTCCGGTGACGGAGAAGGCCCGCACGTGCGAACGCACGTGCGGGCCTTCCGCCTTTCAGCACGCGCTGCTCGTCGGTATGCCGCACACCTGCGTGTGAAGAAGAACTGGATGGTCGTTCAGGAAGCCTTCACTGCGAGGTCGCCTGCTCGACGGGCACGTTCGGTCGAGCAGCGTGTACGGAATAGGGTCTCGGCATGGAGATCACAGGGGATCACAGGATCCTCCCCTCGCCGTTGCCGGCGGGGAGGGTCGCGATCGATGCAGTGCGCTCTGCGCTGATCGCCGCAGAGGCCGTCGGAGCAGCCCGGGGGAGGTCGCACCGCTTGGGTTCGGATACCGCATGGATCGAAGATTCGTTCGACTCCCTCCGGCACCTGAGGGTCGACGGGAGGGCCCCCGTGTCGTTCTCGGCGTACTCCGGATTCTTCGAGACGGGGGACGGCTGGATCCGCACACACGGGAACTACCCGCACCACAGGGACGCCCTCCTGATGGCATGCGGGCTCAGCGCCGAAGCGGACGCGGTCGACCTCCGAGCCGTTCTGCGGAGGGGATCGGCGACGGACCTGTCGGAGAAGATCACGTACTCCGGAGGGATTGCGACCCGCGTACTCACCGTGGATGAATGGCTGGGCCACCCCGGGATCGGAGTACCGCGTCGCGGTGCACGAGTGCGGACTCGCGAACGGGGCGCAGTCGCGGTCGCCCGCTCACGCGGACGCGACGAACGGACGAGCGACGATCCCTGGCGCGATGAAGCGCCGGGGGAGGCGGGGTCGTCCCTGCCTCTCGCAGGACTCCGCGTGGTGTCGTTCACCCGCGTCATCGCCGGCCCCGTCGCGGCGCGGCTGCTTGCAGCCTTGGGTGCGAAGGTCATCCGGATCGACCCGCCGCACATGCCGGAACTGGAGTCGCAGCACCTCGACACGGACGGCGGCGTGCATGTGCGCACCGCGGACATGCGCCGGTCCGCGGACCGTACCGCGGTGCACCGGCTGCTCGCCGACGCGGACGGGCTCCTCGTCGGCTACCGCCCCGACAGCATGGATCGGCACGGCCTCGGACTCGACGCGATCCGCGCAAGCCATCCCCACCTCGCGGCGGTGATGATCCGAGCGTGGGATCCCCTGGGAGAGTGGGGCCGCCGTCGGGGGTTCGACAGCATCGTGCAGGCCGCCTCCGGCGTCGCGTGGGAGTGCGGGGCCGACGGGCGTCCGGGGACGCTGCCCGCGCAGGTGCTGGACCACACGACCGGGTACCGTGCGGCGGCGGCCCTCCTGCACATGTGGGCGCATGGCGAGGCAGGCGTGCGGGAGTTCGCGCTCTCCGACGTGGGCGCCGAGCTGCTGGGGATCCCAGCCATGACGGCGGGGGGCCGGCTGGTCGCAGCGGACGCACGGACACACCCGTTCACAGGCCCGTCGCTTGTCACGGGGGACACTGTATCGACGTCGGACAGTCGCGAAGGCGGCTCAGACGGGGCGGCGCGGGAGCCGCACACCGAGGAGGTGCAGAGCGCCCACGGCGTGCTGCGGCGCGTTCCACCGCCGGTCGCGGTGGACGGCACGCGACTCCGCTGCCCCTCCCCGCCGGACAGTCGGCGCGCTCTGAGGCGATGACGGCTTCACCCCAGGAGGATCTGCATCTCGTCCCACCGGCTCTGGGGCACTCGCTTCAGCTTGTCGACCGCGTCGGCCATGCGGACGCGGACGATGTCCGTTCCGTCGAGCGATGCCATCTGGCCCCATGCCCTCTCGACGGCGATGTCTGCAGCGGCCATGCCCAGCCGTGTGGACAGGACCCGGTCATACGCAGTGGGGGAGCCGCCCCTCTGCAGGTGACCCAGGACCGTCGACCGGGTCTCGATGCCCGTCGCCTCCTCGATGAGAGGTGCGAGTTCATCGGCGATCCCTCCCAGGCGGGGGCGACCGTCAGGGGCTTCTCCCTTGGCGGCCACGGCCTCGACGCGGTCCTCGGGGACGAAGCCCTCGGCCACGACGACGATCGGGGCGCGGCCGCGGGCCCGTGCTGATCGCACCCAGCGGTGGATCCGGTCATAGGAGACGGGGAATTCGGGGAGCAGGACTGCGTGAGCCCCGGCCGCCATGCCGGCGTGCAGTGCGATCCACCCGACGTGGCGGCCCATCACCTCGACGACCATGCAGCGGTGGTGGGATTCAGCGGTCGTCCGCAGGCGATCGATCGATTCGGTCGCGATCGCCGCTGCAGTGTCGAACCCGAACGTGTAGTCGGTCCCGTCGAGATCGTTGTCGATCGTCTTCGGCACACCCACCACGGGCAGTCCCTCGTCATCGGCTAGGCGTGCGGCGCCTGCCAGCGTGCCCTCGCCGCCGATCGCGATGACTGCGTCAATCCCGCGAGCTCTCAGCACCTCGCGCATCCGGGCAGGTCCACCGCCGGAGTAGGGATGGGCCCGTGAGGTGCCGAGGATCGTGCCTCCGCGTCCGGACAGACCGCGGACGTCGTAGGTCGTGAGCGGAGTGACGTCGTCCTCGAGCAGTCCCCGCCACCCGTCGCGGATTCCCGCGAACTCGGACTGGTGGGCGCGTGTGCCCCTGCGCACTGCTCCGCGGATCACGGCGTTGAGGCCCGGACCGTCGCCGCCTGATGTCATGATCCCGATGCGCATGCCGCCAGCATATCCGTCCGGCGTCCGGGAGCGGCAGTCGGAGGCCTGTCAGCCTGCGAGTTCGCCGCGGGGCCTCCAGTTGGGGTCGAGTTTGACGTCGTGGCCCGCCATGAGACTGAAGCCGGTGAGGATGACGGTGCCGTTCGAGCCGTCTCCCCGTGCATTCTTCGCGATCGTGTTGCCCGCCATCAGGTTCATCGTCCTGTCGAGCACCTTGACCCCGGCGGGGACGTAGACGTCATTGCCGGCCCACATGGCGTAGCACTCGAGGGTCACTTCCACGCCCGGTCCCATCACGTCGCCCAGGTAGATCTCGTCGCCGCCCATGAGCCCATAGCTGCGGACGAGACCGGTCCCCGGCTCGACGACATGCTCGCGGCCGCTCATCACCGCGACTGTCGTCTCGGGCGGCCCGCTGCCGGGGGCCACCGGCACGACGTCGCCCGCCGGTGCATGGGCGAGGGTGCCGGGGGAGCGCCGATGCTCGCCGCGGCCGGACTGGGACGCGAAGCGGGCGGCGAGATCGCGGCCCTCGGGCAGATCGTCGATGAGGTCGGGGAGCTCGTCGACGAAGCGCGCGCGGAGCGTATGCCGTTGGCGCTCATCGACCTCGGCGGGATCGAGGCGACCTGCACCGTGCGCACGCGCGAGGACGTCGAGGACCGCGTCGCGCTCCTCGTCGCCTGCGCGCAGGCGCGGCGTCCTGGGGACAGGTTCGTCGCCGTCGGACCGATCAGGACCGGAGGAGTGCGGAGGCGTCATGCGTCCCAGACTACCGAGTGGTGCGGGAGCCCCTCCGCGCGTGTGATCCTGCTTGCTTCTCCGTCGCGACTTTGACCGCCGGCGACCGTGCGAGATAATCTGGAACGTGGCTGTCCTGAGGGCAGTCACGCCCGCGCGCTGTGCGAGCCTGCCGCGACCCGCCTGCAGGGTGGTGGACACCAGGACGCGCCGCTCACGGCAGTGCAGCTCCGCTGAGAAGCGGCGTTGCGCTGGTCCGCCGGTCCGACACACCCGAGTGCGGGTGCAGAGGTCTTCGGCGGATACTGGGATCGGGCAGGCAGCTTCACCCGGTCACCAGTCGGACACGCTCGGGTTCATGCAGGCCTCCATCCGTGGAGGGCCCGGGATTAGGAACATCGAGAAGCATCGGAGAACAACTCAGTGCCCACTATTCAGCAGCTCGTCCGCAAGGGGCGACAGGACAAGGCCGTGAAGAACGCCACGCCTGGCCTCAAAGGCGGCCCGCAGCGGCGCGGCGTGTGCACTCGCGTGTACACCACGACTCCCAAGAAGCCGAACTCCGCACTCCGCAAGGTCGCGCGCGTCAAGCTCTCGAGCCAGATCGAGGTCTCCGCGTACATCCCCGGTGAGGGCCACAACCTGCAGGAGCACTCGATCGTGCTCGTCCGCGGTGGTCGCGTGAAGGACCTCCCGGGCGTTCGCTACAAGATCGTCCGCGGCGCCCTCGACACACAGGGAGTCAAGGGTCGTCAGCAGGCCCGCAGCCGCTACGGAGCCAAGAGGGAGAAGAAGTAATGCCGCGCAAGGGCCCCGCACCCAAGCGACCGGTCGTCGTCGACCCGGTCTTCAGCTCACCCGTCGTCACGCAGCTCATCAACAAGGTGCTGCTCGACGGAAAGCGCTCCACTGCTGAGCGCATCGTCTACGGAGCTCTCGAGGGCACCCGTGACAAGCTCAACGGACAGGATCCGGTCACGACGCTCAAGAAGGCGCTCGACAACATCCGTCCCTCACTCGAAGTCCGTTCCCGCCGCGTCGGCGGTGCGACCTACCAGGTCCCCGTCGAGGTCCGTGCGAGCCGCTCGACGACGCTGGCACTGCGCTGGCTCGTCGGCTACTCCCGCCAGCGCCGCGAGAAGAGCATGACCGACCGTCTCCAGAACGAGATCATGGATGCGGCCAACGGTCTGGGCGCCGCTGTGAAGCGCCGCGAGGACACGCACAAGATGGCGGAGTCCAACAAGGCGTTCGCCCACTACCGCTGGTAACAGAGGCGACGAACCCCGGTCCGGGCCTCCGGGCCCGGACCGGGGGAGTCATCGATACGAGAGAGAGAAACCGTGGCACTTGACGTGCTCAGCGACCTCAGCAAGGTCCGCAACATCGGCATCATGGCCCACATCGATGCCGGCAAGACGACGACGACGGAACGCATCCTCTTCTACACCGGCGTGAACTACAAGCTCGGCGAGACGCACGACGGTGCCTCGACGATGGACTGGATGGAACAGGAGCAGGAGCGCGGCATCACCATCACGTCGGCCGCGACGACCTGCTACTGGGAGGACAACCAGTTCAACATCATCGACACCCCGGGTCACGTCGACTTCACCGTCGAGGTGGAGCGATCGCTGCGCGTGCTCGACGGTGCGGTGGCCGTGTTCGACGGCAAGGAGGGCGTCGAGCCCCAGTCGGAGACCGTGTGGCGCCAGGCAGACAAGTACAACGTGCCGCGCGTCTGCTTCGTCAACAAGATGGACAAGCTCGGCGCCGACTTCTACTACACCGTCAGCACCATCAAGGATCGCCTGGGAGCCAAGCCGCTCGTCATCCAGCTGCCGATCGGTGCTGAGTCCGACTTCCGCGGTGTCGTCGATCTCATCGAGATGAAGGCCTACGAATGGCCGGACGAGTCGAAGAAGGGTCAGGACATGACGGAGGTGGCCATTCCGGCCGACCTCCAGGAGCGTGCCGAAGAGTACCGCGCGCAGCTCGTCGAGGACGCCGCTGAGGCGAATGACGACCTCACGGAGAAGTACCTCGAAGAGGGCGAACTGACCATCGAGGAGATGAAGGCCGGTATCCGCCAGCTGACCATCGCCTCGCAGGCATACCCCGTCATGTGCGGCTCGGCGTTCAAGAACAAGGGCATCCAGCTCGTGCTCCACGCGGTGACCGACTACCTCCCGTCCCCTCTTGATGTCCCGGCTATCGAGGGACACCCGGTCAACGACGAGGACACGGTCATCACGCGAGAGCCGAAGAAGGACGGACCGTTCGCGGCTCTTGCCTTCAAGGTCGCGACGCACCCCTTCTTCGGTTCACTCACCTATGTGCGCGTGTACTCGGGCACCGTGAAGACCGGTGACCAGGTCGTCAACACGACGAACGGGCGGAAGGAGCGCGTCGGCAAGCTCTTCCAGATGCACTCCAACAAGGAGAACCCGGTCGAGCAGGCCTTCGCCGGCCACATCTACGCGTTCATCGGTCTGAAGGACACGACGACCGGCGACACGCTCTGCGATTCCGACCAGCCGATCGTGCTCGAGTCGATGTCCTTCCCGGATCCCGTCATCTTCGTCTCCATCGAACCGAAGACGAAGAGCGACCAGGAGAAGCTCGGCACCGCGATCCAGAAGCTGGTGAAGGAGGACCCCACCTTCACGGTCAACCTCAACGAGGAGACCGGCCAGACGGAGATCGGCGGCATGGGCGAGCTGCACCTCGACGTGTTCGTGGACCGCATGAAGCGCGAGTTCAAGGTCGAGGCGAACATCGGCAAGCCGCAGGTCGCGTACCGCGAGACGATTCGTCGCGCAGTGCCGAAGATCGATTACACGCACAAGAAGCAGACCGGCGGCTCGGGGCAGTTCGCGAAGGTCCAGGTCTCCATCGAGCCGATGGAGGTCGAGGGCGACAAGGTCTTCGAGTTCGTGGACGCGATCACCGGCGGGCGCGTGCCGAAGGAGTACATCCCCAGCGTTGGTGAGGGCATCGAGTCCGCGATGGAGCTCGGAGTGCTGGCCGGCTACCCGCTCGTCGGCATCAAGGCGACGCTGCTCGACGGCGCCTACCACGACGTCGACTCGTCGGAGATGGCGTTCAAGATCGCCGGGTCCATGGTGCTGAAGGAATCCGTTCCGCGCGCCGACCCGGTGCTCCTCGAGCCGGTCATGGATGTCGAGGTCCGTACTCCCGAGGAGTACATGGGCGACGTCATCGGTGACGTGAACTCGCGTCGTGGTCAGATCCAGTCGATGGAGGACGCCACCGGCGTCAAGGTCGTCAAGGCTCTGGTCCCGCTGTCGGAGATGTTCGGATACATCGGCGATCTGCGTTCGAAGACGCAGGGTCGCGCTGTGTACACGATGCTCTTCCACAGCTACGGAGAGGTTCCGAAGAACGTCGCCGACGAGATCATCCAGAAGGTCCGCGGCGGGGAGTGACCCTCTCTCACCCGTGACATTGTGCGGGGGCCTATCGGCTGTCAGCATAGTGACACTCATCTACCCACAATCCGGTTCTAGGATATGAACCGCATATCCTGCACCAAACACCAGGAGGAACCCAGTGGCAAAGGCCTCATTCGAAAGGACCAAGCCCCACGTCAACATCGGGACGATCGGGCACGTCGACCACGGTAAGACGACTCTTACCGCAGCGATCACCAAGGTCCTCGCGGACAAGTACCCCGAGCTCAACGAGTCCCGGGCATTCGACCAGGTCGACAACGCGCCGGAAGAGAAGCAGCGCGGCATCACGATCAACGTGTCGCACGTCGAGTACCAGACGGAAACGCGCCACTATGCGCACGTCGACGCACCGGGCCACGCTGACTACGTGAAGAACATGATCACCGGTGCCGCACAGATGGACGGTGCGATCCTCGTGGTCGCAGCGACCGATGGCCCGATGCCGCAGACGCGTGAGCACGTGCTGCTCGCGCGTCAGGTCGGCGTCCCGTACATCGTCGCCGCGCTGAACAAGTCGGACATGGTGGAAGACGAGGAGCTCATCGAGCTCGTCGAGTTCGAGGTCCGCGACCTCCTCTCCTCGCAGGACTTCGATGGAGACAATGCGCCAGTCGTGCCGGTGTCCGCTCTCAAGGCTCTCGAGGGAGACGAGAAGTGGGTCCAGTCCGTCGCTGATCTCATGGAGGCGGTCGACGCGAACGTTCCGGAGCCGGAGCGCGATGTCGACAAGCCCTTCCTCATGCCGGTCGAGGACGTCTTCACCATCACCGGTCGCGGCACGGTCGTCACCGGTCGTGTGGAGCGCGGCGTTCTCCTCCCCAACGAGGAGATCGAGATCGTCGGCATCAAGGAGAAGTCGTCCAAGACGACGGTCACCGCGATCGAGATGTTCCGCAAGACCCTGCCGGATGCCCGCGCGGGTGAGAACGTGGGGCTCCTGCTCCGCGGCACGAAGCGCGAGGACGTCGAGCGCGGCCAGGTCGTCGTGAAGCCGAACTCGATCACGCCTCACACGAACTTCGAGGCGCAGGTCTACATCCTCTCGAAGGATGAGGGCGGGCGTCACAACCCGTTCTACTCGAACTACCGCCCGCAGTTCTACTTCCGTACGACGGACGTCACCGGCGTCATCGCGCTGCCCGAGGGCACCGAGATGGTCATGCCCGGTGACAACACCGACATGTCGGTCGAGCTGATCCAGCCGATCGCTATGGAGGAGGGCCTCCGCTTCGCCATCCGTGAGGGTGGACGCACGGTGGGCGCCGGTCGTGTCGTGAGCATCACTAAGTGATCTGATCGACTCTCCTGCAGGTCTCTGACCTGCGACGGAATTGAAGAAGGGCCTCGGGGGTGACCCCGGGGCCCTTCCTCGTCCGCTGCTGCGGCCAGCACGGGTCGCGATCGGATTTGCGACGACACGCCCGGCATGCCAAGATAGTGTGGTTGTGATCCGGGACCACCGACCCCTGCACTGCGACCCTGCGTCGCGAACGGTCCCGGGGGATCCGGCTGTTGAATCTGCACACGTGCGGGTTCGGGCCGGGCAGCCATTGAACGAGTGTCGTCACTCTGCCGCGAGGCAGAAGCGACACGCCCGACCTCGGGGGTCGGTCACGTCAAGCCGGCGCAGACGCTCATCCGGAAGGAGGGCGTTGATGGCCGGGAAGTTCGGAAGGAAGAGACTTTCGCCATGGCGGGACAGAAGATCCGCATCCGGCTCAAGTCGTACGACCACGCTGTGATTGACAGTGCCGCGCGCAAGATCGTGGACACCGTCACTCGCGCAGGCGCAACGGTCGTCGGCCCGGTGCCGCTGCCTACGGAGAAGAACGTGTACTGCGTCATCCGTTCGCCGCACAAGTACAAGGACAGCCGCGAACACTTCGAGATGCGCACGCACAAGCGCCTCATCGACATCGTGGACCCGACGCCGAAGGCGGTCGATTCGCTCATGCGCCTCGACCTCGCCGACGACGTCAACATCGAGATCAAGCTCTGAGGGGGAGGACATGGCCAACACACGTTCCAAGGCTCTCCCCACCACCCGCAGCGTCAAGGGCATCCTGGGCACCAAGCTCGGCATGACCCAGGTGTGGGACGAGAACAACAACTTCGTGCCGGTGACCGTCGTGCAGGCGTCGCCGAACGTTGTGACACAGATCCGCAGCGAAGAGGTCGACGGCTACTCAGCCGTGCAGATCGGCTTCGGAGACATGGATCCGCGCAAGGTCAACAAGCCCGACGCGGGTCACTTCGAGAAGGCCGGTGTCGCACCGCGTCGCCACCTCGTCGAACTGCGCACCGCTGACTCCGTCGACTACGAGCTCGGCCAGGAGATCACCACTGAGGTGTTCGAGGCCGGCGCGAAGATCGACGTCACCGCCACCACCAAGGGCAAGGGCACCGCAGGCGTCATGAAGCGCCACGGGTTCGCCGGTGTCGGCGCGTCGCACGGTCAGCACCGCAATCACCGCAAGGCGGGTGCGATCGGCGGAGCCGCGACCCCCGGGCGCGTGTTCAAGGGCATGAAGATGGCCGGCCGTATGGGCGCTGTGCGTCACACGACACAGAACCTCACGGTCCACTCCGTCGACGCCGAGGCCGGACTGCTGCTCATCAAGGGTGCTGTCCCCGGCCCGAAGGGCGGAGTCGTTCTCGTTCGTTCCTCTGCGAAGGAGGCATAAGAGATGACTGACACGAAGACCATCGATGTCATCGATGCGGACGGCGCGAAGGCCGGCACCGCTGAGCTCCCCAGCGCGGTGTTCGCCGTTCCGACGAACGTCCCGCTCATCCACCAGGTCGTGATCGCTCAGCTCGCGGCTGCGCGTCAGGGCACCCACAAGGCGAAGACGCGCGCCGAGGTCCGCGGCGGCGGGCGCAAGCCGTACCGCCAGAAGGGCACCGGCAACGCGCGCCAGGGCTCGATCCGCGCCCCGCAGTACGCGGGCGGCGGCATCGTGCACGGTCCGGTTCCGCGTGACTACTCGCAGCGGACGCCCAAGAAGATGAAGGCGGCCGCGCTGCGCGGTGCGCTCTCTGACCGGGCACGCCTCGACCGGGTCCACGTCGTCACCGCACTGGTGACCGGTGACGTGCCCTCGACCAAGACCGCACGTGCGGCGCTCGCGAAGATCTCCGACCGCAGGAACAAGCTCGTCGTCATCGAGCGCGGCGACGATCTCACCCACCTGAGTGTGCGCAACCTGACGCGTGTCCACGTCCTCCCCGTCGATCAGCTCAACACGTACGACGTGCTGATGTCCGACGATGTCGTGTTCACCCAGGCCGCACTCGATGCCTTCCTCGCACGCACGGCCGTCACGGCCGCAGCGACGAGCGCTAAGGAGGACGCACAGTGAGCTCCGTGACCATCAAGGACCCGCGCGACATCATCTTCGCGCCGGTCGTCTCCGAGAAGACCTACGCGCTGATGGACGAGGGGAAGTACACCTTCCTCGTCGACCCGCGGTCGAACAAGTCAGAGATCAAGTACGCCATCGAGGCGATCTTCGGCGTCAAGGTCGACCGGGTCAACACCCTCAACCGCCAGGGCAAGGTCCGCCGGACACGTACTGGCACGGGCAAGCGCAACGACACGAAGCGTGCGATCGTCAGCCTGAAGCAGGGCGACATCGACATCTTCGGCGGCGCGCTCTGAGCGCCGGCTGACAGGTAAGGATTAGAAGACAATGGGAATCCGTAAGCACAAGCCGACGACCCCGGGCCGCCGCGGCAGCTCCGTCGCCGACTTCGTCGAAGTGACCCGGTCGACACCGGAGAAGTCGCTTCTCCGTCCCCTCCCGAAAAAAGGTGGACGCAACAGCAACGGTCGTGTGACCACCCGTCATCAGGGCGGCGGACACAAGCGCCAGTACCGCGTCATCGACTTCCGTCGCCATGACAAGGACGGCATCGAGGCGCGCGTAGCGCACATCGAGTACGACCCGAACCGCACGGCGCGCATCGCGCTGCTGCACTACGTGGATGGCGCGAAGCGCTACATCCTCGCTCCGACCAAGCTCAAGCAGGGCGACGTCATCGAAGCAGGTGCTGAGGCCGACATCAAGCCCGGCAACAGCCTGCAGCTGCGCAATGTGCCCGTGGGCACGGTCGTGCACGCTGTGGAGCTTCGTCCCGGCGGCGGCGCGAAGATCGCGCGTTCCGCCGGTTCGTCGGTGCAGCTCGTGGCGAAGGACGGCCCGTATGCGCAGCTGCGCATGCCGTCCGGTGAGATCCGCAACGTCGATGTGCGCTGCCGCGCGACGATCGGCGCGGTGGGCAACTCCGAGCAGTCGAACATCAGCTGGGGCAAGGCGGGACGCATGCGCTGGAAGGGCAAGCGCCCGACCGTCCGCGGTGTCGTCATGAACCCGATCGATCACCCGCACGGTGGTGGCGAGGGCAAGACTTCGGGTGGCCGCCACCCGGTCAGCCCGTGGGGTCAGGCCGAGGGCCGGACCCGTCGCCCGAACAAGGAAAGCGACAAGTACATCGTGCGTCGCCGTCGCACCGGCAAGAAGCGCTGATAGGGAGCCTCACACATGCCTCGCAGTCTGAAGAAGGGCCCCTTCGTCGACGAGCACCTTTACAAGAAGGTCGCTGGTCAGAACGATAAGGGCACGAAGAATGTCATCAAGACCTGGTCCCGCCGCTCGATGATCATCCCGGATTTCCTGGGACACACGATCGCCGTGCACGACGGCCGCAAGCACGTTCCCGTGTTTGTCACCGAAGCGATGGTCGGGCACAAGCTCGGCGAGTTCGCACCGACGCGGATGTTCCGCGGCCACGACAAGGATGACCGGAAGGGCCGTCGCCGCTGACGCGGTGCGCCCACGGTCTCTGAGACTGAAGGAAGTAGGAAACGATGGAAGCCAAGGCGAAGGTGCGCTACCTGCGCGTCACGCCCCAGAAGGCTCGCCGCGTCGTCGACCTCATTCGTGGTCAGCAGGCGTCGGAAGCCCTCGCGGTGCTCAAGTTCGCAGAGCAGTCTGTGTCCGATCCGCTGTACAAGCTGGTCGCTTCGGGCGTCGCCAACGCACGCCAGACGGCCGACAAGCTGGGCGAAGCGTTCGATGAGGACGAGCTCGTCATCACCCAGGCGTTCGTGGACG
The DNA here is from genome assembly GCF_900169175.1 of Brevibacterium jeotgali. GTDB lineage: Bacteria > Actinomycetota > Actinomycetes > Actinomycetales > Brevibacteriaceae > Brevibacterium > Brevibacterium jeotgali. The sequence continues at coordinate 31,152 of NZ_FXZM01000001.1, read as the reverse complement.
AAGGACCGACCATGCGTCGGTTCCGTCCCCGCGCGCAGGGTCGGGCCGGCCGCATCAACAAGCGCACGAGCCACATCACAGTGGTTCTCGCATCCGGTGACGACGTCCCGGCTGACCGGAAGGGGAACCGCTGATGGGTCAGAAGATCAATCCCAACGGATTCCGACTCGGAATCACCACGGACCACCGCTCGAAGTGGTTCGCGGACTCGTCGAAGGCTGGTCAGCGCTACGCCGACTACCTCGGCGAGGACATCAAGATCCGGGCGCTGCTGAGCACCGGTCTTGAGCGCGCTGGCATCTCGCGCGTCAATATCGAGCGCACCCGTGATCGTGTCCGTGTGGATATCCGCACGGCTCGTCCCGGCATCGTGATCGGCCGCCGCGGTGCGGAAGCCGATCGCATCCGCGGGGATCTCGAGAAGCTCACGGGCAAGCAGATCCAGCTCAACATCCTCGAGGTGAAGAACGCCGAGGTCGACGCCCAGCTCGTTGCACAGGGCGTAGGCGAGCAGCTCGCAAGCCGCGTGGCATTCCGTCGCGCGATGCGCAAGGCCATCCAGAGCGCGCAGCGCGCTGGTGCCAAGGGCATCCGCGTGCAGTGCTCCGGCCGTCTGGGCGGCGCAGAGATGAGCCGGTCGGAGTTCTACCGCGAGGGCCGTGTGCCGCTGCACACCCTTCGTGCGAACATCGACTACGGCTTCTTCGAGGCGCAGACCACCTTCGGCCGCATCGGCGTGAAGGTCTGGATCTACAAGGGCGACTTCACGGACAAGGAGCTCGCGGCGCAGGAGGCTTCGCAGCCTTCAGGCCGCGGGGGAACCCGTGGCGGTGGCGCCGGTGGGCCCGCAGCACGTGGACGCCAGCGCGGCGGACGCGGACGCGGACGCAGCGGTGACGCCCAGCAGAAGACGACAGAGAACACTGCTGAGGCCGCTCCGGCGGCCGAAGCCGGATCGGAGGGCTGACCATGCTCATCCCACGCCGTGTCAAGTACCGCAAGCAGCACCACCCGGGCCGCCGCGGAATGTCCAAGGGCGGCAACACCGTCACGTTCGGTGACTGGGGAATCCAGGCCATCGAACCGGCGTACGTGACGAACCGTCAGATCGAAGCGGCTCGTATCGCGATGACGCGCCACATCAAGCGTGGCGGAAAGGTCTGGATCACGATCTACCCGGACCGTCCGCTGACGAAGAAGCCTGCTGAGACCCGCATGGGTTCAGGCAAGGGCTCGCCTGAGTGGTGGGTCGCGAACGTGAAGCCGGGCCGAGTGATGTTCGAGCTCGCCGGTGTGTCCGAGGAAGTCGCTCGTGAGGCGCTCCGCCTCGCGATCCACAAGCTTCCGCTCAAGGCCCGCATCGTGCGGCGCGAAGGTGGTGAATGAGAATGGCTATCGGTTCCAAGGATCTCTCCATGGACGCGCTCGATGGTTTCGACAACGAGCGTCTCGCCGAGGAGCTGAAGAAGGCTAAGGCCGAACTCTTCAACCTCCGTTTCCAGACGGCCACCGGCCAGCTGGAGAGCCATGGCCGCCTCAAGGCCGTCCGTCGCGACATCGCACGGATCTACACGGTGCTCAACGAGCGCAAGCTTGCAATCCGGACCGATCCGTCCGCTGCGAAGGAAGAGGATAAGTGATGGCCGAGCAGACTCAGGCTCCGGTCGAGCGCGGCTCGCGCAAGACCGCCCGCGGGTACGTCGTCTCCGACAAGATGGAGAAGACCGTCGTCGTGGAGATCGAGGACCGCAAGATGCACCGCCTGTACGGCAAGGTGCTTCGCAGTACCAGCAAGATCAAGGTCCATGACGAGGAGAACACCGCCGGTATCGGCGACCTCGTCGTCGTGGCCGAGACCCGTCCGCTGTCGGCGTCCAAGCACTGGCGACTCGTCGAGATCGTCGAACGCGCCAAGTGACCCAGACGCTGCCCCCGTCCCTCCCGGTCCCGCCTCTTCCGCGGCGGCCACCGGGAACCGGGGGTGAGCGGACGGCTGCCCCATATCCGTTCCGCAAGGCTCGCGCACTCGTGAGAACCGGCGAGACGACAGGAGAGAACAAGTGATTCAGCAGGAGTCGCGACTCAAAGTCGCCGATAACACGGGTGCGAAGGTGATCCATACCATCCGTGTGCTCGGCGGCTCCGGCCGGCGCTATGCCGGCATCGGCGACACGATCGTCGCCACCGTCAAGGATGCGATCCCCGGCGGGAACGTCAAGAAGGGCGACATCGTCAAAGCCGTCATCGTCCGCACCGCCAAGGAGCGTCGTCGTCCGGATGGCTCGTACATCCGCTTCGACGAGAACGCTGCCGTCATCCTCAAGACTGACGGCGAACCCCGCGGTACGCGCATCTTCGGTCCCGTGGGCCGCGAGCTGCGCGACAAGAAGTTCATGAAGATCATCTCGCTGGCTCCGGAGGTGCTGTGATCATGGCGAAGTTCAAGATCAAGAAGGGCGATCTCGTACAGGTGATCGCCGGTGCACGCCAGGAGCGCGGCGGCGACCGCGGCAAGCAGGGCAAGGTCCTCGAGGTCTACCCGGAGCGCAACCGCGTGCTCGTCGAAGGCGTCAACCGCGTGTCCAAGCACCGCAAGCCGACGCAGACCGCATCCGGCTCCACCGCCGGCGGCATCGAGATCCACGAGGCACCCGTTCACATCTCGAACGTGATGCTGGTGGATCCCAAGGACAGCAAGCCGACGCGTGTGGGCTACCGCGAGGAGACCGTCGAGCGCGACGGCCGCACTCGCACCGTCCGTGTGCGCGTCTCGCGCCGTACCGGGGAGGACATCTGATGACTGAGACAACTCACGCCCGCCCGGCACCGCGCCTCAAGCAGGTCTACCGCGACGATGTCGTCGGCAAGCTGCAGGAGGAGTTCGGCTACTCGAATCCCATGCAGGTGCCCGGCCTCGTCAAGGCCGTCGTGAACATGGGCGTCGGCGATGCTGCGCGCGACTCGAAGCTCATCGAGGGTGCGATCCACGACCTGACACTCATCACGGGCCAGAAGCCCGTCGTCACACGGGCTCGGAAGTCCATCGCGCAGTTCAAGCTGCGCGAGGATCAGCCGATCGGCGCTCACGTGACGATGCGCGGAGCTCGCATGTGGGAGTTCGTGGACCGCGTCGTGTCACTGGCGCTGCCCCGCATCCGCGACTTCCGCGGTCTGTCGGACCGCCAGTTCGACGGAAACGGCAACTACACGTTCGGCCTCACGGAGCAGTCGATGTTCCACGAGATCGATCAGGACCAGATCGATCGGGTCCGCGGTATGGACATCACGATCGTGACGACTGCCAAGACGGACGACGAGGGGCGTGCTCTTCTGCGGCACCTCGGCTTCCCGTTCAAGAAAAACTGAACCTCTACGTTGAAGGTCCCCGCCTCACGGCGGGGAAACCGTGACGAGGAAGGGCACGAGCCCACATGACTATGACCGATCCCGTCGCAGACATGCTGACACGTCTGCGCAACGCGAACTCGGCGTACCACGAGGACGTGAGCATGCCTTACAGCAAGCTCAAGTCTCGTATCGCCGAGATCCTCAAGAGCGAGGGCTACATCTCCGACTGGAGCGTCTCCGACGCCGAAGTGGGGAAGACCCTGGAGCTCGATCTGAAATTCGGACCCAACCGTGAGCGCTCGATCGCCGGCATCCGTCGCGTCTCGAAGCCGGGCCTCCGCGTGTACGCCAAGTCGAACGGCCTTCCGAGGGTGCTCGGCGGACTCGGCATCGCGATCCTCTCGACCTCGTCGGGGCTGCTCACGGACAAGCAAGCAGGCAAGCAGGGCGTGGGCGGCGAAGTCCTCGCGTACGTCTGGTAACGGGAAGGAGGAGAAACTTATGTCACGCATTGGCAAGCATCCCGTCTCCGTTCCCTCCGGCGTCGACGTCACCGTCGATGGCCAGGACGTTCGCGTGAAGGGCCCCAAGGGTGAGCACTCGTTCACCGTTCCGGCTCCGATCTCCGCGTCCCTCGAGGACGGCATGATCACCGTGTCGCGTCCGGACGAGGAGCGCGAATCCCGCTCGCTCCACGGTCTGGCGCGCACACTGATCAACAACATGATCATCGGCGTCTCAGAGGGCTATTCGAAGTCCCTCGAGATCGTCGGCACCGGTTATCGCGTGCAGGCCAAGGGGACGAGCCTCGAGTTCGCACTGGGCTACAGCCACTCGATCACTGTCGAGGCTCCGGAGGGGATCACCTTCTCCGTCGAGGGTCTGAACAAGGTGACGGTGTCCGGCACCGACAAGCAGCAGGTCGGAGAAGTCGCCGCTAATATCCGGAAGCTCCGGAAGCCCGAACCCTATAAGGGCAAGGGTGTTCGTTACGCCGGCGAGAACGTCCGTCGCAAAGTCGGAAAGGCTGGTAAGTGACCATGGCCTTCGGAAAGAAGCAGAGCTACGGCAAGGGCAAGACCGCCGCGCGCATCCGGCGCCACGCCCGACTCCGCAAGCACATCAACGGCACCCCCGAGCGTCCGCGTCTCGCGGTCACTCGTTCATCGCGCCACGTGTTCGTCCAGATCATCGACGATGCAGCCGGCCTCACGCTGGCATCGGCATCCACGATGGAGGCGGACCTCCGTGGTGCGAGCGACGACAAGACCGCCAAGGCGCACCGCGTCGGCGAGCTCGTCGCTGAACGTGCCAAGGCAGCCGGAGTCGAGACAGTGGTCTTCGACCGTGGTGGCAATGTCTACCACGGCCGTGTGGCCGCAGTCGCTGACGGAGCACGTGAAGGAGGACTCGCACTGTGAGCACTGAAGAGAACAAGGCGGCACAGCCCACTGAGGGCCAGGCCGATTCGCAGCAGCAGGCGCCCACCTCCGACGCCGGTGACCGCGGTCGCGGCCGCGGCCGGGGTCGCGGGGACGGCGGCAATCGCCGTGGGAACCGTTCGGAGCGCGAAGACAAGAATCAGTTCGTCGAGCACGTCATCACCATCAACCGCGTCTCGAAGGTCGTGAAGGGCGGACGCCGCTTCGCCTTCACCGCTCTCGTCGTGGTGGGTGACGGTGACGGCATGGTCGGCATGGGCTACGGCAAGGCCAAGGAAGTTCCCTCGGCGATCGCCAAGGGTGTGGAGGAGGCGAAGAAGAACTTCTTCCGCGTCCCCCGTATCCGGAAGACCATCCCGCACCCGATCACCGCGGAGAAGGCGGCCGGCGTCGTCCTGCTGCGTCCCGCCACTCCGGGTACCGGCGTCATCGCGGGCGGACCCGTCCGCGCCGTGCTTGACGCCGCGGGTGTCCATGACATCCTCTCGAAGTCGCTGGGCTCCTCGAACGCGATCAACATCGTGCATGCCACGATCGCCGCGCTCAAGGGCCTCGAGCGTCCTGAAGAGGTCGCGGCACGTCGTGGTCTGTCCGTCGATGAGGTTGCTCCCGAAGCACTCCTCCGTGCAGCGGAAAGCGGGGCGACCTCCTGATGGCCAAGCTCAAGATCACCCAGCTGAAGTCTGATATCGGTGGCAAGCAGAACCAGCGCGAGACCCTGCGCTCGCTCGGTCTCAAGCGGATCGACGATGTCGTGGTGAAGGATGACCGTCCTGAGATCCGCGGCATGGTCAACGTCGTGAGCCACCTCGTCACCTGGGAAGAGGTGGACTGATATGGCAGAAGAGAACGCACTCAAGCTGCATCACCTGCGTCCCGCCCCCGGCTCCAAGACCGCGAAGACCCGTCTGGGTCGCGGTGAAGGCGGCAAGGGCGGAAAGACAGCCGGCCGCGGTACCAAGGGCACGCAGGCCCGCTACCAGGTGCCGCACGGCTTCGAGGGTGGGCAGACTCCGCTGCACATGCGGCTGCCCAAGCTGCGCGGGTTCAAGAACCCGAGCAAGGTGACCTTCCAGGTCGTCAACCTCGAGAAGCTGTCCGTGCTCTTCCCGAAGGGCGGGGACGTGACTGTCGCCGATCTCGTGGAGAAGGGCGCCGTCCGTGCGAACCAGCCCGTCAAGGTGCTGGGGACCGGCGAGATCACCGTTGCGATCAACATCACTGCGGACAAGGTCTCCGGTTCCGCGGAGCAGAAGATCGTCGCGGCCGGAGGGTCGGTCACGACCGCCTGACGCTCGCGCGTTCGACGACGCAACACCCTGCGGGGCACAGCCGAATCGGCTGTGCCCCGCAGTCGTTCTGCCGCGGCGGCGACGATTCGGTGCGGTTCCCGTGCACTGATAGAGTCTCTCGAGGAATATTGTCGTTTCGTCGTCGATCCTTGTCTTGGACCTGCCGGTCGCAGGCGCGAGCATCCGAGTCCCCCTCAGCGCGGACCTTGCCCGCAGTGCGTCCGCCGGAACTCCGCCCGGACCGGCGCACGCACATCAGGAGGACGAGTGCTCGGAGCTGTAGGGCGCGCTTTCAGGACGCCTGACCTTCGCAACAAGCTGCTCTTCACCCTCGGGATCATCGTGCTCTTCCGGCTCGGTTCGTTCATCCCGTCCCCGGGGATCGATTACGCGCAGGTGCAGGAATGCGTCGCTTCGCCCCAGCTCACGCAGGGTGCGTTCGGCATGATCAATCTGTTCTCGGGTGGGGCTCTGCTCCAGCTGTCGATCTTCGCGCTGGGGATCATGCCGTACATCACGGCGAGCATCATCACCCAGCTGCTGCGAGTCGTGATCCCACGGTTCGAAGCGCTCCACAAGGAGGGTGCCTCAGGGCAGGCGAAGCTCACGCAGTACACCCGGTACATGACACTCGGCCTCGCAGTCCTCAATGCGACGACGCTCGTGTCGACGGTCCGTACCGGCGCGCTGTTCGGGAACGTGGCGGGCTGCCAGGACCTCATCATGAATGACTCGTGGTGGGGCATCGGCGTCATCATCATGACGATGACAGCGGGGACCGGCCTCATCATGTGGCTCGGCGAGCAGATCACGGAGCGCGGTGTCGGCAACGGCATGTCGCTGCTCATCTTCACGTCGATCGCCGCGGGCTTCCCGTCCTCGTTCGGCAACATCCTGAACTCGCAGGGCATCGACATCTTCCTGCTGGTGATCCTCGTGGGCCTCGTGATCGTGTGCCTGGTCGTGTTCGTCGAGCAGTCGCAGCGGCGCATCCCGGTCCAGTACGCGAAGCGCATGGTGGGACGTCGCATGTTCGGCGGCACCTCGACGTACATCCCGATCAAGGTGAACCAGGCCGGCGTCATCCCGGTCATCTTCTCCTCATCGGTCCTGTACCTGCCCAGCCTGCTCTCTCAGTTCGGCGATCCGGAGGACCAGTGGGTGCAGTGGATCGGAACCTACTTCACGCAGGGCGACCACCCGATCTACATGGTCAGCTACTTCCTCCTCACGATCTTCTTCACGTTCTTCTACGTGGCGATCACGTTCAACCCCGAAGAGGTCGCGGACAACATGAAGCGCTATGGCGGCTTCATCCCCGGCATCCGCGCGGGCCGGCCCACGGAGCAGTATCTCAGCTACGTGCTGACCCGCATCACGCTCCCCGGTTCGCTCTACCTCGGCTGCGTCGCGCTCATCCCGCTCGTCGCGCTCGTCCTCATCAACGCGAATCAGGACTTCCCGTTCGGCGGCACGTCGCTGCTGATCATCGTGGGCGTCGGACTGGAGACGGTCAAGCAGATCAACTCGCAGATGCAGCAGCGCCACTACGAGGGCCTGCTGCGCTGATCCGAACCGGCACGCGGTGACCCGAGCACCCAGGGCCCTGTCCGGGGCCGGGCTCGGCGTCGCGGTCGGCGGTCGGACAGCGACCCCGGCCCTGCCACAGAGAGAAAAGGAATCTCATGAGCACTCGCATCATCCTGATCGGCCCCCCCGGGGCGGGAAAGGGCACGCAGGCTGCCCGACTCAGCGAGGCACTGGACGTCCCCGCGATCTCCACGGGCGACATCTTCCGGGCCAACGTCAAAGGCGAAACGGAGCTGGGCAAGGCCGCCAAGCGCTACATGGACGCGGGGGAGTACGTCCCCGACGAGGTCACCAACTCGATGGTGGCGGACCGGTTGTCCCAGGACGACGCGCAGGGGGGCTTCCTGCTCGACGGCTACCCGCGCACGCAGGCCCAGGTCGAGGAGCTGGACGGAATGCTCGAGGCATCGGGCCACTCGCTGGACCACGTCGTCGAACTCACGGCCGATGTCGATGAGGTCGTCGGCCGTCTCCTGGCACGCGCATCGCTGCAGGGTCGTTCCGACGACACCGAGGACGTCATCCGCCACCGTCTCGACGTGTACGCGGAGCAGACCCAGCCGCTCACAGAGATCTACGCACAGCGGGGACTGCTGAAGCAGGTCGACGGACTCGGCGAGGTCGACGCGATCACGGATCGAATCCTCGCGGCGATCGGGCACTGATGTTCGATTCGGTCGAGCTGAAGAGCGACCAGCAGATCCGCACGATGCGCCGTGCGGGACTCGTGACACGGGCGGCCCTGGAGGCCGCCCGTGCGGCGTGTGTGCCGGGCGCGACGACGGGGGACGTCAATGCGGCCGGGGCGAAGGTCATCGCCGACAGGGGCGCGACGTCGAACTTCAAGGGCTATCACGGCTTCCCTGCCGCACTGTGCGTTTCGGTCAATGAGGTGGTCGTTCACGGGATCCCCGGTGAGCGCGTCCTGGCGGCGGGCGACATGGTGTCGATCGACGGCGGTGCGATCGTCGAGGGTCTGCACGGCGATTCGGCGATGACGGTGTTCGTGGGCGGAGAGGAGGCCGCGGATCCGGCTCATGTGCGCCTCTCGCAGACGACGGAGGAGATCATGTGGGCCGGCATCGCTGCGATGGCGACCGGCAAGAGGGTCGGCGAGATCGGTGCGGCCATCGAGGAGCGCGCTCAGGAGCTCGCCCCGGACCTGGGTCTCATCGAGGACTTCACGGGCCACGGCATCGGGTCGCAGATGCATATGGAGCCGGAGGTCCTCAACTACCGCGCGAAGCGGATGGGCCCCAAGCTGAAGCCGGGTATGTGTCTGGCCATCGAGCCGATGCTCGTCGGCGGGGACATCGCCACGAAGACGCTCGACGACGACTGGACCGTCGTGACCGTCGACGGTGCTCGCGCGAGCCATTGGGAGCATTCCGTCGCCCGGCATGCCGGCGGCGTCTGGGTGCTCACCTCCCCGGACGGGGGAGCGGAGCGGCTCAGGCCCTACGGCGTCGTCCCTGTGCCGTTGGACTGAGCAGGCCCTGACGCTCAGCGGCTCCGGGCCGGCGCGCTGGGCCCAGCCCCACGATGCTCGGACCACCGTGATCATTTCGTGACCACAATGAACACAAGTTCCATAGTGCTGGTGTGAGTGGGAGAGTCGGCCCAGCGATGCACGCGCCCTTGTCGTGTGCAGTTGCAGACTTACCTCGACAACGAAGGATGAACGAATGGCACACCCCACCACGGGTAGGCGCTTCGTCGCTCTGAGCGCGGCTGTCGCTCTGGGCTTCGGCGGCGCGATGACCGCCGGCCCTGCGGCTGCGGCTCCGACCACGGACCTCAAGACGGCGGCGGCGGAAGCCTTCACCAGCAGCGAGAGCATCGCTGCGATCGGCCACGGCGCAGACGGATCACTCGTCGCGCAGGTCGTCGTCGGATCGGACGAGGCCGAGGTCGAAGAGGCTCTCGAGACGGCGAACGCCGTCGCGCAGGCGCAGACGGGTGACGACATCGTCGTCCAGAAGGTCGCGTCGACCTACTCGACGACGTCTCCGGAGCAGCCGGAGGGCGGCGAGAAGGGTGACTTCGAGGCGCCGGACGACGTGGTCGCCGGGTCCGGCTATGTGCTGGTCGGCAGCGACGGCAGCGCGGGCCTCTGCTCTGTGGGCTTCCCGGCGACGGGACCTGACGGCGAGGATGCCATCATCACGGCCGGGCACTGCTCCGGCGGTGAGGCCACCGGCGACGTCTACGTCGAGAAGCCGTCCACGACGAACGTCTTCACGGACACCTACGACACGTTCGACTTCGACGGCGACCGCAAGCTGGGTACCTTCACCCACTCGCAGTACGGTCCGACGACGGCTGAAGAGGTCCAGTCGGAGGATGATCTGAATCCAGAGACGATGCAGGACTTCGCGGTCATCACCGTCGACGAGTCCTCGGGCTTCAACCTCGTGGGCGAGGCCGCGACGTGGAGCGAGGAGTCCGGCATGGCCGACGACCTCGCGTCCGACACGACCGACATCACCGGCGTGCACGATGTCACGATCGACGACATCGGCGCCGAGGTCTTCCACTCCGGCCGTACTACGGGCAAGACCGCCGGCCCGGTCGGCTTTCAGGGCGAGACCGTCGGGATGGTCGATGGCTACGCTCCCGTCGCGGACGACGCGGGTAACCAGTACATCGTGTACGGCTTCGCATCCGAGACTCCGGTCGAGGGCGGCGACTCCGGCGGCACTGTGGTGATGGGTGAGAAGGCCGTGGGCGTCGTGTCCGGCGGCGCCCCCGCCGGCGAGGACGAAGAGGGCAACCAGGTCCCCGCCATGCTCTGGACCGCCGAGCTGGCTGAGGGCCTCGAGCACCTCCCCGGCGACTACGAGATCACGACCTCGGACGTGAGCGAGGAGCCCACGGAGGAGCCGACCGAGACGCCCTCCGAGGAGCCCACTGAGGATCCGACGACCCCGGCACCGTCCCCCACGGAGACGGATGACGCGGATGTGGATGCCGAGCTGGCCATCGATCCGCAGGAGATCGCCGCGGAGCGGTTCCTCGCGGACGACGAGGACCAGGCCGAGTCCGACGACCGCGGTGTGACGTACACGGTCGAGGGTGTGGAGCCGGGCTCCGAGGTCGTGTTCGAGACCTTCACCGGTTCGGACGCGGCTTCGGCCGATGCAGGTTCCGAGCAGGCTCCGGCTGAGGGGGCCGACCAGGAGCCGGCCAAGTCGATCACCGTCACGGCCGATGAGGACGGCGTCGCGCAGTCCCGCATCTGGGGCATGACGACCGCTGAGGCCGAGGCCTACATCGGTGACTACGACGTGACTGCTCAGACCGAGGACGAGACCCTGCAGGGCTCCTTCTCCGTCGTCGCCGGTGAAGGCGACGAGGGCGAAGGCGGCGACGAGGGAGAGGGCGGCGAGGACCTGCCCCGCACCGGTTCGACCGTGGCACCGCTGGCCGCAGGTGCGGCCGGACTGGTCGCACTCGGTGGCGCACTGGTCTACGTCGCACGTCGTCGTCAGGCCTGAGTCACAGCACTCGTGCAGTCGGTGAGACGGGCCTGACCCGTTGATCCGGACGAAGGGGCGCAGGGAGACCTGCGCCCCTTCGGCGTTCCCGGAACACCCACGGGGACCGGTAGCGTGTGTCACGGTGCTCCTCCCTGGAGCCCGCACCGACCGGAGGGAGATCGACTCATGTCATCGGACGAGCACACCAGCAGTCCGCTGCAGGGCAGGTGGGAGGCCGAGGATCCCGCGTCCGCGTTCCTCGAGTTCCGGGCTGCTGCACCCGCCGGAGGACTGCTCGGAGGAAGACCGGGGGAGGGCGCTCTCATGGGATCGGACGGGTGCAACGGCGTCGGCGGGTGGTACACGCCCGACGGAGAGTCGGCGACCATCCGTCGTGGGCTGAGCACGCTCAAAGCGTGCCCGGGTGTCGACACGTGGCTGTCGAAGGCGGCGTCCGTACGAGCCGAAGGGCCCGTGCTCCGCGTGTACGACCGTGACGGCGAGGAGATCGGCGTGCTGACCCGCACCGACGCCTGACCAGCGGTCAGTCCAGTGGGGGACCCACATTGACGCTGATGAACGCGCGCCGCAGCTGCCGGCCGGACAGGTAGAGGTCCGTTCTGCGCAGCCTCGGGGAGTCCCCGGCGCTCACCGGATTGCGGACGTGCAGTCGCAGCGGCGCAGAGGGGTCCGGTCGTCCATCCTCGGTGCAGCGAAGGGTGCGCACTGCGGTGTAGACGTGGGCATCCATGAGAGCGACGTCGCCGGCACCGTCCTCGCGCGGGAGGGTGAAGGAGCCCCCGGGCCGTGCGAGTGTGGACAGCACCACGGGGCGTCCCGCCTCCAGCCACGTCGCGATGTGCTCAGTCGTGCGCGGCACCGCGCGTGCGGGGCACCACCGTCCCGTCAGCAGCAGGAAGCCGATCCCGGCGAAGTCATTCTGGAGTCGGCGGTAGGAGCCGCTCGCCCAGACCAGGGCGGCCGCCTTCTCGACCAGCGACGCCGCACTCGGTCGCATCCGTCCGTCACCGGCACGGTGCGCGAGGGGGACGCGGGTGCTCATGACGATGCGGCGACGCCGCACAGGAAGGAACGGGATCCGTCTGAGGACGGGTCCTGCACGGGCGGGCTCGAACAGGTCGACCCTCACGAGTCGCACCGACGAGTCGGGCGGTACTGATCCGTCCACGCTCTCAGGGGTATCGGACGACACGTCCCCCTCGTGTGCGATGAGTCCACGCAGGAAGCCGGGATCGATCAGCTCACAGGCGGACATGGCGGCGACCAGCCAGCAGTCGCCCAGTCTGCCCTGCCGCACCCGGTGGCTGCGTGAGGTGAGCGCACCCAGCGGCACGGCCACGAATCGCTGGGGTCCACGGGGGATCGGCTCGAGTCCGCGGGCCCAGTGCAGGGCCGACACGGCCCGGGTCCGCATCAGCGATCGCGAGAGCGACTCCCACACCGACGGTCCGGGGGAAGGGCCGAGCCTGCGCAGGAGCATCTGGCGGAGGGCCTCGGGCGCGGGAAGTGCCGTGAGCGACGTGGTCTGAGCGCGGTCGATCAACCGTGCAGCGGCCATCCGATCCGCCGGCCACGCCGCTGGGTCCAGGAGCGACGGCAGGACACGGCGGGCGAGCCCGCGAGGACGGCGGGCGAGCGTGATCGAGCCGTCCAGCGGGTCGGTGGCGTGGGGCATGGGAAGCTCCTCCGGCGTGTCCACCTTGCGCGTGTCAGGCCATGTGGCGTATGAGCCCCCCGTCCTGTACAGTGATCTCTTGGCCTGTGACCACGGGACGTCTGTGCACGCCGCAGGGGATCGTGTTGTGGAGAGTCTATCCACGATGGTTCACCGGCGGGGCATGGCGGACTCCCAGGAATTCGGGCTGCCGGTCGACGAAGGGCGAAGCCCTGACAAGACGAACGACACGCGGTCACACCGCGGGAAATTGAGGGTGAGAACACACATGGCCAAAAAAGAAGGGGTCATCGAGATCGAGGGAACTGTGTTGGAGGCTCTTCCGAACGCCTCGTTCCGGGTCGAGCTGACCAACGGCCACAAAGTTCTCGCTCACATCTCCGGCAAGATGCGTCAGCACTACATCCGCATCCTGCCTGAGGATCGGGTCGTCGTGGAACTGTCTCCCTACGACCTGTCGCGCGGCCGTATCGTCTACCGGTACAAGTAAGCAAACGATCGCTTCGACGATTTCGCAGGCGCTGCCCCGGGGGGACTCGGGGCATTCGCGGTGAAAGAAGGAACAGCTATGAAGGTGAAGCCCAGCGTCAAGCCGATCTGTGAGAAGTGCAAGATCATCCGTCGCCACAGCCGCGTCATGGTGATCTGCGACAACCCGCGCCATAAGCAGCGTCAGGGCTGATCGTCCCCACTTCGGGCAGATCTGGTGTCACTCTCGACTGATCGAGAGCGAGCCGCACACCCACGCAGACCTCGCCCCCCGCTCCGCAGGGATCCCTGTGATCCGAAGCGGGCGGGACGACACCCTCGGTCGGAGGCCGGGGACCCACGGGACATCCCGGGGGAGAAGGACTGCAACAGCACCTCCGAATCAATGAGAAGGAAGAACAGATGGCACGTCTTGCCGGAGTCGACATCCCCCGTGAGAAGCGGGTGGAGGTCGCCCTGACATACATCTTTGGTGTGGGCCGCACACGTGCGCGCCAGACCCTGACGGAGACCGGTATCAATCCGTCGACCCGTGTGAAAGACCTGACTGACGCGGAGCTGATCCAGCTGCGCGACTACATCGAAGGCACCTTCAAGGTGGAGGGTGACCTCCGCCGCGAGGTCTCCGCCGACATTCGCCGCAAGGTCGAGATCGGCTCCTACGAAGGCCTCCGCCACCGCCGCGGTCTGCCCGTGCGTGGACAGCGCACGAAGACCAATGCGCGTACCCGCAAGGGCCCCAAGCGCACCGTGGCCGGCAAGAAGAAGTAATCCTTCCAGGATCGATCAGGAGTTTCGACGAATATGCCTCCCAAGACACGCACAGCTGCGCGCAAGACGCGCCGCAGCCTGAAGAAGAACATCGTCGCCGGTCAGGCGCACATCAAGTCCACGTTCAACAACACGATCGTGTCCATCACGGACCCGGCGGGCGCCGTCATCTCGTGGGCGTCCTCCGGTGAGGTCGGCTTCAAGGGTTCGCGCAAGTCGACCCCCTACGCCGCTCAGATGGCCGCGGAGTCCGCAGCCCGTCGCGCGCAGGAGCACGGCCTCAAGAAGGTCGACGTCTTCGTGAAGGGCCCGGGTTCGGGACGTGAGACCGCGATCCGCTCGCTGCAGGCCGCCGGTCTGGAGCTGGGCACGATCCAGGACGTCACCCCCACGCCGCACAACGGCTGCCGTCCGCCCAAGCGTCGGCGCGGCTGATCAGCACCGGCCGCGGCCCTGCGCCCCGGCGATGATCCGCAGGACATCGCGTCTGGGGTGCGGCGGGCCGCAGCCGGACCTTCAACCGCCAGCGTTTCGAGCACGTCCCCGCCGCGTGCTCTTGAATGCCCGCGAACGTCATATAGCGGATGTTCGCTGAAAGGAAGCCCACGTGCTCATTGCACAGCGCCCCACGCTCACGGAAGAGGTCGTCTCCGATCGTCGATCGCGGTTCACCATTGAACCGCTCGAGCCCGGATTCGGCTACACCCTCGGCAACTCGCTGCGTCGCACTCTCCTGTCGTCCATTCCCGGTGCCTCGGTCACGAGCCTCCGGATCGACGGAGTCCTGCACGAGTTCTCGACGGTGCCGGGGGTGAAGGAGGACGTCACAGAGTTCCTCCTCAACCTGAAGTCGCTGGTCGTGTCCTCGGAGTTCGACGAGCCCGTCGTCGCCTACCTGCGCAAGCAGGGGCCCGGCGCCGTCACCGCTGAGGACATCTCCGCGCCCGCAGGCGTCGAGATCCACAACCCCGATCTCTACATCGCCACCCTCAACGACACCGGTCGGCTCGACATCGAGCTGACCGTCGAGCGTGGACGCGGCTACGTGTCCGCCGCGCAGAACAAGAATGCGGACGCAGAGATCGGCCGCATCCCGGTCGACTCGATCTACTCGCCCGTGCTCAAGGTGTCGTACAAGGTGGAAGCCACCCGTGTCGCGCAGCGCACGGACTTCGACCGTCTCATCGTCGATGTCGAGACGAAGCCCTCGATCGTCCCGCGCGATGCGCTGGCATCGGCGGGCAAGACTCTCGTCGAGCTCTTCGGCCTGGCCCGTGAGCTCAACGTCGAAGCTGAAGGAATCGAGATCGGACCGTCGCCGGTGGACGCCGCGATGGCCGCTGATCTCGCTCTGGCGATCGAGGACCTCGAACTGACGGTCCGCTCGTACAACTGCCTCAAGCGCGAGGGCATCCACACGGTGGGTGAGCTCGTGGCTCGCAGCGAGGCAGATCTGATGGACATCCGGAACTTCGGTCAGAAGTCCATCGACGAGGTGCGTCAGAAGCTCGGTGAGCTCGGTCTGAACCTGAAGGACAGCGCAGTCGGCTTCGGCGAAGCTGACGAGACCGGCGAGATCGGCGAGACCGGCGAGACCGACGACGACGCGTACGTCGAGGACGAGCAGTACTGAGCGGTTGCCCGCGGTACGTAAGAATTCCAAGGAGACAGAACAATGCCCACTCCCACTAAGGGAAACCGCCTCGGAGGCTCGCCGGCGCACGAGCGCATCATGCTCAACAACATGGCTGCGCAGCTCTTCGAGCACAAGTCCATCACCACCACCGTGAACAAGGCCAAGCGCCTGCGTCCGGTTGCGGAGCGCCTCGTCACGTTCGCGAAGAAGGGCGACCTCGCGTCGCGTCGTCGCGTGCTGGGCTCGATCTCCGACAAGGGGATCGTCCACGAGCTGTTCACCTCGATCGCACCTGCGGTCGCTGAGCGACCGGGCGGCTACACCCGCATCACGAAGATCGGCCCCCGCAAGGGCGACAACGCCCCGATGGCCGTCATCGAGCTCGTCCTCGAGCCCTACTCGCCCAAGCAGGCGACCGTGAACGAGGCCGAGCAGGCCACTGCGGCCGAAGCCGCTGCTGCGGACGCCGAGGTCGTCGAGACCGAGGAGGCGCCGGCCGCTGAGCCCGACGTCATCTCGGGTGCACAGGTCGACGAGTCGCAGGCGGCTGCTGAAGCAGACGCCGATTCGGCGCCTGCCGATGACACTGCTGAGACGCCGGCAGACGACACGAAGTGAGTGCGCAGTCCCCGTAGGAATGCTCTGCGGGGACTGAGCTCCACGAGCCGCAGTACTCGTGTCGCGAGTGGGTGCGCACGGAAGCCGCTGTCCTCCTGTGGGAGGGCGGCGGCTTCCGTCATTCAGCGGCCGCAGTGCGGATGAATGCCGCACGGAGGAACTCGACATGCGGCAGATGCGCGACCCGTCGATCCACATGGAGCATGATGCGGCGGTGGGGCGTGGGATCCGTCAGGGGACGCGAGGTGAGGTCGGAGGGCAGCCCCGCCACTGCAAGACGGGGAAGCGCGGCGAGGCCGATTCCGGCGGACACCATGGCAAGGATGCCGTAGTGGTCGTCAGCGCGGGCCGCGTAGCGGGGTGAGAACCCTGCGGCCCGTGTCGCGTGTTCGATGACATCGCCGGTCGCACTGCCCTGCACGTCGGGGTCCAGCAGGGGTTCATCTGCGAGCTGTCCGACGGAGACGACGGAGTGCTCGCTGAGCGGATGCTGTGCGGGCAGGACGAGCAGATACGTGTCGTCGATGAGATGGTCGGTGCTCCCACCGCCCTTCGCCGTCGGCTCGGTGTGGCCCGGTTCGCTCACGACGTCCACGTCCGCCCGGTGCCGGTCTGCACCTGATGAGGGTTCGTTCGTCATCACGTCGTAGCGGAGGTGGGGGAAGCGGACGACAGCCTCACGCAGGACATCGGGGATCCATTCGCGGGCGACGGACGACGAGCACCCGATGGAGACGTGGCCCCGCGGGCCCGACCGCAGCGCATCCACGACGTCCGTGAGCCGTGCGGACTCGTCGAAGAGGTCGTCCGTCTCCTGGGCGAACCGACGGCCCGCCTCGGTGATCTCGATGCCGCGGCCCACCCGCCGATAGAGGGGGAACCCGAGGGCCTGCTGAAGCGCGATGATCTGCTGGCTCACGCTGGCGGGGGAGTACTGGAGGTTCCGTGCAGCGTCTGTCACCGACCCGGTGCTCACGACTGCCCGCCACATCCTCAGCCTGTTGAGATCCCACATGCTCCGATCATAAGGCTGAGACTGATGGTGCTGCAGGAACATCTGCTTTTCAGCGACGGCCGCACCGTGCATCCTTGAGTGGGCCCCGGCGTCTGGCGGGGCCTGCCGACTGTCTGATGGAAGAGGTGCTGGATGGTGCTGCGGGAGATCCTCCGGTGACCGGCGCGGAGTACAGTGCGTTCCTGGGTGCGAGCGTGATCCTCGCCGTGACGCCCGGTCCCGATACGTTCCTGACCCTGCGGTTCGCGGCGCGCAGTGTGCGTGGGGGGCTGGTGTACACCGCTGCGGCAGGGCTGGGGGTCCTGGTGTGGGCGGTGCTCGCACTCACGGGAGTGGCCGCACTCCTGGAGCGGTTCCCGGACGTGCGCGTCGCGCTCACCTGGGTGGGCGGGAGCTATCTGGTCTTCCTCGGGGCGTCCGCTCTCCTGCAGGTCCGCAGAACCCGGAAGGAGCTCGCTGCGCAGTCGGCGGCTGAGTCATCTCAGGTGGGGTCGGCCGGCGCCGAGGCGTCGACGGCTCAGATGGTCCAGGCGGCTCCGGCGGTCCAGGCGGTCCAGACTGCCCAGGCGGTCCCGGATGCCGCGGCGGTCCCGGATGCCGCGATGGCCGGGACGTGGGCTGGGCCGCACGGAGCTCCGCACGGATCCGCGGCTGCTCCGGCGGCAGCTGTGGCGCCTCCCCGGCAGGGAGTCGGCGCACATACCGGGCAGGGAGCAGACGTCGAGCCGCGCGTGCCCGCCCGATCGCTGCCGACGGTCTTCCGGACCGGGCTGATCAGTTCGCTCACGAACCCCAAGACGGGACTGTTCTTCCTGGCGCTGCTTCCGCCGTTCCTGCCGGAGTCTCCGGGACCCGTCGAGCACGTGGTGCTCGTCGCGACCGTCGTCGGGTGCATGCTCGCCTACGGGGCGGGTCTATCCGTCGTCGCAGCGCGCGTGGGTCGGTTCCTGACGGGAGGCTCGGGGCCACTCATCGTCGATGGTGCTGCGGGCGCGGTCCTCGTCGTCCTGGGCGTCTCACTCGTCGTCCTGTGAGAGCGCGGCGTCTCCGCAGCCGGAGGGGGCGGAGACGACCGCTTCGAGCACCTCGTCCCACGTGCGCACCGCCCACGCGGTGCGCGACGGCACCAGCGCGACGAGTGCGTCCGCGAGCGCGCCGCGGTCGATGGCTCCGGTCATCCGGTCGACGAAGACGATCATCCGCGGCCGGGCCAGCCCACCGAGCTCCGCGTTGACCGTGGCGATCAGTTCGCGTGCCGTTCCCGGTCCTGGTTCGCCGTCGGCGACGACGCAGGCGATGATCGTGCTGCCGGAGTTCTCCCTGTGCGCGCGCAGGGCCGTGGCCGCCGTGACGAAGGGGTGCTCCAGCAGGGACTGGGCGACGGCCTCGAGTGAGATCAGCTGTCCGGACACGGAGACCACGGCATCCATCCGACCGCGGAAGTGCAGACTGCCGTCCTCCGAGGCGGTGACGAGGTCCTCCGTGAATCCCAGAGCGTCCGCGGTCTCGTGCTCCCATCCGTCCGCCAGGGCATCGGCGAGGACCAGCGACCCCGGGGTGGGGAGCCGCAGGACCAGCTGTCCGGACTCACCGGGTCGGATCGCCCGGCCGTCCTCGCCGAGAGCGGCCACGTGCGCCGTGTCGAGCAGCGGGGTCGGTCCGTTCACGTGGACGATCCCATTGAGCTCCACCTGCCCCCAGCCGTCCGAGACCTCGCACCCGGTCCCGGCGAACGTCTGCTCCATCCAGTGTCGCAGTCCGGGTTCGACGGGCTCGCCCGCGGTCACGAGCCTGCGCAGCGTCGAGCCGCGAGCGCTGAGCTCCGCGTCGATGTTCCACGAGCGCAGGGTGCGCATCACCGATGGTGACGACACCAGGGTCGAGACTCCGTAGCGCTCGACCACGTCGAGCGTGCGCAGCTGATCCGGCACATCGAGTGTGCCCTCGTAGACCACGATGGTGTCGCCGAACAGCAGTGGGCCGATGAACCCATGCCATGTGGAGACAGCCCAGGACACGTCTGCGGCGCACCAGAAGACCGGACCGGTGCGAACGGCCGCGTGGAAGGCGGCAGCGGTCAGGAGGACCCCGGCGGCCGAATGCTGGGTCAGGCGAGTGGTCGGTGCTCCGGAGGCCTGCTGCCGGGTGCAGAGCACATGGTCCGGCCGCACGCCCATGGGCCGGTCCGGCACGCGTCGGGCGTTCGGGGAGCGTTCGGGGGACGGCGACGGCGAACCGCCGACTCCGGTCGACGGAGAACCGTCTGCACCGGCGAAGGCGCCGCCCGCGCCGTCGACGAGGGCGCTGTACCAGTGGTCCCCGTGGAACCACGGGACGTCCATGCCGGTGCGTCGGATGACGATCGTGGCCTCGACGCCTGCGGCGCTCGCGAGGGCTTCGTCAGCCCGGTTCTTCAGGGGAAGCACCGCCCCGCGGCGCCAGGCGCCGTCCTGGGTGAGGAGAACCCTCGGAGAGAGCGCGTCGATGCGGGTGCCCAGGGCTTCGGACGGCAGGGAGACGGGGAGCATCGACCACGATGCGCCGATCCCCATGCATGCGAGCATCGTGATGACGGTCTCCGGCAGCCATCCGGTATGCAGCGCGACGACATCCTCGGGGCCGACCCCCAGCTCGCGCAGTGCGCGTGCGGCCTGCTCGACCTGGCGCGACAGCTGCGCATAGGTCAGGGATCGTCGGTCGCCCGGTTCGCCCTCCCAGTGGACGGCGATTCGGTCTCCTAGTGTGGGGGCATGACCGCACCCCCCGCATCCCGTCCGGCCGCCTCCGCCGTCCACTCCGGCCGGGTCGTCCCCGGCTCGCCCGGCTATGACAGCACAGCTCCGGAACCACGAGCCGCACGTCCGGCATCGGCGACGCCAGGCCGTGCGTTCGCTCTGATCGTGGGCGCGTCGATCGCGGTACTGACCGCCGTCTGCGGGATCTTCCTGATCACCGACGTCTCGGTGCCGCCGTGGGCACTCTTCATCGGACGGTGGATCCCCGCGCTCGTCGCCCTCGTCGTCATGGTGCGCACGCCATCGCTCCACGGGGCAGGACGGGGCACGCTCGGATCCTGGTGGGGACTGCGGCGACCCCGCGGCACGCAGGGCCGTGCACGACCGGTCGGGACCCTCGTCGCGAGTGCGGGATCGGCCGCGGGTGTGCTCGTCATCGCCGTCGTCACCGCTGCGCTCGCCGCCACGGTCGGTGCGATCGAACTCCAGTCCACAGGGGTGCTCTTCATGGGCGTGCTGTCGATCCTGTCGTTCACCCTGGTCCTCGCGGCGTCCACCCTGGGGGAGGAGGTGGTGTGGCGATCGCATCTGCCCCGCCTGCTGGACGGCGGCTTCTGGCCGGGTGCCTTCCTGATCGCCGCCGCATGGACGGCGTTCCACGTGCCCCTCCACCTCACGTACGTGCTCCAGGGTGACATGCCAGGCTCGCACGCCGTCGCTCTGACGTTCGGGCTGCTTCCGCTCAGCCTGTTCCTCAGCGCGGCGGCGTCTCGCTGGGGGAACGTGTGGCCGGCCGTCATCGCCCACGCCGTGCCGGTCTCCGCGCTGACCCTCGCGACGGATTCGGCGGGGCTGGATGCGGCAGCGGTGTGGACCGTGACCGGGATCAGTGCGGCACTTCTCCTGAGCGCATCCATGGCGGTGGCTCCGGTGGAGGGGGAGAGGCGCCCTCAGCGCGAGATCCGGCGGTGATTCGCTTCCCGGACCATCCGGATCGTGGGATGCTGGGACGGCGGTTCGGCTCTCGATGGCCGCTGTTACCCTGATCGAGGACCGCGCCCGCGGCTGTCCTATCGTCCCGTGAGGAGTACCCCCCAGATGACAGAAGTCCCGTCCTCGTTGAACGCCGGCCTCGCCGACGTCGATCCGGAGATCGCACAGGTGCTGGACCAGGAGCTGTCGCGTCAGCGCAGCACGCTGGAGATGATCGCATCGGAGAACTTCGTCCCGCGCGCAGTCCTGCAGGCGCAGGGATCGGTCCTGACGAACAAGTACGCCGAGGGCTACCCGAACCGTCGGTACTACGGCGGCTGCGAGTACGTGGACGTCGCCGAGGAGCTCGCGATCGATCGGGCGAAGTCGCTGTTCGGCGCTGCGTACGCGAATGTGCAGCCGCACTCGGGCGCACAGGCGAACGCAGCCGTGATGCACGCGTTCGCGCGTGCGGGCGACAAGCTGCTGGGCATGGACCTCGCCCACGGCGGTCACCTGACCCACGGGATGAAGATCAACTTCTCCGGGCGCCTCTACGACATCGCCTCCTACGAGGTGGATCCGGACACCTACCGCGTCGACATGGACAACGTCCGTGAGCGGGCACTCGAGCACCGGCCGAAGGTCATCGTCGCCGGCTGGTCCGCATACCCCCGGCAGCTCGACTTCGAGGCATTCCGGTCCATCGCGGACGAAGTGGGCGCGACCCTCTGGGTGGACATGGCGCACTTCGCGGGCCTCGCAGCCGCCGGACTCCACCCCAACCCCGTCCCGATCGCCGACGTCGTGTCGTCGACGGTCCACAAGACGATCGGCGGCCCCCGCTCCGGCTTCATCCTGTCGAAGGACGAGGCGCACGCGAAGAAGCTCAACTCCGCCGTCTTCCCGGGACAGCAGGGCGGACCGCTCATGCATGTGATCGCGGCCAAGGCAGTCGCCTTCAAGCTCGCAGCGCAGGCGGAGTTCCAGGAGAGGCAGGAGCGTACGCTGCGCGGCGCGCGGATCCTCGCTGACCGCCTGCAGGAGGCCGACGTCGCAGGCGAGGGGGTCCAGGTGCTCACCGGCGGCACTGACGTGCACCTGGTGCTCGTCGACCTGCGCAACTCGAAGCTTGACGGCAAGCAGGCCGAAGACCTCCTCCACGAGGTCGGCATCACGGTCAACCGCAACGCCGTGCCGTTCGACCCCCGTCCGCCGATGGTGACGTCGGGCCTGCGCATCGGCACACCGGCCCTGGCCGCTCGTGGGTTCGACGATGCAGAGTTCGCGGAAGTGTCGGACATCATCGCGCAGGCGCTCAAGCCGGGTGCCGACGCTGACGCACTCCGCGCACGCGTGCAGAGGCTCGGCGACGACTTCCCCCTCTACGAAGGGCTGGAGCAGTACTGATGACGACGGACACAGGCACGGCTGCGGCGACGGACGTCGCCGCGGGACCGCTGAAGCTCGACGGCAAGGCGACTGCGTCGTCCATCAAGCAGGAGCTCGCTGAGCGCGTCTCGGCGCTGCGCGAGCAGGGGGCGGCACCGGGGCTCGGCACGCTGCTGGTCGGCGACGACCCGGGCTCGCAGTGGTACGTCGCGGGCAAGCACCGCGACTGCGAGGAGATCGGGATCGCATCGATCCGGGAGGATCTGCCGGAGACCGCCACGCAGCAGGAGATCGAGGACGCGGTCCGCCGACTCAACGAGAACCCTGAGTGCACCGGCTACATCGTGCAGCTGCCGCTGCCGGAGGGGATCGACGAGAACCGGGTGATCGGCCTCATCGACCCGGAGAAGGACGCTGACGGACTGCATCCGCAGAACCTCGGCAATCTCGTCCTGCGGGTCAAGGAGGAGGTCGAGACGCCTCTGCCCTGCACCCCTGCGGGCATTGTCGAGCTCCTCACGCGCCACGACATCGACCTGAACGGCAAGCACGTCGTCGTGCTGGGGCGCGGCGTGACGGTGGGACGCCCGATCGGGCTGCTGCTGACGCGAAAGGACGTGAACGCGACGGTCACCCTCACCCATACGGGCACGCAGGACCTCGCCTCGCTGGTCGGCCAGGCGGATGTGATCGTCGCGGCCGCCGGACAGGCGGAGATGGTGACTGCCGACATGGTGAAGGAGGGAGTCATCCTCATCGATGTGGGCGTGTCCCGCGCTGAGGATCCTGAGACCGGGAAGTCGAAGGTCATCGGCGACATCGCCAAGGACGCGCGCACGCGGGCGTCCGCGTTCACACCGAACCCCGGCGGGGTCGGACCGATGACGCGGGCGATGCTTCTGGTGAACGTCGTCGGCATCGCAGAACGGCAGGCCGCCGAGGCCTGACGGGCTGTCAGCGCCTGCTGGCCTGCGCTCTGCTCCGTGCGTCGGCCGCGCCGCGGGCATCCTCCTCAGACGGCGACCTGACCCGCGGGTGGTGCCCTGTGCCCCGGGGCGCCGGCCCACGGCGCGTCGGGCAGGAACCTGATGAGCTGGGACGTGGGCTGGCTCAGGGCGGTGCCGACGACCTCGGCGGCGAACTTCTGCGCGTAGAGGTCGACGAGAGAGGCCATCACCGCGGAGACCCGCCGGCGTGCGTCGAGGCCCGGTGTCAGCTCGTCGGGGAGTGACGGCAGGGACATCGCGCGCTTCGACGTCTCGAAGAAGCCGTCGTAGAAGGTCTCCAGGTCTGCGGACTGCTCAGTGGATCTGGCGGCGATCTGCTCGAGCGTGCGCAGCTCCGCGTGGAGGCCCCGCACGTCGAAGGCGATCTCAGTCCACCTGCGCGCCTGCTCGCGGTCGGTGGGAACCAGAGTGCAGCGCTCCCAGAGGACGCCGTCGGCACCGTGGGTGTCACGGGTGGCGCCCGCTTCCTCGAACTCCGTCGCCAGTGCGGCTGCGAGTGTTCCTGCGGCGTCCTCGAAGCCGATGAGGACGCCTGGCCGCAGCTGCCGGTAGCCCGCGAACTGCGCGACGTACACGATCCGATCGCGCAGGGAGCGCCTGCTCTCCGGCACCGCCACGATGAGCGCGTGGAACGTGCCTGTGAAGGACGGTGCCTCGGCGTCGCCGGACAGGATGGAGAACCCGCGCTGCAGCGACTCGTCCAGCGTGTACACCGATGCGGTGTCGGCAGGTCTGCCACGGTGTGACTCCGTTTCGGGACGAAGTGGTCGGTCGCGTGTAACCGACCATACCGTGAGGGGCATCACATCAGGGTGGTCGATGGAGGAGGAATCATGGCGCAGGTGTCCGGAATCGGAATCCAGGAGAACTTCTATCTGTCAGCGATCTCGTCGGGCATGGCCGTGGGCATCACCGCGGTCATCGGGTTCGTCTGCTTCATGCTCTTCGGAGCGGGCATACAGGAGACCATGCAGTGGGTCGTGACGCTCTGCCTGGTGTCCGGCGGTGCGACGTTCGCCGGCGTCGCCGTGGGGAGGTCCGCCGGGGCGAAGCGCGAGCGGAATCCCACGCCGGCCGGGTGAGGGCCGGCCCGGGTGTGGACCGGCTCGGGTGAGGACTGGCCCGGTGGGGTCGGTCCGCTGAGGATCGGTCCGGGAGGTCGGCTCAGTATGAGCGGGGGAGGCCGAGCACCTTCGTCCCGAGGTAGTTCAGCACCATCTCCTGACTCACCGGCGCGATGCGCATGAGGCGGACTTCCCGGAGGTAGCGGCCCACGTGGTACTCCTCCGAATACCCCATCCCCCCGTGGACCTGGAGCGCGCGATCGGCGGCTTCGTGGCCCGCCTCCGCGCACAGGTACTTCGCGGTGTTCGCCTCACGACCGCTGGGCAGACCGCGGTCGTAGGTCCATGTGGCGCGTCGGAGGGAGAGCTCTGCCGCATCGAGCTTCGCGAGCGAATCCGCGAGCGGGAACTGGAGCCCCTGGTTCATGCCGATGGGGCGGTCGAAGACGACCCGCTCCTTCGCATAGGCGGTGGCCTTCGCCAGCGCCGCACGGCCGATCCCCAGGGCCTCCGACGCGATGAGCATGCGCTCTGGATTGAGGCCGTCGAGGATGTAGGTGAAGCCCTTCCCCTCCTCGCCGACGCGGTGGCTCTCTGGTACGACGAGGTCCTCGATGACCAGTTCGTTCGACGACACCGCATTGCGGCCGATCTTGCGGATGGGGCGGATGGATACGCGGTCCCGGTCGAGATCGGTGAAGAAGAGGGTGAGCCCGTCGGTGGGCTTCTCGACCTCGCTGCGCGGCGTCGTCCTGGTCAGCAGGAGGATCTTCTCCGACTCGAGGGCCTTGGAGATCCAGACCTTGCGGCCGTTGATGACGTAGTCCGATCCGCGACGGACCGCTGTCGTCGTGATCCGGGTGGTGTCCAGGCCGGCGTCCGGTTCGGTCACGCCGAAGCACACGTGGAGGTCCCCCGACGCGACGCGCGGCAGGTTCTCGTCCTTGAGCGCAGCGGACCCGTGGACGATCACCGGGTGCATGCCGAAGAGCGTCATGTGCACCGCGCTCGCCGCGTTCATCGCGCCGCCGCCCGCAGAGATCGCCTCCAGCAGGAGTGTGGCCTCTGTGATCCCCATGCCCCCGCCGCCGTATGCCTCCGGGGTGGTGATCCCCAGCCAGCCGTGGGATGCCAGATGATCGTAGAACTCCTGGGGGAACTCCCGATCGGCGTCCTTCTGCGCCCAGTACTCGTCGTCGAACGGGGCCACGATGTCCTTGGCCGCTTCGCGGACGTCGATCTGGTCGTCGGTCAGTCCGAACTCCACGGGCCCTCCTGGTGTCTTCGCCGTCTTCTCCTTCTGAAGGTACGACCATGACGGCTGTGGCGTGAAGGGGGCTTATGAGCGGATCAGAGCCTGTGGCCGTGGACCGGCGCGATCCTTGAGACCGGGATGGCATTCAACCGCAGTGAGATCGTGTCGGATCTGGGTGCCGGACAGCGCCGAGTCGGAGAGGAGCGTTGCACGGTCCGGTGCGCTGACCGAGCATGCTTCCATGCCCGGTCAGCCGTCTGCTCAGTGGTTCGCGAGACGGAGCGTGAAGAACACCCGATCCTCACCCGGGCCCGCGTAGTCCTCGATGCGAGTGCCCTCGAAGCCCAGCGACGAGTGGAACGCGATCGCATTGGCGTTCTCCGCGATCGCGGTGGCCTGCACCTCGTGCTCACCGTTGGCATGGGCGCGCGCGATGAACGCCTCGTAGAGGCGACGGCCGATGCCCAGGTGGCGGTAGTCCTGTCGCGCGGCGACGAGGTGGATGTAGGACGGGCCCTCCTTCGGGAAGGCGCCCAGGAGGTATCCCACGACCTCGTTCTGATAGCGGGCCACGAGTCCACCGGCTGCGAACTGCCGGAACCAGTGGGGTTCGTGGGCGCCGCTCAGGTCGCGGTCGCCCCAGAAGCGCTCCTGGGCGTTCACGATCTCGACGCGAAGCTCCAGCGGATCGAGTTCGTCGAGAGGACTGATGATCAGCTTGTCCGGATCGAAGTTCGTGTTCTCGGTCATGGCCTCTCCTCACATGTGACTGAGCACCAAGCATACGTGGAGCTCACTGTCGAGTATGTCGCAGCAGGGTCACAGTTCGTCGTGAACCGGCTGGTTACGGGCGTGGGTCTCCAGGTTACGGGAGATGGAGGGAGAGTGCTCGGCCGGCGAGGTCGAACCCTGCGGGCGGCGTCCGCGGACGTGGCAGGATAGGTGCCATGCTGCGCATCACCACTGTCAACGTCAACGGCATCCGCGCTGCCCTGAGGAAGGGCATGGGGGAGTGGATGGCCGCCGCCGGGTCCCCGATCATCACTCTGCAGGAGGTGCGGGCCGCCGACGACATCGTCTTCGACGTCCTCGCCGAGTCCGGGTACCGGATCCAGAGCGCCGACGCAGAGGCGAAGGGCCGTGCCGGTGTGGCGGTCCTGTCCCGCACGGAGCCGGAGGCCACCAGGACGGGCATCGGCGACGACTACTTCGACACGGCCGGACGCTGGATCGAATCGGACTTCCGGCTGGAGGACGGCTCGCTGCTGACAGTGGTGAGCGCCTACGTCCACTCGGGGGAGGTCGACACCCCCAAGCAGGCGGACAAGTACCGCTTCCTCGACGCGATGCTCGTCCGCCTTCCAGAGCTCGCCGAGCACGCGGACCATGCGGTGCTCACCGGCGACCTGAACGTGTGCCACACAGAGCTCGATCTCAAGAACTGGAAGGCGAACCGGAAGAAGGCGGGATTCCTGCTCGAGGAGCGGGCGTACTTCGACAGGTTCTTCTCCGACATCGGGTACGTCGACGTCCATCGCATGCTCTCCGGTGAGGTCCCCGGCCCCTACACGTGGTGGTCGATGCGAGGGAAGGCGTTCGACAACGACGCGGGCTGGCGGATCGACTACCAGGCGGCGACGCCGGGCCTCGCGGAGTCGGCCACCGCCGCCCGTGTCGACCGCGCCGCGAGCTGGGGAGAGCGCTGGTCCGACCACGCCCCGCTGGTCATCGACTACGACGTCCCCGGCCTGCGCGGGAGCTGAGCGGGTCCGTCCTCGGCGCCCGCCCATCCCCATCGTGGCGGCACCGCCACGGCCCCGGGTGACGGGCCGTGGCCGCAGGTCCGGCCGCCGGTGGCAGAATGAGGGTATGACCGACTCTTCTGGCCTGCAGTCAGGCCGCCCGCGCTCCCTGTCCGGAATCCAGGCGACCTCGGACTCCCTCCACTTGGGCAACTACATCGGAGCGCTGCAGCAGTTCGTCGAGCAGCAGGAGACGCACGACGCGTTCTTCTTCATCGCGAACCTCCACGCCATCACCGTCGACCAGGACCCCGCCCAGCTGCGCGAGCGGACACTGCGCACCGCGGCCCAGTTCATCGGTGCGGGCCTGGATCCGCAGCGTTCGACCCTGTACGTGCAGTCGCACATCCCCGCGCACACCCAGCTGGGGTGGGTGCTGGAATGCACGACTGGACTGGGCGAAGCGCAGCGCATGACCCAGTTCAAGGACAAGTCCGGCAAGAACGAGCACGTCTCGCTGGGCCTCCTCACGTACCCCGCGCTCATGGCAGCGGACATCCTGCTCTATCAGGCGGACGTCGTGCCGGTCGGTGAGGATCAGCGGCAGCACCTGGAGATGACGCGGAACCTCGCTGAGCGCTTCAACCATCGGTACGGGGACACCTTCACGGTCCCGGAGGCGCATATCCTCAAGTCGACGGCGAAGGTCTACGACCTCCAGGACCCGACGGCGAAGATGTCGAAGTCCGCGCAGACCCCGGCCGGGCTCATCGAGATCCTCGACGATGCGAAGTCGATCACGAAGAAGATCAAGTCGGCCGTCACGGACGCGGGCACGGAGGTCACCTACGATCCCGAGGGCAAGCCGGGGGTCTCCAACCTGCTCACGATCCACTCCGCTCTGTCGGGCCGGTCGATCGAGGACATCGTCGCGGAGTTCGAGGGGAGGATGTACGGCCATCTCAAGGTCGCTCTCGCCGAGGTCGTGGTCGAGACCCTGCGTCCGCTGCGTGAGCGGACCCTCGAGCTTCTGGACGATCCCGCGGAGCTCGCCCGCGTACTCGATGCGGGTGCCGAGACCGCCGGTGCGATCGCGGAGCGCACGATCGCGGACGTGTACGACCGGGTGGGGTTCCTCACTCGCTGACTGACAGTGCCCTGTCGGGCCGAGGTCCGATGCACGCTAGAGGAAGGTGGGCACCCGGGTGATCCTCTCTCCCAGGAACCGCAGACCGAAGCCGCTCAATCTCTCTCCCGAAGTGCAGCACACCGCCGCACGTGTGGAGGACCGTGTCCATGAGTGGGCGAGGAAGCGGGTGACGAAGCGGGGCTGGCGGCGCACAGTCGTCTGCTACGACTCCTACGGCACGGAGAAGAGCGTGCGCGTGCTGGGACGGATGATCCTCACGCGCAATGGGAAGCTCGCGGCGGACATGCACGCCAGCATCCGCGGATTCCGCTCGTTCGGTGCGGTGCCGCTGGCGAACGAGACCGCGTGGGTGAGGATCGGCGACCAGGAGCACATGGTCGAATGCGATCGCGGCGGGATCATCGACATGGTGATCCCGGGGGAGTACGAGCCGGGCCCCGTCGAGATCGAGCTGTGGACCTCGGATTCGATGGTCGACCGCGCGACCGTGACGATCATCGGCGAGGACCAGCGCTTCGGCATCATCTCCGACATCGACGACACGGTCATGGTCACAGCACTGCCGCGTCCCTTCCTCGCGGCGTGGAACACCTTCGTGCTGGACGAGCACGCCCGCAGCCCCGTGTCCGGGATGGCGGTCCTGTACGACCGGCTCTCGTACCTGCGGCCGAATGAGCCGATCATCTACCTGTCGACCGGTGCGTGGAACGTCGCACCGACCCTCAAGCGCTTCCTGTCGCGGAACCTCTACCCGGACGGCCCGCTGCTTCTCACCGATTGGGGGCCGACGACGACCCGTGCGTTCCGCAGCGGGGTCGAGCACAAGCGGAACTCCCTTGAGCGCCTGGCACGGGAGTTCCCGCACATGAGGTGGCTGCTGATCGGTGATGACGGCCAGTATGACGAGGACGTCTATGGGGAATTCGTGGACAACCACCCGGAGAACGTCGCGGCCGTGGCGATCCGCCGGCTCACCTCCGGCGAGGCCGTGTGGGCGGGTGGACGCTCGCGCCGCACGGGCCGGGGGCAGGGAGTGCCGTGGATCTATGCCTCGGACGGCGCGGGCCTCGCCTCGGAGCTCACGGAACGCGGGATCATCAGCGAATTCTGAGTTCTCAGTCCCGCTGTCTGCGGTCCCGGCGCACGCGCAGCCAGAGTGCGACGGCTGTGGCGGCACCCAGACCGATCCCGCCTGCCAGCAGGATGTGCGGCAGGCCGGGCGGTCCGCCCTCGGCGTCCACGGAGTCGGCCGCATCCGCAGCGACGGCGGCGTCGTCCGTCGGTACCGACGCGGTGGGCGACTGCGCAGCGGCCGTCTCCGCTGCCTCGGCGGCGGTCTCGAACGACATCGTGCCGATCGGCTGCGGGGAGGACTGGGCGAAGCTCCATTCGATGAGGTCGACGGCCGCGTCCCGCGTCATCGTCTCGCCGCCCAGCACTGCGGCGGCGAGACGACGGTCGTCGCGCTCGACCACGGCGACGAACGACCCGCCGGCGGCGCGCGTGTAGCCGTTCTTGAGGCCGAGGCCGCCGTCGACCTCGCCGACGATCCGCGTGTGGTTCTGGATCGGGTAGCCGGACAGCTCCTCGCCCGTGTCCGGGTTCGTGGCGCCGGGGAAGTCGTAGTCAGTGGTGGCGATGATGTCCATGAGGTACTCGTCGTCGAGCACGGCCCGCCCGATGCGCAGCAGATCCTCCGCGGTCGTGACCTGGTCGTCCTCGTCGAGTCCTGACGTGTTCCACGCCTCCGTGCCGGTGAGCCGGAGATCCTCGGCCTTGGCATTCATCAGGTCGACGGCCTCGTCCTGCCCGCCCGCAGCGTCCGCGAGGGCGTGCGCGGCGTCGTTGGCGCTCGACATCAGCATCGCGTGGAAGAGATCGTCGATCGAGTAGTCGTTCTTCTGCACGAGCCCCACCTTGGTCCCGTCGACCAGCATGTCCTCGTAGGTCGCCTCGTGCATGTGCTCCGGGTCGTCCAGTTCGTCGACGAGCGCCAGACCGGACAGCAGCTTGATGGTCGAGGCGGGCGCGTGCTGGAGGCCTGGTTGGTGCGAGGCGAAGACCTCTCCTGTGTCGAGGTCGGCGACGATCCATGCCTCTGCGGAGGGCTCCGGCGCCGGTGATCCGTCGGTGAGGGGACCCGGATCGTAGACGGCGGAGGGCGACGGTTCCGACTGGGCGGCTGCCGGCGCGGTGAGAGCCGCTGGTCCGACGATCAGCGCGGGCGCCAGTGCGATGACCGCAGCGAGCACAGCTGCAGGGAAGCCGGTGAGGGGAGGGCGCACGGCGACAGCCTAGCGGCTGGCATCACAGATCGACAGCCGTGGGCCAGTCGTGGGGACGGGCGGCAGAGCCGTGCGGAGGGGGAGCGTGCGCTCGGGCAGGATGGGCGGGAGGGGAGACGACCCAGCAGAGACGCGGCGGGGGAGGTTCCACGGATCCGTGGAACCTCCCCCGCC
>NZ_FXZM01000014.1 GCF_900169175.1 Brevibacterium jeotgali | reverse complement strand
GCGGGCTGATGGTGAGACCGTGAAGAGTGACCCGCTGCCGTACGGCGCCGAGGTGACTCTGGCCGAGGTCGAGCCCGTCGAGATCGAGGGCGGTACGTGGGTGGACCTCGCGTTCAGCACGGACACGCTGACGATCGGTGACGGAACGACGGTCGACGTTCTGCTGACCAACACGAATGAGCTGGGCGCGGGTCACTTCTCCGTGGTCAAGGCTCTGGACGGTTCCGGAGCGGACCTGGTGAACTCGACCACTGAGTTCACGGTCGAGTACTCCTACCCGGCCGGCAACGGCTTCGAGGCCGGCAGTGGCGAGCTCACAGTGAAGGCGGACGGCACGGCCGCCACCAGCAGTGCTCTGCCCTACGGTGCAGAGCTGACGCTGACGGAGGCTGCTCCGGCCTCGGTCGAAGGTGGCGAGTGGACCGGGCACGCGTTCAGCGCGGACACGGTGACGATCGGTGAAAGCACCACCGTCGAGGTGACGCTGACGAACACGATCGATGCCGACGAGGTGCCGCCGGCTGAGCCGGGCGACGACGGTGGACAGGACAAGCCGGGCGACGAAGGTGCGCCTGACGGCGGTGACCCGCTGCCGCGTACCGGTATGTCCCCGTGGAGCGCGGTGGGTGCGGGACTCGCCCTGATCGCACTGGGCACGGGCGTGTACCTGTACACGGTCCGCAGGCGTCGCGCCTGACTCCAACCGCCGCCGGTCACACTATGACCGGCGGCGGTGAGCCGGACACCGGCTCTCCGGAGAGATGAATGCATCGTGCCGGTCTGCAGTACGCAGGCCGGCACGATGCATTCATCGGCTCAGCCGCCCGTCCGTCGTCCGGGCCCCGTCGCACGCGGCGAGCCTGCCGTGCGTGCTGTCAGTGCTTGAAATGGACGAAGAGCCTGCCGTGGTTCTTGCTGTCCTTCTCCACGCGGTGATAGCGCGCCTTCACGTCTTTGCGGTCGAGGAAGCGGAGGACCCGCTTCTTCAGCTGTCCACTGCCCTTGCCGGGAATGATCTCGACGGTCTTCGTCTTCGTGCGCTCCGCTTCGTCGAGGATGTCGCTCAGGGCTCGATCGATGTCCGTGCCCTTGTTGAAGATGTCGTGCAGGTCGAGCTTGAGGCGCATGTCTCCAGGGTAGACGGAGGGGCGCGGAAGGTCGCGGTTCATCCGTCCGTCGCCTTCCGGACACTCCCTGTGTCCGTGTCTGGGAATACAGTGGACGACGGCAGTGAGAACACTCAGCATCGGTGCTGAGTCTGAGCATCGATGCACTCGAGGAGAACCGCATGATTCGTCCGACCGTCCCCGCCGCGCTGGCAGCCGCGGCACTCGTGGTGGGGCCAGCGGCCTCGGCCACGGCGATGCCGGCACCGCAGGCGCTGTCCATGTCCGTCCTTGCGACGACCGACGTCCACGGCCACGCCCTCAACTGGGACTACTTCACCAATGCCCCGTACCCGGCCGGTGAGGAACTGGGACTGGACCGGGCGAAGACCGTCGTCGACGGGATTCGGCAGGAGAAGGGAGAGGAATCGGTCCTCCTGTTCGACAACGGCGACTCCATCCAGGGGAACCCGCTCACCTCCTACTTCTCTGCGACGGAGCCGGTGACGGAGTCGGGCCGCGACCACCCGATGGCGGTCGCGAACAACCTCATGGGCTACGACGCCCAGGTGGTGGGCAACCACGAGTACAACTACGGCCTCGGCATGCTCGACTACTACGAAGAGCAGGCCGACTTCCCGGTCATCGCTGCGAACGCGATCGACACCGCGAGCGGGGAGCCGTACAGCGATCCCACGACCATGATCGAACGTGAGATCGACGGGGAGACCGTCACCGTGGGCGTCGTCGGGCTGACGACGCCCGGCTCCCGGATCTGGGACAAGAAGCATCTGGACGGGGCCGTCGAGTTCGAGGACATGGTCACCTCCGCTCAGGAATACGCCCCGCAGCTCAAGGAGGACGGAGCGGACGTGGTCGTCGCGCTGGCCCACGGCGGCAAGGATCCGCAGGGGCAGGAGTGGGATCCGTCGCAGCTGCAGGAGAACGTCTCGCGCACCATCGCGGAGCAGGTGCCGGAGATCGACGTACTGGTCGCCGGACACTCCCACCTCGATGAGCCCTCCGAGGTCGTCACGCAGTCAGACGGCACGCAGGCGCTCATCACCCAGCCCGACTACTGGGCCCGGTCCGTGTCCGAGGTCGAACTCACTCTCGTACCGGACGAGGACGGCGACGGATTGGCGGTCGACTGGGACGAGGCCGCCGCGCCGTCGGTCACCCCGCACTACCTGCAGGGCGACGTCGCAGAGAGCCAGGAGATGGCCGACGCTCTCTCGACCCATCACGACGAGACGGTCGACTACGTCAACCAGACCATCGCGCAGGCCTCGGAGACGATGAGCACGGAGACCTCGCGCTACGAGGACACCGCGATCCTCGACTTCATCGGCCACGTCATGACGGAGAAGACCCAGGAGGGCCTGGCCGGTACTCAGTACGAGGACCTGCCCGTGCTCGCCCAGACCTCGCCCTTCAGCCGCGATGCGGTCTTCAGCGAAGGCGACGTGACGGTCCGCGACGTCGCCGCTCTCTACGTCTTCGACAACACCCTGTCCGGGGTGCAGGTGAACGGGGCAGAGCTCAAGGACTACCTCGAGCACGCCGCCAGGTTCTACGACCAGGTCGAGGAGGGAGCGGACTTCGATCCGGAGGAGATCTCCAACAGCTACGACGAGGCCGACGGCCGGGACATCCCCGACTACGCCTACGACGCGCTGACCGGGGTCGACTACGACATCAACATCTCCAAGCCGTTGGGCGAGCGCATCGAGAACATCCGCATGGCCGACGGCACGGAGGTTGCCGCTGACGACGAGTTCGTGCTCGCGATCAACAACTACCGCCAGTCCGGCGGCAGCGGATACCCGGTGGACGGCCTCGACGAGGTCTACAACGAGCAGGTCGCGATCCGTGAGGCGTTGATCGACTGGGCCGTCGAGAAGCAGGTCATCGATCCGGACGACTTCCACCGGGAGAACTGGCTGCTCACCAGCGAGTCGATCGACCGCTCCGAGCCGGAGCCCACGGATGACCCGACAGACGGACCCTCGGGAGAGCCGACCGATGAGCCTTCGGATCAGCCGTCCGACGACCCCACGGATCAGCCGTCCGATGAGCCCAGCGAGGACCCGAGCGACCGGCCAGAGGACGGGGACGAGGGCGACGACGGGCGTGACGATGCAGGTCGCGACGACGACAGCCGCCTGCCGCGGACCGGTGCGGAATTCGTCGGTGCGATCGGTGCGGCCATCGCGCTGGCCGGGCTCGGCACCGCAGCAGTGATCGCCAGCCGCAGGCGTCGCTGAGCACGGAGGGGAACTGCCGCGGACCATGCGGGGGTGACGACGCGGGGCGCCGTTGCCGGCGGTCTTCGCTAGGCTCCGGCGCATGAGCGTCGACGTCATCGTCAACCCCGTGCACCCGAAGGGCCTGCACGCGTGTGAGCGCGTGCAGGCCCTCTGTGCACACAGGGGTCTGCCGGTGCGGGTGCGTCCGACGTCGATCGCGCGCCCGCACGGCGTTCCCGATCCCGAGGCCGCGCTCACCGTGGTCATCGGCGGCGATGGCACGCTGCGCGAAGTCGCCGGCGCGCTGGTGGGCGCCCCGGGCTGGCGGGGCGCGCTGCTGCCTGTGCCGACGGGAACGGCAGACCTCTTCGCCCTCAACGTCGGCATCCGGCGCACCGCTGACGGACTGAGGCTGCTGGACGATGTGCTGCGGGACGCAGATGCTGCCCCCTGCGTCATCCGCTGCGATCTCGGGTGGGCATCTCTCGAACGCGCAGGTGGAGGCGCCTCGGCGGAGCAGCCGTTCCTCGTCACGGCGGGCATCGGCCACAGCGGAGGCGCACTCCTGCGCACTCCCGGGTGGGCGAAGGATGCAGGCGGAGCCGCCGGGTATGGGATCGGTGCGCTGACCCGACTGGCAGCGCGGCCACTCCCGGTCACGGTCAGCGCGGGGGAGGGGACGGATCGTACGGACCGGGACCTCGGCGTGTGGGCCGTGGAGTTCGGCAACATCTCGCGCATCCCGTACGGGATCACAGTGTTCCCCCACGGGGGTCCGCAGACCGGTGCTCTCGCCGGGCTGACGGTCGCTCCGGGTCCTCGCACCGTTCCCTCGTGGGGGCGGATATTCCATGCGGGGTTCTTCGGGGGACATGAGCGCGTCGACGACCTCGGCCTCCTGAGTGTGACCAGTGCGAGCGTGCGGAGTGTCCGGCCGCTGCCGGTCCACCTCGACGGGGAGGCGGCCGGTCTGGTCACGACGCTGCGGGTGCGGATCGCTCCGGGGGCCATCCCTGTCGTCGTGCCCGACCAGTCACTGCACGACCTCTCCTAGACTGGTGGAAGAGGAGAGGATACTCATGTCAGGACTGGTGGCAGCACACGGACCATTCGACCCCCGCATGGGGCTGCGGATGCTGGAGAGGCTCACGCACCGCGGGCCTGACGGCACCGGACATCAGCAGCTCGACGGAGCCTGGCTCGGCAGCAGATTCCTGTCGATCGTCGACCCGGAATCCGGCGACCAGCCGGTCGTCGGCGGCACGGAACGCGACGTCTGGGTGGTCGGCGACGGGATGATCCACAACTATCGCCGCATCCGCGACCGGGTGGGGCCGGAACGGTTCCGGACGGAATCGGACCTGGAAGTCGCCGCGATCCTCTTCGAAGACATGGGCCCGCCCGCCTTCGAACGACTGTGGGGACCCTTCGCCCTGGCCGTCGCAGACGCTGCCGGACGCTTCGCCGCAGGGCGGGACATCCTCGGTCTGGCGCCCATGTACTGGGTACGGAAGGACGACCGCGTTCTGTTCGCCTCGGAGATGACTGCCTTCGACAGAGACCTGCGACCGCTCATCGAACCGTTCCCGCCGGGGCACGTCTGGACACCAGAGGCAGGGCTGGAGCCGATTCGCGAGTTCCCCGGCACCACTCCCGTGCTGCTCCAGAGCCGAGCCCCCTATGAAGACCCGCCGGAGTGGGTGTTCGACGCAGTGCGCGAATCACTGATCCGGGCAGTGGAACGGTGCATGACCGGTCGCAACCCCGCGGGCGTCCTGCTGTCCGGAGGCGTCGACTCCAGCATCATCACCGCGATCGCGGCGCGCCGTGCAGCGCAGCAGGGGCGGACGCTCACGACGTTCGCTGTGGGGCTGGAGGACAGCGGCGACCTGCTGGCGGCCCGCCTGGTCGCAGAGCACTGCGGGGCCGAGCACCGGGAGCTCACATACACCGCTGAGGATGCGATCGACGTGGTGCCGCGCGTCGTGGCGAAGCTGGAATCCTTCGACCCGACCCTCGTGCATTCCGCTGTCCCGAACTTCTTCGTGTCACGGCTGGCGGCGCGGCATTCGAAGGTGGTGCTGGTGGGGGAGGGGGCGGACGAACTGTTCGCCGGCTACACCCACTACGGAGCGATCACAGAGGGTGACGCGCTGCACTCCGAACTGCTGGAGACGCTCAAGGGCATGCACATCGGCGGACTGCAGCGAGTCGACCGGGTGGCGGGCTCGCTGGGAGTCGAACCCCGACTTCCCTTCCTCGACCTCGACGTCGTCGAACTGGCGATGGCGCTGCCGCCGGAGTGGAAGCTGGTCGCAGACGGGCGCCCCGCCAAATGGCTGCTGCGTCGCGCGTTCGACGGCTGGCTGCCGGACGAGGTCCTGTGGCGGCGCAAAGAGCAGTTCGGGGAGGGCACCGGTATGAACGACGTGCTGCGCGACCACTTCGATGCCACTGTGACGGACGCCGAACTGGCCGCCGAGGCCGGTGTCGTGGACCCGCCCCTGCGCACGCGGGAGGAGCTCGCGTACTACCGGATGTTCGCCTCGGCGCTGGAGGGCGTGGACGCGCAGGCGACCGTCGGCAGGTTCGCAGAGGCGTGACAGGCGGCACCCGGCCCGGCACGACGACGGCCCGGCACCCTCGACGCGAGGGTGCCGGGCCGGTCTGCGCGCCAGGCTGTTCAGCGCGCGGGGCTGTTCAGCGGGCGGGGCTGTGCGGCCAGCTCAGCCGCCGATCAGCTCGTTCTCCTCGAGCCAGTCCTGAGCGACGTCCTCGGGCATCTCGCCATCGGTGTCGACCCGACCGTTGAGCTCCATCATGAGGTCGTCCGTCAGCTTCTCGGAGATCGGTGCCATGATCTCTGCGATCTCCGGATGCTCGTCCAGCGTCTCCTGGCGCAGCGTCATCGCGCCCAGGTACTCGACGAAGAAGCCCTCATCATCCTCGAGCACGACCATGTCGTTCGCCGCGATCCGCGCATCGGTGGAGAACACCTCACCGAACTCGCACGCGTCGCCCACCTGCGGGTAGATGAGGTTGAGGTCCAGCTCCACGACGTCTGCGTACTCGAAGCCGTACGCGTCCTCCATGCCGGGCAGGCCGTCGTCGCGGTTGATGAACTCGCTGGCCGCGCAGATCCGTGCCTGGTCGGGGTTCTCCTCGATGAACTCCGCCGAATCCGACATCGTCGTGATGCCGTTCTCGTTCGCGAAGTCCTCCTTCACCGCGATCCGGTACGTGTTCTCGAACTGTGCCGGGTCCAGCCACGCGATGCCATTCGCCTCGTCATCCTCGGACACCGCGGCGAAGAGGTCGTCGGGCACGTCCTCCGTCGTATTGCCCAGGATGTTCACCCAGCCGGTGCCGGTGTACTCCCAGTAGAAGTCGACCTCGCCGGACTCCAGGGCCTCGCGGACCGTCGCGCTGCCGGAGATGCCCGTCTGGTCCGTGATGGAGGCCCCGGCGTCTTCGAGCGCGAGCGCTGTGATCTGCGAGAGCACGACCGATTCGGTGAACTCCTTCGAGCCGGAGATGAGCTCCACTCCCTCCAGGAGGCCCTCATTGGGGCTCTCCTCCGCACCTCCTCCACCGCAGGCGCTCAGGAGGAGTGCAGTGGCTGCGGACAGTCCGACCGCTGCGCTGAGCTTGGATTTCGTGAACATGGTGGTTCCTCCCCGAAATGGTGGTTGCGCCTCAGAGGCCCTTGGGCCGCAGCAGGTCTTCTGCGATGCCTGCGATGTAGTCCACGAGCAGGGCGAGCACCGCGGTGAGTGCGGCACCGATCAGCTGGACCAGGATGCGGTTGGTGGACAGGCCGGCGACGATGATGTCGCCCAGCCCGCCCGCGTCGATGTAGGTGACGAGGGTCGCGGTGCCCACGTTGATGACCAGTGCGGTGCGCACACCGGCGAGGATCACCGGCACGGCCAGCGGAACCTCGAGCTTCGTGAGCACCTGCCAGCGCGAGAACCCCATGCCGCGGCCTGCTTCCATGACGTTCTCGTCGACCTGCTCGAGACCGACCATGGTGTTGAGCAGCACCGGGATGATCGCGTACAGCACCAGACCCACGATCGCGGCCTGGAAGCCGAGGAACAGGAACGCGACCGCCAGCAGCACGAGGATCGCGATGGTGGGAACGGCCTGCAGGACGGTGAGGACGCCGATGATGTACGGGCGGATCACGCGCGTGAAGGACCGGGTCAGCAGGACTCCCAGCGGTACGGATATCACGAGCGTCACCAGCGTGGACACCGCTGTGAGCATCACGTGTCCCTGCAGCGCGGTGAGGATCGTGCGCGCGTTGAGCGAGCGGGCCTCGATCGAGTCGAGCTCGCGGCTCTGCACGTACAGGAACATGCCCAGGCACACGAGTCCCAGGATGAGCGGCATCGTGAGGTAGCCCGGCCACGAACGACGAGGCGGGGCGCTCTGGGTCTGGACGACCTCGGCGTCGGTGGTGCTGGCAGCAGTGGCCGGGGCACTCATGACGGTCCCTCCTGCGAACTGTCGTGAGCGGCGAACTCTGAGCGCGCCTCCGCGACTGCGGTGCTGCGCATCGAGCGGATCGCCTCGTTGAGCTGATCGAAGTCGATGACGCCCAGGTAGCGACCCTGCTCGTCGACCACGACGGTGACCGCGTAGCGCGCTGCGACGAGCTCGTTGAGTGCGTCACTGAGCGTGGCGCGGGGTTCGACCACGGCCTGCGGGGCGGATCCGATCTGATCGAGGGAGCGGCCGTCGATGCGCCGCAGGTCGTCGGCGGTCACCCACCTCACCGGCCGACCGTCGGTGTCCAGGACGAGGACGGCGCTGTACTCCGAGCTCGACAGCGTGCTGTGAGCGGTCTCTGCCGAATCCGCGGTGGTCACGGTGTCCCAGGTGCCCAGCTCGATGTCGCGCACGCGAGACAAGTTGAGGCGTTTGAGGGAGGCGCCTGCTCCGATGAAGTCCTTCACGAAGTCGTTCGCCGGTGCCGTGAGGATGCGTTCCGGCGTGTCGTACTGTGCGATCCGGGACCCCTCCTGCAGGATCGCGATGCGGTCGCCCATCTTGATGGCCTCGTCGATGTCGTGGGTGACGAAGACGATCGTCTTCCGCACCTCAGACTGGAGGCGCAGGAACTCGTTCTGGAGGCGGTCGCGGGTGATGGGATCGATCGCTCCGAACGGCTCGTCCATGAGCATGACCTCGGGATCCGCGCCCAGTGCGCGGGCCACTCCGACGCGCTGCTGCTGACCTCCGGACAGCTGCTTGGGGTACCGGCCGCGGTACTCGGCAGGGTCCATGTTCACCATGGTGAGGAGTTCGTCGACCCGTGCGCTGACCCGCTTCGCGTCCCATCCCAGCAGTTTGGGCACCGTGGCGACGTTCTCGCCGATCGTCATGTGCGGGAACAGACCCGTCTGCTGGATGACGTACCCGATCCGGCGACGCAGGTGGTCGGGATTCTTGGAGGTGACGTCCTCACCGTTCAGGATGATGCGGCCCGACGAGGGTTCGATGATCCGGTTGATCATCTTCATCGTCGTCGTCTTGCCGCAGCCGGAGGGGCCCACGAGCACGACGATCTCGCCTTCGAGGATGTCCAGGGTGAGGGATTCGACTGCGCTGCGGGACTGCCCGGGGAACCGCTTGGTGAGCTCCTCGAGGCGGATCATGACGGATGCGTCCGCGTGTCCGGAAGCGGCGTTCGGTGTGTGGCTCATCGGATACCTCGAGACGTGGTGAGACGCTTGGCGGTGTAGAAGGCGAGATCGAAGACCACGGCCAGGATCATGACGCCCACGGCGCCGGCCAGCACCATGTTGACGGCGACGGGAGTGCCCACCCGGGCCAGACCGGTGAAGATCAGCTCGCCGTAGCCGGGCCCGTTGACGATCGCTCCGATCGCCGCGATGCCCAGGAGGACGAGGGTGGTGACGCGGACGCCGGTGATGATGACCGGCCAGGCGAGCGGCAGCTCGATCCGCAGAAGGAGCTGGCGTCGACTCAGGCCCATGCCCTTGGCGGATTCGACGACGGCGGGATCGACGCCACGCAGCCCTGTGATCGTGTTCCGCACGACAGGCATGAGTCCGTAGAGGACCAGTGCGAACAGAACGGGCTTCCACCCCAGCCCCAGGGGGCCCAGCAGCAGGATGAAGAGTGCGAACGACGGGATCGTGAGGAACGACCCGGTGATCGCGAGCACGGTCTCACGAGCGCGTTCGCTCTGATAGGTGAGCACTCCCAGTGCCACGCCGATCAGCGTGGATATGAGGACTGCGCCTCCCACCACTGCGGCGTGTGCGAGTCCCAGCTCGAGCATGTCGTCCGCGCGTCGGATGAGGAACTCCCCGAAATTCATGGTTCTGCCTCCTCAGCGCGATTGTGCGGTCCGGAGGCACCCGGATGGACTCGCGGTGCCCGGACGAGTGTGGTGCTTCACCACCACTGTAGTTGAGCAGACTCTCACTGTCGTCAGAGGCGACACTCAGCAAGGTGGATTGAGGGCGGTCGACCCTGTGCTGCCGCCCCCGTGCGGCCAGGTCGTGTCCCAGCCGAGTCACGCCATCCGGATCAGTACCGCAGGCGGACCGCGGTCTCCCGCAGATAGCGGTCGACCAGCATGTACGCATCGCGTGTGAGTGCCCGCCACAGGCCCACGGCCAGGGGTGGATCGTCCTTCTCGAGGCGCTCCAGGGCCTCGGGCGTCAGCACCATGAGTTCGACGGGGCCGTCTGCCTTCTCGGTCACCTCCTGGCGGTCCTCGCTGCCCAGGGACAGTTCGCCGAACGTCATCCCTGCACTCAGCGTGTTCAGTCGGACGCGGCTGCCGCTGGGGTCGGTCCCGACCGTGTTGACCCGGCCGGAGACGATGAAGTGCACGCCGCCGAACCGCTGTCCCACGCGGCGGATGATGTCGCCGTCCTCGTGTGCACGCGGCTCCATGTAGGTGACGAGCCGGGAGCGCTGAGCAGTGTCCAGGGGAGAGATGGCGGGACTCTCGAGCACCGGCACGCGGGTGCGTTCGGCGACAGCGTCCCCGTGCTCGACGAGCAGGAGGTCCTCGCAGTACTCGACCGCACTGCCGCGGCCGGAGAAGATCGGCACTCCGTCCTCTCCGTCGAGAGGAGTGCCCTCGAGCAGGCCACCACCCTCGATGACGACCAACCTGCGGCGATCCGCGAGCAGGCGTCGTCGGAGGTCCTCCAGCATCCGCACCGCCAAGTCACTGACCTCGAAGACCTGACGCATGTCCAGGACGACGATGGTCACGTGGGCGTCGAGTCCGCTCACCGCGCGCACCAGGGATTCCGTGGCGGCGAAGTGGAGGTCGCCGGTGACTGCGATGATCCGACAGGCGTCGTCGAACTGCTCGAGGACGGAGGCCTCCTCCTCCGTCCGGCGGATCCGGGAGGGCAGCTCCGTGATGCTCACGCCCCGACGGACTGCGGACCCGCCGCTGCGTGCCGCCCGCACGAAGTGCATCTCCATGTCGCGTGACAGGCGCCGGCAGGTCTCTACACCCCGCACGCTGCTCCCGTGGCGATCCAGAGGCGGTGAGTAGACCGCCAGTCCGGCCTGTCCCGGCAGCACGGCGAGCGTCCCGCCGCCCACCCCGGATTTCGCGGGCATCCCCACGCTGCTGGCCCAGGAGCCCGCGTCGTCGTACATCCCCGAGGTCATCATCACCGACAGCACGCGTTCGACGCTCTCGATGTC
Organism: Brevibacterium jeotgali; assembly: GCF_900169175.1. Lineage (GTDB taxonomy): Bacteria > Actinomycetota > Actinomycetes > Actinomycetales > Brevibacteriaceae > Brevibacterium > Brevibacterium jeotgali. The sequence goes on along the minus strand of NZ_FXZM01000014.1, from coordinate 72,923 downwards.
GATCACGTCCTCTCCGGTGACGGGGTTGGTCCCGCCGGTCGACAGCGTCGCGGCCATGACCGCGAGGTCGCGGCACGTGACCTGCATGGAGCACTGCCGCAGGTAGTTCTTGAGGGCGCGGGTGGGGTCGTCGTCGATGATCCCGAAAGAGCTGAGCAGGTACGCGAGCGCGTGGTTGCGATCGCTGTTGCGGATCTCGACGTCGTAGACCGACTGGTCCACAGACAGCCTGCGGCCGGCCAGTCGCGAGTAGAAGTCGACGATCCGTCGCGGTGCGGACTTCCCTCCGCCGCCCTTGAGCATCGCCACGACGGCCAGGGCACCGGCATTGATCATCGCGTTGGCGGGTCGGCCCGAATCCGGCGACAGGGAGATCTCGTTGAACGGGTCTCCGGAGGGCTCGAGGTCGACCTTCTCGTCCACCGCGTCCAAGCCGTGGTCGGCCAGCGCGAGAGCGTAGGAGAAGGGCTTGGAGATCGAATGGATGGAGAACTCCGTGTCCGCTGCCGCCCCTGCTGTGTAGACGTGACCGTCCACGGTGGCGAGGCAGATCCCGAAGGCGTCCGGGTCGGGGTCGCGTCCGGGCGGGTGCACGGAATAGGGTCTGCCGTCGGTGATGCGGCTGACGTCCTGCAGGAGGTCGTCGAGGTGGCGCTGGATGGGGGACTCCATGGCCTCAGCGTAGAGCGCTTCGACGCTGAAACCCGATCCTGTGGGACGTACGCTGAGCAGTATGAGCGAGTCATCGAGCACACGCGGCATGAGCGGGTCCCCTGGCGCCCGTGACGGCGTGGCAGAGGAGCGGTCGGCGGCTCAGCCGCATGACGTCGCTGTGGGACTGGGTCAGCTCATCGAGGGACATCTGCGGAGTGCCGGCCGCGGCCTCGAACTGTGCGGGTCGACATACCCGGCGTGGCACTGGGCAGACGTCGATGCGGCGCTGGACGGGCTCGACGAGGGCCAGACCGTATGCGGTGCTGACCCTGGCCGCCGCGGCGGTCTGGCGGAGCTCCTCGCGGACCGTTCTGAGGTGTGCCGGCCGGGCCCGGTGCAGCGTTCGGCATTCCCCGTGGGACCCGACGAGGTCCGCTGGGTCGCGACGAACGCGCTGCGCCTGGTCCGGGTGGGCGGGGACCCCGTCGTCGTCCTCGCGTACGGCACGCACGATCGTGCCGCGCACGGCGGCGCGTCCCGCGGCGAATTCTGGGGCGCGTGGAGCGGCGAAATCGGCGACGCGGCCCGCAGCGGAATCTCGGACGGCAGCGCCGCCCACCACGTGCCCCGCGGCGAGCCAGGCGTGCGAGTCGACGTGCTCGCAGAAGACCCGGCAGCTGCGCGTTCCGTGCTCGGGCGCATCGACGCCGCAGTCGCCGCGGACTCATCGTTGCGCGGCCGCGTCGTCAGCTTCCGCACCCCGCACACCGACCCCGCGCCGCACACCGCCCGGCCGTCGCGTCCGAGCGCGGCGGCCTTCCCTCTCCCGCACCCCGCGATCGACGTCCACGAACGCCCCGGCCTGCACGCGGACGATGTCGTCCTGCCCACCGGCTGCCTGTCCCGGGTGGAAGCAGCCGTGCTCGGAGTCTCGCGCCGCGCCGCCGAGCTGCGGGCGGCCGGTCAGCACCTGCCGCGCGTCGTCCTCCTCCACGGTCCTCCCGACTCAGGCAAGACCCACACGGTCCGGTACCTCCTGTCGCAGTCGCCGGACACCACCGCGTTCATCCTGCCGAGCGCGGTCCTGCGCGACATGACTGCGGGCGACCTGCAGCAGGGACGCCCCGCGGGCCTCATCCGTGAGGTGCTGGCGACCGCTCGGCGGCTCACCCCCGCGATCGTCGTGCTGGAGGACGTCGATCTGATCGACGTCGGCGACCCTGCGGTCCTGGACGCGCTCGACGAACTGCAGGACGACGAGGACGCGGACCTCACCGTCATCCTCACGACACACCGCATGGGGGCGATCGAGCAGGCGCTCGCGCTCCGCCCCGGTCTCATCGATGTGGCGCTCGAGATTCCCCTGCCCGATGTGGATCGGCGGGAGCGGCTGTTCGCACGGTCGGCTCGGGCGCTGCCCGTCAGCTCCACAGGTGTGCGAACCGCCGCCGAGGCCGCGGTCGCCACCCCCGGATCCTTTCCCCGGCAGGCGGTCCGGAGAGCGGTGATCGACGCCCTGTCAGCGGACACCGAGGTCGATGCCGCGCACCTCGTGTCAGCTGTCCGCGCACTTATGGCGGAACGCGCACGCATGGCGGACGGCGGACGCATGGCGGAGCGCGCGCCCATCGCGGACGGCACACCCGTGGCGGAGCGCGCTGAGCCCCGCGCTGCGACGAGCCAGGTGACTGCCGGAGACCACCGATCGTCCATCAAGGGCACAGTCGTCAGTGAGCCAGGAGCCGCAGGATCGGGACTCCGCGAGTTGAGCGAGCACGGCCTCGGCGACGGGGAGGGGTTCGATGACGATGGCGATGGCCTCGACGACGGCCTCGGCGGTGGGGAAGGGCTCGGTGACGACGGCCTCGGCGGCAGCGATGGTCTCGACCCTGGTGGTCATGATGTCGAGGTGATCGACGATCTCGATGACGGGCTGTCGGGCGAGGACCTCCTGGACCTCGAGCTGGATGATGAGCACTGAGCACGTACATGGCGGAGCCGGATCCGGGAGCAGACGTGCGTGTGGACGTCGTGGTCATCGGGATGGGGCAGGCGGGGCTTTCCGCGGCCCATCACCTGCAGCGGCGCGGATATGAGATCGGCGAGCGGATGCTGCTGCTCGACGCGAACCCAGGGCCCGGGGGTGCATGGCAGCATCGCTGGCCCAGTCTCACGCTGAAGACCGCGAATGGGGTGAACGATCTGCCGGGATGGGGACTCGACGACGCGATCGACGTCGACGAGGAGATCCCCGCAGCGCAGACGGTGCCGGAGTACTACCGCGCGTACGAGGAGCGGTTCGGGCTGCGGGTGGACCGCCCAGTGGTCGTCGACCGCGTCGAGCAGCCCGAGGGCGTGGGCAGCGATTTCGTCGTTGCGGTGAGTGGTGAGGGCACTGCGGGGCTCGGCGGGTCGATTGCTGGGGCTGGCGCGGGGCAGGCGGGCAGAGCACCGGTCACGCGCACGATCAGGGCGCGCGCGATCGTCAACGCGACGGGAACATGGGACCGGCCGCGCATCCCGTACTACCCGGGGATCGGGAGCTTTGCGGGCAGGCAGCTGCACACGCGCGACTACACACGGGCCGAGGACTTCGCCGGCGAGCGGGTGCTTGTCGTGGGTGCCGGGATCTCCGCGGTGCAGCATCTCGCGGAGCTGGCGCCCGTTGCCCAGACGCACTGGGTGTCGCGGACGCGGCCGGATATCAGGAACGCCGCATTCACTCCGGAGGTGGGTGCGGGCGTGGTGGCGCGCGTGGACGAGCGTGTGCGGCAGGGGCTGCCACCGGCTTCCGTCGTGTCGAACACGGGCCTGCCGGTCAGTGCGGTCGAGACCGGAATGCTGCCGCAGTGCCATCCGATGTTCGACCGGCTCGACGAGCACGGTGCTGTGTGGGATGCGCTGTCCCTGCGGTCGTGGGGGAGCGCGCCGGAGGCTCGACGGATCGATGTCGACGTGGTCCTCTGGGCCACGGGGTTCCTGCACCGGCTCGATCACCTGGCCCCGTTGGGGCTGAGGACGGAGGACGGCGGTCTGCTGGTCGACGGTCGCGCAACCACGCGCGCGGTCCGGAACCACGGCGTGCACCTGCCGGGATACGGGCCCAGCGCCTCGACGATCGGCGCGAACCGTGCGGGGCGGTGGGTGGCCCGCGAAGTGGAGGAGTACCTGGGCTCGCTGGACGGGCCGGACGGGCTTGACGGGCCGGATGGGTGAGGAGCGCTCACCCTGCCCCTTCCACCCCACCACGTGCCTTTCCGCACCTACCAACTTTCATCAGACCGCATAGGAAAGAAGTCGTGCGGTCTGATGAAACTTGGTGTCTCGCGGGATCACAGTCGCGCGGCACCACAGTCTCGCGGCACCACGGTCGCGCGGCACCACGGTCGCGAGGCACCACGGTCTCGCGGTGTCGGTGATCGGCCGCGTCCTCACGATGACGCGTGTGCGACGGCATGAGGGTGTGCGTGCCGTCAGCCATGAGAGTTCAGTCGTCAGCTGTGGGCCATCAGCACGCGATGTGCGCTTCGCGAAGTCGAGTGCGCAGCCGTGAGCTGTCCCAGAGGTCTGCCCACACCAGTCTCACGACGCGATAGCCCATGCGGCGGAGGGCATCTTCCCGCTTCTTCTCGCGGAACAGAGGATTGTCCTCGACGGCGGCGTCGACCAGGTGGTGGCCCGCGTACTTGACGGCGCCGTCGACCTCGATCACGACAGGTGTGCTGTCGGAGGCCTCCACGAGGAAATCGACCCGTCCGATGGCGGTGTTCTCGCTGTCGCGGATGACCACCTGCTGGCGTACGTCCGAGAGCCCGTGCTCCTTCAGGCGGTGAAGGGCGAGGGACTCGCTGACGCTCTCCGCCAGCCCTGTGGCGCTCGCGAGTGCGGCCCGAGCGCGACTCACCCCGCGGAGCCCACTGCATTCCTCGATCGCTTCCGTCAGCCGGTCGCGCATACCCAGTCTGCCGTCGTGGCCACGACGTCCAGCGGCATCGGCCAACAGCCAGTCGCACGCGACGAGACCGTCGAGCGCGGTACCGATGCGTGCAAGGTCGATCGCGGTCCGCGGCGCCGACGTCACGGGAACCCCTTGCCATCGCGCGCGCTGGGTCGCATCGAGTGCGGCCTGTCGCCGGACCACCCACCGCGACGTGTAGGCCCGGCGCGTGTTCCACACCTCAACTCGAACGGGAGCCCCCGGTGCACCCAGGCTCAGACGGGCGTCGAATTCTCTGCCGGTCGCGTCTGCTCGGGTGCGCTTCGTCCGCCGGGGAGGAAGCCTGTGCGAGAGCGGGATTCCGTGGATGATCGCAGCGGACGTCCCGCCGATGACATCGTCCGGTCGGTAGAACCGGTAGGAGTCCAGCACACTCAGGTGCTCCAGTCTCCGGAGACGCTCTGAGCCCGCGACGGACTTCCGCTGCGTGAGTGATGAGCGGAGCTCGAGTACTGATGGGTCCTCGATCGCGACGTGGAAGTCTTCGTGGTGGTCACAGCGTCGCGTCACCGTGAAGATTCCGCGGCTGAGGCGTGTGAGGCAGCACGACTGAGCAGCGACGAGGGTCGTACGGGGTATGCCAGCCAGCGCGCACTCACGGGCTGTGATGACGTTGTACATGAGCATCATCGTGGATGGACACGGTCTGCGTCGGCATCCGTCAGAGCCGACCTGTGGATGGGCGGACGGTATCCACACGCTCAGTGTGCGCGAGGAGGGTCGCTTTCACGCCCTCCGGTGTGCCTCCCTCCGATGCGCTCTTACGCACTCACCCCTGATGCACCACCGCCTCCGGCCTGACACTGACGAACCGACCAGCTTTCGTCAGTCCGCAGGGGAAAGAAGCTGTGTGGACTGACGAAAGGTGGTGCTGACGGCGGGGCCAAGACGGGTGGGGAGGGGTTCAGCCACGCTGGGTCGGGCCGTCCCGACCGTCGCATCAACGGTTCGCCCCGACTTCCGTTCCAAGTCCTGCCTCTCGGGCGCGCAGCGGCGGTACGCTGGTCGTATGACGACGAACCCCGATCCGCGCGAAGCCCAGAGCACTGGGGACCAGGTCACCGGGAACCTGAGCGACAGCCTTCCGGCCGAACTCCTCGAGCCCGACGCCGGGCAGTCCGTGGGCGGTGCCGACCCCGCTGCCGACCCCGCATCCGCACCGGCTCCCGCACCGGCTTCCGCCCAGGAAGCGCCCACCCGCGCGAGCGGCACGAAGGCCCGCGATGCCCAGGCAGCCGAGGCGAAGGGCGGCATGTCCGGTGGCGTGTGGGTGTCGCTGATCCTCGGCGCCGTCATCACCGTGATGCTGCTGGTCTTCATCATCCAGAACAACACCGCAGCGCAGTTCCAGTACTTCGGATGGACCTTCTCGCTCCCACTGGGCGTCGCGATGCTGCTCGCCGCGATCGCGGGCGTACTGGTCGCCGGCATCGTCGGCAGCGTGCGCATCTTCGTCCTCAGCCGCAGGCTCAAGAAGGTGCAGAAGGCGATCGGCGGCTGACCGCTCGCTCGCCACGTCACGGGCCGTCCGCATATGCGGGCGGCCCTTCGTCGTCCACACACGAGTGCGGCACCTCGTCTGCTGCTGACTCCTCTCACCTGACATTCGCTCACCTGCGCAACGATTGACTTGTGAACGATCCCTGAGGAGCGATATTCCTTGGGAGTGGCTCCTCTCATAGCGCTCTCCCTCAGTGTCATCGCCGGTCTGGCAACCGGGTTGGGCGGCCTCATCGCCGTGTTCGGCGGAGGCATGTCGAGGCGCTTCCTCGCCGGCGCACTGGGCTTCTCCGCCGGGGTGATGGTCTGCATCTCCCTCGTCGAACTGATCCCCGAAGCCGCAGCGGACCTCCGCGTCGCCGGTGTCTCACCGTGGATGGCTCTGGTCGCCGCTCTCGTCGGTGCGGTCGTCGTCATGCTCTTCTCCGCCGCTGCGCGTTTCCGCAGTCGCACAGAGCTGCCTGCAAACACCGACGAGGTCCAGAAGCGTGCCCTCCTCCGCACGGGAGTGCTCACCGCGATCGTCATCACCGCGCACAACTTCCCCGAGGGCTTCGCCACGTTCCTCACGGCCCTGCATGACCCGTACCTCGCCCTGCCCGTCATCGCGGCGATCGCGCTCCACAATGTGCCGGAGGGCATCGCCGTCGCCGTGCCGATCCACCACGCCACCGGATCGCGGAAGCGCGCCCTGTGGGCGAGCTTCGGATCCGGTCTGGCCGAACCTGCGGGAGCAGTGATCGGGTGGCTGCTGCTGGCACCGCTGCTCACTCCCGTCGTCCTCGCCGCAGTGCTCGCAGGCGTCGCCGGCGTCATGATCACGATCAGCGTTGCGGAGCTTCTGCCCGCAGCGGCCGCACAGAAGGAGAAGCGCACGGTCGTGGTGGGCATCGCCTCGGGAGCGGTCGTCATGTGGGTGAGTCTTCTGGTCCTGAGCTGAGGCCTCGGCCTGGGGGTAGCCGCACAGGTGATGACGGTGCTGTCTGCGGGCGGCTGTCTGTCTGCTCTTCGGACTGGCGGCAGGTCGTACCGCTGCCGGGCTCGATGAGAGACGACGGGGTGAATGACGAAGGCGGGGGCGCACGTATCCGTGCACCCCCGCCTCTGCGATCGTCAGGCTCTGCGGGCCTCAGGCCTCAGGCCTCAGGCCTCAGGATCCCGAACAGACCGAAGACCGCCGACCATCGTGAGATCACGCCAGCTGGTCGATGATCTCGTTGAGCGTCTTCGACGGGCGCATGACCGCGTCGGACTTCTCATTGGAGGGGTTGTAGTACCCGCCCAGGTCGACCTCGCTGCCCTGCACGGTGAGGAGCTCGCGCGCGATGGCGTCCTCGTTCTCGCGCAGCGCCGTGGCGATCGGTGCGATCGCGTCCGCCAGCGGCTGGTCATCCGTCTGCTTCGCCAGCTCCTCGGCCCAGAAGAGCGTGAGGTAGAAGTGGCTGCCTCGGTTGTCGATCTCGTTCACCTTGCGCGACGGCGACTTGTTCTCCTCGAGGAAGGTCGCGGTCGCGTCGTCCAGCGTCGCGGCGAGCACGCCTGCACGGTCGTTGCCCTCCTTGTGCTGGAAATGGCGGAACGACTCCGCGATCGCGAAGAACTCGCCCATGGAGTCCCACCGCAGGTGGTTCTCCTCGACGAGCTGCTGGACGTGCTTCGGAGCGGAACCGCCCGCGCCCGTCTCGAACAGCCCGCCGCCTGCGATCAGCGGCACGACGGACAGCATCTTCGCCGAGGTCCCCAGTTCGAGGATCGGGAAGAGATCAGTGTTGTAGTCGCGCAGCACGTTGCCGGTCACGGAGATCGTGTCCTCACCGCGGCGGATCCGCTCGACGGACAGCTTCGTGGCCTCGATCGGCGACATGATGCGGATGTCCAGGCCGTCGGTGTCGTGGTCGGCCAGGTACTCCTCGACCTTCGCGATGAGGTTCGCGTCGTGCGCGCGGTTCTCGTCCAGCCAGAACACGGCCGGGGTGTCGGACAGGCGCGCGCGCTCGACTGCGAGGCGGACCCAGTCACGGATCGGGATGTCCTTCGTCTGGCAGGCGCGCCAGATGTCACCGGCGGACACGTCGTGGCTCATGACGACCTCGCCCGCGCCGTTGACGATCTCGACCGTGCCGTCGGCATCCAGGACGAACGTCTTGTCGTGCGAGCCGTACTCCTCGGCCTTCTGCGCCATGAGGCCGACGTTCGGGACGGATCCCATCGTCGTCGGGTCGAAGGCGCCGTTGGCCCGGCAGTCCTCGATGACGGCCTGGAAGACACCGGCGTAGGAGGAGTCCGGGATGACGGCGAGCGTGTCGTGGGTGTCGTCATCCGCGCCCCACATCTTGCCGCCCACGCGGATCATCGCGGGCATCGATGCGTCGACGATCACGTCGCTGGGGACGTGGAGGTTCGTGATGCCCTTCGAGGAGTCGACCATCGCGAGGGCAGGACCCTCTTCGATGCCCTTGTCGATCGCGGCCTTCACACCTGCGGCCGTGTCGCCGTCCAGCGCGTCGAGTCCGGACAGGATGGCGCCCAGACCGTCGTCGGCGGACAGCCCGGCTGCCGACAGCTGCTCGCCGTAGGTCGCGAAGACCTCGGGCAGGAAGGCGCGCACGACGTAGCCGAACAGGACCGGGTCGGACACCTTCATCATGGTGGCCTTGAGGTGCACGGAGAAGAGGACTCCGGACTCCTTCGCCGCCGCGATCTGCTCCTTCAGGAATGCGTCCAGAGCGGCAGCGTTCATGAACGTCCCGTCGACGACCTCGCCTGCGAGCACGGGGAACGACTTCAGTTCACGCGCCTCGCCGCCGGCCGCGGGGGTGAAGCGGACGGTGAAGGTGTCCTCAGCGGGGGAGACGACGGACTTCTCATTCGATGCGAAGTCGTCGGAGCTCATGGTCGCGACCGAGGTCTTCGAATCGTTCGCCCAGTCGCCCATCGAGTGCGGGTACTTCTTCGCGTACTGCTTGATCGCCTTCGGCGCGCGGCGGTCGGAGTTGCCCTCGCGCAGCACCGGGTTGACGGCGGAGCCCTTCACCGCGTCGTAGCGGGTGCGGACGTCCCTCTCCTCATCAGTCTGCGGGTCCTCCGGGTAGTCCGGGAGGTCGTAGCCCTGCGACTGGAGTTCGGCGACTGCGGCCTTGAGCTGCGGCACGGAGGCGGAGATGTTCGGCAGCTTGATGATGTTGGCGCCGGGGGTCTTCGCCAGGTCGCCCAGTTCCTTCAGCGCGTCATCCAGGCGCTGGGCGTCGGTGAGTCGCTCCGGGAACTGCGCGATGATGCGGCCGGCCAGCGAGATGTCGCGGGTCTCAACCTCGACTCCTGCGGTGCGAGCGAACGCTTCGACGATCGGCTTCAGCGAATACGTGGCCAGCAGCGGAGCCTCGTCCGTGCGCGTGTACATGATCTTTGCCATGAAAGAGCATCTCCGTTATTCGGTCGGGGTTTGATCGTCTCGAGTCTATCGGTCCCTCTGCGGGCTGGCATCGACTGTCCACGTGCCGCCCGCCACAGCGGGTCCAGAGCCTGTCATGACCACCGGGCCGGGCAGGGTGTACCCACTCCGCGGTCCACCACCTTTCATCAGCCCGCACAACTTCTTTCCTGTGCGGTGTGATGAAAGGTGGTGGGTATGTGAAGCGCTACGATGCCGGTGTCCCGGTCCGGGCCTCACGGGACGGCGCCTGGACGTCGAGGGCGTCTGCGGTGAGCGCTGACTGCGGAGGACGTCGTGTGCGTCGGCGGTGCGTCGACGTATGCGGAGGCGGAGCCGGTGGACGGACGACTGACTGCTGGACTGACGACGACACGGGTGAAAGACGACACGGGTGAAACGAGGGCCGGAGCCGGATGGCGAAGCTGTACTTCCGATACGGGGCGATGAACTCCGGCAAGTCGACTGCACTGCTGCAGGCGGCGTTCAACTATGAGGAGCGCGGGCAGCGGGTGCTGCTGGCGAAACCGCGCATCGACTCGAAGGGCGACGACCTCATCGTGTCCCGCCTGGGGGTGTCCCGCAGGGCGGATCTCCTCATCGAGCCGAACGACGACGTCGAACAGCTCTTCAAGGACGCGGTGAAGCGCGTCGACCACGAGGCGCTCATCGAGACGCTCGACGATCCGGGCCTGCCGGTCAGCTGCCTCCTCATCGATGAGGCGCAGTTCCTCGACCCGGTGCAGGTCGACGGCCTCATGCGTGTTGCCGTGGACTGCCGAGTCCCGGTGATGGCCTACGGGATCCGCACGGACTTCCGCACACGAGCGTTCCCGGGCTCTGGTCGTCTGCTGGAGACCGCGCACACGCTCGAGGAGCTGAAGACGATCTGCCGCTGTGGCAGCAAGGCGATGTTCAACGGCAGGAAGGTGGACGGTCGGTTCGTCTTCGCCGGTGACCAGGTCGCGATCGACGGGCTGGACGTGACGTACGAGTCCCTGTGCCCCGCCTGCTATCTGCGGGAGTCCGGCGGCCGTCTGCACTGAACGCGCCAGGTCCTGCCGAGCCGGCCTCGGCGCTGCCTCCTGGGCGGTCAGCGGATCGACTGCGCGCACCTCTGCCGCAGGACGCCGCCCGTGGATAGGGTGGGAGCGCCCCATACCCGTTGGAAGGGACCGCCCATGCCCGCTCTCGCCCACACCCTCATCAACGACGTCGATCCCACCGCGCCTCTTCTGATCCTCGGACCGTCCCTCGGCACGCACGGCTCGCAGTGGGCGGGGGTGGCCTATCGGCTGGCGGACGACTACCGCGTCGTGACAGTCGACCTCCCCGGTCATGGGAAGAGTCCGCGCATGCCGGGCGTGACCATCGACGACCTCGCGGATGAGATCGTCGCCATCGCGGACGCGTACGACGCGAAGACCTTCGGCTTCGCGGGGGTGTCGATCTCCGGTGCCATCGCCCTCACGCTCGCCCTGCGCGCCCCGCAGCGATTGCGCGGCGTCGTCGCGCTGTGCACCGGGGCATTCTTCGGCGGAGCAGAGCGCTGGGAGGAGAAGATCAGCGAAGTGCGCGCAGCCGGAAGCCTCCGCCCCTTCGTCCCGGACACGGCGGATCGCTGGTTCGCCGCCGGCTTCCTCGATGAGGACGACGCGTCCGGTCCGATCGTGCTCGAACAGCTCGCGCAGACGGATCCGGACGGCTACACCGACTGCTGCGGTGCGCTCGCCCGCTACGACATCCGCGACCAGGTGGGTGCGATCGAGACTCCTGTCCTCTTCCTCGCGGGCTCTCAGGATCCTGGGAACACGCCGGAGGCGATGCGCGACCTCCACGAGCAGGTCGACGGATCCCGCTTCGCCGTCGTGCCGGACTCCGCGCACCTGCCGCTGGTCGAGCACCCGGACCTCGTCGCCGATCACCTCTCCGATTTCTTCGCGTCCACTGATTGATGAGCCGGCTGCGGCCGTGACCGAACAGCGGCTCCGGGGAGCGAGTGCCTCGGCGGGCCGACGACGGATCCCGGCGAACGAGGACGGATCCCAGAGTCGAGGACGGATCTCAGCGGCCGACGACGGATCCCAGGGTCAAGTGCGGATCCCGGCGCCTGACGACTGATCCCAGGGTCGAGGGCGAATGCCCATTGTCGAGCCGGCCGCTCCGTCGTGCAGTCGCGCGTCACCGACGGCAAGTCTGGTTGTAGGCTGTGCGCCGGATGACCGAGTCGGACCGGCCGGATGACCGAGTCGGCCGGATGGCCTGGTCGGTCCGGCCGGGCGGTCGGTCTGGCCGGGCGGTCGGTCCGGCATGACCCCGTCGGACCGCTCGTCCGACCAGAACTGTGATCGCAAGGAGACCACGATGGGAAACCAGCAACGACAGCAGAGTCTGACGTCTCGCACAGCGGCCAGTTCCGGTACTCCCGCGCTGCCGCAGGGCCGTACGGACGGCCGCGTCATCTCGCCGGGCTTCCGGGAGCCTGGACTGAAGAAGAAGACGACCACGATCCGCTGGACCGGATTCGCCGCCGGGCTCCTGGCCGCGGTCCTGCTGTTCAGCCTGCTGCCGGACTCGATGCCGTCCGCTGCCCGCGTCACGGCCGCGACCGCAGCCCTCATGGGCATCTGGTGGATGACTGAGGCGATCCCGATCCCCGCGACTGCGCTCATCCCGCTCGTGGTGTTCCCCGTCTTCAACGGCGTGGACATGTCTGACGTGGGCGGCAGCTACGGTTCGGACACGATCTTCCTCTTCATGGGCGGTTTCCTCATCGCGCTCTCCATGCAGAAGTGGAATCTCCATCGCAGGATCGCCCTCTTCGTGCTCCGCGTGATGGGCGACCGCACGAACTTCATGATCGCCGGATTCATGATCTCCACGGGCTTCCTGTCCATGTGGGTGTCGAATACTGCGACCGCGGTGCTCATGCTCCCCATCGGCCTGTCCGTGCTGCTGCTCGTCAACGAGACGATGGAGCGCTCCGAGGAGCAGAGTTCGCTCGCGGCGTCGGGTGACGAGAAGGCGGCCGGGGCCTCGGGCGCGGGCGACGGCGGGGGCTCGACCGCCAGTGAACAGTCGGAGGCCTCGGGGTCGACGGCCTCGGGGTCGACGGCCTCGGGTTCGACACCGCCGGCGTCCGGCGGCGACGAGGACGGCGTCTCCGACTCCGTCAAGGACGCGGTCCTGAAGTCGAACTTCGGGACCGCGCTCATGCTGGCGATCGCGTACTCCGCGTCCATCGGGTCGCTGGGCACGATCATCGGCACGCCGCCCAACATCTTCCTCGTGGGCTACCTGAGCGACAACCACGGCATCGAGATCGGCTTCGGGCAGTGGATGCTCGTGGGTGTCCCGATCGCCGTGGTGATGATGGTCATCGCGTGGTTCCTCCTCACGAAGGTGCTCTTCCGCCCCGAGGTCCAGCGGATCCCGGGCGGGCGCGGACTCATCGACGACGAGCTCGCGAAGCTCGGCCCGATGTCGCGTCCCGAGTGGATGGTGCTGGTGATCTTCGCGCTGGCCGCGCTGTCATGGATCCTCATCCCCGTGCTCTTCGACCCCGCTCCCATCTCCGATGCCGGCATCGCGATGACAGTGGGGCTCATCCTCTTCATCCTGCCCGCGGGCGCGCAGCGGGGCGTGCGCCTGCTCGACTGGGACACCGCGGTCGATATGCCGTGGGGCGTCCTGCTGCTGTTCGGCGGCGGCCTCGCGCTGTCGGGTCAGTTCACCGATTCGGGACTCACTGAGGCCATCGGCGGGGCGGTCGAGGGCATCGCCGGCGTCCCGATCATCCTGCTCGTGGCCGTGCTCGTGGGTGCGATCATCTTCCTCACGGAGATCACGTCGAACACCGCCACCGCGGCCACCTTCATCCCGGTGGTGGGCGGCGTCGCGTTGGGCATCGCTGCCGACCCGCTCCTGCTCACCGTGCCGGTCGCACTCGCCGCCACCTGCGCGTTCATGCTGCCGGTCGCCACGCCGCCCAACGCCGTGGCATTCGGCACCGGGTACGTGTCCATCGCGCAGATGGTGAAGGGCGGCGTCTGGCTCAACCTGATCTCGATCGTCATCATCACGCTCGCGGCGATGACACTGGCAGTCTGGGCCTTCGGGATCGTGTACTGACGCGAACGCATGCGCCGCAGTCCGCCCAACGGTCACCCCGTGCTACGGGCCTCGGGCGATGGGTACGGTGACAAGGACGCTCAGGGGTTCCTGCCTCCGTTTCCCTGCGGACGGCGGCACGTCGAGCGTCCTGTCACGCACCTGCCGATCTCTGGAGCTCCCCTCACATGACACAGTCGACTGCCGTTCCGGCACCGTCCGCGGGCTCTGTGCCCCGTCTCTTCGAACCCGTCACGCTACGCAGCCTCACGGTGAAGAACCGCGTCTGGCTGCCCCCGATGTGCCAGTACTCGTGCTTCGCGGGCGACGGCGTCCCCACTGACTGGCACCTCGTGCACCTGGGTGCTCGCGCGCAGGGTGGGTTCGGCCTGCTCATCGCTGAGGCCGCCGCAGTGGTCCCCGACGGCCGGATCTCCCCGAACGATGCGGGCATCTGGAACGACGAGCAGGCCGAGGCGTGGCAGCGCGTCGTCGACTTCGTCCACTCGCAGGATGCTGCGATCGCGATCCAGCTGGCCCACGCCGGCCGCAAGGCGAGTACGCACCCCAACTTCTACGGCGGACCGAAGGGCGTCATCGCGGAGGCCGACGGCGGCTGGCGGCCGGTCGCCCCCAGCGCCGAGCAGTACCCGGGCCTGGCCCTCCCCGCAGAGATGACGAAGGACGACATCGCCGAGGTCGTCGCCGCTTTCGCCGCCGGTGCCCGCCGTGCCGTGGCGGCCGGCTTCGACGCCGTGGAGATCCACGGGGCCCACGGCTACCTCATCCACTCGTTCCTGTCCCCGCTCTCGAACCACCGCGACGATGAGTACGGAGGCGACTTCGACGGCCGCACCCGGCTGGTGCGCGAGGTATACGCCGCCGTCCGTGAAGCAGTGGGGGAGGACATGCCCGTCTTCGTCCGTCTGTCCGCCTCGGAATGGGCCGAGGATGACTGGGACGATCAGGGCTTCGACGTCGAACAGGCCGCAGAGCTGTCCGCACTGCTCACTGCTGAGGGCTGCGACCTCATCGACGTGTCGTCCTCCGGCAACGTGCCGGCGACCATTCCGGTGGGCCCGGGCTACCAGGTGCCGCTGGCCGGCGAGATCGCCGCGACGGGCGCCACCACCGGCGCCGTGGGGCTCCTGACGGAGGCGAACCAGGCCGAGCAGGTCCTGGTGTCCGGCGACGCGGACGTCGTCTTCATCGGTCGTGCCGCACTGCGGGATCCTGCATGGCCGCAGCGCGCCGCGTTCGACCTCGGCATGGACTGGCGCGAGGCCCCGTACCCGGACCAGTACACGCGAGGCGCCTTCCGCGCGAGTCACTGACCACGGACCGCGGCCCAGGACTCATCGCGAGCGGTCGGCCGGGCCCGCTCGGTGTGGTCCGCTGGGGTCCGTCTGGAGCGGTCGGCCGGGCCCGCCCGGTGTGGTCGGCCGGGCCCGTCTGGCTCGGTCGGCTGGCTGGGGTGCGGGGCGGCCGGTCGAGGGGTGAGGGGGCGTCACCGCGTGGGGCGCGAAGGGCCCGGGGTGTCTTCCGGAGCCCTCTTCTCGCTCTCCGCGGCCTCCTCGCTCTCCTCGTGCTCCTTGCCCCGGCTCAGCTCCAGGCCGATGACGCCGACCATGATCAGCGTGAGGAAGAGGATCTTGGCCGGGCCGAAGGGCTCGCCCTGGATTCCCGACCAGATCGCGGTGACGGAGGCCCCCACTCCCACCCAGATGGCGTAGGCGGTCCCCATGGGGATGACCTTCATCGCCCGCTGCAGGCCCCAGACGGACCCGGTGAGACCCAGCAGGAAGACGATCGCATGGACCGGATCGAAGATGTCGGCGAGCGCATGGGCCCAGACGGCTTCGAGTGAGCCGGACAGGATGAGCAGGATCCAATGCATGTCAGCTCACCACCTGAAGGCCGACGACCCCGCTCAGCAGGATCGCCGCGAAGAGCGCGCGGACCCAGCTGAGTGACTCCTCGCGGCGGAAGATCGCGAAGGCGAGCGTCGTGACGGCGCCGATCCCCACCCAGACGGCGTACCCGCTGCCCACGGGAATGGTGCCGAGTGCGATGGAGAGGCCACCCATGGAGATGACCGTTCCCACGAGGAACAGGACGATGCGTCTGCGCATCCTCAGATGGTCGGCCGCGAGCGCGTAGGCCCACATGGTCTCGAAGGCGCCGGAGGCTATGAGCACGGCCCAGGCGACGGCGGAAGGAAGAACGAGGGACACGAGAAGCCTCCTGCGGCCGTCTTGTCGCGAGTGCGGGTACGGCTCCCTCGTCCGCCGGCGGGGTGCTCCGCCTGCACAGGACGGTAGCAAACACCTAGGGTGGTGGCATGGACATCTCGACGCGCGAGTTCTCAGGGTTCACCATTCGGTCCATCTCCGTCTCGGAGATGCAGAACAACGTCTACCTCGTCACCGCCGCAGGCTCCGACTCCCACGTGCTGGTCGACGCTGCGGATGATCTTCCCGCGATCCAGGAGCTCATCGCAGCCGCCGGCGGGGGAGAGGTCGCCGCGATCCTCACGACGCACCGGCACTGGGACCACGTCCGCGCGCTCAAGGGCGCCACCGAGGCCCTCACGGAACGCACGATCGCGGGTGCCGACGACGCAGAGGCGATCGCAGAGGAATCCGGTGCTCGCATCGGAGAGACGGTGGCCAACGAAGACGTCCTGGTCATCGGCGGTCTGTCCTTCGCCTGCATCGGACTGCGCGGCCATACCCCCGGCTCCATCGCGTTCGCGCTCACGGATGAGGACGGTCGGGACGTGATCCTCTCCGGCGACTCGCTGTTCCCCGGCGGGCCCGGCAAGACGTGGTCTGCAGAGGACTTCGACTCCCTCATGGACGACCTCGAGGAGCGCATCTTCAGCCGATTCGGTGACGAGACGCAGGTGCTGCCCGGTCATGGCGACGGGACGACGCTGGCTGCGGAGCGCCCACACCTCGCGGAGTGGCGCGCTCGCGGCTGGTGAGGCGTGCTCGTGGCTGGGAGGCCGCCGCCGAGGCTGCCGTGAGCCGCGCTCAGAGTGCCGCGCTCAGAGTCCTGTGCTGAACCAGCTCAGAGCGCTGTGCTGAACCACAGGCCCCACAGGGCCCACACCGCGGTGAGCCCGCAGAGGACGACCGGCAGGGCGCGGACCCGAGTGACGACGTCCGCGCTGCCGCCGGCTCTCGCCGGGGAGTCCGCCTGGAGCCAGATCCGCTGAGCAGCGTCGAGCCGCTCGATCTCCGAGGGCGTGCGCTCGTCGTCGGCATCGTGCGACATCCCGTCGTCGGCGCCGCGCGACAGTCGTTCGCGACGTGCGCGTCTGCCGGAGTCGGGCAGCGCCCACACGCCGATCCTCTGCCCGGAGTCCGTCTCCAGGGTGACGCCCAGACGGCGGTCGATGTCCACGATGCGCGAGAAGGGCACGTCGTAGGTCCGCAGGATGTTGACGACGAGCACCCCGTCCGGGCGCAGGGTCGCGCGGGGCCGCAGATAGCAGGCCCACGCCAGGACAGAGATGAACACCGGCAGACCCAGCATGCTCACTGCCGCGGTCGCCGGAACCTGCAGAACGATGAGGACGGCGACCACGACCGCGGCGCCGATCACGACCCATCCGATGGTTGCGGCACTGCTCGTCCGGAGGTCGACGCCGGTCCCACCGCTGCCGTCACTGCCGCTCTCACCTGGTCGTCCACTGCCCTGTCCGGGGTGTGAGGAATCCCGTCCCGAAGTGTGATCGCCGTCATGCTCCATGCGCCCGAGTGTATGGCCATACAGGCGTAGTTACGAATGAGTAACGATGGGCTGTGGGGTGTCTCTCCCTGTGTGCTGTGACACATCGGAGTCTTACAGTTCTATCAATTCATGCCCAGTGCATGATTCGCTCACGTGGCGTTGAGAAGGGGCCGCAAGGCCCCTTCGAGCCGCTCGGGCGATGACGAACCCTCATGACGATCGGGAGACGAAGTGAACAAGCGCTACTTGGGCATCGGTGCCGGCCTCGCAGCAGCGGCCATGGTGCTGTCCGCGTGCACACCACCCGGCGGCGACGGTGGAGGAGACGGCGAAGGCGAAGGCGGCGGCGAAGGCGGCAGCTCGGTCCTGAACGTCGGCTGGAACGAGGCGTTCCGGTCGATGAACACGGAGACCACCAATGGCAACGCCGTGGCCAACGCGATCGTCACGTACCTGATGAACGAGAACTTCAAGTACTACGACGACAACCTCGAGCTGCAGGACGGCAACCTCGGCACAGTCGAGCAGGTCTCCGAGGATCCGCTGCAGGTGAAGTACACGTTCGCGGATGACGCGACGTGGTCGGACGGCACTCCCGTGGACGCTGCGGACATCGTGCTGCACTGGGCCGCGAAGTCGCAGAAGTACAACACCGAATCCGCGGAGGACGTGGCGGAGGATCGCGATGACGAGGGCGAGGTCACGGAGCAGGACGAGGGCAGTGTCTTCTTCGACTCGGCGAGCCCCGGTTCGGCTCTGATCGAGGAGTTCCCGGAGATCTCCGAGGACGGCAGTGAAGTCACCTTCACCTACTCGAGGCCCTTCGCGGACTGGGAGATCGAGCTGGGCCTCGGTGCGGACGGCATCGGCCTGCCGGCGCACATCGTCGCGAAGCAGGCTCTGGGCGAAGAGGATCCCGCAGCGGCGAAGCAGGCGGTGCTGGACGCGTTCGAGGGAGAAGACTCCGAGGCGCTGTCCGAGATCGCGAACACCTGGAACACGGGCTTCAACTTCACCTCGATGCCCGAGGACGAAGACCTTCTCGTGCACACCGGTCCGTACAAGATGACGGATTTCGCAGAGGGCCAGTACCTCACGCTCGAGGCTGATGAGAACTACACCGGTCCGACCGAGGTCGGCGTCGATCAGGTGACGTACCGCATCAACGGTGATCCGATGGCCTCCGTGCAGGCGGTGGAGAACGGTGAGATGGACCTCATCCAGCCCCAGTCGACCTCGGATGTCCTGTCGGCGGCCGAAGAGCTCGAGGGCGTCACGGTCGAGACGGAGGACGGCGCGACCTACGAGCACGTCGATCTGATGTTCGACAACGGAGGTCCCTTCGATCCCGAGTCGTACGGTGGGGATGAGGAGACCGCCAAGCTGGTCCGCCAGGCGTTCCTGAAGACGGTCCCGCGCGAGCAGATCATCGACACCCTCATCACCCCGCTCAACCCTGAGGCGCAGATCCGCAACTCGTACACGATGGTCGCGGGCTCGCCCATGTACGACGGCATCGTCGAGGCCAACGGCATGGAGGAGCAGTACCCCGGCGCGGACGTCGAGGGAGCAGCAGAGCTGCTCGAGGAGGCGGGGGTCGATTCCCCGACCGTGCGGTTCCTCTACGACGACACGAACTCGCGCCGTGAGCAGCAGTTCACCCTCATCCAGGAGCAGGCTGAGGAGGCCGGCTTCGACATCGTCAACGAAGGCGACGTGAACTGGGGCTCGCGTATGGGCGACGGGACGTACGACGCGTCGCTCTTCGGCTGGCAGTCGACGACCACCGGTGTGACCGAGTCGGACGCGAACTTCCGCACCGACCAGCAGAACAACTTCGGCGGCTTCTCGAATGAGGAGGTCGACGGACTGTACGACGAGCTCCAGGTCGAGACGGATCCCGCGCAGCAGGAGGAGATCCTCGCAGAGGTCGAGGCGATCCTGGTCGAGGAGGCCTTCGGCGTGACGCTGTTCCAGCACCCGGAGCTCACGATCTACAGCGACCGTGTGCAGAACGTGTCGAGCACGACCGTGTCACCGACCATGTTCTGGAACTACTGGGATTGGCAGGTCAGCTGATCGCCTGACGGGTCCTCCCGTCAGGTTCTCGGACAGACCGATCCCGAGCGGACAGCTCCGACGGCGGGGGTGGTGCCTTCCAGCACCCCCGCCGTCGGAGTGCCCACCGAAGAGAACCGTGAAGTGAAATGATCAGATTCCTCCTCAGGCGGACTCTTTCGACCGCACTCGTCCTGCTGGTCGTCACCTTCGTCCTCTACCTGCTCCTGGACTACACGCTCGACTACTTCTTCGATCTGCGGCAGAGCACTGCGCCGAACATCGGTCAGCTGTACGAGGCTCGCGCACAGCTGCTGGACCTCGATACGCCGGCGGTGGTCAGGTACTTCCAATGGTTGGCGGGGGCATCCGGGTGCCTGGTCGGCATGTGCGATCTGGGCACTGCGTGGTACCTCGGTCAAGACGTGACGAGCCAGCTGCCCGGCGCGATCGTCAACACCATCAAGCTGGTCACGGCGGCCACGGTCTTCGCGATCGTGATCGGCGTCTTCATCGGCCTGGTGTCTGCGATCCGTCAGTACACGGGCTTCGACTACTTCATCACCTTCCTGAGCTTCCTCATGTACTCGCTGCCCGTGTTCTGGGTGGCGGTGCTGCTGAAGCAGTACGGTGCCATCGAGTTCAACAACTTCCTCGCCGATCCGACGGTGGGCTGGGGCACGATCATCACCGTGTCGCTGGTGTCCGGCCTCCTCTGGATGGGTGCGCTGGGCGGGAGCAGCCGACGGCGGATCCCCGTGTTCATCGGCGCAGCGGTGGTGACGTTCGCAGTCGTCTGGTTCATCCTCGCGACCGGCTGGCTCAACAGCCCGTCGCTCGGCATCGTCGGTGTCGGCCTCACCGGACTCGCGGCGGCCGTGGTCCTGACGTACCTGTCGACAGGGCTCGGGAATCGCAGGGCGCTGTGGACGTCGCTCACCGTCGCGGTGGTCGGCATCGGGCTGTACATGCCGCTCCAGAACCTCTTCTGGTACGTCGAGATGTCATGGCTGTGGATGCTCCTCCTGCTCGTCGTCGCCATCGGGATCGGCCTCGCCGTGGGCCTCGCCTTCCGCGGACGCGACCCGTGGGTGTCGGCACGCACCGGAGCGCTCGTGGCTGCGGTCATGAGCTTCTTCGTCTTCGTCGATCGGGTGTTCCAGGGGTGGGGCGAGTACAGCCGGCATCCGGCGATCAACGGCCGGCCGATCGCGACGATCGGTGCGGAGACACCCAACCTGGCCGGTGACTTCTGGGTGACCAACCTCGACTCGTTCACCCATCTCCTGCTGCCGTCGATCGCTCTCATCCTCATCTCCCTCGCGTCCTACACGCGGTACACGCGAGGGTCGATGCTCGAGGTGCTGGGCCAGGACTACATCCGCACGGCACGTGCCAAGGGGCTGCCGGAGCGCACGGTCGTGATGCGGCACGCACTGCGCAATGCGCTGCTCCCGCTCGCCTCCGTGGTCCCTGTGGACATCATCACGATGATCGGCGGCGCCGTCATCACGGAGACGATCTTCGGGTGGTCCGGAATGGGCAAGCTCTTCATCGATTCGATGAACCGCAATGAGCTCGACCCGATCATGGCCTACATCGTCATCACCGGACTGCTGGCAGTCGTGGCGAACCTCGTCGCAGACTTCCTCTACGCAGTCCTCGACCCACGGATCCGGGTGAATGCCTGATGAGCAACACACCACGCACCACAGGCCCCGGCGGCCAGAACGCACCGCGGGGCGGCCCGGAGACCGGGCCGACCGCAGAGACCGGACCGCCCGCAGAGACGGGGCCCGCCGCAGAGACCGGACCGATCTCGATCGAGGGCCGTGAGACGGAGGGGCTGAGCCAGGGCGCGATCGTCCGACGCAAGTTCTTCGGTCACAAGGGCGCCATGGCGGGTATGTTCGTCCTGGCCGCGATCGCCGTCTTCGCCTACTCCGCTCAGGGCTTCGGCCCGATCCCGGGATGGTGGATCCACAACCACACGAGTTCCGGCCCGATCATGAATCCCGCGGGGGCTCCCACCTGGTCGCTGGCCGACCCGTTCACCTTCGGTCAGCATCCGTTCGGCCAGGACGACATCGGTCGTGACAACTTCGCCCGGGTCATGAAGGGCGTCCAGATCTCACTCATGGTCATGGTGATCATCGGCATCGTCGCGCTGGTGCTCGGCACCGTGATCGGTGCCATCGCCGGCTACTACCGGGGCAGGCTCGACGCGTTCCTCATGCGCGTCACCGATGGCTTCATCATCCTGCCGACCATCGTGGTCGGCTCGATCCTCGGCAAGCTCGTGAGCGGACCCAACTTCTCACTGTTCGGCCTGTCGTCAGCCACCTACATGGCGCCTGCGCTCGCAGTCGTGCTGGGAGCGATCCTCTGGACGAGTCTCGCGCGACTGGTCCGCGGTGAGTTCCTCGCGCTGCGGGAGCGGGAGTTCGTCGATTCCGCACGGGTCGCGGGAGCCGGGGACTTCCGCATCATGGCCAAGCACATGCTGCCGAACACGATGGGTGTCATCATCGTGAACACCACGCTGCTCATGAGCCAGGCGATCGTGCTCGAAGCGGCACTGAGCTTCCTCGGGTTCGGCATCCGCGCGCCGCAGGTGTCCCTGGGGCAGCTCATCAACGAATACCAGTCGGCCTTCGCCTCACGTCCCTGGCTGTTCTGGTGGGCGGGCCTGTTCATCATCCTCATCGCGCTGTGCGTGAACTTCATCGGCGACGGACTGCGCGACGCGTTCGATCCGCGTATGAAGACCGTCCCGTCGCTGCGGAGGATGAACCGCGCCGACCGCCGTGCCGGCCGTGTCCCCGGCCGGCAGATGAGCGGCACGGGCCAGCAGGAGACCGGGACGACGACGGCCGAGGCGAAGCGGCCGGGCACCGATCACGAACCCGGCGCCGACGGCGACGGTGGAGACGACGGAGACGACGGAAAGGGGGCGAGTCACTGATGGAGACACCGCAGAAGGACGTGATCCTCTCCGTCCGCGACCTGGGAGTGCGCTTCTGGGTCAACGATGAATGGATGACAGCGGCCGAAGGACTGACGTACGACGTGCGCAAGGGCGAAGTGCTCGCGATCGTGGGCGAATCGGGCTCCGGCAAGTCCCAGTCGTCGATGTCGCTCATGGGACTGGTGCCCAAGAACGGCCGGGCGAGCGGATCCGCGCAGCTCGACGGACGAGAGCTCATCGGCATGCGCGACGAGCAGATGCAGAAGGTCCGTGGGAACGACATCTCCGTGATCTTCCAGGAGCCGATGACAGCGCTCAACCCCGTCTACACGGCGGGCTTCCAGATCTCCGAGACCCTGCGCGTGCACAACGTCATGGGACCGCGCGAGGCGAAGGACGAGGCCCTGCGGCTGCTGCGGCTGGTAGAGATGCCGGACCCGGAGGAGCGCTACGACTCGTTCCCGCACCAGCTGTCCGGCGGACAGCGACAGCGCGTCATGATCGCCCAGGCGCTCGCGTGCGAACCGCGTCTGCTCATCGCCGATGAGCCGACCACAGCGCTGGACGTGACGGTCCAGGCGGAGATCCTCAAGCTCATGCGGAACCTGCGGGAGAAGGTCGACGCCGGCATCATCCTCATCACGCACGACATGGGTGTGGTCGCGGACATGGCCGACCGGATCCTCGTCATGAAGCAGGGGCGCGTCGTCGAGGAGGGCAGCGCGACCCAGATCTTCACCGACCCGCAGCACGACTACACCAAGCAGCTGCTGGCCGCCGTCCCGCACCTGGGTTCGCGCTCCGAGGAGCGGGCGTTCGGATCCGGAGCTGAGAAGCGGGACGGCGTCGACGACCTCGCTGCGATCCCGCTCGAGTCGAACGACACGTACGAGCACCCGGGCGGTCGGATCCAGATCGACGATGCCGCCCTGAAGCTGGCCGGCGCCTCCATCGAATACCCTGCCGTCGGACGGAAGAAGGCGTTCCGCGCGGCCAGGTCGATCGACCTGCAGATCGCCCCGGGCGAGGTCGTGGGCCTCGTCGGGGAGTCCGGTTCGGGCAAGACGACGATCGGCCGTGCGTCGGTGGGGCTCATCCCCGTCGTCGAAGGCTCGCTGACCGTCGGCGGCGAGGAGATCGCGGGCAAGAGGGACAAGCACCTGCGCGGCGTCCGCAGGACTGTGGGATTCGTCTTCCAGGACCCGGGCTCGTCGCTCAATCCGCGGCTGCCGGTGGGGGAGTCGATCGGAGAGCCGATGTACCTCCACGAAGGCCTCAAGGGTCCCGCTCTCAGCAGCAGGGTCGAGGAGCTGCTGGATTCGGTGGAGCTGCCGAGGTCGATGCGCAACAGGTATCCGCACGAGTTCTCGGGCGGTCAGCGGCAGAGGATCGGCATCGCTCGGGCGCTCGCTCTCAAGCCGCGTCTGCTCATCGCGGATGAGCCGACCTCGGCGCTGGACGTGTCCGTGCAGGACAGGGTGCTCGCGCTCTTCCGGAACCTGCAGGAGGAGTACGGCTTCGCGTGCCTGTTCATCAGCCACGACCTCGCCGTCGTCGAAATGGTCGCGAGCCGCATCGCGGTCATGCGGCACGGCCACCTGCTGGAAGTCGGACCGTCGGCCGATGTCGTGGCGGCGCCGCGCCATCCGTACACGCAGAGGCTGCTGGCCGCCGTTCCGGTGCCGGACCCGGTCGAGCAGCGCCGCCGGCGCGAAGCGCGCGACGCGCTGCTCGTGTCCGGTTCGGAGGACCTCGTCGGCTGACGACGCAGCACACCACCGCCGAGGCCCGGGTCCGGGACCCAGATCCCAGTCCCCAGACTCCAGACCCAGACCCAGACCCAGACCCAGTCCCCACGCTCGCGCACCGATTCCGGCGCCCACGAACGTGCTCGTGAGCGCCTCTGCGCGGCCTGTTCCACGCCGCGCAGGGCACCGCAGGCGGGGTTGAGGCGCTGTGGCGCATATAATCGTCTTCGGCGCCCCCGCCACCGAACTCGAAAGCGAGCTTATGACGCTACACTCCTCCCGCCGTTCCGACCGCCGCAACGTCGCCATCGTCGCGCACGTCGACCACGGCAAGACGACTCTGGTCAACGCGATGCTCACTCAGGCCGGCGTGTTCGGCGACCACGGTGACGTCGTCGACCGCGTCATGGACTCCGGCGACCTGGAGAAGGAGAAGGGGATCACGATCCTCGCGAAGAACACCTCCATCTCCTATTCCGGCCCGTCGACGGACGAACCGATCATCATCAACGTCATCGACACCCCCGGCCACGCCGATTTCGGCGGCGAGGTGGAGCGCGGACTGTCGATGGTCGACGGCGTCGTCCTGCTCGTCGACTCGTCCGAGGGTCCGCTCCCGCAGACCCGCTTCGTGCTGCGCAAGGCACTGGCGGCCCAGAAGCCGGTCATCCTCGTCGTCAACAAGACGGACCGTGCCGATGCTCGCATCGAGCACGTGCTCGATGAGGCGCAGGACCTGCTGCTCGGACTGGCCTCCGACCTCGCGGAAGAGGTCGAGGACTTCGACGCGGACGTCGTCCTCGATGTGCCCGTCGTCTACGCCGCCGCGAAGGCAGGTCGTGCCTCGCTCGATCGCCCCGCTGACGGTTCCGCCCCGGACAACGAGGATCTCGAGCCCCTCTTCTCGACGATCCTCGAGCACATCCCCGCCCCCGCGTACAACGACGACGGCGTGCTCCAGGCCCACGTGACCAACCTCGACGCCTCCCCGTTCCTGGGCCGTCTCGCTCTGCTGCGCATCTACGGCGGCACCCTGCACAAGGGCCAGCAGGTCGCCTGGGTGCATTCGGACGGAGAGATCGCCACCGCGAAGGTCTCGGAGCTGCTGGAGACGAAGGGGCTCGAACGCGTGCCGGCGACCCATGCCTCGGCCGGCGACATCGTCGCGATCGCCGGCATCCCGGAGATCAGCATCGGTGACACGATCACGGACCTCGACGATCCTCGCCCCATGCCGGGCATCACGATCGACGACCCGGCGATCTCGATGACGATCGGCATCAACACCTCCCCGCTCGCCGGGCGGGAGAAGAACACGAAGGTCACGGCCCGCCAGGTGAAGGACCGTCTGGATCAGGAGCTGGTCGGAAACGTCTCGCTGCAGGTGCTCCCCACGGAGCGCCCCGACTCGTGGGAGGTCCAGGGCCGCGGAGAGCTCGCACTGGCGATCCTCGTCGAGCAGATGCGCCGCGAGGGCTTCGAGCTCACCGTCGGCAAGCCGCAGGTCGTCACCCGCATGGTGGACGGCAAGATGCACGAGCCGATCGAGCATATGACCATCGATGTGCCCGAAGAGCACCTGGGTGCCGTCACACAGCTCATGGCCTCCCGCAGGGGCACCATGGAGACCATGGCGAACCACGGCACCGGCTGGGTCCGGATGGAGTTCAAGGTCCCCGCGCGAGGCCTCATCGGCTTCCGCACGCGCTTCCTCACCGAAACGCGCGGCACCGGGATCGCCAACTCGCTGTCCGCGGGCACAGCACCGTGGGCGGGCTCGATCGAGTTCCGCACCTCCGGATCGCTCGTGGCAGACCGCGCAGGTGTCGTCACCCCGTTCGCGATGATCAACCTGCAGGAGCGCGGCGCGTTCTTCGTCCAGCCGACCTCCGAGGTGTACGAGGGCCAGATCGTCGGGGAGAACTCGCGCGCCGACGACATGGACGTGAACATCACGAAGGAGAAGAAGCTGACGAATATGCGTGCGGCATCGTCCGACACCTTCGAGAACCTCGTCCCGCCGCGCACGCTCACACTGGAGGAGAGCCTGGAGTTCGCGAACCAGGACGAGTGCGTCGAGGTCACCCCGGGCACCGTGCGGATCCGGAAGGTCATCCTGGACCAGAAGGAACGCCAGAAGTCTCAGTCGCGCTCGCGCAAGAACAATTCCTGAGGAGACGACCGACCACCCGATGGAAGCCACTGTCCTCTTCGTCCATGCCCATCCCGATGACGAATCGATCGCGACCGGCGGGACGATCGCCCACCTCGTGCGTGCGGGGGCCCGGGTCGTCGTGCTCACAGCGACCCGGGGCGAGGGCGGCGAGGTGATCGGCTCCGAGCTCGCCCACCTCGCCGGTGACAGGGGCGGCCTGGCCGCTCATCGCGAACGCGAGCTCGCCGCCGCGATGAGGGCCGTCGGAGTCACGGACCACTGCTTCCTCGGAAGCACCGATCCCGAGGCCCGGGCCGGCTTCCCGGTACGGCGCTTCGAGGACTCCGGGATGGTGTGGGGCGAGGACGGGCACGCCCACGCCCCGGCGTCCATGCCGGACGCCGCCCTCTGCGCCGCGGATCCGGATGAGGTGGCCCGCCGGATCGCCGCCGTCGTCGCGGAGCTGGACCCCCACCTCGTCATCACCTACGGCGCGGACGGCGGCTATGGCCACCCTGACCACCGCCGCAGCCACGACGCGAGCGTGAGGGCGCTGCGGATGGGTGGTGAGGACCGGTCCGTGCGGACCCGTCTGCTGACCCTCGCGAACCCGCCCGAAGCCGTCGCCCGCACCTTCGATCCGCAGGCACCCGGTTTCGACCTCACCGGTTTCACCCCCGCCGAGGCCCCCTCGACCATCGCGGACGGCGTCCCCGTGGCCGTGGCCCAGGACGTCGAGGACGACCTGGGCGCCAAAGCGATGGCGATGGCCGCGCACGCCACCCAGGTCACTGTCGCGGGCGAGTTCTTCGCCCTGTCGAACGGGATCGGTCAGCGCATCGGGACGACCGAGTACTTCGCGCTGTCGGACTTCGGCCGCAGCGCGGAGGCACCCGCACGAGCCCTTCCGGACGGCACGGTCGACGACGTGCTCCTGCTGGCTCCTGAACGGCCCGCCGGGCAGTCCGGCTCACGGATGCGCGTCGCGGGACCTGCGGGGGAGGACGGCGGCTTCGGCTGGGGGACAGCACCGGCCGCCACGGGTGCTGCGGCCGCAGCGGCAGCCGGAACCTCCGCAGCGGCGGCCAGTGCCGGGTCAGCGGGAACCGGTGCGGGCTCGACGGAGGCCCCCGGCGTCGCCGTGCAGGGGGAGCGGCGACGGGATCGCCGCCGCGGCGCGGACGCGAGCTGGACGGCGACACTCGGCGGCTGCCTCCATGCGCTGGTGGTGGGGATCGTAGTCGGAGTGCTGGGGTCGTTCCAGCACCTCAATGCGTTCGTCGTCACCGTCGCGGGGGCACCCGTCATCGTGCCGTGGGGGCTGGGGCTCGCGCTGCTGCTCATGATCCTCGCGCTGTGGCACGTGTCCGCGCTCTATCGCAGCACGATCGTCACCGTGGTGCTCGCCGCGGTCGTCTCCGCGTCGGCCTTCGCGTTCGCCCAGCCGCAGCTGTGGCCCGGCGCGGACCTCGTCGTGACCGGATCCCTCCGGTCGCTCGTCTGGCTCTTCGCGCCGATGGTGCTGGCGGCCGTCGTCGTGTTCATGGTCCCGTCGCGGTCCGCGAAGAAGGCATCACAGCCATAACCATCGCGTCTCAGTCTCACGGCGGACCCTGGTCGGGCGCCGGTGGTGTCCGTACTCTGTAGTACATTTCCTCGCGATCGTGGACGGAGCTGATTCCGTCGTACCACCGGGAAGGGCAGCGTGCGTCGTATGGCAGATGTGAGCACGAAGGACACGAAGAAGCCGTGGACACTCATCCTCGTGTCTGCGGCCGTCTTCGTGCTCGCAGCCGCCTACGTGGTGCTCGCCGCCTTCCAGTCCACCTCGACGCCGTCGGGGACCAGCACGATGGGGGTCGATATCGGCGGGATGTCCCGTGAGGATGCCGCCGCCGCACTCACGGAGGGGCTGGGGGATCGGCCGACGGCGCCCGTCGACGTGATCGCCGGTGATGCGACCGCGGAGTTCGACCCGGCTGCCGCGGGCATGGGCGTGGATGTCGAGGCGACGGTGGATTCGGCCGTCGGCTTCTCCCTGGATCCCCGTGTCGTGTGGCACCGGGTGTTCGGCGAGGAGGAGCTCGACCCCGTCCTCACGATCGAGGACGAGACCCTTGCGCCCATCGTCGAAGAGACCGCGGCGGATCTGTCGCGGAAGCCCATCGACGCGCAGCTCGGATACGACGAGGACGGCGCAGCGATCGTGACCCAGGGGGAGAACGGCACCGTCGTCGAAGCCGGCGTGCTGCGGTCGGCGCTGGAGGACCAGTGGCTGCGCACCGGGGACGGGGTGCTCGTCGACCCGGTCGACAAGGAGCCGCGCATCACGACGGAGGACGCCGAGCAGGTGCGCACCGACCTCGCGGAGCCCGCGGTGTCGGACGATGTCACGGTGAGCGCCCAGGAGCCGGAGGGCGACACCCATGATCTCACCGTGTCGCCGGAGATGATCGCGGCGACTCTCACATTCGACGGCGACGACGGTTCGCTCTCGCCGGTCTTCGACGGTGCGGCTCTGCGCGCAGCCGTGTTCGAGCAGAACCCGGAGGCGGGTGCCGACCCGAAGGACGCGAGCTTCGACGTGGACGGCGACGATCTGACCGTCATCCCCGCGGAATCCGGGCTGAGCGTCGACGAAGAGGACTTCGCCGACACCGTCGCGACTGCGATGACGGCGGATGACCGGAGCGGCACGATCGACATGGAAGAGGTCGAACCGGAGTTCACGACCGAGGACGCGGAGCAGGCGGACTTCTCCGACACGGTGTCGGACTTCTCGACGGCGTACGCGTCGGAACCCGCGCGGGACACGAACCTGCGGGTCTCGACGGAGGCGGTGAGCGGCACCGTGGTGCTGCCGGGAGAGCAGTTCTCCCTCAACGAGACGCTGGGTCAGCGCACCGCCGCGAGCGGCTACGAGCAGGCGGGCGTCATCGTGGACGGCCAGATGGCGGAGGACTTCGGCGGTGGGATCTCGCAGGTGTCGACGACCCTGTTCAACGCAGCGTTCTTCGCGGGCTTCGACCTGGATGAGCACCAGGCGCACTCCCGGTACATCTCCCGCTACCCGGAAGGCCGCGAGACGACGCTCGACTGGTCCTCGATCGACCTGAAGTTCACCAACAGCTCCGACACCCCGGTGATCCTCGACATGAGCCTGTCCGGCGGTGAGGTCCATGCCCGAATGCTCGGTGAGAAGGTCGTGGACGTCGAGGCCGACGCCTCCGGACGATTCGCCCAGACCTCGCCCGGCACCGTACGGGAATCGGGATCCGACTGCACCCCGCAGGCGCCGCAGCCCGGCTGGTCGATCACCATCTACCGGACGATCAAGGACGCGGCCAGCGGGACCGTCGTCTCGGAGGATGACTTCACGACGACGTACCGGCCCGTCAATCGGGTGATCTGCGAGGACTGATCTGCCCGGCCTCGGTCGCCTCAGCGGCGGGCGTACCAGGAGCGCTGTGCGACCGCTGCTCCCAAGGATTCGAAGAGCGCGATCGAGGCGACGTTGTCCGCCTCGACGTCCGCCAGGAACGAGCGCACTCCGCGGCCGGCCGCCGTCGCGATGGCGGCGCGGACGACTGCGCGACCGGCACCTCGGCGGCGGAGTGCGGGCTGGGTGATCAGGTTCGTCACGACCGCCCAGCGGCTGACCTCGACGAGCCGGCAGGAGGCGACGGGGGAGCGGGAGCCGTCAGGGTGGTGCGCCCATGCCGTGAGGAACTGCACCTGCTCAGCAGATGTCAGCAGCCGGCGATATGCCTCGTGACCCTCGTGATCGGCCGGATACCCGAGCGCGGCCAGGCAGTCCACCGA
Source organism: Brevibacterium jeotgali (assembly GCF_900169175.1). Classification (GTDB taxonomy): domain Bacteria; phylum Actinomycetota; class Actinomycetes; order Actinomycetales; family Brevibacteriaceae; genus Brevibacterium; species Brevibacterium jeotgali. The sequence goes on along the minus strand of NZ_FXZM01000014.1, from coordinate 42,743 downwards.
CGGCGAGTCCACGACCTCGATGGTCAGGCCCGGCAGGGCGGCATCGGCCGCCCGCGTGGCACCGGCGGCCGCCTCACGCGTCGCTCCGGTGAGCAGGAGAGTCGGGGGCATGGCCTCGTAGCCGCGCTCCCGCAGCAGCGGTCCCAGCTCTGCGCACCCGGGAGCGAGTGCGGAGGAGGAGTCGGCCGAATAGATCTGGACCATGGGTCTGGCGTCGCGTGACGTGTACCAGTTCTCCACGGCGTCGAGTGCCTGCGCGATGGGCATTCCGGGCTCGTCCAGCGGCAGAGCCGAGTTCGCCCTCTTCGAGGGGACGGCGGATTCGGAGCGCAGCAGCCAGCCGGCCTGGACGAAGTCCGTGGCCCCGGCCGCTTCGGCGCGGACGTTGTCGCTGTGCAGCCAGGTGCTCTCCGGCGGAAGCCATGCTGCGGCGGAGATCCGGCGCAGGTCCACGGCGGACACGACCTCGTGGAGCAGACCGGTGCGCACGGGAGCCGGTGGGACCTCGTGGGCCAGCAGGATCGCGTCCCGCTGGACGACCGTGGATCCGCGCTTCGTCAGCACCGTGACCGTGTCGTCCGTCAGCTCCTCCACCGTCCCCAGCGCATCCGTGGCGCTCTCGCCGTCGCGATAGCGGAGGACGACGCGGATACCGGGACGCAGCTGCATGTGTGACCTCTGCTTCGTTCGGGGGATCGGAGCGATCGTACGCGGGACCTTCCCACTCTAAGGGGAGTACCCTGGGGTGCGGAGTAGATCCTCAGCCCTAGGAGACATGACAGTGACGTACGTCATCGCGCAGCCGTGTGTGGACCTCAAGGACAAGGCGTGCATTGACGAATGCCCGGTGGACTGCATCTATGAAGGCGAACGCAGCCTGTACATCCACCCGGACGAATGCGTGGATTGCGGCGCGTGCGAGCCGGTCTGCCCGGTCGAAGCGATCTACTACGAGGACGATGTCCCCGAGGAGTGGGCGGAGTACTACAACGCCAACGTCGACTTCTTCGACGACCTCGGCTCGCCGGGAGGCGCCGCGAAGCTCGGCAACACCGGCACGGACCACCCGCTGATCGCGGCCCTGCCTCCGCAGTCGCACGACTGAGCCCGCAGCCATGACCTCTTCCTTCGGACTCGCCCTGCCCGGTTACCCGTGGGACAGCCTCACGCCCTACCGGAAGACGGCTGCCGCACATCCCGGCGGCGCGTGTGATCTCTCGATCGGCACTCCCGTCGATCCGACCCCGGACGTCGTGCGTCGAGCGCTGGCCGATGCCGCTGACTGGCCCGGGTATCCGACCACCGTCGGCACCGACGCGCTGCGTGGTGCGATCTCCTCCTGGTACGCCCGCGTGTTCGGCGCCTCGGTCGACCCGGCCACGCAGATCCTGCCGCTGGTCGGATCGAAGGAGGCTGTGGCGTGGCTGCCCACCCTGCTGGGCCTGCGTCAGCTCGGACTCGATGTGGCACACCCCGCCGCCGCCTACCCGACGTACGCGATGGGCGCGACGCTCGCGCAGGTCGCCTCTCGGGTGATCGACGTCGATGACGTGCTCGCCGGCGCCCCACTGGACGGCGTGGGCCTGCTCTGGATCAATTCGCCCGGCAACCCGACCGGCAGGGTGCTCGACGTGGACACCCTGCGCGAGGTCGTGACGGTCGCGCGCGAGGCGGGCGTGATCGTCGCCTCCGACGAGTGCTATGCCCGACTCGGTTGGGAGGGCGCGGACACCGCGCCCGGCATCCTCGACCCCCGCGTCGTCGGTGACGACCACTCCGGCGTCCTGTCCGTGTATTCGCTGTCCAAGCAGTCGAACCTCGCGGGGTATCGCGGGGCGTTCCTCGCGGGCGATGCCGATCTGGTCGCGAACCTCACGACCTCCCGCAAGCACGCGGGGATGATCGTGCCCGGTCCTGTGCAGGCCGCGATGATCGCGGCACTGGACGACGAGGACCATGTGGTGGCGCAGAAGGAGCTCTACCGCGCTCGTCGCGACGCGCTGCGTCCGGCGGTCGAGGCGTTCGGTGCCCGGATCGACCACTCCGAGGCGGGCCTCTACCTCTGGGCCACGCGTGACGAGGACTGCTGGGAGACGATCGGCGCGCTGGCCGGACGGGGGATCATCGCAGGCCCCGGGGCCTTCTACGGCGATGCCGGCGCCCGCCATGTGCGCATCGCTCTCACCGCCTCGGATGAGGCGATCGGGACGGCCGCAGCCCGGCTGCGCGACGCCGTCTGAGAGCTGCTCCCCGCGGCCTCGCGGGCGCATTGTACACGGTGGGAGCGTGATTTCATCTGCCGCAGACAGTTCGGCTAGTCTGCAGGGGACTCTGAAACCATTCACAGCCACCCCTGAACTCTGAAGACGAGAGGTGCCCGCATGACGAAGGATGCAGTGCTTCGCACTGGCGACCACGAGCTGGAACTCGACCTCGTCGAATCCGCTGAGGGGAACGAGGGCCTCCGCATCGGCAGCCTCCTCAAGGAGACCGGGCAGGTGACCTATGATCCGGGCTTCGCGAACACGGCTTCGCTGTCGTCCGCCATCACCTACATCGACGGTGACGAGGGCATCCTCCGCTACCGCGGCTATGACATCGCGGATCTGACGGAGAAGTCCACGTTCGTCGAGGTGTCGTACCTGCTCATCTACGGTGAGCTGCCCACTCCAGAGCAGCTGGCTGACTTCGACGGGCGTCTGCGCGAGCACACGCTCCTGCACGAAGACATGCGCCGCTTCTTCCAGGCCTTCCCGTACGATGCGCATCCCATGCCGATGGTGTCGTCCGCGATCGCCGCGATGTCGACGTTCTACCAGGACAGTCTCTCGATCACCGATGAGGCGCAGATCGACATCTCCACCGCGCGTCTGCTCGCGAAGATGCCGACGATCGCAGCGTTCGCCCACCGCCACGCGGAGGGCGTGCCGGTCGTCTTCCCGGACAACAACCTGGGGCTCGTGGAGAACTTCCTCCGTGTGAACTTCGGGTTCCCGTCCGAGGACTACGAGGTCGACCCGCTCGCCCTCAAGGCACTGGACCAGCTGTTCATCCTGCACGCGGACCACGAGCAGAACTGCTCGACGTCCACGGTCCGCCTGGTCGGCTCGTCGCAGGCGAACCTGTACCAGTCGATCTCTGCGGGCATCCACGCTCTCGCCGGTCCACTGCACGGCGGTGCGAACTCCGCGGTGCTGGAGATGCTGGAGGAGATCCAGGCGTCGGACGACGGTCCGAAGAAGTTCATGGAGCGGGTGAAGAACAAGGAGGACGGAGTCCGCCTCATGGGCTTCGGACATCGCGTCTACAAGAACTACGACCCGCGCGCCACGATCATCAAGAAGACGGCCGACGAGGTGCTGGAGAAGCTGGGCGGCAACGACGAGATGCTGCAGCTGGCGAAGGATCTCGAGGAGATCGCACTCGCGGACGACTACTTCGTCGAGCGCAAGCTCTACCCGAACGTCGACTTCTATACCGGCCTCATCTACAAGGCTCTGGGCTTCCCGACGAATATGTTCACCGTGCTGTTCGCGGTGGGCCGTCTGCCCGGCTGGATCGCCCAGTGGCGCGAGGCCGCGAAGGACTCGGAGACGAAGATCGGGCGTCCGCGCCAGATCTACACCGGTGCACCGAAGCGTCTCTACACCCCGGTCGACGACCGCTGATCCAGCGGACGCGACTGAGGCAGCTGACACGACCGATGCAGCTGACACCCTTACACTCTCTGATCCTCACCTGAGGCAGCACGCCGAGTAAGAGCGATCCGGCCCCATCCACGTGGATGGGGCCGGATCGCTCTTACTCGTTGTCGTGGGGAGGGACTGTGAGAGAGGAGGAGGGGCGCGCACTGCGTCGTTCACCGAGCAGGATCGTCCCTGCCGTAGGTGAGCCGGCGCAGCAGGACTTCAGCGGGGCCGCGCCTGTTCTGCGCATCGAGCATGAGGGCGAGCACGAGCGACAGGAGCCACACGCCGACCGCGATCGCGAACGCGGTGGTCGTGCCGATGTGCTGCCCGAGCCCGAATCCCCAGGCGGTCAGCAGCGGGGCGAAGATGACGGACTGGAACAGGTAGAAGCTCAGTGACCGGCGTCCGATGCCGGTGACAGCACGTCCGATCACACCGGGTTCGGGCCCGATCCGCATCGCGAGCAGACCGAACAGCGCCGCATAGCCGATGCCGCCCGCGACGCCGGTGAGCGCGTTGAGGCCGCTGAAGGCCCACGCGATCATCTCCGGCATCGGTATCGCTCCCACGAAGAGGAGTGCGTCGGGCAGGGCACCCGCCGCGCCGATGACGATGCCCCACACAGCGATGCGTCCGAGCGCGCGTCGATGGGCGGCGGGTGCATCGAGCAGCCCGTGGCGCGCTGCGAGCCAGCCCAGCACGATCGCCAGCGGGAACGTGAGCATGAGCAGCGTGCCGGGAGTGGACGCGAGCCACATCCCTCCGCGGGTGAGGGCAGCGAGGAGGTAGTTGGACTGGCCGGAGAACATCTCCGTCATCCCCTGGTCGCCCATGGCCGCGCTGATCTCGTCCTTCACCTCGGGCGGCAGGAGGAGCATGAGAGCGGCCGCTGCGCCGGTGAGGAGCGCGAAGACGGCAAGGAGCCCCGCGAAGATCCAGGAGACGATCTTCAGCGTCCGGTCCGTGCGTCGGAAGAGGAGTGCGCCGATCACGATCCCGGTCAGCCCGTAGGCGCCCAGCACATCACCGTTGAAGAGCAGGAGTGCGTGCACGAAGCCGAACACGATCAGCCACAGATGTCGCCGCACGAGCATCCGACCGATCGACTCCTGCGGCAGGCCCCGTGCAGTGCGCGAACGCGCGAACTGGACCATGCCGTAGCCGAACAGGAACGCGAACATCGGATAGATGCGGCCGTCGACGAAGATGATCGACAGCGTGGCGAGAGCGGTGTCGAGCGGTCCGCCGTCCGTGGGGTGCGCGGACGTCAGCCCCGTGGGGTGACCCCAGAGGTGCCACGACACGTTCGCGATCGCGATGAGCAGCAGCATGAAGCCGCGAGCCATATCCGGTGCAAGTGCGCGCGGCATCACGGCGGCGGGGGTCGGCGGCTGCGGCGGAACGGACGGATGGGTGCTCATGGACTCTCGCAGATGTGGACGAAGAAGGTGGGTCCGGGACGGACCCACCTTCTCATGTGCTGGATGCCCTGAACCAGGCTCCGGCTCGCGTCAGCTGAGGACGAGCATCGACCTCAGTGCAGGTCGGGGTTGAGCTCGATGCCCTTGTCTGTGCGTGCATGCGCCTCGACGCCGCCGGTCCGGCCGTTGCGGCGCAGCAGCACGCCGTCCGCCCCGGACAGTTCGATCGCCTTCACGACGCGATCGCCGTCGGTCACGACGGCGACGGGGGTGCCGGCTGTGATGTAGAGCCCCGCCTCGACGATGCAGTTGTCGCCCAGGGAGATGCCGATGCCGGAGTTCGCGCCCAGCAGGGTCCCTTCTCCGACAGTGATCTTGAGCGCGTTGCCGCCGGACAGTGTGCCCATGATGGAGGCGCCGCCGCCCACGTCCGTCCCGTCGCCCACGACGACGCCCTGCGAGATGCGCCCCTCGATCATCGCGCTGCCCAGCGTGCCCGCGTTGAAGTTCACGAAGCCCTCGTGCATCACGACGGTGCCCTCGGCCAGGTGAGCACCCAGGCGCACACGGTCCGCGTCGCCGATCCGCACGCCCGACGGGACGACGAAGTCGGTCATGCGGGGGAACTTGTCGACGCCGTACACGGCGACCTGTCCGTACTTCGCGGTGAGCTTCGCACGCACGACGTCGAAGCCCTCGATCGCGCACGCGCCGGCCGACGTCCAGACCACGTTGTTGAGGGAGCCGAAGAGCCCCTCGAGGTTCTGCGTGTTCGGTGCGACGAGACGGTGCGAGAGCGCGTGCAGGCGCAGGTAGCCGTCAGCGGCATCCGCCGGCGGAACGTCCAGGTCGATGACCGTCGTGACGACGTCCGCGGTGGTCCCGCGCAGGTCATCGGCACCCGTGAGCGGTTCGAGCACGGCGGAGTCGAACGCGGCGTTCGCCGCGGCCTCGGCATCCTCCGGGGTGTCCCGGAGTACGGGGGCGGGGTACCAGACGGAGAGGACGGTGCTGTCGTGTGCTGTGCGCAGGCCCACGCCTGCTGCGAATCGTGCTGTCATGAGGCCCAGCCTACCGGTCCGAGACCCGGCGGTAGGCTGGCGGCATGACCCCTCCCGCCCACCCTGCGGCCCGTGACTCCGCTGCCCTCGGCGCAGCCCTCGACGACCCCGTCGAGCTCACCGCCCGCCTCTGCGACATCCCGTCCGTGTCCGGCGACGAAGCCCGGATCGCGGACGCCGTCGAGGCGGTCCTCAGGGAGCTCTCCGCAGGCGGGGGACCTGAGCTGGAGATCGTGCGCAACGGCGATGCCCTCATCGCGCGCACCTCCCTGGGTCTTCGCGAACGCGTCCTGGTCGCGGGTCACCTCGACACCGTCCCCGTCGAGGACAACCTGCCCACCGACCGCCGCGTCCTCGACGGCCGGGAGGTCGTCTGGGGCCGGGGAGCGTGCGATATGAAGGCGGGGGTGGCCATGCAGCTCGCCGTCGCCCGCGCACTGCGCGCGCCCACCCGCGACGTCACGTGGGTGTTCTACGACCATGAGGAGGTCGACGCCTCTCTCAACGGACTCGGTCGCCTCGCCGCAGACCACCCGCAGATGCTGGCAGCCGACCTCGCGATCCTCGGCGAACCGTCCAACGCGGGCATCGAGGGCGGCTGCAACGGCACCATCCGCGTCGAGGTGACGACCTCGGGCGTGCGTGCCCACTCCGCCCGCGCGTTCATGGGGGTGAATGCGATCCATGCCGCGGCACCGATCCTCGCGGCACTGGCCGACTACGAGGAGCGCACCGTCACCGTCGACGGCCTCGACTATCGCGAGTCCCTGTCCGCCGTGGGCATCAGCGGGGGAGTCGCCGGCAACGTCGTGCCGGACGCCTGCACCGTTGTCGTGAACCACCGCTTCGCCCCGTCGACCACGGGTGCCGAGGCCGAGGCCCGCCTGCGCGAGCTCTTCGCCGGCTTCGACGTCACCGTCGTCGACCTCTCCGAGGGAGCACGACCCGGTCTGGACAGGCCCACCGCGCAGGCGTTCGCGGACGCGGTCGGTGCTCCGGTCGCCCCGAAGCTCGGGTGGACGGACGTCGCCCGCTTCAGTGCGCTGGGCGTCCCCGCCCTCAACTTCGGGCCGGGTGATCCGCTCTTCGCCCACCGTGCGGACGAGCACGTGCCCGCCGCCGAGGTCCTGGCCGCCTCCTCCGCACTCCTCGCCTTCCTCGAGCCGACGGCCCCGGCCCCCGCGTGGGCGGACGAGGACGCACGATGAGCCGTCGCCGCGTGACGGGTCCCGTCGTGCGCGGATCGCAGGTCCCTCCGTGGACTGCGGATCAGCGACTGCTCGATCGGGATGCGAGCTCCGACTGGGCCCACAGCGACCCGTGGCGCGTGCTGCGGATCCAATCGGAGTTCGTCGAGGGCTTCGGCACCCTCGCAGAGCTGGGCCCGGCCGTGTCCCTCTTCGGCTCCGCCCGCCTGCGGGAGGGGACTGAGGAGTACGCGCTGGCCGGCGACATCGCCCGCGGCATCGTCGCGTCGGGCTGCGCGGTCATCACCGGCGGAGGCCCCGGCATCATGGAGGCGGGCAACAGGGGAGCGGTCGACGCGGACGGGGTCTCCGTGGGACTCGGCATCGAGCTGCCCTTCGAAGCCGGCCTCAACGACTCCGTGGACCTGGGCATCGAGTTCCGCTACTTCTTCGTGCGCAAGACGATGTTCGTGAAGTATGCGCGCGGCTTCGTCGTCCTGCCCGGCGGCTTCGGGACCCTGGACGAGCTCTTCGAAGCGCTCACGCTGGTGCAGACGGGCACGATCACGCGGTTCCCGATCGTGCTGGTGGGCACGGAGTTCTGGGGCGGACTCGTCGACTGGATGCGCACCACACTGGTGGGTCGAGGCGTCATCGCCCCCACGGACATGGATCTCTTCCAGCTGGTCGACACTGCGGACGAGGCGCTCGCCGCCCTCGCCCCGGGACTTCCCCGTGCCGCAGGCGCGGCCGCCGGATCGCCCACGGAGGAGGACCCACCCACCGACGGAACCGGCACTGCATGAGACACGACCAGACCCGTGCCGGCCCCGGAGGCCCGGGGGCCTCGGCGGCGCCTGATGCCGTCCTGCGGATCGGCCGCCTCACCGCCGGCCCCGGGCGGCCCGTCGTCATGGCGGTCATCAACCGATCGATCGACTCCTTCTACACGGCAGCGCCCACGACCGAGGCGGCGGTCCGCGCCGCGGCCGACGCCCACGCAGCGGGTGCCCGGATCGTCGACATCGGGGGAGTGCGCGCCGGCCGCGGACCCCGCGTGGGCGTCGAGGAGGAGATCGGACGCATCTGCCCGGTCATCGAGGCGATCCGTGAGGAGATCCCTGACCTGGTCATCTCCGCGGACACCTACAGGGCACCCGTGGCGCGGGCAGCCGTCGCGGTCGGAGCCGACATCGTCAACGACACCTGGGCCGGCGCGGACCCGGATCTGCCGTTCGTGGCCGCCGAGGCGGGGGCCGGCCTCGTCTGCTCGCACACGGGGGGCCTGGACCCCCGGACGGACGCCCACCGCAGCCGCTACGGCCTGCTGCCCGAGGACGTCGTCGACGATGCACTGGACGGCGTCCTCACACTGGCTGAGCGCGCCCGGTCCGTCGGGGTCCCGCCCGAGCGGATCCTGCTGGACCCCACCCCGGACTTCGGGAAGAACACGCGGCACTCGCTGAGCGTGCTGAAGCACATCGGGGCCTTCGCCGACCACGGCATGCCGGTGCTGCTCGCGATCTCGCGGAAGGACTTCATCGGCGAGTCCGTGGACGCGGACGTGCCCGAGCAGCGGCTGCCCGCCACGCTCGCAGCCACGGCCTACGCGGTGGAGCACGGAGTCGCCGTGATCCGCGCCCACGATGCCGTGGCCACGGTGCAGGTGGTCGATATGATCGGGGCGATCCTCGGGACGGCGCAGCCCCGCCGCAGCGTCCGCGGCCTGCGCTGAGGCCCGGCCGGAGAATGAGCGCACACCGTGGCCTGAGCGCACTCCGCTCCGGCTGCCGCGCTGGGGCCGGGCCGGAGCCTGCACCTGCGCTGTGCACTCGGCTCGTCTCCCTGTGAGAGCATGGGCGCATGCCGATGTGGATCATCCTCGGAGTGTGCGCAGCCGTCTTCGTCCTCGTCATCGCCTTCGCCGGAGCGCAGGGCGCATTCGACGGTGGGATGGACGACGAGGAGACTGACGTGCCCCCGGCACAGCGGCTCACAAACGATGCGGGGGCCGGTGACATCGCGGCGCTCCGCTTCACACCCACCCTGTGGGGATACCGTCCCGCAGAGGTCGACGACGCACTCTCACGGCTCCAGGCCCGCATCGCCGTCCAGGACGCGCGACTGGCGGCCCTGGGCGCGCAGGTGACCGGGCAGCCGCCCGAACCGGGCACCGAGCCCACGGACCGGGGTGCGGAGTCATCGACGAGGCCGTCTGCGGCGACCGGCTCCGGCGCAGCGACCTTCTTCCACGATCTGTGAGGGCGGCCTCGGGCGGGGCCCCCCGGACAGTCGACGCGGCGCCCCGCATCCTCCCGGGCGTCTTCCACCGCGGTCGACTGATCCGTGCGTCTCAGGCGATGCTCCTCCTGCCCTTCTGGCTGCAGGCGCTCTGCGTCTACCTCGTGTCGCGGATCGTGTCGCTGGGGATCATGGGCATGGTCGTGCGCACCCAGCCCGATTCGCCGTGGACGACCGGCACGGAGACCTCCCTCAACGATTTCCTGAACTTCTGGGACGGTGGCTGGTACGAGACGATCGCGGTCGAAGGCTACCCCGACGCCCTCCCGGTCTACGCGACCGGCGAGATCGCACAGAACCAGTGGGCGTTCTACCCGCTCTTCCCCATGATGGTCCGCGACATCACAATGGTCACGGGCTCGGAGTTCGCCGTCGTCGCCCCGGTCCTGTCGACCGTGTGCGGCGCTGCGGCCGCCATCGTGATCCTCGACCTGTTCCGCACGGTCACCACGCACGGGCGGGCGCTCACGGGTCTGGCGTTCGTCCTGTTCTTCCCGGCCTCACCCATCCTCAGCACCGCGTATGCGGAGTCGCTCACGCTGCTGCTGCAGGCGCTCGTGCTGCTCCTGGTGGTCCGCCGCAGGTACCTGTGGGCGGTCGCGCCGGTCTTCCTCATGGACCTGTCGAGGCCGATCGGCGTCGCGTTCGCGTTCTTCATGCTCATCCACCTCATCAGCCGCTTCCGCCGTCGCCACGAGGATCCGTATCCGCGCGCCGAGGTCGTGGCATCGTGGGCACTGGGCGTCCTGTCGTGCGTCGCGGCGCTCGTCCATCCCCTCCACGCGTGGATCCGCACCGGGTCGCTGACCGCCTACACGGACACGGAGGCCGCGTGGCACACGGGGGAGACGCACCTCGTCAGCCAATGGGTGACCGCAGGGGAGCGCTGGTTGGGGCCGCTCAGCCTGCCGACGCTCCTCGTGCTCGCGCTGTCCCTCATCGCTCTGCTGGTGTCTCCGGCGGGACGGACGATGGGGAGGACCCTCCAGCAGTTCTGCGTCGGCTACGGCCTCTACCTCCTGATCTTCTTCACGCCGCAGACGTCCACGCTCCGTCTGTTCCTGCCGCTGTTCCCGCTTGCCCTGGCGCTCGCCGCGTCGCGGTCGTGGGCCGTGCGGGGCATCGTGCTGGTCGCCTTCACCCTCCTCCAGATGATCTGGGTGGGGTGGCTCTGGCACTTCACCCCGCCGAACGATCTGCCGCCGTGACTCGCTCACATGACGGCGCTGCACCCAATCCGTCGGCTAATGGTGGATAATCGACTCAGACAACTTTTCGACGCGAAGGGATGCTCCCATGGCAGCACAGAAGCCCCGCACGGGCGACGGACCTCTTGAGGTGACGAAGGAGGGACGCAGCATGGTCCTGCGACTGCCCGTCGAGGGAGGCGGACGTCTGGTCATCGAGATCAGCCGTGACGAGGCACAGGACCTCCACGACACCCTTGCGGAGGCAATCGGGAACTGAACCCGGTCCCGACGCTCCACGGCCCTCTGACGCAGCGATGCGGACAGAGGGCCGCTGTCTTCGCCGTGCAGGGCCCCCTCATAGCCGCAGGACGCTCCTCAGAGCCGCCGGAGGACGAGCATCCCGTCGTCGATCGGCAGCAGCAGCCGGGTGAGGTCGCTGCGCTTCTGCAGGTCGTTCAGCAGCTGTCGGATCGCGCGCACCTGCGGTGAGCGGACGGCGGGGTCCGCGACGGACCCGCCCAGCATCGCCTGATCGAGGACGAGGACGCCCCCGGGCTCCAGCCGCTCCAGTGCGAGCGGGACCAGGCGGGGCGCCTGACCCGCTTCCGCATCGATGTGGACCAGGTCGTATGTGCCGTGAGCCAGCCGCGACAGCACCTCGTCGGGCCGACCCGTCATCATCCGGACGCGGTGCCCTGCGAGATCCGCGTGCACGATGAGCTCCCGAGCCACCGCCTGGGCCTCTGCGTCGGTGTCGATCGAGGTGAGGATCCCGGACCTCGGCATGCCGCGCAGCAGCGCGAGGGTCGCCGTACCGGTGCCGGTGCCGACCTCGATCGCCGCCGACGGGTTCAGGAGCCCGGTGAGGAAGGTGAGCGTCGCGCTCGACGTGGGCGGAAGCGGACGGCGCCGGTAGTCCTGGGCGATCGTGCGGGCGGCGTCATCCACGACGTCCGTGCCGTTGTACTGCTCCGCCAGGCGTGCGCTGGCGGCCCAATCGCGGGACATCGGGTCTCCTCTCCGCTGGGTGTCGTCGGTCATCGTCGACGTGTGCGGCGTCCCTCCCTGCAGCAGGTCCACGGATGTCGGGCATACGGACACCTCAGTCTAATCCGGCGCGTCGTCAGATCCCGCAGAAGGCAGATCTGCGAGCGCGTCGCGCACGCAGCCCGCGAAGTCGACAGGATCCACACGGGCCCGCGGCATATCGATGCGCTGGTCGCGTGTGAGCGGCATGTCCTCGTCCCGCCAGAGCGGCAGCGCACGGGCCGTGAGGGGTGCGGGGAGCGCTCCGCGCACATTCGGCACCCGCCACCACTCGACGGTCGCCCCGACGGAGCTGAGCACTCTCGCGACGAACCGGGGCGAGGCTCCCACGGCTCGGCCTATCTCGCCGTAGGCAGCGGCTCGACCGGGTGGGATGCATTCGACGGCGCGCAGCACCCGCTCGACCCCCAGTTCGTCCATGACCGCGATCGTCTCACAGTGGTGTGCCGGGGTGACGGAGGGCGCGTGACGTGATGGGCGCAGGGGCCTTCCGCGTTGGTAGGATCGGCCCCATGTTCGGCATCAACGGTTTCGAGATGGTCATCCTCGTCCTTGTTGCCCTCTTCGTCATCGGCCCCCGGCGCCTGCCCGAGTACGCCGCCAAGCTCCGTGACTTCGTCCGCAGCTTCCGGCGGATGGCCGAGGGCGCGAAGGAGACCGTCAAACAGGACTTCGGCGCTGATCTCGACGAATACGACTGGCGTTCGCTGGATCCCCGCCAGTACGACCCCCGCCGCATCGTGCGCGAAGCGCTGGCGGAGGAGGACCGTGCGATCCGTGAGGAGCAGTTCCGGACGGGTCGCGACAGAGGAAGCGCGGCGACTGGAGGCTCGACCGGCGCGCGGTCGGGCACGCAGAGCACGGCCGGGTCGTCATCCGGATCCGGCGCATCGGACGCTGCAGGGGCCTCGGGCGGTTCCGGTGACCCCGCCCGGTCTGCTGCGGCCACCAGCGCGGCTGAGGCCGCCGCGACGACGCTGACCCCGATGGAGCGCCACCGCGAGCAGGTGGGCCGGCGTCAGGACGGACAGGGCGCACCGTTCGATCCGGAAGCCACCTGAGACAGTCCCGACTGCTGCGGCCTCGACCGGGGCAGTCCTGACTCTTCCGGGTCAGTCCAGGCTCTTCCGGGGCAGTCCTGGCTCTTCCGGGGCAGGCCCGACTGTTCCGGTCGAGGCCGCCCCAGACCCTCAGTCGACGGGGCTGAGCCCCAGGCTCCGCCCGGCCAGTGACTGCGAGCGCACGCGCAGCCGCGAGGCGATGTCGCGCAGAGCGGCGGGCCCGGGTTCGTCGGGGCGGCTCAGGACTGCGGGCAGACCCGCATCGGCGCCCTCGCGCACAGTCGGGTCCAGCGGGATCTGTCCCAGCAGGGGGACGTGCTCCTGCCCGCCCGCGTCCGCGAGCCGCGTCGCGAGCGCGTCGGCGACCTGACGTCCGCCGCCCTCGCCGAAGACCGGGTTGTGGCTGCCGTCCGGCATGACCATCCAGGACATGTTCTCGATGACGCCGGCGATCTTCTGGCCCGTACTGGTGGCCAGCGCCCCCGCCCGTTCTGCCACCTGTGCGGCGGCCTGCTGGGGCGTCGTGACGATGAGGAGCTCCGATTCGGGCAGCAGCTGACCGACGGAGATCGCGACGTCGCCCGTGCCCGGCGGCAGGTCGAGCAGCAGGACGTCGAGGTCGCCCCAGAAGACGTCGGTGAGGAACTGCTCGAGCGCGCGGTGGAGCATGGGACCGCGCCACACGACCGCCTGTCCCGGGTCCACGAACATGCCGATGCTCATGACCGCCACGCCGTGCCCCGGCTGCGGGAGGATCATGTCCTCGAGCTTGGTCGGCCGGCCCGTCACACCCATCATGGGCGGGATGGAGAAGCCGTAGATGTCCGCGTCGAGGATCCCCACCTGGAGGCCGGAGGCGGCCAGCTGTGCGGCGAGGTTCGCCGTCACCGATGACTTGCCGACGCCGCCCTTGCCGGATGCGACCGCGATGACCCGCGTGAGGTTGTCGGGCTGCGTGAAGGGATTGACCCGTCCGTCGCCGCTGCGCAGCCGGTCCCGCAGGGCCCCGCGCTGTTCGGGCGTCATCACGCCCAGTTCGACGTCGACGGACTCCACGCCTGCGACGGTGGATGCCGCGTCCCGCACGTCCTTGCTGATCGTGCCCTTCATCGGGCAGCCGGCGATCGTGAGGAGCACCTTCACGTGGGCGGTGCCCGCGGAGTCGATCGAGGCGGACTCGACCATGTCGAGATCGACGATCGTGCGGCGCAGCTCCGGATCTATGACGGTGCCGAGTGCCTTCCACAAAGGGTCCTGGGCTGTCTCCTGAGGTGAGTCCTGGTCCGTCATCTGTCGATCACGTCTTCCTTCCCGAGGCCGTCGGTTCCGAGGCCGTCGTCGGTGCGGCTGCTCCTGCTGTTCGCGTCGTCAGCACGCTTCTCGTCGTGAGCGCGCTCGTCAGCGCGCTCGTCTGCGCGGGCCTCTTCCATCTCCTCCAGGAGGGAACGCAGTTCGGACCGGATGAAGTCCCGGGTCGCGACATCGCGCATCGCGATCCGCAGACTCGCCACCTCACGGGCGAGGAACTCCGTGTCCGCGAGGTTCCTCTCCGCCCGCTGGCGGTCCGCCTCGAACTCGACGCGGTCGCGGTCGGCGGACCGGTTGTCCGCCAGCAGCAGCAGGGGAGCGGCGTAGGAGGCCTGCAGCGACAGGATCAGGGTGAGCAGCGTGAAGTTCAGGTTCCGCGGATCGAACTGCAGGTGTTCGGGTGCCATGGAGTTCCACGCCAGCCACGCAGCACAGATGAGCGTCATCCACACGAGGAACATCGGGGTGCCCATGAAGCGGGCGATGCCCTCGGCGACCCGTCCGAACGTGTCCGGCGGCATGCCGACCTGGGGGAGGCGCCTGCGCGAGCTGCGAGGCGTGTCGAGTCCGGGGCGGTCAGTCCGTGCCATCTGCAGAGTCCCCCTTGGGCTCGTCGCGCTGGTCGCGCCAGTCGTCGGGCAGCAGCGCGTCGAGCACGTCGTCGACGGTCACGACGCCCACGAGGTTCTCGTCCTCGTCCGTGATCGGCACGGAGACGAGGTTGTAGGCCGCGAGCAGTGCGGCGACCTCGCCGGTCGGCGCCTCCGGAGACAGCGGCTCGACCTCCGTGTCGAGCAGTGCACCCACGGATTCGTGGGGCGGGTGCCGGAGCATCTCCTGGATGTGGACCAGACCCAGGTACTTGCCCGTCGGGGGTTCGAGGGGCTGCCTGCACACGAACACGGCGGCTGCGAGTGCTGCGGGCAGCTCCGATCGTCGGACGTGCGCCAGCGCCTCGGCGACAGAGGCCTCCGGGGACAGGATGACCGGCTCCGTCGTCATGAGGCCACCGGCCGTGTCGTCGTCATAGGCGAGTAGGGTGCGGACGTCTTCGGCCTCGTCGGAGTCCATCGCCTGGAGCAGCCGTTCGGCCTGCTCGTCCGGCAGCTCGCCCAGGAGGTCCGCGGCGTCATCAGGCTGCATCGTCTCCAGCAGGAGAGCGGACCGCTCCAGGCCCACGCCCTCCAGCACCTCGATCGCCTCGTCCTCCGGGAGCTCCTCCAGCACGTCTGCGAGCCGTTCGTCGGAGAGTTCGCGCACGACGTCCATCCGTCGCCTCGTGTCCAGTTCGCGCAGGACGTCCGCGAGGTCGGCGGGCTTCGTCTCCTGGTAGGCGGCGATCAGCTGGGTGGCGTGCTGGTCGTCGGTCGGATCGATGGGGAACTCGACGTCGATCCAATCGACCTGCAGGGTCTCCCCGCGGCGCCGGAGCACGTCGAGCGGAGTGCGCTGCCCCTTGTGGCGGCGGACGAAGAGACGGGAGATCTCCCAGTCGCGGCTGCGCTGCTGCTCGATGCCGATGTCCTCGATGATGACCGGCGACCGGTCCGAGCGCAGCATCAGCGGCTGATCGAGCAGGTCGCCCATGACGAGCGTCTCCGACGCGCGCTTGACGAACCGTCGCATGTTCACGAGTCCCGTCGTGATGACGGCTCCGACGTCGATGCTGGTGACCCGGCCGATCGGAACGAAGACGCGTCTCCGGCCGGGCACCTCGACGACGAATCCGATGACCTTGGGCGGCTGACGCAGCGTGGACCGGTAGACGACGACCGCGTCGCGCACCTTGCCCACCTGATCACCCAGCGGATCGAGGACGTTCGTCCCCGCCAGCCGCGCGATGAAGATCCGTTCCGTCCCGACGCTCATGGCTTCATCGTACGTGTTCGCGTGTCATGTCCCGGTGGTGCGCAGGACCTCCCAGGCGGTCGCCAGATCCGGGGCCAGCTCGCGCAGTGCGGCGGGTCGGGGCGCCTGCTGCGCAGGGTCGGTCTCAGCGGCATCCGGACCGCTCGCCGTCGCGTCGCGGAGGTGGGGCCGGGCCGTGAGGGCGGCATCGAGGATCGCCAGGGACAGGGCGTCCGCCGCGGCGCAGTTGAGGCCCACGATCGAGGTCGCATCGATGTCCGCATCCGCACCGCCCGTCGCCATCGCGAAGACGGTGTCCCCGTCGAACAGGGTGTGCGAGGGGTGGATGGCACGGGCGAGGCCGGCCTGTGCCGACTGCGCCAGGCGGGTCGCCTGCGCCGCGTCGAGCCGCGCATCGGTGACGATGGCTGCGATCGTCGTGTTCCGCTGGGGCGTGACGGCGTTCGCCGCCGTCGCATCGAGTGTGAGTGCCCGGTCGATCCAGTCCGACGGCACATCGGGCAGCTCAGCGCCCGTCCGGGCGAGCACGCCGGAGGCGTGGAGCCTGCCGGACGGCTCGATGACGTCACCCATCGGATTCGCGATGACGATGGCTGCGACGAGGTGCCCCGAGGGTGTCCGCAGACAGACGGAGCCCAGCCCGCCGCGCAGCAGCCCCCGCCCGATGAAGGCCCCGGTCCCGCCTCCGACGCTGCCCCGGACCGGGGCCTCGGCGACGGCGGACCCCCCGTCCGGGCAGGCGCGGCGGTATGCGGCCAGCCCCATCTCCGCGTCCGGGTGCAGGAGGGTCCCGTCGCCGCGGCCCAGATCGTAGACGGCTGCAGCCGGCACGATCGGCACGTACGCCCCGGGGAGCATCGGGGCGGGGAACCCGCGGCCGTCGGCGGCGAGCCCCCGCTGGACGCCGAGGACCGAGGCCAGTCCCCACGCGCTGCCGCCGGTGAGCACGACGGCGTCCGCGCCGGGGGAATGGGTGCCGGGTGCCAGCACGTCGGTCTCGTGCCCGGCCGGTCCACCGCCGCGCACGTCGACGCCGGTGACCGTGCCCTGCGGCGGGACGATGACGGTCGTCCCGCTCAGCCAGCCGTCATCGGTGCGCTGTGCGCCGCCCACCCGGACGCCCGGCACCGTCGCGACGGACCCGCCGGGGACGAGGCTGCCGAACGGCTCGCGGAACGGAGCGGACAGGGGAGATTCGGAGGCGGTCATCGGTCGGTGCGCGCCGGGGCCAGCGACTGGACCCAGTCCTCGACCTCTGTGCGCGTGCGGGGGAAGCCCGCGGACAGGTTCTCCACACCGGTCTCCGTCACGAGGACGTCGTCCTCGATGCGGATCCCGATCCCGCGGAACTCCTCCGGCACGAGCAGGTCGGCCTCCTTGAAGTAGAGGCCCGGCTCGATCGTGAAGACCATCCCCGGCTCGATCCGCGCGCCCAGGTACATCTCACGCCGGGCCTGCGCGCAGTCGTGCACGTCGAGGCCCAGATGGTGGCTGGTCCCGTGGACCATCCAGCGCCGGTGGTGCTGCCCGGATTCGCTGAGCGAGTCCTCGACGCTGACCGGCAGCAGTCCGAAGTCGTGCAGGCGCTTCGCGATGACCTCCATCGCTGCGGCGTGGACGTCTGCGAACTGGACGAGGCGGTCGACGTGCTCGGCGGCCTTCGCGAACGCGGCGTCGGCGGCTTCGAGCACCGCGTCGTAGATCTTCGCCTGGACCTCGGTGAAGCGCCCGTCGACCGGGAGGGTGCGTGTGATGTCCGCGGTGTAGAGCGAGTCAGCCTCCGCGCCTCCGTCCAGCAGCACCAGATCGCCGGACCGCACGACGCCGTCGTTGCGGATCCAGTGGAGGGTGCAGGCGTGATCGCCGGATGCGGCGATCGTGTCGTAGCCGACACCGTAGCCGTCCAAGCGCGCGGCGGCCTCGAAGCTCGTCTCGATGACCCGCTCACCGCGAGGATGGTCGACGGCGGCCGGCAGAGAGGCCACCGCGCGATCGAAGCCCCGGCGCGTGATGTCGACCGCGTGGCGCAGCTGGTCGACCTCGTGCGCGTCCTTGACCAGGCGCAGCTCGGAGAGGAACTCGAGCAGCTCATCATCACCGGACTCTGCGGCCTCCTGGTCGGCTCCCACCTGGTCGCGCGCCTGGGCGACCGCCTGCTCGACGGTGGTGTCGGAGCCGCGCAGCAGGCGGACGGACAGGGAGCCCAGGTCCTTCGTGACTGCGTCGAGGGCGGTCGTCGAGTCCGCGGTCGCGATCCCGGTGCGGACGCGCATCGTGTCCAGGTCGTCGCGTGCACCGACCCAGTACTCGCCGTAGCGGGCGTCGGAGAAGAACTCCTCCGTGTCCGCACCCGCGCGGGGACGGAACCAGAGGGTGACGTCATGGTCGCCGGCGTCCGCCGGTTCGAAGACGAGCAGCGCGTCCGGCTCCGAATCCGCCTCCAGGCCGGTCAGATGGATGAACGCCGAGTGCGCACGGAACCGGTAGTCGGTGTCGTTCGAGCGGACCTTGAGCGGTCCTGCCGGCACGACGATCCGCTCTCCCGGGAACCGCTGCGACACGGCGTCCCGCCGTGCAGGTGTCCAGGCGGCCGCCGGCAGCGGCGCTGCCGACTCCAGCGGAGCGCTGTCCCAGCCGGAGGCGACGAAATCGCGGAAGGCAGTCGAAGCGGGGCGCTGGGAGCGGTTGTTGACGCGGTCGGACATGTCCTCGGACGAATCGGCACTCATGGGCCCATCCTAACGACGGACCTCTGCGGGCCCGGGGCCGGCGGTGATTCCGCGCGCGGGGTCTCTACGATGGGGTCATGCGCGCTGACCTCCATACCCACACCCGCTTCTCCGACGGGACGCAGAGCCCCACTGAGCTCGTCGCGGAGGCCTCGAGTGTCGGTCTGGACGTCCTCGGCCTCACCGATCACGACACCACGGCCGGCTGGAGCGAAGCGGCGCACGCCGCCGCGCACCACGGGATCGGGCTGCTGCGCGGCATGGAGGTGTCCTGCCGGTGG
Source organism: Brevibacterium jeotgali (assembly GCF_900169175.1). Lineage (GTDB taxonomy): Bacteria > Actinomycetota > Actinomycetes > Actinomycetales > Brevibacteriaceae > Brevibacterium > Brevibacterium jeotgali. The sequence continues at coordinate 23,599 of NZ_FXZM01000014.1, read as the reverse complement.
GAGGGCATCAGCGTGCACATCCTCTGCTACCTGCACGATCCCGTGGGGGCGGAGATCACCGCAGCGATCGATCAGGCGCGCGACGACCGGATCGTCCGCAGCCGGCTCATGGTCGATCGCCTGGCGCAGGACTTCGCGATCACCTGGGAGGACGTGCTCGAGCTGGCAGGCGCGGACGCGACCATCGGCCGCCCCCACATCGCAGACGCCCTGGTGCGCTCCGGCGTCGTGGCCGATCGCACGGAGGCCTTCGGCAGGCTGCTGTCCGGCAGCGGGCCCTACTACGTCGCGCTGCCGGTCATCTCGCCGGTCGAGGCGATCGGCATGATCCACGACGCAGGCGGTGCTGCGGTGTTCGCCCACCCGCTGGCATCGGCGCGCGGTCGGGTCGTACCCGACGCAGGGCTGCGGGAGATCATCGCAGCGGGACTGGACGGACTGGAGATCGAGCATCGCGACAACCCGCCCGAGGGTCGCGCACGGCTGCGGGCGCTGGCCGACCAGCACGGACTGCTCACGACAGGGTCGAGCGACTACCACGGAGCGGGCAAGCCCAACCGGCTGGGCGAGAACATGACGGCGCGCGACCAGCTCGCAGCCCTTGTGGCGCGCACGAGCGGCACGGAGCCGATCGGGCTCGCGTGAGAGGGCTCGACGGTCCGGCTGCGACGGAGCTCTGACCCGAGTGCGGATGAGGCACGAGCCTTCAGCGACTGCAGAGTCGGCAGCGGCTGCAGAGTCTGCAGAGCCAGGAACGCACTGATCCCGGCGTCCGTCCGTCCCCCGCACAGATGCGGGTGGACGGCGGAGGTCGGGATCAGTGCGTGTCAGGCGGCAGCGCAGGTCACTCCGTGAGGGACCTGCGCTCGTGGCCTGCGGGCCTCAGTCCTGTGTGGACACCGGTGTCGGCTGCTGGCTGCGGCCGGACCCGCCGCGACGGCGGCGGCGACGACGGCGTGTGCCGTTCGAGGACGAGCCGTCGCCCTCGCCGGCGTCGGCAGCGGGTGAGGAGGCGGGTTCGGAGGACTGTGCGGGGGCCGCTGCATCCTGTCCGCCGCGCGTGCGCCTGCGCGACCGGCCGCCGGACGACTCACCGTCGGAGCGGCGTCGGCTGGAATCGCGACCGTTCTCACTGCGACGCTCCGAGCTGCGGCCTCCGCGGCCCTCGGAACGGCGTGAGTCGGTGGACTCTTCTCCTGCGGTCGGCCGGCGCCGGGTCAGGCGCCCCTTCGTGCCCGCGGGGATGTCGAGGTCCTCGAAGAAGTGCGGCGACGTCGAATACGTCTCGACGGGGCTCTCGAAGCCGAGGTTCAGCGTACGGCTGATGAGGCTCCAGCGCGGCACGTCATCCCAGTCGACGAACGTGACCGCGATGCCGGTTCGGCCCGCGCGCCCGGTACGGCCGACGCGGTGGACGTAGATCTTCTCGTCCTCGGGGCACTGGTAGTTGATGACGTGCGTGATGTCATCGATGTCGATGCCGCGGGCGGCGACGTCGGTGGCGACCAGCACGCTGATGCGACCTTCGCGGAATGCTGCGAGGGCCTTCTCCCGCATCTGCTGGTTGAGATCGCCGTGGAGCGCCCGGGCGTCGAAGCCGCGGTCGCGCAGCTCCTCGCCCAGACGATCGGCCGTGCGCTTCGTGCGGGCGAAGATCAGGGTCTTCCCGCGACCCTCCGCCTGCAGGATCCGTGCGACCATCTCCGACTTGTCCATCGCGTGGGCGCGGTAGGCGAACTGGCGCGTGGTCGCATTCAGCTGCGATTCGTCGGACGGATCGTGGGCGCGGATGTGCGTGGGGCGCGACATGTACCGGCGTGCCAGTGCGATGACGGCTCCGGGCATCGTCGCGGAGAAGAGCATGGTCTGGCGGGTGGTCGGCAGTGCGGCGACGATGCGCTCGACGTCGGGCAGGAAGCCGAGGTCCAGCATCTCGTCCGCCTCGTCGAAGACGGCCGTGCGGATGCTGTCGAGCCGCAGCACGCGGCGACCGTAGAGGTCGAGGAGGCGGCCCGGTGTGCCGACGACGACGTCGACGCCGTTGGCCAGGCTCTCGATCTGCGGCTCGAAGGCCTTGCCGCCGAAGATGGTGACGACTTCGAGTCCGGGACGCCTGCGGCTCGCGACGACGAGGTCGCCGGCCACCTGGGTGGCGAGCTCACGGGTGGGGACGACGACGATCGCCTGCGGGGCGCGTCCCTGGGGTGCGGGAGCGCCCTCCTCGCCGGGCGCCTTCGTGCGCTGGAGCAGCGGAAGACCGAAGCCCAGCGTCTTGCCGGTGCCGGTCTTCGCCTGGCCGATGATGTCCGCGCCGCTCAGGGCGACGGGCAGGGTCATGGCCTGGATGGGGAAGGGGTGGTCGATGCCTGCGTCTGACAGGGCCTCGACAATGGGGTCTGAGACGCCGAAATCGGCGAAAGTCTGCTGAGAGTCGGTCACTGGTTCTCCTCACGGCGCTCCGTGCGGAGCACCTCCGGTACATGTGCGCCTCCGGCGGGCCGAAGCCGTTGTTCGGCTCCAGACGCACCGCGGGGCGGGACCGCTTCGCCGCGCACATCCGCGTGATGGACGTGCGTTCCGCGAGCGGAGGGCAGCGGGTCCGGCGCACCGTGTCGATGCGGCGATCGTGTGCGCATCGGCCGACAGGCGAACTCTCGCCGTTGGTCGGTGTGGGCGACCGCGCGCAGACCACTCGTGTGTGCTCGCGACGGACATGCCGTTCGGGCCGCTGGGCTGCCCGGTATCGATGATACACGCAGGCGGCCCAACGGCCCGATGAGGAGAGGGAGGAGGTGCGTCAGACGACGCCGAATCCCACGCGGCGCGCCTTCTCCTCGCCGACCTCGATGTATGCGAGGGCGTCGCTCGGGACGATGACCCGGCGGCCCTTGTCATCGTCGAAGGTGAGCGGTCCGCCGTCTGCCAGAGACTTCGTCACCGCTGCGGTGACGTCGTCGCGGGACTGGTCCGACTCGAGGACGATCTCGCGGTTGGTCTGGCGCATGCCGATCTTGATCTCCACTGTGCACTCCTGGTGGCGAGTTGGGTTGGTTCGGCCCCAGCCTAGTCGCGCGCTCGTCCGTGTGCGGGGCGGTCCGCTGACGGCTGATTCTCGTCCGGGACCTCCGCCGCGTAGGGCAGGCCGCCGAAGCCGGTCCACAGCACGTCGCTGATCACCTCTGCGATGTGGTCGCGGTCGAGGTCCGGGTCCTCGGAGAGCGCGACGGCCGCCCCCTCGCCCATCTGCATGACGGATCGGCCGACCACCAGTGCTTCGTTCCACGAGAGCTCGGTGCTGCGCTGCACGATCTCACCGATCATGTGCGACATCTTCAGCCGTACCGAGTGCACGACCCGCAGTGCCTGCGGCTCGTAGGAGTCCGCGCGGAAGAGGACGGAGAACTCGTGGGGATGATCGTCGACGAAAGCGAACAGGGCCCGCACGGTCGCCTGCATCCGGTACTTGTTCGAGGCCGGCAGTGCGATCGCTGCCGACAGCCGCTCCGTGAGCGAATCCGCCGCCTGCTGGAGGACGACGAGGTAGAGGTCGAGCTTCGATTCGAAGTGCTGGTAGAGCACCGGCTTGGAGACGGCTGCGGCCTCCGCCATCTCGTCCATCGAAGCGGCGTTGTAGCCGCGTGCGGCGAACCGCTCCATGGCGGTCTCCACCAGCTGCCGCCGGCGCTCAGCACGGGGGAGTCGACGAGTCGCGGATGACATGCGTGACAGTGTATGTGAGGTCGGCCGGTCACCGGACGGGTGGGTGCGGCGCGCCGGGAGGCGGCGAACGGGAGGTGCGGTCGGTCCGGCGCATAGGCTCAGATGCATGCTCCGCATCGCCACGGCCAACATCAACGGCATCCGTGCCACACGGCGTCGAGGCTTCGGCGAGTGGATGGCCACGCGCGGGTGCGACGTCGTCGCACTGCAGGAGGTGAGGGCTCAGGCGGAGAAGATCCCCGCGGGAGCGTTCGGGGACTTCCACGCCGCGCTCGACACGGGCTCCCTTCCCGGCCGCAGCGGAGTCGCGGTGCTCACGAGACACCCCGCCGAGGCGGTCCGGACCTGGGGCGCGACGGCGCTCGTGCGTGCGCCGGGGGACGCACACGTCGAGCCGGTGGCCGCTCCGGACCACGTCCCCCGTGCGCGCGGTCTCGCGAGATTCGCCGACGAAGGCCGGTACGTCGAGGTCGACCTCGCCGACGTCCCCCTCACCGTGGCGAGCCTCTACCTGCCCAAAGGGGGCCTGCCGGCAGAGCTGCAGCGCCCCGAACGGATGCGTGGGGCGCCGGACGGAGGAGCTCGCTACGAGCGGAAGATGGGCTTCATGTCGGCCTTCTCCCGCTATCTGACCCGGACCCGCCGTGCAGCGGCGGCCGCCGGGCGCGAGTTCCTGCTCATGGGTGATCTCAACATCGCGCAGACGCATCACGACGTCGCCGCCTGGCGGCGCAGCCGGCAGGCCGACGGCTTCCTCCCGGAGGAGCGGGACTGGATCGGGCGGCAGCTCTCCCCGCGGACACTCGTCGACGTCGTCCGCAGCCTCCACCCCGGTGAGGAGGGACCGTACTCGTGGTGGTCCTGGGCGGGGCAGTCGTTCGCGAAGGACGCCGGATGGCGCATCGACTACCACCTCGCCACACCCCGCCTCGCACGTGCGGCCGTGCGGGCGGAGGTCGACCGGGAGTTCCGCGGCGAGCGACTGTCGGACCATTCGCCGGTCGTCGTCGACTACGACCGGTGGTGACGCTCATCCAGGTGCAGTGCCGGCTGTGTCCCCGCCTCGTGGTCCAATGAGGGCATGCGCGCAACACAGGACGAGGGATCGAACCATGTCGCCCGGTCAGTGGCCGCAGCCCTGGCCGCCGGACGGTCCGCCGGCGTCGTGGGCACGCCCGGCTCCGGCCTCACTCGGACCCTGGTGGAGGCCCACGGGCGGCTGCACGACGAGCATGGCCTGGCGCCCGATGACGTCCTGGTGCTCACCCCCAACCGCGCGCATGCGGATGCACTGCGCAACAGGCTCACCGCGGGTGCTCAGGCCGTGCGCACGGGCGGTGCGGGCGCACGGAGCGTCCAGTCGTACGCGTTCGGCATCGTCGCCGCAGACAGCGCCGTCAGGCTGGGGGAGCCCATGCGCTTCCTGTCGGGAGCCGACCAGGACGCAGTGCTCGCCTCGCTGCTGACGGGCTACGCGGAGGGCCGGTCCCCGGATCCCGGCTGGCCGCAGAGCTTCACCCGCGAGATGACCGGGACGGTCTCCTTCCGCGATCAGCTGCGCGATGCGCTGGACCGGATCCTGGAGCGCGGGATCGAACCCACGGACATCGATGCGGCCGCACAGCGTCGGGATCGGACGGAATGGGCGGCACTCGCGCGGATCGTCCAGGACTATCGTGATGTCACGCGCGCCTTCAGCGGCTACGGCGGCATCGACACCTCGAGCGTCCTCGCGACCACTGCGGCCATCCTCGCCGAGGAGCGCGCCGAGGGCACCACAGCAGGGGGGATCTGGTCGTTCTCCGGCGAATCCGTCCCGCGCTGCGTGCTCCTCGACGCGGCACAGGACGTGCCGGACGCGGTGAACGACCTGCTGCAGGGGCTGAGGGCATTGGGCTGCGGTGTCGCGGTCTTCGGCAGCCCCGACTCCTCCACGCAGGGGTTCCGCGGCGCCGGGGGAGGACTGCTCAGCTCGTGGGCCTCGACGGTCCGGGCCGAGCACGGGGGCGATGGATTCTTCGCGCTGCCCGCACGTGCGGGTGGTGCTCGCGGCGCCGGAGCGATCCGGGACCTCTGCGTGTCACTCTCCCGGCGCATCTCCGCCCACCTCCCGCTGGGCCACGTCCCGCCGCCGGGGCAGAGCGATGACCACGACGGGGACTCCGCCGTCAGGGTCCTCGAACATCGGTCGGCGGCCGAACGCACGCGGCACGCGGCCTCGATCATCCGCGCGTGGCATCACGATGACGGGGTCCCCTTCTCCGACATCGCGGTCGTAGCCCGTACCGGAGGGACAGCGGTCGCGCTGAGAGCAGAGCTCGGAGCGCTCGGACTGCCCGTCGAATCGACGGACCTCCCGCTGTCCGCTGATCCCGCCACCCTCCCGCTCCTGGAACTCCTCACCGCAGACCTGGACGACCCCGCGGCGCGTTCGGCTCTGCTGGGGAGGCTGCTCGGCGGTGTCTACGGAAACGTCGACGCGCTCGCCCTGCGCGGCCTGCAGCGGCAGGCGGTGCGGGCGCTGGTCGGCGACGAGGACCAGCCGGCGGACGACCCTCTGCTCAGCTGGATCGACGCAGCGGACGACGACGCGCTCCCACCGCCGCTGGCACGGGCGGCGAAGCTGCTGGAGCTGGGGGTCGCACTGCGCGGCGCCGGCCCGCACGAAGCTCTCTGGGCCCTGTGGGAGGCGACCGGGGTCGCAGAGGTGTGGCGCGGGGCGGTCCTCAACGACCCGCGGTCGCCCCTGCGCGAACGTCTCGATGCGGTCGTGCGCCTCTTCGCCCTCGCGACGAAGACGGAGGACACCGTGGGGCTGGGTGCCTCGGCGTTCGCCGTGCGCGTCCTCGATCAGGTCTATGCCCAGGACTCGATCGGCCGCCGTGACTCCCTCGACCTCCTGACGGTCGACTCGCCTGCGGGCACCGCGCACCGCTCGTACGCGCGCGTCATCGTCGTCGACGTCGATGAAGGGGGGTGGCCCAATCCGCGCATCCGCCGGAATGCCTTCCACCCGGAGGACCTCATCGACGAGCTCGCGGACACGGACGCGGCGTCAGTGGTCGACGCTCCGGGGGAGGACATGCGGCGCAGACGCATGAAGACCATCCGCGACGAGGCGAGTCTCTTCCTCTCTGCGGCCAGCAGGGCTCGCGACGAACTCGTCGTGTGTGCGCTGGACGACGGAGAGACGAGTCCCAGCGCGCTCCACCACCTCTGCCGGGAGTTCGCCACCGATGCGGCGACCGGAGCAGCAGACGAGGAGGCGTCCCCAGGACCGCACCTCGACGGACGGCCTGCTGACTGGAGGAATTCTGACCTGCCCCCGCGACTGCGCGACGTCGTGGGCCTCGCCCGTCAACAGATGCTGCTCGCCGACGAGCCGGAGGAATGGGCACGGCTGGTCGCCGCACTCGCGGAGGCCGGGCTGCGCGAAGCAGACCCGCAGACCTGGAGCACGTGGTTCTCGGTATCCTCCGACGCTCCGGCGCACAGCCCGGACGAACCCGTGCGCATCCGTCCCTCACAGGTCGAGCGCTTCGCCACGTGTCCACTCCAGTGGTTCCTCGTGGAGTGCGGAGGTCGGACGATGGATACGACCGCAGCGGCGCTGGGCACGGTCATCCACGGGATCGCCGAACACCATGCGGAGCCGGACCGGGCTGCGATGCTGCAGGAGTACGAAGAGACGTTCGACGAAGAGCAGATCCGTTCGGAGTGGGAGCGGGAGCAGCAGAGGGAGGACGTCGAGGCGATGATCGACATCCTCTGCGACTACCTCGCGCTGAGCCGCGACGAGCTGGCCGCACTGACTGCGGCCGGCAAGAGCACCGCGGTCCTCAGGGAGGTGGCCGTCACCGCTTCGGGGGCGGACGACGCGGTCGGCGCACCGTGGACCGTGACAGGACGGATCGACCGCCTCGAGGTGCTGGGGGACAGCGTGCGGATCGTCGACTTCAAGACCGGGAAGACGGTGCCGACGGCGAAGGAGATCCTCGACGACCCCCAGCTGCTCGTCTATCAGTATGCGGTGAGTGAGGGCGCGCTCCTGGTCGACGGGGCCGTCGACGTCGACGCGTCGTCCCTGCCGTCCGCAGGAGCCCAGATCGTGAAGCTGAAGGGCTCGGCGAGCAGGGTCAAGGGTGTTCCTCGCTACCTGCGCGAGCAGCCGGCGATGGAGACGGGCGATGAAGCCCACGAAACGGCGGGTGAGCTCATCGGTCGCGCGGCGGAGGGCATGCGCCGACCGGCCTTCACCGCGGTGACGGGTCCGCACTGCACCTACTGTCCCGTCAGGACCTCGTGTCCCGCGATCGCGACCACGACACCGGAGGTGATCGACCAGTGACCCAGGAGCAGAGTCCCGAACCACAGGTCCGCCAGTACTCAGCACGCGCACTCGCACAGCTGCTGGAGGTCGATCCGCCCACGGACGAGCAGTGCCGGATCATCGAATCCCCCCACGACGGATCCGCTGCGGTCATCGCGGGGGCCGGATCGGGCAAGACCGCGGTCATCTCGCTGCGCGTCGTGTGGCTCGTCGCGAACGGCCTCGTCCCCGCCGAACGCATCCTGGGCCTGACGTTCACGCGGAAAGCCGTGGGAGAGCTCAACCACCGCGTCCGCGACTACCTCGCCCGCTACCGCCGGACGCTCCGACAGCCCGCCGTCGGTGGGGCGGCGACTGCCGCGGCGCCCTCGCACCGCGCGGCGGTGCCTGCGGTGGCGGCTGCGCACGCATCGGACGGCGAAGCCCTGCCCGGGCTCGACCTCCCGACCGTGTCGACGTACAACTCCTATGCCGCGGCCCTTGTGGGCGACCACGGGATGGGCATCGGTCTGGAGGGCGACGAGGGCGTGATCGACGCCGCTGCCCGGCAGTCGCTCATCGACGGGGTCCTCGATGCCGCCACGCGCGATGACGTGCTGGGCAATCCCCGCTCCTCGATGAGCTCCTGGGTCTCCGGGCTGCTGTCGGAGATGGGCGACCACCTCGTCGGCTTCGACGCGATCGAGCAGCACCTGGACGACTGCCTCGATGCCCTCTGCACGTCGGACTACCTGCGGGGGGTCGCGAAGAAGATCATGAGCAGGAGATCCGGCATCTACCTGGACAAGGCCGCGAAGACCGCATTCGCGGAGGAGGCCCGGGCGCTGGCGGACGAGTACGACGGTGCGGACCGGGGCGCACGCGCGGAGATCCGCAGCAGGATGCGTGCAGTCCTCGATGTCCATGACGACGGACCGACTCCGAAGCTCCTCGCCAAACGACGGCTCGTCGAACTCGCCCGCAGGTACGCGGATGCCAAGCAGCAGACGGGCGGCCTCGAGTTCTCCGACCAGGTGGCGCTCGCCCACCGGATCATGACGGACAGCCCGCAGTCCCTGGCGGCGGAGCAGTCGCGCTGGGACATCGTCCTGCTGGACGAGTTCCAGGACACGTCCTACGCACAGTTCCTCATGCTCCAGCGGATCTTCGGCCAGCACGCGGTGATGGCGGTGGGAGACCCCCGGCAGGCGATCTACGGCTGGCGCGGCGCCAGCGCGGACAATATCGAATCGTTCCCGGGCGCCTTCCGCGGGCCGCACGATCGCCCGGCGCACAAGTACGGCCTCACCGTCTCGTGGCGCAACGACGCGGCCATCCTCACCGCCGCGAACAGGATCGCGGCAGGGCTCCCCACTCCGGACGAGCAGGTGGGGCTGCGCGCTCGACCCGGCGCGGGGGACGGAGCGGTCGGCGTCTCGCTCACGCACAGTGCACTGACGGATCCCGACCGCCCGGACGAGCCCACCCAGCTGCAGGAGCTCGTGGCGTGGATGATCCGGGTGCGCGAAGAGCTCTTCGCGCGGCATGCGGAGCGCGAGGCCGCTCGCCGTGACGCGGCGGCGAAGGCCGGACGGCGGCCCGAGCGTGCGGCACCCCTGCCCACCTTCGCAGTCCTGTGCCGTGCGCGGTCGGGATTCGGCCCGATCGCGGCGGCACTCCAGGCTGAAGACCTCCCGGTCGACGTGGTCGGATCCCGCGGGCTCCTGGACGATCCGTTCGTCGCGGATGCCCTCGCCGTTCTCGAGGCACTCGTCGAGCCGGATGCGGGCGACGTCCTCATGCGGCTGCTGTCCGGCCGGACCATCCGGCTGGGAGCTGCGGACCTCACCGCATTCTCCGACTTCGTCCGCGCCTGTGCGGTGGAGGTGCCGGACCCCGAGGCGCAGGACGGCACCCGCGTCGAACGGGTGAGTGTGGTCGAGGGGCTCGATGAACTCCTCAACGTCGACCCGGACGGGTCGTCTGCGACTCCGGAGCAGCTGCGCGGGATCCGCTCTCTCACAGGCGAAGGACGCAGGCGACTCATGTCTCTGGCGCGGACTCTGCGGCGGCTGAGGCACAGTGACCTCGCGCTGCCGGGGCTGGTGCGGGCCGTCATCCGTGAATCCGGGGTCGATACAGAGGTGGCCGCTCTCGCTCCCGACTACGCCGACCTCCACACGCGCGCACTGGACGGATTCCTGTCTCTGGTGTCGCGATTCGCGGGCGAGCAGCCGACCGGGGGGCCGGCAGACTTCCTCCGGTGGGCCCGCCTCCTGGAGCAGGCCGACGAGCTCGACGACGTCCCGGTGGACCCGGTGCCGGGCGCGATCACGATCATGACGGTCCACGCCTCCAAGGGGCTCGAATTCGACGCAGTGGCCGTGCCGTTCATGCACGAGGACGGTCTGCCGAGCAAGCGCAAGCCCCAGGACGGGTGGTTGTCGCAGGGCGGGCTTCCCTATGCGCTGCGCGGCGACCGATCAGGTCTGCCGTCCTTCGACCTGCGGACCATGGACCTGGAGGGTCCGAAGGACTTCGTCGAGCGGCTGAAGGCGGGGGGCCCGCTCGCGACCCAGCTCGACGACCATCATCGTGCGGCGGAGCGCAGACTCGCGTACGTCGCCCTCACACGGGCACGCGCCCACCTCTTCGTCTCCGCGTCGCGCTTCACGGTCACGCGGAAGACGCCCGTCGACGCCTGGCCGTTCCTCGACGAGGTCGCGCAGGAGCTGGCAGTTCAGCTGCCGGAGCTGCCCGAGGCGGACGAACTCGACGTGAACCGCGGGGAACAGGCCCGCTGGCCGACCCTCGAGCCCGCCGAGGTCGTCGAACGGCGGGCGGGGCTCCTCCGCGCGGTCTCCTCTGCGAAGGCGGAGCGGCCCACCCCCGCCGACGTCGCAGAGACCGCTCAGGATCCCTTCGTGCGTGCCCTCGCGCGGCGGGCGACCCACTTGCTGGACGAGGCGGCTGGGACGAACGTGGAACGGACCCTGCCGGCTCGGGTGTCCACGACCGCACTGGTCGGGCTCCGCGCAGATGAGGAGGAGTGGTGGAAGGGCATGCGACGCCCTATGCCCGAACCGCCCAGCACGAGTGCGGACCTGGGCACGGCCTTCCACGCATGGGTCGAACAGCACTACGGGCAGGCCGCGCTGCTCGAGATCGAGCCGGAGTCCTCCGCAGTCCGCGCGGTCCCCGCGCTGCGGGAGCGCCTCGTGACTCTGCGGGAGACCTTCCTCGCGTCACCGTATGCGGACAGGGCGCCGGAGGCCGTCGAGCTGTCCTTCGAGCTGGTGCTCGCCAAGCACGTCCGCGGACAGGGCGGACCGCGAAGCGATCGGGGCGTCGAGGGTGGAGCCGGGGGAGGCCCGTCCACGCTCCACGTCCCGGGCAAGATCGACGCGGTGTTCCGTGAGGACGACGGTGGACTCCTGGTGGTCGACTGGAAGACCGGGAGGCTGCCCAGGGACCCGGCGCGGCTCGACGCGATGGCCGTGCAGCTGGCGATGTACCGATTGGCGCTCCTGCGCATGCCGCGATACTCCGAGGTGCCCCGCATCGACGCGGAGTTCTACTTCGTGGGATCGGATGAGAGCTGGCGCCCGGCGTCGCTGCCCGATGAGGACGAGATCCTCACGTGGATGATCGGGACGGAGCGTCACCCGTCTCGGTGATCGGTGCCCGGCTGGTCGGACCCGCGGATGCCTCTGAGGTGGAGCTCCGAGGTGTCCAGGCGCTCGGTGGCGATGCCGTCCTCGTCGACGCCGGCTTCGATGCGCGCACTGGGCCGGAACGTGTCTGTTCCCTCAGGCCTCTGAGCTTCGTCAGGTGTCTCTGCCTCGTCAGGTGTTTCTGCCTTGTCGGGTGTCTCTGCCTCGTCCTCCGACGGTTCGTCAGCGGGGGAACCGTCCGGGGACACGGGAGCTTCGCCAGCGGTAGCAGCGGGGGCAGCGGCAGCGGCGGGGGCCTCGGCCTCGGACGCAGCAGGTTCCGGATCGCCGGCGGCGAGCGCCGAGGGGGACCCCTCGTGCGAGGCGTCGGCGTCGTCAGTGACGTCCGCGAGCGCCTCGAGGAGCTGGGCGGCGTCCTCGATGGCGTCATCGTCCTGCGCGGCGACCGCGGCCAGCAGCCATTCGAGCACTGTGATCTCCGAGTGGAAGCCCACCCTGCGGCGCAGGCTCGGATCCTCCGCGCCCCGGCGGGACCGGTACGTGCGGAAGAACCTCTCGAAGTCCTCCGGACTCAGCATGGCGGACACCGCCGCCAGGTCTGCGGCCGGATCTCCCACCCGCAGGCGGGCCAGATCGCTCATCCCGACGACCGCCTCCTCGTCCACCCAGAGGGCGTCAGGTCCCACATTCCCGTGGATCGGCACGGGGAGGAAGCGCCAGGCGGAGACGTTCTCCAGCGTCGTCTCCCAGCGGCTCAGGAGCGGCGACGGGACGCGCCCGGTCGATGCGGCGGAATCGAGATCGGCCAGGAGCCTCTCACGGGTCTCCGCCGATTCCTCGACGACGAGCCCTGCGTCGGCGATGGGTCCCGGGTCGGCCGAGTGGACCGCTGCGATCGCGTCCGCGAGGGACTCGACGAGCCGCGGGCGCTCCTCGAACATCGATGTGGCCAGAGGCAGACCCGGCATGGGGGAGGAGACCATCACGGTGACGGTGCCCTCCCTCTCCACCAGCGCCCCGTCGACGGTGCGCGATGCGACGACGTACGGGATTCTCGGGGCTGATTCCGGCAGCAGCGGCTGAAGGACCGCAGAGGCGACGCGTTCGGCCTGCGACGCGGCCTCGCGCTCAGGGTTCGCGATGGACGCGACGTATTCCCGATCTCCGTCCGAGACGAGCACGCGGTCCGCATCGGAGCCGACCAGGCGCGTCCAGGAGCTCGGTTCGTAGGCGTCGAGCATCGTGGCGACGACGGCTGTGATCCTCATCCCTGCGGTGTCCACGTCCCCCAACCTACCCGGTGCGGCTCCGCTGGGGGCTGACGGGAGCGGGTGTGTCCGCGCTCTTGGGTATCGTGACGAGCATGAAGCCACTGCCCCTGCTGCCCCCCGCCAGCCTGTCGAGGACCGCCATCGACCGGAACCACCGCCTGCGGTCAGCGGGCATCGATGCGGTGTGGCAGACGGGCCGGGCGCACGCCGTCGTGGGGCACCGGGGCAGCGTCCTGGTGTCGCGGGGAGGTCTGCACCTGCTGACCCGGGACCAGGTGCCCGATGAGGCGTTCCTGTTCTATCTGGGCACGGACGGCGACGGCCGCCACTTCGTGGGGGCCGGGCTCCTGGACGACGGTCGCAGCGCAGTCGACACGATGCTCAGCGCTGATCAGGCACGGGACGCGGAACCGTGGCTGACCGATCCGCTCAGCGGCATCCACTCGACGGAGCCCGTGTGGGCGAACCTGCGGGACGTCGGCGAAGCCCTCGACGACCGGGACGTGGCACTCGCGACGTCACTCATCGCCCTGAGCAACTGGCACATGACGCACACCCATTCGCCGCGCAGCGGTGCCTCGACGGAGATGGCGCAGTCCGGATGGGTGCGCAGGGACCCGGAAGCGGGCAGCGAGCACTTCCCCCGCACGGACCCCGCCGTGATCATGGCCGTCGTGCACACGGACGCGACAGGGGAGGAGCACCTCCTGCTGGGGTCCAACGCGATGTGGCCGGCGGATCGCTTCTCCCTGCTGGCGGGCTTCGTCGAACCGGGAGAGACCCTGGAGTCCGCCGTCATCCGTGAGGTCGACGAGGAAGCCGGGATCGCCGTCCACTCTCCCCGCTATGTCGGCTCCCAGCCGTGGCCCTTCCCCGCTTCGCTCATGCTCGGCTTCACCGCGGAGGCGGACACTCTGACGGCCGCGCCGGACGATGACGAGATCACAGCGCTGCGCTGGTTCACCCGGCCCCAGCTGCGTGCCGCGATGGAATCCGGTGAGGTGACGGTGCCCACGACGGTCTCGATCGCAGGACAGATCCTCTTCGGGTGGCTCGACGGCGGAACGGTGCCGGCGCCGCGATGACGGCCGACCACACCCTGCTCACCGGGCTGGATCCCGAACAGCGCGAGGTCGCCGAGCACACGGACGGGCCGCTGATGGTGCTCGCCGGGGCGGGAACGGGCAAGACCCGTGCCATCACTCACCGCATCGCCTACCAGGCGGCGATCGGGGCATCCGACCCTCGCCAGGTCCTCGCCCTCACCTTCACGACGAAGGCGGCAGGGGAGATGCGGTCGCGCCTGCGGACCCTGGGCGTCCCCGGCGTGCAGGCGAGGACGTTCCACTCCGCCGCGCTGCGACAGCTGCGCTACTTCTGGCCGCGGATGTCCGACGGGCCGTTCCCCGACCTCCTTCCGCAGAAGTCCACGGTCGTCGGGCACGCCATGCAGGCGGTGGGCATCTCCCCGGAGCGCGAGACCGTCCGGGACGTGGCTGCGGAGATCGAACACGCCGCGGTCAGCATGCTGGGCGTCGACGACTACGCGGAGAGGGTGGGGAGCCGTTCGCTCCCGGACGGCGTGGACATCGACGCGATGACGCGCATCATGCACCGGTACTCCGAACTGAAGACGGAGCGCAGGGTGCTCGACTTCGAGGACGTCCTGCTCGTCCTCGCCGGAGCCCTGGGGACGTACGAGGACGTCGCCGCCCAGGTGCACAGCCAGTACCGCAGCTTCGTCGTCGACGAGTTCCAGGACGTGAGCCCTCTGCAGTACGACCTGCTCATGCGGTGGTTGGGCAGGCGGGAATCGCTGTGCGTCGTGGGTGATCCCGCTCAGACGATCTACACCTTCGCCGGGGCGACGGACCGCTTCCTGCGACGCCTGCCGGTGGAGTTCCCCGAAGCGCGCGAGGTCCGACTGGTCCGGAACTACCGGTCGGCCGAACCGATCGTCGGCATGGCGAACTCAGTCCTGCGGCGCACCGGCCGCTCACCGATCCAGCTGATCGGCACCGGGCGGGCGGGGCCGCATCCGAACTTCACGGAGTTCTCAGACGACGGGGCAGAGGCGGAGGCCGTCGCCTCGCAGATCGCCGGTGAGATCAACGCGGGACGCCGTGCATCGGACATCGCCATCCTGTTCCGCACGAACTCGCAGTCCCGGGCCTTCGAAGAGGCGCTGTCGTCGCGGGGCGTCTCCTACCTCCTGCGGGGTGGGGAACGATTCTTCGCCCGTCGCGAGGTGAAGGAGGCGATCGCGGTGATGCGGGCGGCCTCGAACCGCGGCGGGACGGACCGGCTGGACGTGCAGGTGAAGGACATCCTGTCGTCCATCGGGTGGTCGCCGACGGCCCCGCAGGGACAGGGATCGGTCCGGGAGCGCTGGGAATCGCTGTCGGCACTCGTGACCCTGGCGGAGGACAGCCAGACGGAATCGGAGCTGCCCCTCCCGCTCACCGCCTTCATCGCAGACCTGGAGGACCGTGCGGACCACCAGTTCGCACCCACCATCGAAGGCGTGACGCTCGCCTCCGTCCACGCGGCGAAGGGCCTCGAGTGGGAGAGCGTGCACCTGGTCGGAGTGTCCGAGGGCCTCATGCCGATCGGCTACGCGGGCACTGCGGACGCGATCGACGAGGAGCGGCGCCTCTTCTACGTCGCGGTGACCCGCGCACGGACCGCGCTGTCGGTCAGCTGGTCGAAGGGCCGTCGTGGTGGTGCCGGCGTCGGCAGGAGGCCCTCACGCTTCGTCGGCGAGGTGCAGGCGGGCAAGCCTGCGCGACCGGACGCGCCCGCTCCGAAGGCTCCGGTGTCGGCACCTGTGCGCTGCCGGGTGTGCGGCACGCTGCTCACGTCCCGCGCGGACAAGAACCGGGGGCGCTGTGCGCAATGCCCGGCCGCGGTCGACGAGCACGTCCTCGAAGCACTCATCCACTGGCGCGGGACGAAGTCCGCGGAACTGCGGATGCCGGTGTTCCTGGTCCTCAGCATGCCGACGGTGCGGGAGATCGCGGAGCGCGTGCCGGAGAGCCTCGATGATCTGGGGCGTGTGAGCGGCGTGGGCCCGATCAAGCTCGAGCAGTTCGGACACGAGCTTCTCGGACTGGTCCGGGAGCACCGTTCGGGCTGAGCGGGATCCGGCAGTCGCAGTCCGGATGGAAGGCCACCGCCTCCTGTGCCCGCCGTCCGGTGCGGGCATCGATGCGCACGACGGGTCCGAACTCCGCCAGGCCCACTGCGGCCGCCCTCAGCATCCTCGCCGTCTCCGTTGCCGCTGCGCGGATCAGCAGGGGGTCGACGAGCGCGTGCCGTGACCGGGCCGCGAGCTGCCGCCAGCCCTCGAACCACCCGTCGTCCTCGTCCCGCGTGTGCAGCACGGCGCACGTCGCGCACGGTGTGACCCCCGGACGTATCGGCACGATGTCCGCACGCTGGTCGCCGACCCGCACGAGCAGGTGGTCCGCGTCCTCCGCGAAGAGTCGTGATGAGTCGCCGATGTTCGCCGTGAGGCGACTGATGAGCACCGTCATCCGGTGCTCGGCGCCCGCTTCGATCGCCTGATCTGCTGACTCGACGACGATCGTGTCGAATCCGGCCTCGGTGAGGGCCTCGGACACGATCCGGGGATCATGGCCGAGCACGATCACGGGGCGGCTCCTGATCGCGCTGGCGGCAGCCACGGGTCCCACCCCGTGCAGCGCCGCGTAGGACTCCGCGAAGTCGCGGACGATGGAACCGCCCGAGGCCGCCTCCGGTGGACTGAGGACGCCCGCCTCCGTGAGGAGGTCGAGGAGTGAGAGGGCGCGCGTGCGGGTCAGGCCGGCACGGTCTGCGGCATCCAGGTATTCGGCGGAATCGCATCCGCGGCACAGTCGGTCGATCAGGTCGAGGTCATCCTCGGTGAGCCCATCGATGAGGACGGGATCGTCGACGCCGAACTGGACGCTCGACGGGGTTCTGCGCACCAGCGGGACGCTTCGGTGGAACTGCAGCATGCGGGCCTCCTCACGCTCACCCTAGGGAGGCGAGGGACGCTGCGGAAGGTCGGGGCGCGACGTGTGGAAAACCCTGTGGACACAAAGCACCGGAAGGTGGGCACCACAGGAGGAGCCGCCATGACGGGGGTTCCTGCGATGCGCCTTCCGGTGCGATGCCCTCCAGCCTCTCGCGAAGCCCGTGAGCCTTCCCCTAGCCCACGAACCTCGGGTTTTCCGGAGGTATGACACACAAACCTAAGAGGCGCGTGCGACCCCGTCAACACAGGCGAGCACACATGCGGCGCCCAGGCTGTGGATAACGTGTTGACGACACGCGCAGCCCTGTGAGGATCACTGTGGATGACACGCAGATTGCTATGAGGGACGCCGCGGTCTCGTGCGGTTCGAGCTGTGGACGTCGAGCGGCGCGAAGATTCCTCGAAACTTTTTTTCGTCGTCGGTCGGGATCCGACCGTCGGACGGGACCTGCGATGCGGGGGAGGCGACGGCGCATGTCCGTGGTCATGGCTACTGTGGCCGATATGGATGTGACAGAGGTGCTTGCGGCGATCGACGACGGCACGATCATCGTGCGGCGCTCTGCGCGGCGGCGGAAGACGATCTCGCTGAAGCGGGAGGGTGATCGATGGCTGCTCGCGGTGCCGCAGAGGTTCCAGCCGGAGCGCAACGTCGAATCCATCGCGTCGCTCATCGCGCGGATGGAGCGCCGCGCGGTCCGCACATCGCCAGGGGACGACGATCTCCTGGAACGGGCCCTCGACCTCAACACCCGCTACTTCGATGACGGGATCGAACCGGCGTCGGTCGTGTGGGTCAGCAACCAGAACACGCGGTTCGCGTCGACGACGAGTGCGCGCAGGACGATCCAGGTGTCCTCGCGCCTCGCAGCAGTCCCGGGGTGGGTCCTCGACGCCGTCCTCGTGCATGAACTGGCGCACCTGCGACGGCCGGACCACTCACCGGCCTTCCATGCGCTCACAGCGCGCTACCCGCACACCACGAAGGCAGACGTGTTCCTGGAGGGCTTCAGCTACGGCGAAGGATCCCGGAAGCACTCGCAGGACTGAGGCGGGGAGCGACTCAGCGGCCCAGGACGTCCATGCGCTGCAGGAATGTGCTCAGGTCGGCGCGGAGATCCTGAGCAGCGTCGTGCGGCAGCGCATCCACGGACCACCATGCGACCTCGCTGACGCCCGCATCAGTCGCGATGAGCGGGTGGCGGTGATCCGCAGCGGCGGCGTAGAGGACGTCCAGGTGCGATGCGCACGCCTGCGTTCCGACCGTGAAGGTCCGCACGGCGAGGGGCGATCGGGAGAACCACACCTGGGGCGATGCCGCATCGACACCCGCCTCCTCGTGCAGCTCCCGCATCGCAGCGGCACGCAGGTCGACATCCTCTGCCTCGAGGTGTCCGCCGAACTGCCTCCACTGGCCGGATCGCGTGTGGAGGCCGAGTGCGACGTATCGCCGCCCCGATCCCGGCTCCGCCGACGACGCCGTCTCCGCTGTCGATGCCAGCGGTGTCGGAGCCGACAGTGTCGGGGCGGCCCGGGACAGCAGCAGGCAGCTCGCTGTCACATGGTGGGGCCCACCGCCCCGTGTCGGGGCGAGCGAGCCGTCCCGCAGCCCGGAGCGGGCCTTAGCCGCGAGTCGGGTCTCCGCCGGGGGGAGGGCGGAGGAGGACAGCGCATCGAAGTTCAGGCCCTCGCCCAGCCGAGCGGGAAGCCGGCCCGCCGACGGTCCGCCGTTCAGAGGGTCGTCGCCGGAGTCGGTGAGTGCCTCACTCAGTGCTGCCGCCCTGGTCGTCGGCTTCACGGAGGATGCGCTCCAGCGCCTCGTCCAGCGACGAATCGGACGCCCAGTCGGTGCGGCGCCGCTCCTCGTAGCCCAGCGGGTCATCGAGGTCCTGGGTCGTCGGGAGGACGTCCGGGTGGCGGAAGACGCCGTCGCGGGCCTCAGCGCCCGACTTCTGCTCGAGGAAGGTGAACAGGGCCGCTGCGTCGCGCATGCGGCGAGGACGCAGCGAGAAGCCGATGTGCGCCGTGAAGGACGCCTCCGCCTCCGACTCCGAGGCGGCACGGCTGCGCAGCGCCTCCCGGATCGCGTCGCGGTCCTCGAGCGCCTCGCACGCGCTGTAGACGACGACGTCGGACCAGCCGGCGATGACGGAGAGCAGGTTCTCCAGTGCGGTGAGGGCCTCCCGCTGAGACTCCGTGGTCTGCGGTGCGAGGAGGCCGGAGCGCAGCTCCTCGCTCATCCGCTGCATCTCCGACGGATCACCGCTCGAGGCGGCGTCCTGGATGCGGCTGAGGTCGACCTCCACACCGGCGGCGTACTTGGCGAGCGCGGTCTCGACGTGACCGCGAAGCCACGGGTTCCTGGCGAACAGCCACAGGTGTGCGAGTTCGCGCGCCGCGAGCCAGATGCGCAGCTGGGAGGCCTCCACATCCATCTCCGCAGCCGCACCCGGAAGGTTCGCCTCGACGAGCACGGGGGAGTGGCCGAACAGCGGCAGGCCGAACTCCGTGCCGCTCAGGACTGCGCCGGACAGAGCGGCGACGGCCTCGCCGATCTGCATGGCGAACATCGACTGACCCATCGACGTGATCATCTGACCCGCACCGGACATCAGCTGCGCCATCTCCGGCGGCATCTGCTCCGTGAGGCCCTCGACCATCGACTCCGACATGTTGCGGCGGACGGGATCCGCGAGCCGGTACCACTCGTCGAGCGAGCCCTTGGCCCACGCCGCACGGTTGAGCGCCTGCGGCTCTGACACGTCGGCGGAGGGGTCCGTCACCCGCTCCAGCCACAGCTCGGCCAGGCGGAACGCATCGGTGGAGTTCTTCGCCAGCTCAGACGTGACCGCAGGGTCGGGGGTGGGCACGTTCTGGTCGATGACGCGCTGAGTGGCCGCACGCGGATCGCCTCCGGACAGCATGCCCTGGAGCTGGCCCATCATCCCCTGGAGCATGGCGGGGTCGAACGGCATGCCGCCCTGCTCACCGCCGGAGCCGAAGGGGGATCCCTGCCCGCCCTTTCCGCCGGGGCCGAACACCATGCCGAACATCTGCTCGAACGGGTTCTGGTCGCCGTCGCCGCTCTCGTCGTCCGGTGTCCGATCGTCGTTCTTGTCGCTCATGGCAGTCCCTGTCCGTCGTTCGTAGAAATGCTGTGTTCACCCTAACGTTCCCACCCCGTCGGAAACTTCCCCGAACAGTGGTTGCGCACGGTGTTCTCAGTCGACTCCGCGCGGTCGCGGAGAGGTGGCGACCGATTTCAGCGGGGCGGACCGCTCCACTACACTGATCTGGACTCAAAAGACTCTGGAGGTCCTTCACGTGAGCGCATCTCCGCCCGCACCGGGGCCGCTTCCCGCCGACGACTCAGTCGGCGGAACATCGTCCCCGGAGGCTGTCGGTGCCTCTCCGCGGAAGGGACTCCGACTCTTCGCCTCGCCGGGAGTCTCCGGACTCCTCCTCTACGCGCTCGTGTTCGCCCTCGCGCTGACTCCGGTCCCATACCTTCTGCAGACACCGGGCCCGGTCGTCAACACCCTGGAGCCCTATGAGGGCGTCGACCTGGTGTCGATCTCCGGCACGCAGACGTACGAAGCCGCAGGGACGCTCGACATGCTCACCGTGGCCGTGTCGGGAGGCCCGGGGCGCGACATCTTCACGGTCCAGGCGTTCTTCTCCCTGCTCAACGGAGTCGAGACGGTCGTGCCCTCGGAGGCGTACTACCCGCTCGACACGACCCGCGACCAGGTGTCGGACCGGAACAGCGCAGACATGATGTCGTCGCAGGACCAGGCGACCGCTGCCGCGCTGGGCGAACTCGACATCGACTACGACACCGTCATCGGTGTGAGCGAGATCGTTCGCGGAGCGCCGGCCGAAGGAGTCCTGCAGCCCGGCGATCACGTGCTCGCCGTCGACGGGACCCCCGTCGACGGCTCCGACGACGGGATGCAATCCGTGCGCGAGGCCGTCGTCGCCGCGGACAGCGAGGTGCAGCTGACCATCGAGCGCGGCGGGCAGACCGAAGACGTCGCCGTCGAGCCTGCTGCACCGGTCGAGTCGGACGGTCAGAAGTCGATCGGGGTCGTCATGTCCCCGACCTACAGCTTTCCCTTCGACGTCGAGTTCGCCGTGGAGGGGATCGGCGGCCCGTCCGCCGGGACCATCTTCGCCCTCACGATCATCGATATGCTCACGGAGGGCGATCTCACCGGCGACCAGGCCATCGCGGGGACGGGCGCGATCGACGCGTCCGGCACCGTGTCACCCATCGGTGGGGCACGGCAGAAGGTGGCCGCTGCCGCGGCCTCGGGCGCGGACTACTTCCTCGCCCCCGCAGACAACTGCACTGAAGTCCTCGGCTCACGCGGAGTCGAGGATCTGACCGTCGTGCGCATCGATGACCTGAGCACTGCGCACGAAGCGGTCACCGACATCGCAGAGGGCAGCATCGACTCGCTGCCGACGTGCGCGGGATCCGGATCGTGATCGCACTGAGGCCACGACCCGGCTCCACCGCACGGACCAACACGGATCGGCTGGACTCCACCAGCCGGCTGACAGAAACGAAAGGGCGACTGTGAGCTTCTCAGCCAGACCCCCGCAGGCACCTACGAGCACCGGGAGCAGACGACCGTCACCCCTGCTCCTCACCATCATCGCGGTGCTTGCGCTCGTCGCGCTGTTCGTGGTGTTCGCACAGATCTACACCGAGGTGCTGTGGTTCCAGCAGCTCGAGCGCTTCGACGTCTTCGCGACGGAATGGGTCACGAAGGGTGTGCTCTTCGCGATCGGCTTCGTCCTCATGGCGGTGCCGCTCTGGTTCATGCTCTTCTACGCCCACAGGTCCCGCCCGGCCATCACCCCCTCGAATCCGCGGGAGGAGAACCTCGACCGCTACCGGGAGGCAGTGGAGCCGCTGCGTCGGACACTCACCTACGCCATCCCCGCTGTGATCGGTCTGCTGGGCGGCGTCGCGCTGAGCGCGGCATGGCAGGACGCCCTCATGCTGCTGAACTCGGTGCCGTTCGGCGTATCGGATCCGCAGTTCCAGCAGGACGTGGGCGTGTACGTCTTCACGCTGCCGATGGTCAACATCCTGGTCGACTTCCTCGGCATGATCGCTCTTCTCGCCTTCATCGCGAGCCTCGTCTCCCACTACCTGTTCGGTGGTGTGCGCCCGCGTGAGACCCGCGGCTTCGACATCACGAAGAGCGCTCGGATCCAGCTGGCCAGTGTGCTCGCGGCCCTCATCCTGATCCAGGCGGTGCGCCTCTTCCTGTGGCGCTTCAGCAGGCTCACGGACGACTCCGGCCTGGTCACCGGCGCCACGTACACGGACGTGAATGCGGCACTCCCGGCGATGCTCATCGTGTCGATCGCCGCGCTCCTCGTCGCGGCGCTCGTCTTCTCCACGGCGTACTTCAAGACCTTCCGCCTCACCGCGATCTCGCTGGGAATGCTCCTGGTGCTGGGCGGCGTGGCCGTGGTCGGATTCCCCGCTGCCATGCAGCAGTTCCAGGTCAATCCCTCGCAGCAGAGCCTCGAGTCGGACTACATCCAGCGCCACCTGGAGGCGACCCGTGACGCGTACGGCATCAACGACGTCGACGTGATCCCCTACACCCCGTCCACCCAGGGCGAGCCCGGCGCGCTCCGCCAGGATGCCGCGACCGCTGCGAGCGTGCGACTGCTCGATCCGAACCTCGTGTCCGACACCTTCCGCCAGCTGCAGCAGAGCCGGTCGTACTATGCGTTCCCCGAACAGCTGGACGTCGACCGCTACGACATCGACGGCAAGAGCGAGGACACCGTCATCGCACTGCGCGAGCTGAACCCGGACGCGCAGTCCGACAGCACCTGGGTCAACCAGGCGACGGTCTTCACCCATGGGATCGGAGCCGTCGCCGCGTACGGCAGCCAGCGGGGGCCCGACGGCGAGCCCGCGTTCTTCGAGGAGGGCATCCCGCCGAGCGGTGTGCTGTCGGACCAGAACGAGTACGAACCGCGCATCTACTTCGGTGAGCGCTCCACCCAGTACTCGATCGTCGGAGCGCCGGAAGGCGCAGACCCGGTCGAACTCGACTACCCGGCCGATGAAGAGGGTGGATCCGGACAGGTGAACTACACCTTCACCGGTGACGGCGGACCCAGCGTGGGCGACTTCTTCAGTCGACTGCTGTACTCGATCAAGTTCCAGGACGAGCAGATCGTGCTGGCCGACACGGTCAATGAAGAATCGCAGATCCTCTACGACCGGACGCCGCGCGAGCGCGTGCAGAAGCTCGCTCCGTTCCTCGAGGTCGACGGCGACCCGTATCCGGCGATCGTCGACGGTCGGATCAAGTGGATCCTCGACGGGTACACCACATCCGACCAGTATCCGTACTCGCGCCCCTCCGTCCTGCAGGAGGCGACGACCGACTCGACGACGGCGAACACCAATGCGGTCGTGGCACTGCCGGACCAGCAGGTGAACTACATCAGCAACTCCGTGAAGGTCACGGTCGATGCGTATGACGGTTCCGTGGACATGTACGAATGGGACCAGGAGGATCCGGTCCTCGAGGCGTGGATGAATGTCTTCCCGGACCTCATCAAG
>NZ_FXZM01000030.1 GCF_900169175.1 Brevibacterium jeotgali | reverse complement strand
CGGACTGCGCGCGGTTCTCCTCCGGGTCCCGCGCGGGCTGGATTCCGTGCTCGTGGAGACGGGAGTCCCTCACCCACGCCTGCAGCGCTGACTTCGAGACCCCGAGATCGGCACAGACCTGCTTCTGCGTCATCCCACCGGCAATGAGATCCAGCGCGGTCTGCTTGAACTCCTCGGTATAGATCTTCGGCATGACTTCATCCTTCCTGGTTCTAAACCAGTCGTGAAGTCAACCAAACCTTCAGCAGACCCTTCCATCTTCAGGGAGACCTCGACTCCTACACGGACAGCGACGCGCTCAACGGACTACACCCTCGTTCGAGAAGAGCCCTCAAAGCAAGAAAGCCGAATCCTCTAAGCTTGTTGTTTAACCTTTGACGGCTGCGCAAGACCAAAGCCATGGATCTCTACCAGCAGGGCATCCCGCTGCCGGTCATCATGCGTCTGCTCGGCCACGAAAACGCCTCGACCACACAAGCGTTCTACGCGTTCGCGACCCCAGGACTCCGGACATGTAATCATAGTTCCGGTGGGGTCAGTGCTGGGATTTGATCTCATAGCGCAACGTCAAGTCGGTGCCGGGGTAAACGCTATTCGTGGCCGTCAAGTGCTCGCATAACTCGGCGACAGCAGCCGTCTCCCGCCCGGTGGGCAGCGAGTCGAGCCGGACCGTCAACGTGCCGGCGTCAGTGTCGGGGATGGGGTGTGACACTTGTCGTAGACATCGACTCCCGACGTCCCTTCCTGGTAACGACTGTCCACGACAAGTGTCACACCCCAACACTTCTAGCGCACGAGCGCTAGCGGCCTGCGGTCGGATCTCGCAAGCGGTTAGACAGGTTTTCTACAACGAAATCAGCGTCAGCTCCAACGCCCCGAAGCATAGACGACGATCTTGTCCGCATGCCAGGTAGGCCAACCCAGACGACAGTGTCTACAGCCTGCGCTATCCCACTCCTGTGGACTGGCAACCCTGACTCAGACAACACTCCCAAGTTGTTAAGCCAGTCAGTATCGGGCCGGAAGCCCGTAGCCAAAATTACGCTATCAGGTAGTGAGTGGCGGTCATGTTTTAAGGAGTCCAAGTGCACGCCGTCGGAGACACTCGGAAGGCGACTCCACCGAACACGACCCGTCTGCAGTATCGAACGGTACCGCCCGTCGTCCACGATAGCCGGCCTACGAATGTTCCGAGCACCCCGCAAGCCCAGCCTGTCTAGGGGAAGATACTTGAACCAAAAGTGGACTGGGAGACCTAGGTACTTCGACCGAATAAAGACCGGGGCTTCCCGGGAGAACAGGCTAACCGAGGCCACATCGCTAAGCTCGGCGGCTATTTGCATCGCCGAGTTTCCGGCCCCTACAACCGCTACTGACTCACCAACATGGGTGGAAGCATTCATGTATTCTGCCGAATGCAAAAGCCTACCTGAAAACTCTTCAAATCCGACCAGCGGTGGCCTGGAGGGCGACCCAAACGTACCAGTCGCCGAGATCAACGCGCGCGCACATAAATCCTTCTGGCCCTCGACGGCCAATCGATATACGCCATCGTAATGATCGACCCGTCGTACGCGGTGATTCGTGACGAGATTTATCCCAAAATATGAAACATACTGACCAAGATAAGACACCATCTCGTCGCGATGAGGGAATCGCAGAGGCCAACCCGGGAACCTAAATCCGGGAAGAGCACAAAATGCAGCAGGTGAAAACAGCGTAAGGCTTTCATAAAAGTAAGGCCAACTACCCCCGGGCGAATCGTTAGCTTCAAGGACGATATACGACAGATTGAACTTTTGGCACGCTACAGCAGCCGCGAGACCAGCCTGACCGCCACCGACTATAGCCACATCATAGATAGTCACTCGGCCTGCCATCTAAGCGCACTTCCCGTCCCTCAATGACCCGCGGACGACATGATAAACCCACTTGTACCGCATATTCTGAATTGGGGTAATTTCAAACAAGCCCCATGGGCAGGTCTGGTGCTACACGCCCGGTCGATAACCAGTGATCCCAAAGAAGGCTCTCCGACAGTACGGAACTGATTTGTTCAAGACAGTTTCGATGCGACGGATTACATTAACCGTGGAACCGAATCAAGCAACTCAGAAGTGTATTCTGACTCCGGCTGATTGAACAGCTCATCCACACCCTGATCTTCAACTACCTGACCACGCCGCATAACAACAACTGAGTCACATATTTGGCGAACAACCGCAAAGTCATGAGTAATAAACAATATTGAGGTCTCGCCGGATTCCAGGATCTCTTTAAAGAGATTCACAATCTTCGCTTGGGTAGAAACATCCAATGCCGAAACGGCTTCGTCAGCAATTAACAGCTTCGGATCTGGAGCAAGCGCCCGTGCAATAGCTATCCGCTGCCGCTGTCCACCCGAGAAGTCACGGGGATGGCGAGACTTTGCACTTAAAGGCAACCCAACGCGGTCAAGCAGACTATCAACGAGATAGCTAGCCCCTTCGTCCGGGTTAATGCGATGAACGCTAAGTGGCTCACGAATCAGTTCTGCGACCGTCTTAGTAGGATCAAGCGAAGAGTAGGGATTCTGGAAGACCATCTGTACATTACGCCTTAGGGGACGTAACCGGCCGCTTTTTAGCGACGTCCAATCATCCGTTCCAACCCGGATCGATCCATTATCCGGATCCTCGAGACGAGTAATGAGACGTGCAACTGTTGACTTCCCCGAGCCTGACTCACCTACAATACCAACACATCTACCAGCAGGAACCGTGAAAGATACGTCCCGTACCGCATGTATCGGTTCCAGTCGTTTTGAGGCAAATCGAGGACCCCGTCGGAACGATTTCGACAGTCCGTCTACCTCAAGCACATTTGTGACCATAATTGTTTGCCTAACTATCCCGCCGATGTAATGATTCAGCCACCGAACTACTTCGCCAGCACCGCACCGAGTGTTCGATGCCGTAAGCCTCGAGGACCTGAGGCATCTCGCACCCCTCTATCGCAAACGCGCATCGATCGACAAAACGACATCCTGCCGGAATTTCACCCGGTGTCGGTACACCTCCGGGTATAGTCGTTAAACGGTCGGTCCGCGTATCCGCCGACGGATTCGCTTCAATTAATTTAGAAGTATACGGGTGTTTGGGCTGTTTCAACACGTTGTGGACGGGACCCGATTCAACTACATGGCCAGCGTACATTACGTGAATTTCATCCGCATACTCGCTGACCAACCCAAGATCATGAGTAACAAACAAGACCGCCGCGCCGCGATCAGCCAGTTGGCGAATCAGCCGCATAACGCGCGCTTGAACGATCACGTCGAGGGCGGTGGTCGGTTCATCCGCAATAATCACCTTCGGGTTGAGCACGATTGCCAGCGCGAGCATTACTCGCTGCAGCAGTCCACCACTAAGCTGGCTCGGGTAAACATCCATCCGTTCTTCAGCGTTATCAATACCAGCGTCGCGGAGTGCTTGGATGGCTATCCTATTGGCGCCCTGCGCATCAACCTGTTTATGCGTCCGAATAACTTCTCGCAGCGAGTTACCAATTGTGTACATCGGGTCAACGCTATTTGATGGATCCTGAAATACAGCGCCGATTTCTACGCCTCGTAGGGTGTGCATTTCCTTATCGGTAAGGCTCACAAGAGAACGACCACCATATCTAATATCGCCCCCGTCTATACGCGCCCCGCGCTCCTTATTGAGACCCAGGATTGCCATCGCCGTCACCGTCTTCCCGGACCCGGATTCACCTGCAAGGGCAGTGATTTTGCCGGCCTTCAGGTTGATAGAAACATCATCCACCAGCCGAATAGACGAATTTTTGCCAACCGCACTCACCGTTATATTCTCAACTGAAAGTACGTCGACATCACGAGCGACCTTCGTACTGTCATTACTCATTATGTCATCCTTCTCTTGACTCGCGGCCAATGGACGACCTCAAACCATCGCCAATCGTCTGAAATACAAGCACGAGTAGTGTAATAGCAACACCTGGAGGTATCGACTGAAACAGGGCGACGTTCAGGTTGTCAAAGCTCCGCCGCAGCAGTACACCCCAGCTCGCGTCGGGAGGCTGCACACCGAGACCAAAGAATGATAACGCCGCTTCCACAAGCACACCCAAGCCCAAAAGTACAGTGCCTTGCACGATCAGTGTCGGCATGATGTTGGGAAGAATTGACGAAAACAGGATACGAAATGGTCCTGACCCGATTGTGCGAGAGGCCTCAACAAACGACGCACGCTTGAGATACAATACTTCGGCGCGGGCTACTCTAAAGATGCGTGGAGCCATCAGTACCCCAACACCAATCATAACGACGAACGTTGACGGTCCGATCACCGCCACAATCGCCATTGCCAACATAATTGATGGAATGGCAAAGAGTGCGTCTGCAAACCTTGTTGCGAACCAATCAACCCAGCCTTCAAAGTACCCCGCTATAAGCGCGGTTGGTACACCAATCAACATCCCAAGAGTCACGGCGACGAATGGAGCAGACAGAGTAATGAACGAGCCAGATATCATCCTGCTGAATATATCTCGACCCAAGTCATCGGTGCCGAAAGGATGGGCTACTGACGGAGGGGTGTTCCTTTCCAGGAGCGACTGTGCGGTCGGGTCGACCGAATAAATCGATGGACCGATAAGCGCTATCAATCCGAGCAGAATTAGCCCGATCAGAGCAACCAACGCGCCACGCTGCTTAGAGAAGCGTTCAACAAAGCGCCTAAGAGATGTCTTCTCGCGATTCTTGCCTAGAGTATCCGACGCCGGAGATCCGTCGGGTTGCACTTTACGAGACAAATGGTGCATCACGTCCTCCTAATTGCCGGATTTATCAAAGCGTACGACAGATCCACGAGTAGATTCACTACGATCACAGCAGCTCCGACAAGAAGCACTGCGGCTTGGACTACGGGGAGATCTTGCTGCAAAACAGAAGTTAAAAGCATGCTTCCGAACCCGGGTAAAGCAAATATAGCTTCAATCACGATAGCCGCACCAATAAGCCGCTCGATCTGGATGCCGCATATTGTAACAATCGACACTCCAGAATTTCGTCCTACATGCTTGAACAAGATACTTCGACGCGACAACCCTAATGCTTTCGCCGACTGGATGAAATCGGTTCCACTAACAGTGTGGACTGTGGATCGAACCTGTCTCGCCACATCTGCGATAGACGTAGCTGCTATCGCACTTGCAGGAAGAATCAGGGAATGAAGCCACCCACCCACGTCAGTCCGAAAGCTTGTGTAACCCGTCGAGTTGAACCCTCCCACACCAAAAACGAAGACTATGATGAGGAGCATCGCGATCCAATAGGTGGGTACAGCCAGGAGAAGGCCCGAGAGCATGTTGACACCCTTGTCAATTCGGTTGCCAACGTTACGGGCTCTTCACGAACGAGGGTGTAGTCGAGGTCTGAAGCCGCCGGCTTCGAGCAGACTCCTGGCGATGTAGTGCCTCAGGTTCCGGAACCCAAGCGCGATCCCGCGCAGATGCTCGAGTCGGCCATTG
>NZ_FXZM01000032.1 GCF_900169175.1 Brevibacterium jeotgali | reverse complement strand
ATCTTTGCGCGCATCGATCGCCATCCTCGTGGCTCGCTCGCGTAGCTCGTCGGGGTACTTTCGTGGTGCGACCATGCCGCCCATCCTTCCGGGTTATCGATGTCTCCATTAAACCCGGGGCGATTCAATCTTCGTCAAATCTTCAAGGAATCTGGTCCGATCCGTGCTCCCCTCGGGCTGAGAATGGAGAGAGCATAGGTCGTGGTCTGTGACGAAGAAGAAGGATGCTCACACAACATTTGACGCGTAGGTCTCTAGTCCGCCGCACGGGTCTGCTCACCGCGGCTGTCCTAGCAGGACTATCCGGTTGTACTCCTGCCAACGAAGGCTTTGCCGATGATTCTCCGGTCGCCAACGAACAGGGTTACATCTCCGGAGCCGGAGTCATCACCCAACTGGCGGCGCAGGAACGGGGTGAGCCGATCGAGCTGAGCGGCGAGTACACCACCGGTGAGGCTTTCGACCTCGCCTCCTGGCGGGGCTCCCCTGTCGTCCTCAACCTCTGGTACGCGGCGTGCCCACCCTGCCGCACGGAAGCGCCTGCTCTGCAATCCAACTACGAACGCTTCCACGACGATGGGGTGCAGTTCCTTGGCCTGAACGTTCGGGATGGGGTCGCTGCAGCAGACGCCTTCTCCAAGACGTTCAACCTGACGTTTCCCTCCATGATCGACAAGGACGGCAGAGGTGTCTCTGCTCTGAACAACGTCTTGCCGCCTCAGGCAGTCCCCTCCACTGTCGTCCTGGACTCCTTGGGCAGACCCGCCGCGCGGGTAGTCGGCGCCGTCAGCGACTCCACCCTCAAGGCACTCCTCACCGATGTGCTGAACGAGTCCCCATGACGCTGCTTGCCTCAGTTGGTGAGGTGTTCTCCCAAACCGCTCTCTCCGGACCCATGTTGCTGGCGATCCCGGTGTCCATCCTGGCTGGCGCCGTGTCCTTCTTCTCGCCGTGCGTCCTGCCCCTGGTGCCTGGCTACATCGGCTACGTGACCGGACTCGGAGCGGAGGCGCTAACCGAGCGGAAAACCAGCAAAGTCGTCATCGGCGTTGCACTCTTCATCACCGGATTCGCCATGGTCTTCGTGTCCATGGGACTGGTGTTTAGCCTGGCCGGAGTTCTTCTCAGCCAGTGGGCCGACGTCCTGAACCGAATGATGGGGATCGTCGTCATCCTCGCCGGAATCGTGTTCATGGGTGGCATCAGAATGTTCCAGCGCAGCGCTCGAATCAATAAGCGTCCGCCAGCCGGCCTGTGGGGAGCTCCCGCCCTCGGAGCTGCCTTCGCGTTCAGCTGGGCTCCCTGCATGGGACCGACCCTGGCGGCAGTACTGGCACTCTCAACCAGCTTCGGCGCGACCGGCACGGATGGGATCTGGCGCGGCGCAATACTGACCCTGGTGTACTGCCTTGGGTTGGGCGTGCCATTCATCATCGTGGCGGTGCTCATCGTCAAAGGCACCGGCAGGCTGCAGTGGGCGCGAGCAAACCAGATGCTGATCAGCCGGATCGGAGGCGCCATGCTCATCATCATCGGACTGCTGCTCGTCAGCGGAGTGTGGACCCAATGGATCAACAGCCTGCAAGGCATGATCGGTGGATTCGAGACCATCATCTGACACCGCATCTCCACAAACTGAGACAACCGGTAACACCCCTGCCCATCTCAGATACTGACTTCCGGCAGAGAACCTCGCCAGCGATAAGGAGATAGACGTGAAACGACTCGCAATGGCCGCAACAGCATTCACCCTGGTGCTGGCCGGCTGCGCCCCGGCAGACCCGAACCCGTCATCCACGACCGGGCAAGACGCAACGATCGATCTCCTGTCCGACTTTGGCCTGGCCGAGATGGACGCGGTCGAAGCCATCGACCACCTCGACAGACTTGCGGTGACCGATCGCCCAGCCGACTTGATGGCCTCTGTCTATCCCGACGAGCTGGTACTCACCGACAATGTACGCGAGGTGACGCTGGACATACCGGAGGATTCCTCATACCTGTCGATCGCCCCCTACGTGGACCAAACACACGACTGCTTTTACCACAGCCTGACGACCTGCCTGGGGGAACTGAGCAACGAGAACATCGAACTCCAGATCGTTGACAACGCCACCGGCGAAGAGATTATCGACGAAGAGATGACAACCTTCGACAACGGCTTCATCGGCGTCTGGGTACCCAATAACATCGCCGACGGCACCATCGAGATCACCTACGACGGCCTGACCGGCTCAACGGACTTCACGACGACCGACGAGGGCGCGACCTGCATCACCGATCTACGAGTCGAGTAATGCCTCAGTTCGTCACGATCGAGTGGAAAAGCCTAGCGCTCCTCCACCACCGCACTCTCCCCCGAACTGAACCCATCGGACGATGTTCGACGAGTATGGGTTCAGATGCCGAAGATGTCGTTCGCTGAGTAGACGGCCGAGCCAAGTCCCCAAACACGCCACGTCCCATCCTCGATCTGGACCAAGGTCAAGAACGTCATTGCTGTCTGATACGACTCGAACACCTGCGAGGTGGCAGCGACCTCGGGAACGAACCGCATGAACGCTATCCGATCGGGGGCGTCGACAGCCCGGAGCACCTTTGAGCCAAGAGACCTATCGGCGAGAAGGTCGATCGCCCACTCGTAGTCTTTCCACGCAGGAGGGTGATAAGACAGTGCGCGCGCCAGACTCAAGTCCTCCATCAGCCCTCTCCACCACATGACCGCAACCTGAGCCGGATTCGTCAGATCGCCAGGTTCTCCGAGTGAGACGGCGGCACGGTCTGCATCAGCTTCGACGAGTGCGGGTACTGGAGAGAGCGCTCCAGGTGGCTCATCTGCTGCATCTGCGGCAAGGTTCGCGAAAATTGGGGCGGTAGCAGTAAGAGTTGCCAAGAACTTCGTGACCGTCTCGGGTGGCCTGCGGAGAGATGCGGTTTCACGCTCCAGTATGGAGACTACTGTCTCCAACTGCTCCGAGAGCAACTGGAGCAGGAAGCTGTCTGGATCGAGGACCTGGACCCGATGCGGAGCCACCGCATGATCAGGGAAGTCCTTCAGGTTAAAGGTGACAATGGTGTCGGCGCCCCCCGCGACCGCTGCGGCAAGCACATGTCGATCCTTAGGATCGCACTGCATATCGTCAATCAGCTCGTCGAACCCGTCAACAAGCGCTTCCGCTCCGAAAGCGTTCCGCATCATTCCCACGCGGCGCGCCGCCGTCCCAGGGTCGACATGCACTTTCGGGAGGTTCCTCTGGACCTCGTCCAGGATCGTATCTGACCACAGTGGTTGGAAGAGTCCGGCCTCGGCGAGCCAGAGCAGCGTTGTCGCGAGCCTGATCGGTATGAGGGCGCAAGCGTCGAGAACGGCGACCGGCCTGCTCATCGGGTGCGAATGACCTGATCAGGCGGAGTGCTGTCGTCGATCTCTTGGGAGAGTTCTTGCAGGGCCGCCCGCCGGCGGGCGGCACTGGCCGCTCGGTATCGAGCTAGTTCAG
Organism: Brevibacterium jeotgali; assembly: GCF_900169175.1. Classification (GTDB taxonomy): domain Bacteria; phylum Actinomycetota; class Actinomycetes; order Actinomycetales; family Brevibacteriaceae; genus Brevibacterium; species Brevibacterium jeotgali. Next base: position 724 of record NZ_FXZM01000032.1, on the reverse strand, counting down.
CCGCAGCGATACGACGATGCACTCCCCCACCTTCGGTCACAAGCTCCCCCCGGTCGATGAGACGGACGACCGTCATCCGACTCACTCCGAGTAGATCCGCAGCCTGCTGGGTAGTCATGAATGTCTCTGAGGGAAGAACGATCACTTCGGAGTTCGATTCCAGGACGTCTACGAGCCGGAGGAACGCGTTGCGTGCTGATTCCGGCACACCTGAGGAGTCGCTGAGCTCATGGAACATCTTGTCCACAGCCGAGCGCAATTGCCGTGCCTGCTCGTGTGCGATCGCTCCCATCATGACGCCAGTATAACAAAACGCTCAAAACGCTCACACCCGGCGTTTCGGTAGTGGTAGCCCGCTGCGGTGCAGGGAGCGCGGAGCTTCCATCTTGGAGCCACCGGCCTACTCTTGAGCTTTTGTGTGCGTGAGCGGTCCTGCTGGCTTTTTTTGCTCTCAGCCTCTGAAGCTGGCAGCGGGGTCAAGTCCCTGGTAGTGGTGTAACGGTTGGATCCCTCGTCGAGGGGTCTCAGGCGCTGAGTTCGAATGGGATGTCGGGGTCGGTGCTCACCTCGCCTCCGGTGGTCTCGACGGACGTGAGTCGGCAGCGGGCCAGGACCTCGAGTCCGAGGTACCGACGGCCTTCGGCCCATTCATCAGTCTGCTCAGCCAACACCGCTCCGACCAGCCGCACGATCGCGACTCGATTGGGAAAGATCCCCACGGCGT
>NZ_FXZM01000027.1 GCF_900169175.1 Brevibacterium jeotgali | reverse complement strand
TTTTTTTTTTCAAGCAGAAGACGGCATACGAGATCTCCAGCGACCTCATGAGCCACATCCGCTACCCGGAGGACCTCTTCAAGGTCCAGCGCTCGCTGCTCACGCAGTACCACGTGTCGAATGCGAGCGAGTACTACTCCGGACAGGACTTCTGGACGCTCCCCGTCGACCCGACGACGGACCAGGAGCAGGGGCTCGTCCAGCCGCCGTACTTCCTGACCCTGCAGATGCCGGGCCAGGAGCAGCCGGCGTTCTCACTGACGTCGTCCTTCATCCCCCGTCCCATTCAGGGGCAGACTCGCAACAACCTCACCGGCTTCCTCGCCGCGAATGCGGATGCGGGTGACGTCGACGGTGAGGTGAGCGAGGAGTACGGCAAGCTGCGACTGCTCCAGCTGCCGAGGAACACGACGTTCCCCGGCCCCGGCCAGGCGCAGAACAACTTCAATACCGAGCCAGAGATCCAGACGAGCCTCAACCTGCTCCGCCAGGGCGAGTCCCGTGTGGAGAACGGCAACCTGCTGACGCTGCCGGTGGCGGACGGCCTGCTCTACGTCCAGCCGGTGTATGTCCGGTCGGCGGGGGAGACCTCGTACCCCGTGCTGCAGCGTGTGCTCGTGGCGTTCGGCGAGCAGATCGGCTTCGCGCCGACGCTCGATGAGGCGCTCGACCAGGTGTTCGGCGGTGACTCCGGTGCGGAGGCCGGCGACTCTGAAGCCGCCGGTGAGGCTGAGTCCGGCGAGGCCGGCGGTCCGTCTGAGGGAGGCGACGAGCAGCCTGCGGGAGTCGACGAGGCACTCGAGAGGGCGCGCACCGCGATGGAGGAAGCGGACGAGGCGCTGAGCGAGGGCGACTTCGGTGCCTACGGCGAGGCGCAGGAGCGTCTGCGTGCAGCGCTCGAGGACGCGATCGACGCGGAGGGCGGAGACGCCGCCGCCTCGGACGCGGCCACGGACGGGGCGCCGACGGAGTCGGCGCCGGCAGAAGATGCGCCGGCTGCGGACGACGCGGGGACGGCCGGCGAGAGCTGATGCCCTCGCTCGGACGATCCCGCGGCTGAGGAGCCGACGGAATCTGGTCCCGGGACCGTGAATCATCATCGCGGTCCCGGGACCAGCGCACATGTGTCACGCATCACCCGCTGTCGATTTGGTGGTCACCCGGGGTTCACGTAGAGTAGTCATTGCAACGCGGGGTGGAGCAGTTCGGTAGCTCGCCGGGCTCATAACCCGGAGGTCGAGGGTTCAAATCCCTCCCCCGCCACAGAGAAGGAAGAACCCTCACCCATCGGGTGGGGGTTCTTCTCATTCACGATCTCTTCGCCGAGCAGCTGCGCGAGCGTGATGCCCATGAAACGTGCGAGCGTGAGCAGCTCGTCAATCCTGAACGGGATGTCCCCCCTGAGGCGCCGCGACACGTTCTTCTGCGCCACGCCCAATACTTCCGCGACGTCTATTTGACGTAGCTCGCGACGCGCCATCCACGCGCGAACTTCCGCGCCGATGCGCTCATTCTCATGCTGTACTGCAACTGTTGCTGTCATATGCCTACCGTACACTCCTTCATGCCTGGCGTACCCTGTCAGCGCCTAGGAATAGTCGAAAATATCCGGTAAATGCTTGTGCGGTAGGCTCTCAGCGCCTACGGTGGGACCCATGGGGTATAAGAAGCGCGTTCGCGCAAACATCATGGCGGAGATGGGACGCCGCGAGCTGCGCCAAGCCGATGTCGCACGCCTCCTGGATACATCTCAGAAGAACGTCTCCAGACGGCTGCACGGCGAAGTCGACTGGAAGCTGGGCGAGTTGCTCCGTCTTTCTCAGGCTTGGGAGATCGAACTGGCGACTCTTCTAGACGGAGCTGAAGCTGAGCCATTCCCTTCTAACGTGGCGTCGGAAGAGGTCGTGCGATGAGCACCGAACTGGCAAGCTCGTTCACCGAGGCCGAGGCCCGTGAACTGACCGAAGAGCTCAAAGGCGACTACGGAGCAATCCGGTCGAAGATCGATGCGGCATGGCGTGGTCGGATCTGGACAGCCCTGGGCTACAACTCCTGGCAGGACTACCTCGACGCCGAGTTCGTTGACGTGACGTTGCGTCCTCCGAAGGAGCTCGAGGAGCAAGTGATCTCCGAGCTTCGTGCTGCGGGCATGAGCACGCGGGGCATCGCAGCGGCAACGGACTTCAGTGAGGCGACAGTGCGCCGGCGGCTGGATCGGTCAACTGCGTCAAATGACGCAGTTGACCGCGTCATCGGACTTGACGGCCGCGAGCGGCCAGCGAAGATGCCAGAGCGGCCGCTCGCGGATCAGCCAGTGGTGCCTTCACATCCACAGCCGGAGATCGTGGACGCGGAGATCATCGAGGACCAGGTCTCTTCCAATGGTCATCTGGAAGGTGGTGACCGTCTTGCCGGAGACCTGGGCATAGCGCCGGTCACGGTGGACATGACCGGACGCCAGGGGCTGAACAGGGACCAGATCAACCGACTCATCACAGAGCTCCATGCGAGCGGATCTGCACCGTTACCGGGAGCGAAGAAACGCGCCAAGACGCTGGAGCTGGCGCTTTCGTCCGGTCACGTCGACGCGACCGGACTGGACACTGACCGGCTGGACGACCTCGCGGTCGAGGTCGCGGACACGATGGCGGTCCTGTCCGACTTGTTGGCGGTCATGGCCGGACACGAGGCCGGTCAGGTGACCGCCGCGATGGACAACCCGGACACCATCGGGTCGGTCGAGAAGACGGTCACGAACCTCAGAACTGTCACTCACGGCATAACGAGGAGGGCACGAGCATGAGCACGAACAACAAGCCCAAGGGATCCAGGACTGAGCGGGATGAGGTGGCCGGCGCGCAGCCGGAAGCACCGACGCGAGTCGCCCGAGTGAGCCGACAGCGGATGCGCGACGAGGTGTTCCGTCATGACTGGGACTCGATCTCGGACACGGAGCGTGCGGCGCGGATCGCCGCGATCGGCGCGCCTGCAATGCCCGAGGGTCCGGCCGTCGGCCCCAACAGATGACCACGCGCGAGAAAAAGGCGAGGTGACGGAGAGTGACCGCAGGAACGACCCGCTGGCTGAGTAACGAGCAGACGAACGGGACGAGCGAGCATGTGTCGCTCCCGCAGGCCGATGAAGGCCGAGGAAACGCGGTGGCCCCGATCTCGGGGAGGAACGACGCCACCACTACCGGAACGGGCGATGCAAGAGGTATTTCGATCACCGATCGCGGTACGGGCCAAGGTACCGGAGACGGCGCGCCGTCGTCACTCCGCGCGACGAAGTCCTCTCGGATCAATCCGGACGATCCGCGGTTCATCCGCACGATCACAGCCGGGGTGGCCTTCGCCGGACTGGTCGCGTTCGCGATCAGCTTCGTCGCGCTCATGGAAGTCGCCGCATGGTTGGGGCTGCCGGAGTGGATGCACTGGTCGGTCCCGGCGTTCATCGACACCGGCATCCTCGTGTACGCCGGGTCGGTGCTGATCCATAAGGCCCGCGGGGAGCGGACCTGGCCGTCCTGGTTGATGCTCGGGGTGTTCACGGGCCTGTCGATCGTGGCGAACACCGCCCACGCCCTCGCGTACGGCGACACGTCGGGAGAGTCGTGGCAGCCGATCGTCGGTGCGGTCATCGCGGGCATGGTGCCGGTGGCGGTGTTCACCGCGACCGAGCAGCTCTCCCGTGTGGCGGTGGAGGATCCGATCTCGCGTCGGCGGGAGCTGCAGGCGGAAGCGGAGTGGCATGCCGAGCAGGCCGATCGGGAACGCAACCGCCTCGAGATGGAGGCTCAGCGGGAGCAAGCGGCGCAGGCCGCGGCGATCGCGCGCGAGGAGCACGAGACCAAGCTGGCGGTGCTGCGGGCACAACGCGACGCGCAGGTCGAACGAGCTGCGGTCCTTGCGGCTGAGGGGCAGCTCGAACTGCCCACCGTATCTCGTCCTCTGCACCTGGTGGCTGCGCAGGAGACACATGGTGCCAGGCCCTCCAGCGAGCCGAGCGGTGGGCGATCGTCGGGCACGTCGGGGGAGGACCTCGACGACCTGGCTGCGTTCGTCGCCCAGCGCACCGCGGGCGGGGAGGACACGAGTGGGGCGGATCTGGCGCGTGAGTTCGGGTTCAGCGACAAGACCGGCAGGCGGAGGCTGGCGAAGCTGCGTGAGGAACGCCCGGACGTGTTCACCGAAGCCCCGGCCGACGACGGTGCGGTCGGGACAGGGCATAGGGGGTCGTGATGATTGACGGACAGCTCGACCTGTTTGACGAGCTCCGGCCCCTAGCAGGGGGCCAGGAGCCGGAACAGGGCAGCAGGGGCTTCGAGGACCAGCGTCCTCGTAGCGAGAGGGACGAGAGGAGGACCGGTCGTGGCGACTGACATGTTGACGTGGGCGAGACGGCAGGTGTTCGAGCCGATGAACCTGTCGAGCTCGGAACGATTCGTGCTCCTCCTGCTGGCCGACAACTCGTCCTGGGACGAGGACACAGGCCGCTGGTACGCCTTCCCCTTTCAGAAGACGCTGGCGCGGGAATCCGGCCTCTCGGAGCGGACCGTGAAGCGTGCGATCAGCCGCCTGCTCGAACTGCGCGTGATCAGCACGGAGCGACGTAAGCGGGCATCGGGTTTCATCGCCGGCAACGGGTACGTGTTCCACCCGGAAGTGGTCGCGGAACCGATCACGAGGACCGTGAACGACGCCGTTGAGGCGGTCGGAGAGCAGATTTCTGGGCCTGGATTCTCAGGAGGGGACACCATGTCCTCCCTTGAGATCGCAGGAGGGGACACCATGTCACCTGACCCCAACGATCCGCATGATCCCAGGAGGGGACACAGTGTCCCCTCGGGTCCCCAGGGGACACCATGTCCCCTCGGAGGGGACACAGTGGCACTTCCCACGCGCGCGGATAGGGAGGACGTGCGCGCGCGTCTTAACCGTCATAGTGAATCGTCATCTTCATCCGCTGGCGAGGCGGCGGCAGGAGCCGCCGACAACGAAGACGACGAACAGAGTTCATCGCAGCCGAATGCACCCGCCCACGGGTTCGGGACGGCTGCCTCCGCCGAGGAACGGACAGAGCCGGACACGTGGCGCGGGGTTGGCCTCGACGTACTGGGCGCGCAGGTGGTCGAAGCCACCGGCCTCGACTGCGGTCGCAACGAGCTGGTGTGGCTGGTCGACTCGATTCTCGCGAGGTCACGACGCCAGGTCGGGCGTCCGGCGAGCTTCGTGCGCACTGCGATCGCCAACGATCCAGCAGGCACCCGCGCGGAGCTGCTGGTCCAGTTCGGGGCGCCCCCGGCCACTGTCGAGGGGGCGGCAGGTGGAGTGCGGCGGAAGAAGTCACCTCCGTGCCCGATTCCGGAGCACGCGGAGCAGGGACTGCTGAAGGTGAACTGCCCGGCCTGCCGGGGGATCTGGGACGAACCCTTCCCCGCGGTAATCACGCGAAGCGTGTTCGAACAACTCGACGGTGTGGTGCAGGAGCGAGTGCTGCGCGCCGCCGGGGTCGAAGTTCTCGACGACGAGAGTGCGACCGCCTGAGCGGGCGGACGCGTTAGGGAGAGCTGGCGATGCAAGAGGCAGAAGACCAGAGGATGAGAGTGGCCGGTGACGAGCCGCCGTTCACCGGGGAAAAACTGATGGTGGCTGTCAACCAGGCTCGCGTGCGAGTGATCATTCCGAAGCTGCGCGGTGTGGGGCTGGCTCGGTGGGCTGATGACGTCGCCGGTGAGGTCGCTTTGTCGGCGTGGAAGTCTCGTGAGCGGTTTGACCCGAATTTGGGGGCGCTGCAGAGCTGGGTGAACCGCATCGCTCAGTACCGGAGCGCGGATCGGATCGAAGCGGAGTCGAGGCGCAACGGAGACCTACTGGCGGAGCGTGACGGTGACGGGCTGTCAGTCGAGGAGCAGTTGGCACGGGCCGAGGGTGACCGCAGTGACCACGTGGCTGATGTGGCCGAGACGGTCGCTGAACGGCTGGAGATCGAGGAATGGCTGCGACCGATCATGTTCACCGCGGCACGGGTGATGGATCCTACGGCGTTCGTGCACGGGCTGCACACTCACATGCTGTTCGACTGCGATGTGAAGGCGGCCGCGCGGGTGTTGGGCATCTCGGAGGCGCGGGTGCGAGAGCACAAGCGATCGCTGGAGCTGTACGCGCAGGTCATCCACCGGGCGCTGGAGAAGGGGCGCACGTTGACGGACGGGGTGCGGTTGTGCGATGTCGTCGATTGCTTGCCGGAGCCGGGAGTCGCCGGGTCGTGGACTCGGCAGATGGGTGAGGCGGTCGTGTCGTGGCCGGGACGAATCAATGACGTACCAGTCGAGCACGTGATGAAGAAGACCGGGTGGACGTACGACACGAGCCGCCAGTACCTGTCGACGACGCGAGCGCTGCTGAGTGTGGCGTTGGGCGTGATCGAGGCAGAGCGGGCGAACACGAAGGAGAAGGGTCAGCGATGAGCAAGCGGACAGAAGAGGACATGTCGATCGACGCGCGGGACGAGGACGTCGAGACGTGGGTCGGTGTGGGGTTACCCGCAAGCTGTAGACACGTGAGCCACCTCACGCGGCGTGCGTGAGTGACGTTTCCTGCTCGCCCCCGACCGTCTCAACCGCCGCGACCATGCCCCGCTCGAACTCCACCGGCGGCAC
>NZ_FXZM01000024.1 GCF_900169175.1 Brevibacterium jeotgali | reverse complement strand
CCGTCTTCATGGCGAGATCGGGCACGTGCCTCCTGTCGAGTTCGAAGTAGTCCACGCGCAGCTGCCTGCTCGGGCGTTGGCATCAATTTCCAGATAGAAATCCCTCTACAAAACTCGGGGCTTGACACGGCGATGCGCGGAACCCGTGCAGGACGATGACCCGGTCGAACGGTGTGGCGGCAGGTGCGGTTCCCATACGCGGAACGATACGCGGAACGGTGAGCGGGCGACGGCCGATAGTCTGTCGACGACTGGTCGGCTGAAAGAGGGGAACGCATGCGCATCACACTGCCCGAGGCGCTCATCCCGCTGGTGCTGAGGGCCCGGAACGCCAACCGGCCCTTCGTGACGGAGCAGGGAGCCCACGACCGCATCCGCGAGCGGTTCCTGCGACCGGTGCAGTACGGTCCGCCGGCACGGCTGGAGGGCGTCCGAGTCGACCGCCGGCTCTCCGATCCCACCGGGTGGCCGGTCTACGATGTGCGGCCGGTCGATAGCACGCGCTCTGCGGCGGCGTCGTCCTCCGTCGTCGTGTACGTCCACGGCGGCGGGTGGGTCAAAGAGATCACCGGTCCGCACTGGAAGCTGATCGCTCGGATCGCCCGCGAGACGGGCCAGCGCGTGGTCGTGCCCATCCACCCGCTGGTCCCGCTCGGCACAGCGCGCGACGTGCGGGACGGCGTCGTCGACCTGGTGCGGCGTGAAGAGGGCTCCGGGTGCGCCGTGGCCATGGCCGGCGACTCGTCCGGCGGTCAGATCGTTCTGTCCGCGGTGCTGGCGCTCCGCGACGACGGACGAGTCCTGCCGTCCACGGTGCTCCTGTCGCCCGCCCTGGATCTGACATGGAGCAACCCCCTGATCGATGAGGTGCAGCCCCGCGACCCGTGGCTGGGCCGGCCGGGTGGACGGGTGCTGGCAGAGGCGTGGCGCGGAGACGACTCACTCGAAGACCCGGCAGTGAGCCCGCTGTTTGGCGACATGACCGGGGTCGGGCCCCTCACGATCCTCTCCGGCACGCACGATGTGCTGAACCCCGACGCGCACGTGCTGGGCGAGAAGGCGCAGGCCGCAGGCGTGCAGGTCACCCTGCACGAAGCGGAGGGGCAGCTGCACGTGTTCGCCCTCCTCCCGACGGAGGTCGGGGACCAGGGCGCGCGCCGCATCGTCGAGGCGCTGAGACCCGACCAGCGTGGACCCGACCAGCGGGGACCAGATCAGACGTCGTGACAGGCGCTCTGTATCCTCTGTGGTGTGGCGATGAGCAGGGATCCGAAGACGAAGACATGGCAATTCATCTGCATCGCTGGGGCGATCATCGGCGTCGTCTGCATGGTGGTCGTGGTCATCCTCGGTATGAACACGGGACGGATCGTCGCCGGCACACCGGACGACCTCGTCGCGGTCGAGGATTCCGACGAGCTCCTCACAGGTCTGGAGCCGGGGCGCACGTTCTATCTCTACGCTCCTGAGGCAGCGGACATCGAACGCGGGCCTGGAATATTCGACGACGCGGGCGGGCCGCTCGACGAGATCAGTGCTCCGCAGGGCTGGCCCGGCGACTGCGAGTTCGACGGCCCGGATCTGTATGTCTTCGACACTCCTCGCATCGATGCGCCGATCGACGTCGACGGCGTGCCCTACGTGCCCATCCTGATGCTCATGAACGGAAGCGCGCCGGACGCCGACTACACCGCCGAGTGCGCGGCCGACGACCTGCTCGTCGGCACGTCCGTCGACTCGAAGGAGTTCCAGGTGCACGGCATGTTCTGGCCGGCTCTTCTGGTGGGCATCATCGGTCTGCTTGCGGTGCTCGTCGGTGCGGTTGCTCTGGCGGTCCTCAGATCGCCGACTGCCAGGAGGCGGTAGGCCTCAGCCGGTCGTTGGAGCACGACTTCAACGTCTTCGACGTCATGCATCACGGGACTCACGAGAAGCAGCTGTCCAATGTGTTCGCGTGGCTGCTGGACGTCGGTGGAACGCACGGTCTCGGCGATCGCTTCCTGCGAAGCTTCATCGACGAGGTGAATGCTGCGCAGCCCGGGGGAGCGCCGTTCCCCCGTGAGACCTACCGGGTGCGGCAGGAGGTCAACACCGGAATCGGCCCGGACGACATCGACATAGCCGACATCGTGCTCACCGGTGAGACCGCCGCACTCGTCGTCGAGAACTACTTCACGTCGGACGGGCATCAGCACGGCTATGAGAGGTACCTGGCGTTCGGCCAGCGGGACGCACGCCGGGGAGGCGTGGTGATGCTGTGCCGTGACGAGGACCGATCCCGGCTGTCGGACGGCTGGCAGCAGTCGATCGTGGTGACGTACGGAGCGCTCATCGATCGTCTGCACAGCAGTGTCGACGGCGACACGGTGTACCGCAGCGAGAACCCCGACGCGCATTCGTTCATCGCGCAGATGCACCGGAAGTTCGTGAGTGAGGAGAGACGTGTGAGTGATCGCGATGTACTCGGATTCGTCACAGCGATGTGTGATTCCGGCGAGGCGGAACGGTACGGCTGGCGGAGCCAGGACCAGGTGGCAGAGGCGTTCGCCAGTGATCTCGCCGCGCAGGGCAGACAGCGATATGTCGAAGGCAGTGAGCTCCTCCAACGGATCAAGGGACGGCTCCGATCATTCAGCAACGAGATCTTGAATAGGCAGCTCACGAGTACTTTCGGAGACGACCACGTGGGCCCATCACTCGTGCCGTATAGAGGGCTCTATCAGTGGGCGGTTGATTTCACTGTCCACCATGTCGGTGTAGATTCGCCGGCGCCGCATGTCCAGCTGGCCTTCGGTCCGACCGCGTGGTTCGTCAATGAACGGCTTCCAGGTTGGACGCACACGATGGAACCGGGGATCGCTGACTACTCGCGTGTCTTCGTGCTGCGGCTGGATTCGAAGGAGCTCCTCCAGACACCAGTGACGCTGCCGGAAGTCCTCGATGGACTCGGAACGGCCGATCGTCGACTCCACGACGCGGTCGTCGAACTGTTGGCCCGGCGATCCAGCACACTGGGGGAATGACTACCAGCAGCCCACTCACCGACGTCCCCGCCTCACCGCACTCCGTCTGGGAGGACGTGTTCGGCATGGCGACCGGCGTGATCCTCGTGTCCTTCGGCCTGTACCTCCTCGAGGCGGCCGCCCTGGTGACCGGTGGAACCGCGGGTCTGTCACTGCTGCTGTCGCTGGGGACGGGATGGCCGTTCGGCCTGCTGTTCGTACTCGTGAACCTGCCGTTCTTCCTCCTGGCGGTGCGCCGCAAGGGATGGGTGTTCTCCCTGAAGTCCGCGGTGTCGATCGGCGCAGTATCCGGTATCGCGTACCTGCACCCGCACTTCCTACCGCTGCCATCGCTCATCGATGACCTGGCCAGCGGAATCTATGTCGCGATCGTCGGGAACCTCATGGCGGGCACAGGATTGCTGGTCCTGTTCCGCCACGGATCGTCGCTGGGCGGGTTCAACATCGTGGCACTCATCGCACAGGAGCAGTTCGGATGGAGGGCCGGCTACGTGCAGATGGCGTTGGATCTGTGCGTCGTGATCGGTGCGCTGTTCGTGGTGCCCGTGTCCAGCGTGCTGATCTCCGCACTGGGTGCCGCGCTGCTGAACGTGGTGCTCGTGCTGAACCACCGCCCGGGACGGTACACAGGGTACTGACGCACCGGCCTCTCAGAGGTGTATCGCCCGTTCGCCGCCGTCGTTTCGCAGCGGCGCAATGCTCGCAGCGGAGCAATGCTCACGGGCAGGGAGCTCCATCCATCGACTCTGCGGACACAGGGAGTCTTTACGCGCTCGAGTGCAGGGCTGCTACGCCGTGCGGGCGTGAGGATAGTCCGCTGCGCGACTCTGGAAGCTCAGGATGCTCGTGTTCCTGATCACTCCGTCGTGGATCTCGACCGCGCGGTCGATGGTCTGGTTCTTCGTCCACGCGGCAGGTCCTTCCAGCACCGGACGCAGGAACGGCAGGATCGCCTCGCTGATCTCCCAGGTGGCGGAGTCCCACAGGTACGACGGACTGTGATCGACCGCGTAGTAGTGCACTCCGTCGCCGACGGTGAACATCGGATCGTCGAATCCGGTGGGCTTCGCCCACTCGAATCCCATTCCCTCGTCGCACGAGACGTCGATGATCAGACTTCCCGCGGCGAATCCGTCCAGGTCCTGTGACCGCAGGTACGTCAGCGGTGCAGCCACGTCCTGGAGCGTGCAGTTGACGACGATGTCGTGCGCTGCCAGGAACTCCGGGAGCAGGACCTCGCCGTCCGACGTGAGTACCTCACTGAGGTAGGGCGGGCGCCCATCGGTCTGGAGCTGGGTGATGTGGGCGGCATGGATGGGGGAGCCGACTGCGGCGGAGCCGCGCTGCGTGAGAACTTGGATGTCGTGGATCCCCTGCGCTTTGAGCGCGGTCACTGCGCCTCGTGCCGTCGCTCCGAAGCCGATGACGACAGCGCTGAGCCGCGGCCCGTAATCACCCGTCGACCCCGTCAGCTGCAGAGCGTGCAGGACGGAGCAGTAGCCGGCGAGCTCGTTGTTCTTGTGGAACACATGCAGGTTGAAATCTCCCCGACGGGTCCAGTGATTCATCGCTTCGAAGGCGATCAGCGTGAGCCGACGGTCGATCGCGGTCTGTGTCAGCGCCGTGTCCTGCACGCAGTGCGGCCACCCCCACAGGATGCGACCTTCGGGGATCGATGCCACGTCTGCGGCCTGGGGCTTCGGGAGCAGGAGCACGTCAGCGGCCTCGATGACCTCGACGCGGTCCGCGATCCTGCCCACGCGAGACTCGACGTAGCCGGGCTCCAGCTGGAAGTCAGCGGCGTAGCCGCGCTCGATGATCATCCGTGCTCGCACGTCCGGGTCGATCCGGTCCAGGTGTCGGGGGTGAATCGGAAGGCGCCGCTCGTTCTCCATCGTGGAGCTTGCGAGAACTCCGAGGGAGAGGAGTCCGTCGTCCGGTGCGGCGTCGCCGGTCGGAGCAGTTGAGCCAGCTGAGGACGGTTGAACGGTGCCGGACATCCGGCCTCCCATCATTGGGGAACCGAGGTCAGCTCCTCTTCGACTATACGCCGACCGGGTGCTGATCAGGGTCGAAGCACGCCTTGTCACCGTTACCCGTCGACCGCGATACTTCATGGAAAGAACTTCATCCACCGGAGGTGCGCCATGCAGGGCCCACAGCATCACACCCTCAGCTACATCGAATTCGGCGTGACGGACCTCGCCGCGACCCGCGCCTTCTACGAATCCGCCTTCGGCTGGAGCTTCAATGACTACGGTCCGGCGTACAGCGGGATCAGAACACCGGACGGGGCCGGTGAGATCGGTGGGCTGAACCCCGGCGCTCCGCCCAGCAACGATGGGCCCCTCGTTCTGCTCTTCTCCGATGACCTGGAGGCCACGGTGGAAGCGGTGAAGACAGCGGGCGGCACGATCGTGTCGGGACCGTACGAGTTCCCGGGCGGTCGGCGGTTCGAGTTCACCGATCCGAGCGGGAACCGGCTGGGAGTCTTCGCTGCGGCGTGATGGACAATAGGTAGACGCGCTTGATTCGTCCGTGAGTCGGTGCTGCTGGTACGCCCCACGTGCGAAGGAGATCGATGTCTCTCATCAAACCCATTGAGCGAGCACCTCTCGAAGGTGATGAAGCGATCGAAGGCATCCCCGACACGTACGTGCATGACTTCTGGCGGTTCGCTCTGCCGAACCTTCAGGTGAATACAGCTCGGGGTTGGTTTGCAGAGTTCCTTGTGGCGAAAGCTGTTGGGATCGAGCGTCCCGTCAGAATCGAATGGGATGATCACGACGTGGTCTGGGACGGGATCCGCATCGAGGTGAAGTCGTCGGGACGGATGCAGATGTGGGTGCAGAAGAAGCCCTCAGATCTGCGCTTCACCGGCCTCAGCTCCCGTTCGTGGACCGCCGATGCGGTCGATTACGCACCCGAGCGGAGCTACAACGCCGACCTCTACGTGTTCGCAGTGCAGACAGCGGAGACGCACGAAAGCTATGACCCTCTTGATGTGAACCAGTGGCGATTCGCCGTCCTGCCCGTTGCCGCTGTTGAAGCTACGGGCTATCGGTCGCTCAGCTGGACCGCAGCGGAGACTCTCGCCGGTGGCGACATCGGATTCGCGGAGCTTCGGAACGACATCGTTCTGAAATCGGGCCGCATGACCGCAGTCGATCCGACGACGTAGGTCGGTGCGCTCACCTATCCGTGGTGCGATGACGTCGAAGAAGAGGGGACTGACGCCCCGCAGGGTGGTGGTCCCATCTGCCCTGCTCCTAGACTGGTGAACGTCGTACTGACTTCTAGGAGGCCGACATGCTGAACTTCCTGCTCCGCCTGCGACGACTGCGCGGCGACGCACGGGCTGTGCGACGAGGCCCTGAGGCGATGGGCAAGCGCGCCGGACGTCGTGCGGCGCACCGCATCGTGAGCCGACTCTTCCGGTAGGCGCCACGCGGCACAGCTCGCTGCGCGGCGCTACAGGATGATGGCCGCGACGGAGAACGTCGCGAATCCGACCACTGTCGACATGAGGATCACGGCAGCGATCCGACTGCTGTCCGCTCCGAGTCGCTCCGCGAGCATCGCTGCGTTCGCCGCCGACGGCAGCGCGGCGAGCAGCGTGAGGACGAGCAGATCTTCCTGGTGGAGCGGCAGACCGGTGAGGATCGCAAGACTGCCCAGTGCCCACACCAGGGTGGGGTGGAGGAGCAGCTTCAGGGCCGTCAGTACGCTGACGTCGGCCGTGAGGACTCCGCGCCTCGTCGAGTCGTGAGCGCTGCTATCGGTGTTCTTCCGTGCGAGTACGGCGCCGATCGTGAAGAGCGCGACGGGAGTCGCTGCGGTCGCCAGCAGGGTGACGACATGATCGAGAGGACCGAACAGAGACTGTCCGGTCGTTCCCCACAGGGCGCCGAGGATGATCGCCCACGGCATCGGGTTGGCCACGACGCGGATGAATGACGTCTTCACCCTCGCGGCCATGTGTCCCTCGTTGCCCTGCTGGGATATCGCCAGGGCGATCGACTGCATGATGACGATGTCGACGAGCAGCGTCGTGACGATCGGGCCGGATGCCTGATCGCCGCGCAGTGCGGCGATGAGCGGCAGTCCCATGAAGCCGGAGTTCGGGAGGACGGCGATGAGGCCGCCGAAGGATGCATCGAGCCAACTGCGCCGCTGACCGAGTCCGATCGCAACGGCCAGTCCCAGGACCACGAGGCCGGAGACCAGCCAGACGAGGATGGTCGTGGGGTTGAGGAGCTGCGCCACGGGTGTGTCCGCGCCGAACTGGAAGAGCATCGCCGGCAGCGCGATGTAGAGGACGAACGCATTGAGTCCCGGGACGGAATCCATCGGGACGATCCGGAATCGTGCGGCGAGGAACCCGAGCAGAATCACCGCGAAGAAGGGGACGATCACGGAAAGGGTGTCCATGCGGACCTCCTGTCGTGATCGTCTCCACTATGTCGCCAACCAGGAACGATACCGCGAGTGGTCTACTCCGCTCCCGGCCGCTTCCGGTTCTGCTTCTTCTCTGCCCGGATCCGCTTGGCCTTGAGCCGTCGTCGCTTCGACCCGCGCGTCGGTCTGGTGGCACGGCGGACGACCGGTGGAGCCACCCCCTCGCGCAGCAGTTCTGCGAGCCTCTGCCGCGCCGTCGCCCGGTTCCGCCACTGAGAGCGGTGTTCCTCCGCACTGAGAGTGAGCACAGTGCCCGAATCGCCCACCAGTCGCGCGGCCAGGTGCTGCAGAACGCGCGCCCGCTGCTGGTCGTCCAGTGCGGTCGTCGTCCCCAGATCGATGCTGAGCTGCACCTTCGAGTCCGCCGTGTTCACGTGCTGGCCGCCGGGTCCCGACGACCGGGAGAACTGCTCGACCAGCTCAGTCGCCGGAACCACCAGACCGCGGGGCGCGCCGGGCCCCGATGCCACCTGCAGATCATCCACGCGCGCAGGTCCCGATCCGGTTCACTCGACCGGCCCGGTTCACTCGACCGGCCCGTCTCACTCGACCGACCCGGTTCAACTGACCGATCCGTCTCACTCGACCCGTCGCAGCTCGGAGCTGAGGTGATGCGTCATCGGCACACCGACCGCAGCCATCGCGAAGGTCGTCGTGAGCGTGTCACCCGTCAGATCCAAACGACGAACAGTTCCTTCGACGGCCTTCGCGCTTCCCGAGTTCATGACCCGGGAGCGCAGTTCGCAGCTGAAACCGTCGGGTCCGGCTTCCAACGCGCCTTCAGCCAGCTCGGTCTGACCCGTCGGCTGCGCGAGGACGAATTCGACGATCCCTTCCGCCGACACCCGCAGGAAGCCCGTCTCCGTGTGCATCGGTGCACCCTCCGGCGACTGCGTGCGCTGCACGTAGTGGAGGAAGGGCTTGCCCACGTCGGTGAATGTGACGTCCTCTGTGTACTCGAAGGACGTGATCGTGGGGTATTCGCCCCGGCCGGGACCGCGCCAGGTGCCGATCAGCGCGGCGACGGGCTCGAGGCTGGGATGCAGTGCCATGCCGCCAAGACTACCGAAGCGTCCCGCAGCCGCGACTCCTGCGCCCCAGCCCGGTCAAGTCCCTGGTAGTGGTGTAACGGTTGGATCCCTCGTCGAGGGGTCTCAGGCGCTGAGTTCGAATGGGATGTCGGGGTCGGTGCTCACCTCGCCTCCGGTGGTCTCGACGGACGTGAGCCGGCAGCGGGCCAGGACCTCGAGTCCGAGGTACCGACGGCCTTCGGCCCATTCATCAGTCTGCTCAGCCAACACCGCTCCGACCAGCCGCACGATCGCGACTCGATTGGGAAAGATCCCCACGGCGT
>NZ_FXZM01000023.1 GCF_900169175.1 Brevibacterium jeotgali | reverse complement strand
CCGTCTTCATGGCGAGATCGGGCACGTGCCTCCTGTCGAGTTCGAAGTAGTCCACGCGCAGCTGCCTGCTCGGGCGTTGGCATCAATTTCCAGATAGAAATCCCTCTACAAAACTCGGGGCTTGACAAACACCTCAGAGGCACTGCATTGGGGTTCCGGAACCTGGGCCACTACATGCTCCGATCGCTGCTAGATACCGGAGGCTTCAGACCGGTTCTACACTCTCATTTACGATGAGCCGGATTAGTTCGACGCTGCGACCTGCCGAGTCGAAGTAGGACCAGCCACCGCCGCTGGGGAACGCGTCCCAGTACCAAAGGAAGGTGGGTGTGATCTCGAAGGTGGGTTTCACGAACCCGTGGTGTTCCCGGACAGCAGAGAAGAAGGCCAGCCCGCCGTCACCGTCGCGGCTTGCGGTTAGACCGTCGGAGAACGTCCCGTCGCTCCAGACCTCGACCTTGCCGATGTCATTTCGCCCCGACCAATCGGTACCCGATTGCAAGACGTGGTCTCGAGAACCGGCGTCGATGAGGATGCAGTGAGTGCCTCCGTGCATGTCGTCGGGCCGATCGAAATGTTCCTCGATGGTCAACCAACCCGTCGGGTCAGGACAAATGCGAAGCAGTTCTGCTTCTGGCCAAAGCCCTGGGGGATATCCGCCGCCAGGAGGAGCCCAGAGGCGCCCCAGAGTCGACGGGCCGTCATGAATTTCATAGCCCGGGATCAAAGGAAAGTGCATGCTCCAAGTATGCGCTGAAACATCGACACCCTGTCGTCTCGGATTTCGTTCGCCTCCGGCCGAAGTTTCGCCGTCCCGATCGGGGAACCCTCACCGGACACTACCGCCGCTGACCAGGTAGCGGGCTGGCCCGCCTGCTCGGGTGTCCCGTTGTGGCTTTCGGCGACAAGTGGCGGTCTTCTGTGATCGCTTGGTGGCGGCGCCGACCATGGGCTCAGGCGTGCCCGCAAGAGGATCCCCTAACGGCGAGGATCCCTAGAGCAGGCCAGTCGCAGGCTCATCGGTTGGAGATCGCTTCGAGATACCGGAGCCTCTCCTTTGAGGAACACCTTGCCGCCGTTTCGAGACGGTCTAGTTGCGGGTACGAAATGGCGGGCCAAACCTGAGGTTCGGCCCGCCAGGGTAGGGCGCGTCAGTTGAAGACCATGCCTCCGTCGACGACGATCGACTGGCCAGTGATGTAGTCGGAGTCCGAGCCGGCCAGGAACGAAATGACGTTGGCGACGTCCTCGGGCTCCGAGAGCCGGTCCAGGGTGATGTCCTGGGTGAACTGCTCCCATCCCCACTCCTCCGGCTGTCCGGCTGCCTCGGCAACTTCCTTGGCCAGGTTCTCCATCAGCGGGGTACGGACGATGCCCGGGGCGTAGGTGTTGACGGTGATGCCGTACTGGGCCAGGTCCCGCGCCGCCGTCTGGCTCATGCCCCGGACGGCAAATTTGGTCGCCGAGTACAGCGGAATGCCCTTGTTGCCCTTGTGGCCGGCCTGCGAGGCAGCACTGATGATCTTGCCACCGTGGCCCAGTTCCTTCAGCTTGGCGGTAGCTGCCTGGATGCCCCACAGGACACCCTTGACGTTGAGGTCGAAGATCTTGTCGAAGTCGGCCTCGGTCGCGTCCTCGATCGAGGTCTGCGGGGCGATGCCGGCGTTGTTGATGATGACATCGAAACCGCCGAGCTCGCTGGCGGTGGTCTCGACGGCGGCGAAGACGCTGTCACGGTCGGTCGCATTAACCTCGACGGCGATGGCCCCGTTGTCCTTGCCGCCAAGACTGTCGGCGACCTCGTTGGCGGTCACGGTGTTGAAGTCACCGACGGCGACCTTGAAACCGTCCCGGTGCAGGCGCTCGATCGCCGCCCGGCCAATGCCCTGACCGCCACCGATGATGAGGGCGACCTTGCCATTGTCCTGACGTGCCATGTGAAATCACTCCTTGATGAAAGAGCACTCTCTGTGCTGTTCAGTACAACAACTTCTAGTTTGAACTATTCCCTGTCATGGGTTCGCTGGAAATGACCTCCCACGCGGGAGTGTATGGCGGCCGGCGGCTGCGGTTCAGGTGTTCGGGGTGTCGTCCCAGCCGGGCATATCGAGGTCGGCCACGATGCCGTTGAACTCTTCCTCGATCTCGTTGGCCTCGCGCAATCGGCGCAGAGTCTCCTCGGGGTGTTCCTCATAGAACGTCGCATCGACCCTCGGCCGCCCCCGCACCGCACCGAACTTCCCCCCGAGTGCGCGCATATAAAGCTCCGTCAGAGACTCATCGTGCTCGTTGTTGCCCATCGTTCCCTCCCCCCGGCGTTGAGCAGCCGGCGCTTCCTCGTGGTCGTCATTCCAGCGGATCGCAAGCCCAGTCCCCCGACGCCGCCAAACCCTCGCTCAGCATCTCCCCCGCAGCCCAGCCAACCGGCAACCCGAACCGAAGCAGATGCCGGCACGGTGCCCCCAACCCGAGTGAGACGGTGAGGTCATGGCCCCTCGACCACGGCCCTTCCAAGGCAACCAAGGTCGAGCGCAGCGGAGACTTTGGGCGGCAGCCACATTCACCCCCCTGTGCCGCTGGAGCTGGACGGCTTCCCGTAAACACCCTTGCCGGCAAGTGCAGCGTAAAGAGTCTGCCGCGAGCATCCGTAGCGCCGCGCCACTTCGGTCTTCGGTACGCCCATCTCTACGAGCGCGCGAGCAGCATCAATGTCCTCGTCGCTGAGGCTGCGCTGCTTCTCGTAGGTTCCCTTGGCTTTGGCAAGTGCAATGCCTTCGGCTTGACGTTCTCGGATGCGGCTGCGTTCGAACTGCGCCATCGCGGACAGGAACGTGAGGAAGAGTTCTTGCATGGGCGATCGGTCATCCTTGGATACGGTGATTTGCTCAGAGACGAAGGTGACGGTGCAGCCCTTCTCGGTCAGCTCGTCCACGATCGCGTGGAGGTCTCGGGTGTCGCGGCCGAGGCGGTCGAGGCTCGCGATGCGGATCGTGTCGTGCTCGCGCACGTAGCGCATCAGTTCGGCAAGCCCCTTCCGCTTGGCGCGCGACTTGCCGCTCATCCGGTCCTCGAAGATCTTGTCGCACCGCCCGAGCGCCTGGAACTGCCGCGCGGGATTCTGCTCGACGCTGCTCACTCGCACGTAGCCGACGACCTGTCCGCGTGAGCGTTCATCCGACTCCGAGGACTCCATTGACAAGAGTGTCTGCCGTTCCATTTCCGAACCTCCTTTAACGGCATCCTCTGTGGATCTGATCGCTAGTTGGCGGTTTTCTGTGATCGCTTGGTGGCGTTAGTTGCCGATGACGAGGATGCTGGCGGCCGCTTCGATGACGTCGTCGGTGATGGTCTCGAGTTGGTTGATTTTGAGCACCCGTGTGATTTGAGGGAAGAGGCGTTCGAGAAGCCGGAAGTTGCCGCGCGTGATGCGCTCGATCGCGGCGATGGCTTGTGCGTCGGTGAAGTCATCGGGGTCGAGGGTGCGCCCGAGGCGTTTCCAGTGTCGGTCGAGGACGAACAGCAGTTCTTCGCGGCCCAGTGCCCGGTAGCGGTGTGAGAACCCGAGTCGGGAGTACAGCTGGGGGTAGTGACGGAAGCGCTGGTCAATGCCGGGCATGCCGATCAGGATGATCGCCAACTGGTGGCGGTAGTGGTGATCGCGGAGCAGTTCGAGCGCGGTCGGGGTCAGGCGCTCGGCCTCGTCGATGATCAGCAGCTCGACCCACCTGGTGATGTCGCCAACGTGGGCGCCGGTGACTTTGCCGATACTGCGCTGGTGTTCGTCGACGCAGCTCCCGAGCCTGATTTGGAAGTGCTCGATCTCGCGCATGAGTTGTCTGTGCCGAGGCAGGACCTCCGGGGTGTAGAACACGGTGCGGGTGCGATTGGCGGCGGCGTAGTGTTTTGCGTCGTCGTCGGTGCGGGGACCCCATTCGGTAATGAAGGGCTCCAGAGTGTCCCAGTGGGCGTAGCGGCGGGCCGACAGGGTCTTGCCGACTCCGGCGTCGCCGTGACAGATGCCGATCGTGTGTTCTTTGCGCACGGCGGTGGCGAATTCGATGAAGCGGCGGTGTTCCTTGGTGACGATGAAGTCCTTGGTCATCATTCATCCTCTTCGTAGGTGCGCAGCTTCGACCGCCGGATGGCAGGTGCGGTGGTGCGGGGTTTCTCGCGGTCGGCGGTGCGGGGGTGCGGGGTTTCTCGCGGTCGGCGGTGCGGGGGATGCGGTCGTTGAGGTCCTTGCGCAGTTGCCGGCGGCGGGCCCGGCGTGCGGTCTCGATCTCGCGCAGGCTCAGCCGCTGGTTCGGGTGCGCTTCGTCGATGGCGACGCAGACGAAGGTGTCGTGGTCGTAGACGCGGATCTCGGAGACATCGCGCGGGTCGTAGCGGATCGTGACCGGGTGGCCGACGAACGGCGCCAGGGTCGGTGAGAGGTAGCGCTGGCCTTGGAAGTGGATGCCGTCGCGCTGGACCGTGCGATGTTTGGGCACCGTCAGCAGCAGTCCGTCGAGTTCGTCGAGAGTCTCGGGCATGCGCGGCAGCCACCCGTCTGCGATCCAGGCCGTTTTCGGGCTCGTCCCGATCTCTCGATGGGTTCGCTCGTTGTATACCGTGATGAACCCGCCGATCGCCTGATCAAGAGCAGCAAGATCCAGCGATGGTTTCGGCTTCGTCCCGGCTGCGAGGTAGCCGGGCAGGGTGGAGAGGAGCTCGGTGTTCAGTGTGCCGAAGAAGCGTTCGATCTTCCCCCGGCCCTGCGGGCGGCCGATGGTGGAGAAGATCATCCGGATCTTCAGGGCGGCGGCGGTGTATTCGAGATGGTGGCTGGTGAAGTCACTGCCGTGGTCGATGTGGAGGACATCGGGGATGCCGCACATCGCCCACGCGGGCTCTTCCTTGCGCCAGATCGCCTGCCGCAGCGCCAGTGCCGTGTTCATCGCCGAGGGAGCGCCGGTGAAGACCATGTACCCGCAGATCGCGCGGGAGTAGTCGTCGATCACGGTGGTCAACCAGGGCCGCTCCGGTGTGCTGTTCGCGCTGGTGATGAGGATGTCGAGTTCGGTGTGGTCGGCCTGCCAGGTCGCGTTCGGTCGCTCGGCGCGGTGACGGAACACGAGTTCGTGGCGATCGCGGTAGGCAGTCGGCCCGTCCAGCGTGAGTGTCACCAGCGCTGGATCCAGCGCGCCGACGATGTTGCGCACTGTCGCGTAGCTTGGAGCTGGATGGTCCAAGCGTTCAGCTTCGGCGACCGTGAGCCGGTGCAGCGCGGCGATGCTCGGACGGGGGCGGGTCAGCGCGAGGCGCTCGACGAATGCGACGAGTTCGGTCGGTGTACGCCGGGTGCCGGCGTCTGTCCGACGCTGTGGTTCGAGGGCGGCGATACCACCGGACTTGTAGAGGTGGTGCCAGCGTTCCAGGGTGCGCAGGGCGGTGCCGGTCTCCCTGGCCAGGGCTGTCAGCGGGATGTCGTCCTCGACGTGCAGTCGAAGGATCCTCCACCGGTCCAGCCCGTCCATCTCACACCTGTTCGGACACCGCGTCGCGAACGCGGGCGGCCTGCTGGTGGCGATAGAGCGTCGCGCGGGACCAGCCGACCAAGCGGGCGGCGGCTTCGGCGGTCCGTCCTTTCGCACGAGCGTCTTCGGCGATCACGAGTTTCTCCGCGATCACGTCCGGGTCGACCGGAGGTCGACCGAAACGGGTGCCGTTCTGCTTCGCCGCGGCGATACCGGCATTGACTCTTTCGGTGATCAGCTCGCGCTCGTACTCGGCCAGGGTGGCGAGCATCCCGAGCATCATCCTGCCCGACGAGGTCTCCGGATCGATGCTGTCCGAGATCGACCGGATCTTCACCCCTCGCTCGCGCAGCAGGTTGACAGTGTTGAGGACATCGATCAGGGACCGACCGAGCCGGTCGATCCGCCACACCACCACGGTGTCACCGTCCTGGGCGTAGTCGAGGAGGCGCTTCATGCCGGGACGCTCCGCTGCGGTCCTGCTGCCCGAGGTCACATCGGAGAACACATCTCGCTTCTGCACTCCGGCACCGACCAGCGCGTCCACTTGCAACTGCGCGTCTTGACCGGCGGTGCTCACCCGCGTGTATCCCAACAACCTCATCTCTCAAGCATGACTCACAAACCCCTAGAAAGCACGGCACCGAGACGGTTTCCAGTGAGACGACTTTCCGAGGCGAACGCGAGAGCACAACGGCGCGGAAGGCATGCTTCATAGGACCACGGATTTGATGTCTCACAAAGCTGTAGGTTTCCGCGACGTAGTGCGGCCGATCGTCTTCGGGCGCTAGCGTGGAACGATGAGAGACGCGCGGGAGGCTCTAGTTGAAGCTGCGCTGTCCCGGCGGCCGGAGCACCAGTGGCATGCGGGCGACTTGCATCACGGGGCCTTCCATCTCGTACTGACCGCCCCTGACGGCCCATCGATTCGCGCCACACTCGGCCAACGCGGACGCGAACGCAGTCGACGTGAGGCGAACACGCTCTTGACCCTGGAAGCGGCACAACTACCGCTCACCATCCCGCAAGTCCTCGACGGCCCTCACTGGGCGAAACCTCCACGGACATGGATCACCTCTCTAACCACAGTGCCAGGGTCGCCTGCCGCTGATCTGACTACCTGCTCGGCCCAGAGGATCTCCGCCTATGCAGCAATCTTGAACACGCTCCGAGCAGCGTCATCGGCATGCGATTCTTTGCCCCCGGTGAGAGCGTGGTGCGGCGGAGACCGATGGCCGGACATCGTGCAACGCGACTTGATCCCACGACTCGGAACGCCAGTCGACGGTGTCGCCGCGGAGCGGGTCGAGACCTTGCTCGAGGCTGAAAGCCATGTGGCGTCCACTCTCTGCCACGGCGACTTCGGCCCTCACAACATTCTGTGGTCCGAGGAGAACGTTGCTTCTGTCATCGACTTCGACCATGCCTGCATGGGCGATCCCGCAATCGACATCGCACCACTCATCAGCTTCCATGGTGCGTCGCGCTTGGCATCACTCGACTCAGTGGAGACAGTTCGAAGAGCGATGCTCCACCGCGCCCCGCTCCCACTACAGGTCACCGCTTCTGCGCATCTAGCCGGGCTAGGTCAGCTCCGAGACCACGCTCTTGCGAACTTCGCCCACCGCTCTGCCGAACGCACCCTGTTCGACCCCAACGGAGAGACACCAGATTGACAAGAGGCGCACCGCGCCAAGTAGCGCTGGGAAAACCCCGCCATCAACCGTGCACACCCACAATTTTGGGACCTCCTTTGACAGCATCGTCTCGTCTGCGTCTGGCACTGTCAAAGAGGTGTGCCTACCTTGACACCCCAACTTGGAGAGAAGCTCATGCTGGAGCAGTCGAACAGTCGAAACCGTGTCCGTGGTGACCGATATCATCTGAACATCGGACCAACTAACAAGAGGATCAGATCGTGCCGACAACTGCGGACGGAGGGGTCGACCCTCGCAAAGTATTCGTGATCCATGGGCGGAACGAGCCTGCCCGTCGAGGGCTATTCGCGTTCCTACGCTCCGTCAACCTCGCTCCCATTGAATGGTCCGAGGCCATCACCATGACTGGCAGCGGGTCGCCATACATTGGAGAAGTGCTGAACGTAGCATTCAGTGCCGCGCAGGCCGTTGTCGTACTCCAGACGCCAGATGACGTGGCACATCTTCACGAGTCCCTTACCTATCCAGGGGACCCGGAGACCACCCCGCAGATGCAGCCGCGTCCGAACGTCCTCTTCGAGGCCGGCATGGCACTTGCTCGCGACGAGAATCGAACGATCATCGTGGAGCTGGGGCAGCTAAAGACGTTCAGCGACATCCACGGGCGCCATGTCGTGCGACTGGACGACAGCGTCCGTAAACGCCAGGAGTTGGTCAACCGTCTAAAGACAGCCGGATGTGCGGTAGAAACGGACGGTAGCGACTGGCATGAGGCAGGAGACCTTACCCCTCCTGCTGGACCAGGTAACGGCTTGCCGTTGGGTCGAAAGCTTCCGTCTTCGCAGACCTCGGGGCAGCCTCGACTCGGAGTAACGCTTTCGGCGGGGAACAAGAACATGCAACGCATGACCATCACGAACCACGGACCGGGTGACGTGTACGGCCTTGACTTTCAGATGGAGCACCGTGAGGATACCCGCGAATGGCGCGAGGAAGGATTCCCCGTGCCAAGGCTGCCCGAGGGTAAGTCGGTCACTGCAGCGCGCCATTTGACGCTGTCCTCCACCACACCGCCATACTTCAACGTTCTTCTCACCGGTACGACCGCAGATGGGGTAGAAATTCGAGCGGAGGAGTTCGTCAGTGGGCGATGAGTATGAGATCGAAGTGTCCGTGGATTTCCCAAGCGACTCAGACGGCTTCATCCGCCGCGAGTGCCCACACTGCCTCCAGCAGTTTAAGTGGCACGATGGCCCAGCCAACGAGGAGGCCGAGAGACACCCGGAGGCAGAACTATATAGCTGCCCCCTATGCGGGCAGTCCGCAGAAGTCGACTCTTGGAACACTCAAGAGCAGGTGGACCTCGTGGAACAAATGGCTATGCCACAGATCATGAGACACGTAAATGAAGATCTGGACGCGATGTTTAGAAGCATGAAGGGGATTACCTACACACGGAGCACCGACGAATACCCTGACGAGTCAGTACCCCTGACAGAGCCGGATGACATGATGATCGTCGCGTCACCTTGCCATGGATACGAGCCCGTGAAGGTGCCAGAGGACCACACCGGCCCTCTTCACTGCCTGGTGTGCGGGGCTCCATTTACCGTTTGAAAATGACCTTCGATCCGACAGTTCGGCGCGTCAACGAGAGAATCCGTCTCAACGCATCTAACCACACCGCACACATAGGTCCATGCACTTCTGGATAGCGGCTATGCCTAGATTAATGCAACCAACCGAACAATGAGCAAGTGAACCGTCAGGTCGAGGGGCACAGAAGCTTCAGTATGGCGTACGCGGACCACACGCGAGATTCGCTTCTATCTGTTTCAGTCGATGGCAATGTTCACCGCATTATCCGTCAGTCGGCCGGAACGCGGAGCGATGAGCTCTCCAATATCTTCCGCAACGCCGATCGAAAATGCCTGCCGAAAAGGAACTTAACAATGAACGAAGGGGCCGCCTGGTTCGCCGACCGCGAAATCAAGAGCTTCTTGAGCGAAGCAGAGTCTGAGTTTATAGCAAGAAGTATACTCAGCTCAGTTAATACAAATCTCGTTGATGACTTGGTTTTGATGTGGAAAAAGGCGGACCGCCTGGAAGAACTCCCAAAAGTGAGCGAGTGGCTTTTCAAAAAGTTCGGTGAACTGCGAGGAGCTCAACCTTTGGAGGCAGAAACTCATTACGCCCTATCCGAGCTGGCATGGATAGAAAGCGGGCTTTCCGCAGCGGACAAGGCGCATATCTACGTACTCGGCTCCAAAGCGTGGCGGGACTTTCTAGACGCCGCCAAACGAAAGCAGGTAGAGGATGATAGCGAATTGCAGGACCTCTATCTACAGCACCACCTCGATCTCGGCATCGCGATTGGCATCTACCTCGAGCAACAACCATTACCGCCCTATTTCGAAGACGCCGCTAGCACCGCGCACGAAATAGCTCACCGCGCGTTCCAGGCACCGTACTGGTAAGACAAGACGCCTGTGACAGAGGGCGGGACGACCTTGGCGACCTCCGAGACGAGCCCTGCCGCTAGTTTCCGGTCCACCTCTGACTCAGTTCTCTGCTGGAGCGCCCGCATTCCGTCGCCAACTTCCTCTTCCTGGATCATCTGCTCCAGCACCGCCCACCGAAACACCGCTGCTTCCGCATCTGCCGGCAGACCAGTCCACCGTGACGGCAAGTCCGCTACCTTCGAAACCGGGCCACCACGCCCGATGATGAGCACCAGTGCGATGACGCCAAGGGTCCACCCACACACCGCTACCCCACCGACGACGATCGCCCACTCACGCCCGAGCACTCCGGCCAGTGCGGTAAGCACCGCCGCCGAAATGAGTCCGCCGACTGGGGTTAGCCTCGAGTTGTAGACACCCGAGATAGCGGGATCACGGGTTCCGCTGGAAGGATGTCTGGCATGTCGTCAAGCAGAAAGCAACGACGGTCGTACACCGAGGACTACAAGCGCGAAGCCGCGCATCTGGTCATCGATACAGGCCGCTCGATCGCGGCAGTGGCTGCGGAAATCAACGTCGGTCCCCAGACGCTGGGCAACTGGGTGCGGCAGGAGAAGGACCGCCTCCACGGGGACGGAAAATCCACCGGTCCGTTGGAAGAAGACGAGCGGTCGGAGTTGAAGCGGCTACGGCGGGAAGTGTTCGAGCTGCGGGAAGACAACGCGTTCCTGGGAAAAGCGGCAGCCTTCT
>NZ_FXZM01000042.1 GCF_900169175.1 Brevibacterium jeotgali | reverse complement strand
CCTGACTTGGCTCACGTCTGCGGGTTGGCGCGTTCCGTAGCTCTGTGACCTGGGGTGATGTTGGGCCTGGGGGTGTGTTTCACGCACTAATCGGGGTGCTCTAGGCTCGTCGGGTGGCGTTCATCAGGCGAGTGCGGACGAAGTCGGGTGCCATGGCGGTGCAGATCGCCGAGTATGCGCAGGGCCGTCAGCGGATCCTGGAGCACGTTGGCTCCGCGCATACCGATGCTGAGCTCGGTGTCCTGTTGGAGAGGGCCCGTCGTCTGCTGGAGGACCCGGCCCAGGAGGCGCTGGATCTGGGCGTCAGACCGGAGCCTTCCGTGACCCGGATCCCGCCGGCCAGCGGGCAGGGAGATCTCTTTGCCGAACCGGCATCGTCGGGTGAGGAGCGCGCCGGTCCCGGCCGAGTCCAGTCCACGGCGAGCACGGTGCTCTACGACGCACTGGCCAGCGCGTATGCCTCCCTCGGATTTGACGTGCTGGACGATGCGGTGTTCCGGGACCTCGTGCTCGCGCGGATCGTCGAGCCGACCTCGAAACGCGACGCCGCCCGGGTCCTGGCCGATCTGGGGGTAAAGCCGGCGAGCTACGCGACCGTGAAACGGCACCTGCGGGCCGTGCTCGAGAACGACTACCGCGCCACCATCGCGGCCAAGTGCTTCGACCACGCCTCGACCCACGGCGATGTGTCGCTGGTCCTCTACGACGTCACCACCCTCTACTTCGAGGCCGAGAAGGAGGATGACCTGCGCAAAGTCGGCTTCAGCAAGGAGCGCCGGGTCGATCCGCAGATCGTCGTCGGACTGCTGGTCGATCGGCGAGGGTTCCCGCTGGAGATCAGCTGTTTCGAGGGGAACAAGGCCGAGACGAAGACGATCCTGCCGATCATCCGCCAGTTCCAAGAGCGCCACAATCTCGCGGACATGGTCGTGGTCGCCGACGCCGGCATGCTCTCCGCGGCCAACCTGCGCGAGTTGGACGAGGCGCACCTGCGGTTCATCGTCGGGTCGCGGCAGACCAAGGCCCCACACGATCTCGACAGCCATGTCCACTGGCACGGCGATGCCTTCACCGACGGGCAGATCATCGACACCATCACCCCACGGCACGGCAACTCGAGCGTCAATGACCACGCGCTGCGGGCCGAGCCGGTCTGGGATCCCACGCAGCATCCCGACTCGTGGCGGGCGATCTGGTCCTACTCCCGCAAGCGCGGGGTCCGGGACCACAAGACGCTGACCGCGCAGGAGAACCGTGCTCGCGCGATCATCGACGGCGACAAGCCGGTCAAGAACACCCGGTTCGTCAAGACCACTGCCAGCGGCCGCAGCTTGGACGAGAAGAACCTCGAACGCGCGCGCTCTGTCGCGGGGCTGAAGGGCTACTACACCAACATCCCCGCCGACGTGATGCCAGCCCGAGAGGTGATCGACAGCTACCACGACCTCTGGCGAGTCGAGCAATCGTTCCGTATGTCGAAGACGGACCTCCAGGCCAGACCCATGTTCCACCGCACCCGTGACGCGATCGAAGCCCACCTCACCCTCGTGTTCACCGCCCTGGCCGTCGCTCGGCTCATCCAGCAACGCACCGGACTGGCGATCGGCAACATCGTCAAGAAGCTCCGGCCCCTACGCTCCGCAACCCTCGCGATCAACGGCACTACGCAGACCTTCCCACCCCACGTCTCCGAGGACCTGACCCGCGTCCTCGAAGCCATCCGGACCGGAGAGCCCACGCACTAACGAAATGAGCCAAGTCAGG
>NZ_FXZM01000026.1 GCF_900169175.1 Brevibacterium jeotgali | reverse complement strand
AGACGTGCAGGAGCCTGGCCATCCGCGCGATCGTGTGGTTCGCCTTCTGCGCGTCGATCAACTCGAACCGTTCTGCTTCCGAGGCTTCGACGCGAAGAAGGCTGCCGCTTTTCCCAGGAACGCGTTGTCTTCCCGCAGCTCGAACACTTCCCGCCGTAGCCGCTTCAACTCCGACCGCTCGTCTTCTTCCAACGGACCGGTGGATTTTCCGTCCCCGTGGAGAAGTTCTTTCTCCTGCCGCACCCAGTTGCCCAGCGTCTGGGGACCGACGTTGATTTCCGCAGCCACTGCCGCGATCGAGCGGCCTGTATCGATGACCAGATGCGCGGCTTCGCGCTTGTAGTCCTCGGTGTACGACCGTCGTTGCTTTCTGCTTGACGACATGCCAGACATCCTTCCAGCGGAACCCGTGATCCCGCTATCTCGGGTGTCTACAACTCGAGGCTAACCCCATGGCATCGACGGCGGCGAGTGTCTCGAGTTCGAGGTCGGGGGCGTCGAAGTCGACACGGTGGCCCTTGAGCAGGAAGTCGAGTTTGGGATGGAGTTGGGCGAGCGTCTCGTTGGGCATGCGTGAGGGGTTGCCGCCATGGGCGGAGCACAGGGCGTTGGCTTTTGCGTGGAGGGAAGATACGGATTCCAGGTCGAGCTCCGGCTCGTCGAAGTCCTGCACGCCGTGGTCGGCGAGTAGAAAGTTCAGTTTCTCGTGGAGGCTGGCGAAGGTGATGTCGGTCATGAGTGTCCTTTTCTCGCGGTTTGGTGGCGCCCTTTGTTGGCGTGGGCAGGTATTCGGATGGTTCTGTCCCCAGGGGCGGCACCGTACGCGTCTCAGGCGCCAAGCCCTGGTCGTCTCAGCTCAGGAAGCGCGTTGCCTGTCAGCGCGCTCCAGCGCTTGGTAGGTCGCCGCGAAGGCCTCGCAGGCGTCATCGGGAAGTGCATAGTTATGGGTCAGGGTCCGCAACTCGTTGAACAGTTCAACGGTGCGGGTCTCGTTGCCCGACTGCTGGAGAGCGAGGGTGATCTCCCGTACGCGGGTGAGTTCCGGGTGGTTTGCTCCGTGTACGCGTTCGATGTGGGAGGCGAGTTCGGCTGCTCGCGCGAGGTTCTGGTCAGTCACTGATCATTCCTTTCCGATGGTGAAACCAAACTATGGGGTCTGGGGATGGTTGTCCCTTGATGGAGGTCAAGACGAGCTGGGCCGGGTCCTGGCGGTGATCGCTGCGTGAGGATGCCGCGGGTGCTGCTGCTGGTCGGTGACCTCATACCCGGCACTCTCCAGCGCTCGTGCCATGGCCGTTATCGGCCATCGGTAGGCCGTCGTGGCTGGGTGCTGGAACGCCTCGAACCGTGGGCCTGAGAAGAACGAGAGGAGGAGTGAGCCGTCGTCGTCCAGAACACTGCGCAGGGTCGCCAGTGCTGGCGGGAGCTGGTCGGGATCGAGGTGGATGAGGGAGTACCACGCCAGGATCCCGGACCAGCGCTCGGCGGACCCGACGAGGTCGGCGAGTGAGCCGTGCCGGAACGGCACGGCGGGATGTGCGCGGCGGGCGAGTTCGACGAACTGGTCGACCGGTTCGAGTCCTTCGACGTCGTACCCGAGGGCAGCGAGGTGACCGGTCCAGCGTCCGGTGCCTGCGCCGACGTCGAGGATCCGGCCGGAGACTGTCTCAGCCCAGGGCTCGACCACGCTGCGGCCGGGGTCTCGGGGGGAGACCACGGTGCCGAGCATGCCGGCCAGTCCGACCGCCTTGGTGCGGTACGCCTGGGTGACCTCATCCATCCGTGCCTCCGTGAAGTGAGCGGGTCCAGCGGTGTGAGCGCAACAGTCGCAGCAACCCCGATCACATGAGCATCATGAGGATGAGGAACAGCAGGAAGCCAGCGGCTGCCATGGCGATAGTGCCCGTGCTTTCCTTGATCTCGTAGGCCTCCACGAGCAACTCGGCGACTGCGGTGAACAACAGGGCGGCGGCACCGAAGGCCAGGCCGGCGATCAGCAGCGGGGCGGAGACTCCGGCGAAGAGGAGGGCACCGAGTACGGCGCCGATTGGCATCATGACCGCCACGAAGGCCCCCACTCCGATCGCGGTGCCGACCGAACCGCCCCCGGCTCGCGTGGATCCGGCCGTGGACGCGGCGACGAAGAGGAGCTCGATCGACAGCGCGATCGCGATGAGGAGGGCCGCGGCACCGCCGGCCGACAGTGCCACACCGATGATGGCACCGTCGATGAGGACGACGACCGCAAGAGCGATGGCCAAGCGCAGGTTCACGCCGGTGGCCCCCTTGGTCTGCACGCCACCGTGACCGTGGTCGTGCTCCTCGCCATGAGCGTGACTGTGGCCGAATCGGTTGAGGAGCGCGCGCAGCGCCAGCATGAATGCCGTACCCAGCACAAAGCCGATGATCAGTGGCCAGCCTGCACCGAGGTGGAGCGCCTCCGGAAGCAGGTCGAGTGTGGCCGCAGCGATGATCAGGCCGGCGGCGAAGTGCTGGACGTAGCTGGTGAGTGTGGAGGTCTGGCTACGCGTCGCGAGAGCCGCGATCACCGCGCCCACAAGACCCGCCACCAATCCGATGGTGCCGAGTCCGAGCGCTTGCCCGAGCAGTTCCATTGTTGTTTCCCTTTCACAATGTTGCAGACGTTTGAGTGAGCCGGGTTGCCTCGGCCCTTCCACCCCTGAACTTATGCCGTATCGGAAACGTTGTAATTGATCTGGATCAAGAGTCCGCAGAGGTGCCACCGCCCATGCATCAGAGCAGAGGCGAGCAAAGGCGCTGCGTGTCAGACGCTTCGGGGCCGCTGCTGCGGCACCGCCCGCGATGCCGACATCGGCTGGGTCCAAGGCCGAGGCGTTCGGTGACGGTGTCATTTTCAGGAATCGACTGCACATCCGACCGATCAAGGCGTCGCCTGGATAGGTCCGGGTAACAAGTTCCCCTGTCCCGGCGTGCTGTACTCACCTGCCTGGTGGAGGTCGACGAGCGCTATGAGGACTGGCTAACCGTCTGAATTGGCGCCGGTACTGATCGGGATGATGTCGCTCGAACCTGATGTGGTTCGAACCCGTGAGGCAGCGATCCTGGTCAGCGACACAATAAGGCCGACCACGTTGATGCGTGAGGACGAAGAATCTGCTCGGAAAGGCGGGATCGTCGCATCTACCGAATGCGATAGGACAGCCCGCCAACACCCGCCGGGGTACGCGCAGCCCCGCTCCCGAAGTTTCCGGCTCCGGGGGCAGGATGGATGCATGACCAATCACATGCCGACCGACGAGGTCACCCCCGGCACCCGCCTGAGTCCCGGCGCCGTGGCGCCACCGAAGGCGATCAAGGATCCTCTCCCCGATTGGAATCCGCGGGGTCCGCGGGTTCGTCGCGATCCCGTTTCCGCCTACGACGAGATGCGATCGCGATGTCCCGTCGCGCGCGGGGCGAGCGGTGCCTGGACGCTGTTTTCGCATGCTGATGTCACTGCTGCCGCCCTGGATCATCAAGCCTTCTCCAACGCCGTGTCCCGCCACCTCCAGGTGCCCAACGGCTTCGACGAGGCCACGCACACGGAGTTCCGAGCTCTCGTGGACCGCTACTTCACTCGGAAACGGATGACAGCTCTCGAGCCCGCGGTGCAGCGAGTCGCGGCCGAACTCGTCTCGCAATTCGACGTTCCCGGGCCCATCGACGCAGTCGAGGTCGGCGCTCGCTTTGCGGTGCGCGCGCAAAGCGCCTGGCTCGGATGGCCCACCGACCTCGAGGACGAGCTCCTGCAGTGGATGGCGGACAACCA
This sequence comes from Brevibacterium jeotgali, assembly GCF_900169175.1. Lineage (GTDB taxonomy): Bacteria > Actinomycetota > Actinomycetes > Actinomycetales > Brevibacteriaceae > Brevibacterium > Brevibacterium jeotgali. Next base: position 3,120 of record NZ_FXZM01000026.1, on the reverse strand, counting down.
TGCAGCCACTCGCTCACGAGATGGGGCGCGCACCGCGGAAGTCGCCCAGCGCTTCGATGCCATCATCCGGTCCCTCATCAACGCTCGCCGCGAGGCCGGTGACGCCGCACCCGACGATGTCACCACCGAGCTCCTCCGCGACCGCGTCAACGGCCGCGAGCTGACCGACGAAGAGATCGTCTCGATCCTACGCAACTGGACGGGTGGCGACCTGGGGTCGATCGCCCTCTGCACGGGCGTGATTCTGACCTACCTCGCCGACCACCCGCACGTGCAAGCCCGGCTGCGCTCCGGAGTGTCCGACCGGGAGTTCACCGCGATCCTCGACGAGATCCTACGGATCGATGATCCCTTCGTGGCGAACCGACGCATCACCACCGAGCCCGTCACAGTCGGCGGCCGTGAGCTCGCCGCCGGCGAACGAGTCTTCCTCAACTGGACATCCGCCAACCGGGATCCGCAGATGTTCGGTGACCCGGACGCGTTCGACCCCCTTGGTAATGCGCCCTACAACCTCGTGTACGGGATCGGGAAGCACGTCTGTCCCGGACGTCTACTTGCGACCCTCGAGCTGCGGGCACTGACCCGGGCCGTCCTTGAGACGACGGCCGCGATCGAACCAGATCCAGGCAGGCCGCGACAGCGCGCTCTGCCACCCGTCGGGGGCTTCGCAGCAGCCCCGCTGCGCCTGCGGTGACGACACAACCGGCCATCGCCATCATGACCAGGATGAGGACGTGGGGTTGCAAGCTGACCGACATTGGGAGGAGGATCGTCGAATGACTGTCCCGCCTGAGTCCAGACACAGCGGTGAACCGCACGCACCAAGCCACCACGCCAAACTCAACGCACTACGCGCCGGAGTGCTCGGCGCCAACGATGGCATCGTCTCCGTTGCCGCCTTGCTGCTGGGAGTGATCGCCAGCGGCGCCGGTGACACTGCGGTCTTCGTCGCCGGGTTGGCCTCGACCGTTGCCGGTGCGGTCTCGATGGCGTTGGGTGAATACGTTTCCGTCTCCGCCCAGCGGGACACCGAGAAGGTCTTGATCAACAAGGAGCGTGCCGAGCTCGCCGATGATCCGCAGGCCGAACACGCCGAGCTGTCCGGCATCCTCCAGGGATATGGCATCACCAAGGACACCGCTGATAAGGCTGCTACCGAGATCGGTGCCAGCGACCCCCTGGCCGCTCACCTGCAACTTGAGCTCGGCCTCGATGCGGAGGACTTGACGAACCCGATCACGGCGGCGCTGTCGTCGGCGGTGGCATTCGTGCTCGGAGCCCTGCTGCCCATGATCTCGGTCTTCTTCGCCCCCTCGGGGACTGACGCCGTTGTGGTCACAGTCGTGACTCTCATCGTTCTGGCCCTGACCGGTCACATCTCCGCGAGACTGTCGGGCACTTCACCGCTCAGGTCGAGCCTGCGCCTGGTCATCGGCGGCGCTCTCGGACTGGCGCTGACATACGTTGTCGGATCCCTATTCGGGCTTGCTGTTTGACACTCCCCAGGTCGCTTCCTTCGCCGTGCATCCAGTCTCTGGTCCTGGAAATTGCCGTGCATCACCAGGGCCTGGCCGCCGCAACGGAGATTCTCCGTGGTTCTTGATCCACGTCAAGGGAAGTTCGCTCGGTTCTGCGTAACTTAAGAGATGTCCAAACCGGCTCTTCGCAGATGAGGGTGTAGAGCCTGGTGCTGTGGGTCCGTCCGTGTCGTTGCCTGGGTAGACGTCGAGGTCTCCCTGAAGATGGAAGTTCTCACACTCTCCATCCGGAAGACCTCGACATGGGTAAGCCTAGCTTCACGACCCCCGATCTTGACGCGTTCTGCCTCCTCGACACCCACGCCGTGACTATCACAGGACAAGCTGTCGATGTCGATCAAGCAGTCTTGGAGTGCCGCACCACTACCGACGATCCCGATTCCTGGTGCCGGGAATGCGGCACGGAAGGCATCCCCCGCGGAACCGCGGTGCGCAGGCTCGTCCACGTCCCCCTCGGCTGGCGACCCACGCTCCTGCACGTGAGAGTCCGCCGCTACCGGTGCCCGACCTGCACACGCGTCTGGCGGGAAGATCTCACCCCGGTCGCCGCGCCACGGGCGAAGCTGTCGTGGTCGGCTGTGCTGTGGGCGCTGAAATGCCTCGTCATCGACAGGATGTCCATCAGTCGTATCGCTGCGGGCCTGGGCGCGGCGTGGCACACCGTCAACACCGCTATCCTCGCCACCGGCCAACAGCTGCTGGTCGATGATCCCAGCAGGTTCGACGGTGTCCGTGTCATCGGGGTCGATGAGCATGTGTGGCGGCATACGCCGTTCGGCAGCAAGTTCGTCACTGTCATCATCGATCTCACCCCGATCCGCGACAAGACAGGCCCCTCCCGGTTACTGGACATCGTCGAAGGCCGGTCGAAGAAGGTCTTCAAGACCTGGTTGGCGACCCAATCGCAGGCGTTCCGTCACGGTATTGAGGACGTCGCGATGGATGGCTTCGCCGGCTACAAGTCAGCCGCGACCGAAGAACTGCCCGACGCGACCCCGGTGATGGACCCGTTCCACGTCGTCGTGCTGGCCGGGAGTGCTGTCCAGCGGTGTCGGCAGCGGATCCAGCAGGAGACACTCGGACACCGGGGCCGGTCCGGGGACCCGCTCTATGGCATCCGTCGCATCCTGCTCACCGGCGCGAACCTGCTCACCAGCAAGCAGACCGATCGACTCGAAGCTGTGCTCGCTGTCGAGGAACACCCGCAAGTCGATGTCACGTGGTGGGTCTACCAGCGCATCGTGGCCGCGTACCGCGACCCCGACCGCACTCGCGGCAGAGACCGACTGCGGGCGGTCATCGCGAGTCTCTCGGCAGGAGTGCCAGCAGCGTTGACGGAGCTGACGACGCTGGGGAGAACGCTGAAACGCAGAGCCGCTGATGTGCTCGCCTACTTCCAACGACCCGGGACAAGTAACGGGCCGACTGAAGCGATCAACGGCCGACTCGAACTGAATCGCCCCGGGTTTAATGGAGACATCGATAACCCGGAAGGATGGGCGGCATGGTCGCACCACGAAAGTACCCCGACGAGCTACGCGAGCGAGCCACGAGGATGGCGATCGATGCGCGCAAAGAT
>NZ_FXZM01000013.1 GCF_900169175.1 Brevibacterium jeotgali | reverse complement strand
TGAGGAGCGGTCATCGTTGTGACTCCGTTCGAGGATTCTTGGAAGGTTGACTCGAAGGATCACACGGTGGCCGCGTCCACATCCTGACGGATAGGCCGGACCTCCGTGCGCTACACCACTCTATGGGGCTCTACTCCCAGCCCCGATGACGGCCTCAGCCCTCCGGCACCGCTTCACTCATCGCGCAGATCTGGAAGGTCGCTCCCTCCGGGTCCGCGATCGTGGCGATCCGTCCGAACGGGGAGTCGACCGGCCCGTCGAGCAGCTTCCCGCCCAGCTCCGCGACCTTCTCCACCGCCGAGTCAGCGGCTTCGACTCCCAGGTAGACGCGCCAACCGGCTGCCTCCTCGGGCATCACACCGGTCGCATCGCCCAGGCCCCAACTCGCAGTCTCACCCGGGCCGTTGGTGACGTAGCGGAAGCTGTCATCCTCCATCTCCTCGGACATGGCCACGAGGTTCGCGTCGAACACGGCGGTGTAGAACGTGCTCGCCTCATCGAACTTGTGGGTCATGAGCTCGAACCAGACGGGTGAGCCGGGCTGCCCGGTGAAGTCATAGCCATCGAGGTCCTTGGGCTCCCACATGCAGATGGTCGCCCCGGTCGGGTCGATGAGCATCGCCATGCGTCCCAACTCGCCGATCTGGTCTGCGCCCATCGCGATGGTGGCGCCGTGCTTCTCTGCCTTCGCCAGTCGCGCGTCGAGGTCGTCGACGGTGAGGTAGATGCTCCATTCGGCGGGGATCGGCTGGCCCAGAGGACAGGTCATGCCGGTGACGTCCATCGCGCCGCCCACCAGGGCGTCGCCATTGTGGATGAGGTTGTAGCCGCCGAACTCATCGCCCAGCTGCTCGAACGTCCAGCCGAACAGTCCGGTGTAGAAGTCCTTCGCCGCGGCGAAGTCGTGTGCGCTGACATCGATCCATGCGCTGGTGCCGATGGGGTTGCTCATGATTCCTCCTGTAGCCGAGGGCGCGTGGCCCGGGTGGTGATTCCACGCTAGACGGACGATGCGGTCGGTCTTTGTCCGAAACTGCGCAACCGCCGCCGAGGTCCCGGTCGCCGTTCGCCGTGCCCGTCCGTTGCGGTCGTCACCGCGTGCACAGACTGGGCAGGGCGGTGAGGAGCGGCATGCGGCGTGCGGTCGGCGAGGTCTCGAAGCGCAGGGTGACGTCCGCCGATGCGGTGAGTGGTGCCGGGTGCACACCGACCATCGGTTCCGGCGGCACCAGCTGGGCCATCGGATCGGCCTGTGCGGGGACCGCGAATCCCAGCAGGAAGGGCGCGCCGGGGCACAGCGGCATGCTGACCTCTGTGACACCGGAGATCAGTGCTCCGGACAGAGGCAGGCCGATGGGTGCTGGGTGGGGGTACCAGCCCACCCACAGGGCCGCGTCGCCGCGCGGGCTGAAATCGGCGGGGAGTTCGATCGTGACGCGCACGCATTCGATACCGGGGGAGAGCAGGCTGAAGGGGCGCGGGGGCTTGTCGCTGATGCGGTCGGCGAGGCGCCGCAGCTGCGCGGGCGGGACGCCGACCGTGGAGCGGAAGCGCCGGCTGAAGCTGGAGAGGGAGTCGAACCCGACTGCTGTCGCGACATCGATCACCGATTCGGTCTCCGTGAGCAGCAGCTGCTTCGCACGATCGATCCGCAGGGCCGTGAGGTACTGTCCGGGACCGATGCCGACGTGACGTGCGAAGAGGCGCGCGAAGTGGAAGGGGCTGTACCCGGCGTGATCGGCCAGGTCGGCCACGCTCAGGTCGGCGGCACGCTCCCGCGCGAGCCTGGTCGAGGATGCCACCAGACTCTCCGCCGTCGAGGCCGTGAGCTTCGTCACACAGATGAGTGTACGGAGAGCCGGCGACGGTGCCTACCCCTCGCGGGCTCGGCGGCTCCTGGAATGTTTCGGGGGCGCACTCACGAGGCGGTCAGCGAACGGAGGTACCTGCGCCGCACGACCCGCTGCGCGAGCAGCAGGAGAGGGAAGAGCGGACGCCAGGGCAGCCGCGGAGAGGGACCGGTCAGGGAGCGGATCGTGAGGATGACGTCCTCGCCCTCGCGGTGGACGATGAATGCCTCTTCTCCTGAGACGGGGTGGCCGGGGAGTGTCCGGTAGGAGAATCCGACTCGATCCTCGGACTCGACGACGTGCTCGACCCGGATCGGCTCCCTGACGGTGATGCCGAGGACGCGTGCTGTGACGATGAGTTCGGTGCCGGGCGTCACCGGCTGGTCGTCGTCGACGCGGAAGCCGCTGCGGGTCTTGACCTTCCAACGCAGCAGGTCGGCAGCCGCCCTCTTCCAGGTCTCATCACCACTGCCGATGACCGCAGACACCTCGGAGCGGTGCAGCCGCGTCGAAGGATCGGGCGGCCACACAGCCAGATGCGGGACGGTCATGCGCGGCGCCTCATGAGCAGGAGCATCACACCACACTATGCGACTGACGACGGCGACCGATCGCTGCGACGCCGAGCCCACGCAGGCGCCTTCTCCGGGCGGAAGCCCACACCGACGATGTAGGCGGGGACCACCGACAGGCCAGGCAGCCTTCGCAGGATCCTCCCGATGAGCTGAGGCGGCTGGACCACAGAGCCGTTGAGCGCCGGCGCGATGATGAGCCCCTGCACGAGTCTCTGCACGCCCTGGGTGAGCGCCGTCGGGAGCGCTCGCCTGCGCTGCACGCGAGCAAGGACGCGGTCCTCCACGGGTGCGGTGCGATCCGTGAGCGACGGTGAGAGGAAGCGGGCTGTGGCCACGGCGTCCTGCACCGCGAGGTTGATGCCGATGCCGCCGACTGGGGACATCGCGTGCGCCGCGTCGCCGATGCACAGAACGCCCGCCGCGTACCAGCGGCGCAGTCGATCGATGCGGACGCTCAGATGCTTGACGTCGTCCAGTGAGGAGATGGAGTCGACGTCGTCCGCGACTTCGGGAAGGAGGTCGGCCGTCTCCGCTCTCAGCGCGTCGAGACCTCGAGCGCGCAGCGCGGCGTCGGTGCCCTTGCGGCCCAGCCGCGCGATCTGGAGGTATCTCTCGCGCGGGATCGCGATGAGTGCGCGCCCCGTGTGCATGCGGGGCAGGAGCGAGCCGCCGATGCGGCTGCGGGTGGGAACGCGGTACCACCAGACATCGAAATCGACGGGGAATTCCTTCGTGGGGAGTCCGACGTCCTGGCGGATGACCGACCACCGCCCGTCGCAGGCGATGGTGAGATCGGCGCGCACGGTGCCGGCGCCGTCTGGTGTCGAGTAGTCGACGCCGACGACTCGGTCGCCGTCCCGCACGACGCCCGTGACCTCGTGCTCGGTCAGGAGGGTGAACGACGGTTCGAGGTCTGCGGCCTCGGCGATGAGGTCGAGCAGGTCCCACTGCGGGACCATCGCGATGTACGGATGCCGCACCGGCAGACGGGTGAAGTCCACGAGGGGCACGTCCTCATCGTCTGCCCCCGGCAGCCGCACGCGGTGCAGATGGGACTGGGGGAGTGCGTCGAAGCGCTCGAAGAGTCCCAGGTCGTCGAGCAGCTCCAGAGTGCTGGGATGCACCGTTTCGCCCCGGAAGTCCCGCAGGAAGTCCTGGTGCTTCTCCAGCACGGTGACGTCGATCCCGGCCCGTGCCAGCAGGAGGCCCAGGACCAGTCCCGCCGGGCCTGCGCCGACGATGAGGCAGGTCGTGCGAGACGAGCGTGCAGTCTGAGCAGTGTCGATCGGTGCGTCCACGGTGTCGCCCTTTCGCGTGTGACATCAGCATACGGCGACCGGGGTGTCGGCAGCATTCTGCATCACCCGGAGCATCGCTGAACCGTGCGCGTGGATCTGTTCCTCAGCCCAGTCGTGGGCCTCCAGAGCGAGGGCGGACATGAGCTGGAACTTCAGGCTCTGGCGAGCGGGCTGAAATTCTCTGGCCTTGGCGATCGGCATGAGATTGTTCCGGCGTGCGTTCTCAGACCGGGACATGAGGCAGAGGTTTCCGAAGTGGTTCCCGTCGGACGGATCCAGCCGGCGGTGACCTTGTTCCGAGGACGGCTGAACAGGATAGTAGTGTTCCACGGACGTTCGGTAGCGGAAACGGAACGTCGGCGACGCCTCCGTCAGGCCAGCCACGAGATTCGGGTGGGGCAGCACGTGCGTGAGCTCTGAGCCGTCAGCGACTTCGGCGAGCCTCCAGAGCTCGTAGTCGAGGACATTGAAGAGGAAGTTCGGCACGTGTGTGCCGTCATTCATCACGGCTGTGAAATCCAGCGCCCGGAGGCGGCTCCGTGCCATGGTCTCCAGCTTCTTCACGAAACTCTCGCCATCGACAGCTGAGGGAGCCTCCTGCTGATGGAGCCATTCGAGGATCTGGAAGAGGAAGTACTTCGAGGCGCGACGGGTATCGCTGACCTGGAACATCGCTTGGAGCATGAGCACCTGCCGGTGGACCTGGTCGCGATTCGTGTTCTCATCCGAACCCGTCGACTGTCCTGTTCTGAACGTGGCCCGCGCACTGAGCTGCGCGGTTTTCGCCGGCGGCGCCGGGTATCTCAGTGCCCGGTGAAGCACCCAGTTCTCCTCGTCGTCACCCCCTGCCGTCAGTTGCGTGCGGATGACGTAGGTGTCCAGAAGGTACCGGGTCTTCAGCAGAAGGTAGGCGAACTCCCGTACTTCGGCACGTCGGGACGCGTCATCGAGATGACGCGACGCGAGCATGGAACGGTCGAATTCGCTGAGCAGATACTTGTCCTCGAGTCGTACTCGAAGTTCTGCTCCGTCGCGAGGATCCTCCCAGGTGAAGGTCTCTCTCCTCTGGATTCTCAAGACGTGCAGCAGTAGGTTCGGAAAATCGATGATGGAACCGTACGAACCGGATTCCGGATCGGGATCACCTCCTGCCCGCGAGTCCTCCTGGCTGTCAGAGGCAGTCAGCACATCTGCTAGGAGAATGCGCTGCTCTGACCCGTGAGGTGTGGGCAGTGGTTCGTTCGACGTCGACGTATCGTCACCAGCGAGCATCGCTTGTACATGGTCGAATAGCTCGTCAGCTGACTCCGGTTGGAAGGTGTTCCAACCCGAGCCGAAGAGCATAGTTCTCTCGGAGGTCGCCCCTTCTGGTTTCTGAGTCGGCGAGAACTGAGTCTGTACGTGTCGCTCGAGCACAGAACAGGCGTCCCAGATCGCAGAGAACGCGGCTTGTTCCATGGTGTGAGGAAGCGCTCTGATCATGTTCGCCTTGAGGATCTCGTGCTTCTCGAGCTGCTCGCCGCGGGTATTCATGACTTCGAAGTAGTGGTTGAGGTCGGTGCCAGATGGAAGTGCGGTCTGCAGGATCTTCACGTGCTCCCGCAGATATGTCGCATCCTCCGACGAGAACGCCACGCTGTCGACGAGGTCAGCGTTGGTCGGGTCGAGGTGGGCTCCGCGACTGACGGCTTGTTCGACGAGCTCGGCAGCGAGTCTGATCCCAGGTGTCGTCAGTCGGTTGATCGAGCCGGCTCCGTCGCGTGCTAGACGACGCAGGTCCTCGGCTGCTGCGTCGCGTCCTTCGAACGTGAGCCCCCCGGTGAACTGCGGATCCTCGTTGCCCGTCCCCGGTCCAGTCAGAGAGAGGATGATGAAGAGCGTCGTGAGTCGTTGCTGACCGTCCACCACTTCGAGCAGTGTTCCTTCGTCCGAATGCATCGCGTCGACGACGAGCGAGCCGATGTAGTAGTCGCGGGACCCCCGGCGTGCACGACGGGTCGCAGCGTCCAGACGAGCATCGCGGACGTCTGCCAGCAGTGTGTGGATCTCCGCCGCAGTCCAGGAGTACGCACGCTGATACAGCGGGATCCTGTATCGATGGTGGTCGAAGATCTCCTTCACACTCATGACATTCGGCTGGTCACGGGACATCGCATCGACTGTCATCGGATCCCCTCGCGCTGAGTCTCCTCGTCGCGCTCTGCGGTATCCAGGATCAGCCCGTACAGCCTGCGGAGGGGTTCCGAGCCGGCCTCGTCGACTGAGGGGAGCGGCCGGTCCAGGATGGAACGCGGATCGAGTGCATGGACGATGTCGGCGAACAGGTTTCCGTCTGCGTCGGGGATCCTGTCGTGGCCACGTCTGGCGTGGATGTCCACGGACGCGGGATACACCCTCTGCAAGTGCACTCTGAGAAGGTACGCATACCGTGCGAGGAAGAGTGCCGCGTGTTCCACGTCGTACCATCCGAAGCGGTCGAGGTAGGCCATGAGCAGACAGTCGAACAGTTCACGGACGTAGCGGTATCCGGTTCCTGGCGGCATCGCGTCCAGCATCTTGTGCACCTCGGCGAGTCGCGGGTCACGATCGTCGCCGGCTTCTGCACCGGGAGACGACGCGTCGCCGGCGATCCCCGCGCGCCGAGCCTCACTCACGTAGTGACTGACCATCCTGAAGAACATCTCGCCGTCTATCACTGGTTGGGTGATCTGGAAGGGGAAGTCCAACGCGTCGACGACCCCGTGACGCAGCAGGGTGGAGTTGTCGGAGTGGAAGCGATCGACTGCGGCCTTCGCCAGGAGCACTGGGTGCGCCCACCGGTAGCGACCATTTCCCTGTGCGTCTTCGCGTATGCCTTTGAAGAGGTCCACGTCGTGCGAGCTGAAGCCGTCTCGGGGCATCGGCCGATTCACGGTCCACTGTTTGATCGGGAACAGGACCGCTGCGATCACGTGGTTGATCTCTGCAGGAGGAACCTGCTCCCACTCGCGAACCGCTTCCAGGACGGAGTCCCGCGAGGGGTCCGTCCTGCTGAACTCTCGCAAGTGGTGGGCCTTGAGGAGGTCAGTGGGGAAGAGAGGACGGCCGCGAGTATTCTGCGAGTCGAACATCTGGAACGCTGCATCCAAGTCGCGGACTCTGAGGACAACGACATCGCAGTCATTGAGGAAGAACTCCGTGAAGTCGTTGAGCTCGTCCGGGCTCCAGCGGCTGACGATCGTACGGAGATGGTCGTGGTTGGCACGCAGATTGTGGCCGGTTCGATCGTCCCGTCGCCGAGGTATGGAGATGCCATCGACTGCGGTGCTGAGGTCTTCGATGAAGCGGTCCGTCAGGTCGGACGCGCGAGAGAGCAGCGCATGAGCGATGAGGGCGAAGCTGAGATAGCGCTGCTGACCGTCGACGATGTTCGGACGCGGACGGCGTGAACAGTGGTCGGAATCGTCCTCTGCCGAGTGATTGAGGATGAACGTGCCGATTCGGTATCGGCCCGACGGGCGGAATCGTCTGATGTCGTCGACCAACTCAGTGACGTTCTTCGCAGTCCACGCGTACGGACGCTGGTAGGACGGGATATTCGGGCGCAGGGTCGCCAAGATGTCCTTGACGGATTCGACAGACGCAGTCAGCTGCGGATCCCCGAGATGTGGGTCGATAGTCGAGGTGCTCTGCGCGCTCATGCTCGCCATGCTGTCATACGAAATATGGCGTGACGTGCAGGTCAGGCAACGAAGACCATCATGCGAAGCGCAGACTCGGAGCACAGCTGAGACAAGCTGCCTCGACGTGGCGGGGCATAGTGGGAGGTATGACTGAACACGCCCCGCCTCCCGCAGAGACCGACACCCGTGACTGGACCTTCGTGATCGACGAGGGATGCGAGCAGTGCGGCTACGCACCGCACGATCCCGCGACAACCGCGCAGCGACTCCTCGCCCTGCCGTCCCGGTGGAACGCCGTGCTGAGGAGGGACGACGCAGCCGTGCGACCACGCGACGGCGTGTGGTCACCGCTCGAGTACGCGGGCCACTCCCGCGACCTCGCCATCGCTCTGGGAGAGCGCATCACCGCGATGCTCGACGCGCAGAACCCCACATTCGCGGACTACGACGGCGAAGCCGAGGCCGTGCGCGGTGAGTTCTGGGCAGCCGACCCCGCGCAGGTGGCGCGGGAGATCGAGCAGGGGACTGGGGCCTCGGCGGCGGTGTTCGACCGAGTGACCGACGGCGACTGGGACCGCACCGGCCAGCGCAGCGACGGCTTCACCTTCACCGTCGCGACGCTCAGCCGGTACTTAGTCCACGACCTCGAGCACCACCTGCACGACGTCGACGGCTGAGCGCGCGCACGCGCAGCGGACACGCGAACGGCGGGGTGCGAGCAGATCTGCTCCCACCCCGCCGTTCGTCTGCGTGCAGCCGGTCAGTCGGTCACCCGGCCGCACCGCGTTCCGTGCTGAGGCTCACCGGTCGGCCTTGATGAGGTCCGATGCGCGCTCGCCCATCAGCATCACGGAGATGTTCGGATTCACCGCTGGCAGCTGCGGCATGGCCGAGGCATCGACCACGCGCAGTCCGGACACGCCCTTGACCCGCAGCTGGGGATCCAGCGGCGACATGTCGTCATCGACCGCACCCATCCGGCAGGAGCCGGCGGGGTGGTAGACCGTGTTGTGCGTCTTCGAGACGTACTCCGCGATCTGCTCATCGGTCTGCACGTCCTCGCCCGGGAACAGCTCGCGGCTGACCTTGTCGGCCATCGCCGGCTGGGCGATGATCTCGCGGGCCCTCTTGATGCCCGCGACGGCCACGCGCATGTCGTGGCCCTCCTCATCCGTGAAGTACCGCGGGTCGACCTTCGGCTTGTCGCGGTAGTCCAGCGACCGCAGACGCACCGTGCCGCGGGACTTCGCGTGCGTGACATTGGGGGTCAGCGCGAAGGACTCCGGCGAGGTGGGGTAGCCCTGGCGACGCGTGTGCATATCGAAGGGCACACTGCCGTAGTGCATCATGAGGTCCGGCAGATCCAGCCCGTCCTGCGTGGCTGCGAAGATGCCGATCTCCCACCACTGGGTGGCGTCGCGGACCATCGGCTCCTTCGTTTCCCACGAGATCACCGCTTCCGGGTGATCCTGCAGGTTCGACCCCACACCGGGGGAGTCGACCCGGACATCGATGCCGAACTCGCGCAGGTGGTCGGCCGGTCCGATGCCTGAGAGCATGAGCAGCTTCGGCGTATCGATCGCACCGGCGCTCAGCACGATCTCACGCGTCGCCCGCAGCACGGACGACCGGTCGAACGAGTTGTCGACGTACTCGACGCCCACCGCGCGGTCGCCCTCGAACAGCAGGCGCATGACCCAGTGCCCGGTGAGGATGTCCAGGTTCTTCCGCTCATCCTGGATCGGGTGCAGGTAGGACACCGACGAGGAGGAGCGCGTGCCGTCGGCCTTCCGGTTGATCTGGAAGAATCCGGCGCCGTTCACCACGGTCTCGCCGTCGTTGAAGACGGCGCGGGGGATACCGGCCTGCTCGCAGGCGTCCAGCACCGCGACGCCGATCGGGTCCTCGGGCGGCACATCCATGAGGTGCACCGGGCCGGCGGTCCCGTGCTTCTCGCCGCCGCGCGCATTGGTCTCCAGGCGCTTGAGGAGCGGGAGGATGTTCTCCGCATCCCAGCCCTCCGCGCCCAGCTCGACCCACAGGTCCAGGTCCTCGGCCGGCGGGTGGAACGCGATGCAGGAGTTGTGCGACGAGCAGCCGCCCAGCACCTTGGCGCGCGCGTGGCGCATGAACGAGTTGCCGTTCTCCTGCGGCTCGATCGGGTAGTCCCAGTCCAGCCCGGACTCCAGCAGCTCCGGCCAGCGCTTGAGGTCCAGGACCTCGGCATGGTCCTGGTCGTGGGGGCCGGCCTCCAGCAGCGCGACCGTGACGTCCGTGTCCTCACTGAGTCGTGCGGCGACCGCGGCGCCCGCCGATCCTCCACCGATGACCACGTAGTCGTATTCGCGAACGGGATTCTCCGATGTCATGTCGTCGATCATCTGTGCTCCTCATCCTTCCTTGCGCGGGAACCAGTCGGCCGGGGCCGGCTCGGTGTTCTGGTAGATGTGCTTGGGCTCGACGTACTCGCCCATGCCGGACGGGCCGAGCTCACGGCCGATCCCGGACTGCTTGAAGCCGCCCCACTCCGCCTGCGGCAGGTAGGGGTGGTAGTCGTTGATCCAGATCGTGCCGTGGCGCAGCTTGCGCGAGACGCGGTTGGCGACACCCGCGTCCGAGGTCCACACGGCACCTGCGAGCCCGTACTCGGTGTGGTTGGCGGTCTGGATCGCCTCCGCCTCAGTGGAGAAGGTCTCCACGGTGATGACGGGACCGAAGCCCTCCTCGATCACGGCGGGGTTGTCGCGGGTGCACTGGTCCAGGACCGTCGGGGCGTAGAAGAAGCCGTTCGCGTGCTCCTCGCCGCCCCAGTGACCGCCGACCCGCAGGCGCGCGCCGGCCTCGACGCCGCGCGTGACGTAGTCGGTGACCTTGTCGCGGTGCTCCTGCGAGATGAGCGGTCCGGTCTCCGCCTTCTCATCGAACGGGCCGCCCATGACGATGCCCTCAGCACGGCTGACCAGCTCGTCGACGAAGCGCTCTGCGATCGTGTCCTGCACGATCAGGCGCGTGCCGGCCGAGCACACGAGCCCGGAATCCAGGAATGCGGCGGTCAGCGCATTGTCGACCGCCGCCTCGAAATCGGCGTCGGCGAAGACGACGTTCGGGTTCTTGCCGCCCAGCTCCAGGGCGACCTTCTTCACCGTCGCGGCCGCGGATTCGGAGATCTTCCGACCGGTGACGGCGCCGCCTGTGAAGGACACCAGGTCGATGCCCGGGTGGGTGGACAGCGGCGCGCCCACGGTGCCGCCGGCGCCGAGGACCAGGTTGGCCACGCCCGCGGGCAGGCCTGCCGCTTCGAGCACCTCCATGAGGAGCATCGACGTGTGCGGGGTGAGTTCCGCAGGCTTGAGGATAAACGAGTTGCCGGCGGCCAGCGCGGGGGCGACCTTCCAGGACGCCTGCAGCAGCGGGAAGTTCCACGGGGTGATCATCCCGCAGACGCCCACGGGCTCGTAGACGACGCGGGAGATCACGGACGAATCGCCCGCGTCGACCAGGCGACCCGGATTCTGATCCGCGATCTTCCCGAAGTAGCGGAAGGCTGAGGCGATGTCGTCCATGTCGCCTTCGGCCTCGACCAGCCGCTTGCCGGTGTCCAGGGCCTCTGCGCGGGCGAAGTCGTCCTTGCGCGCGGTTATGCCGTCTGCGACGCGCAGCAGGAGGTCGCCGCGCTCGGATGCGGGCCGGTCGGCCCAGACGCCGTCGTCGTAGGCGCGGCGCGCGGCCGCGATGGCTCGCTCGACGTCCTCAGGCGTGGCCTCGGAGACGACCCCGACCTCGGCGCCGTCGGCCGGGCAGGTCACCGTGCGGGTGCCTCCGTCGGACGAGGCGACCCAGGATCCGTCGATGTACAGGGTGGTTGCGTCGGATGTCGTCATCGCGATTCTCCTTCTGCAGGTGCTGCGGATTCGTCGGGTGCTACTGGGGTTGCTGCTGCGGATTCGTCGGTGTCGAGTTCGTCGACGACCGCCTGGTCTGTGTCCCACCACTGATCCGGGATTTCGGAGTCCATCCGCGCGGCGGGTGCTCCCTTGTCCCCGGTCAGCGTCATGAACGCGACGTGGGCGTCATAGGCGTCGAGCACGTCGGAGATGACCTGGTCCTTCGTGTACCCCATGATGTCCTGTCCGCGGGAACCGGTCGCGGAGAAGACCTCGAGCTGGAAGTAGACGTCCTTCGTGACCGCGAGGTTCGCGGCGAAGCTGGGCACCGGGTAGGCGACGGGGTACGCCTGGTAATTGAAGTCCTCCTGCTCCGGGAAGTGGACCGTGAGGTCGATGTGGGGGATCGGGTAGTCGGAGTGCTCGCCGCGATGGCAGTGGACGTCTGCCCCGAGCTTCTGAAGCTCCGCGGCGACCTCCTCGACCGCCGGTGCCGCGACGTTGTTGACGTAGCGGGTGATCTGCGGTGCGGAGGCATACGACATCCGGCGCGTGAGCCGCTGGCGCCAGCTGCCGCGTTCGCCGCCCTCACGGATCCGGCTGTTGAGCACATCCGGCATGGACGCGATCTGGGAGTCCAGGGTCAGGCGCTCGGACCTCAGCACTTTGAACAGGCTGAACATCACCAGGTAGACGACGATCGACAGCGGCAGGCCGACCACGACGGTCGCCGCCTGCAGCGTGTAGACGCCGTCGATGAACAGCATGGAGAGGGTCAGGGCGCCGGTGATGACCGCCCAGACGATCCGCAGCCACGGAGCGCCGTCGGAGTCCTTGACGGACGCCTTCGACGTCATGTTCGCCATCACCAGGGAACCGGAGTCCGCGGAGGTGACATAGAAGAACAGGCCCGTGACGACCGCGAGACCCACGGTGAACAGGGAGCCCGGGTACTGCTCCAGCAGGTTGAAGAACCCGGATTCGGGCAGTTCCACCGCCAGATTCATGAACTCCTCGTCCCCGGCCTTGAAGAAGGTCAGGGCCGCATTGCCGAAGATCGAGACCCACAGCAGGATGAAGGCGAAGGGGATCAGCAGGACGCCGATCACGAACTGGCGCAGCGTGCGTCCGCGGGAGATGCGGGCGAGGAAGAGGCTGACGAACGGCGCCCAGGCGATCCACCAGGCCCAGAAGAACAGCGTCCAGTCGGCCATCCACTGATCCGCCGGGTAGTCCGGCGAACCGGTCTCGTGCGCGAAGGTGTTCATCATCATCGACGGGAAGCCGGAGAAGAAGTCGCCGATGTTCTGGACCAGGGCGTTGAGCAGGTGGGCCGTCTGGCCGGAGAACAGCACCCACAGCATGAGGATGACTGCGAGGAACACGTTCAGCTCTGACAGGCGACGGATGCCCTTGTCGACGCCGGAGACGGTCGACAGGATCGTGATGAAGACGGCCAGTGCCATGATCGCGATCTGGATGCCGATCGAGGTCGGGATGCCGAACATCGAGGACAGGCCGAAGTTCAGGAAGACGACGCCGATGCCCAGCGACACGGAGATGCCGAAGATCGTGCCGATCGTCGCGGCGATCTCCACCGAGTGGCCGATGGGGCCGTGGATCCGCTTGCCGAAGATCGGGGCGAGGGCGGACCGGATGCTGAGCGGCAGGTGGTAGCGGTAGGCGAAGAGGCCCAACGCCATACCCATGAGCGCGTACATCGCCCATCCGGGGATGCCGTAGTGGAAGATCGTCCAGATAGGTGCCCAGCGGGCCGCGTCGGGGGACATCGCTTCGACGTCCGGCGGCGTGAGGAAGTTCGTGGCAGGTCCGGAGATGCCGAAGAACATGAGGTCGACGCCGATGCCGGCGGCGAACAGCATGGATGCCCAGGTGAACATGTTGAACTTCGGCTTGGAATGATCCGGCCCCATCTTCGTGCGGCCCACGCGGGAGAAGGCCACGATGAGGACGAACACCACCACGATGGTGGCGGTGAGGACGTAGTACCAGCCGAAGTTGGTCGCGATCCAGCCCATCGCGCCGAAGATCACGGTCTCAGCCTGCGCGGGCAGCAGCGCCGCCCAGAGGACGAACGCTCCGATGATGACGGCGGTGCCGATGAAGACCGGCCAGTTGACGGGTGAGCGCTTGCCGACCGGCTCGGTGTGAGCGTCGGGGCCCGGTGGGGGACTCTGATCCTCTACGGCTGCTGCCACTGGCTTGTTTCCTCTCGTTCCGGCGCGCGAGCGGTCGCTCAGTCCTCGCCGGTGCAGAATCGACGTCTGATGGTGGTGATGCGGTCACGCAGCGTGTTCAGCTGGTGAGACCGCAGACCCGATTCACAGTATGCGCCGACTGCATTGTTTGCTAGCGCTGAGCGGCTTTCGATGCGGGTTTGAGAGACGACTCACGAAAGTTACCCGTAAGTACAGTGCGAGTTCCCTGACCGGTCATTTCTGGGCGCGTCTCGGCATGTCCTGCCACGTCTGGTCATGTCCGGCCATGTCTGCGAGGCGCGGGGGAATGGCCGGTTGGCCCTGCGCGGACTAGCCGCCGTGACCGGCTTACTCACCCAGCCCGGACGATTCGTCGCGCAGCCGCGGCTCGACCCGCTTGTCGGGATGGAATCCGGTCTTGTCCGCGTAGAAGGCGCGGATGCGGTCCATGTCCGCCTCGACGTCACCGGTCAGCTCGATGGTCGGACCGAGCCCCGTCGTCATCGTGGTGCGGTCGACGTATCCCAGCGTGACGGGCATGCCGGTCTCCCGGGCGATGCGGTAGAAGCCGGACTTCCAGTGCGTGTGCCCGGAGCGCGTGCCGTCCGGGGTGACGACGAGGCCGAACACCTCGCCCGCGTGCGCCTGGCGCACGATGTCCGCGACGACGCGGGACGGGTTCTCGCGGTCGACCGGCACTCCGCCCAGACCGCGCATGATCGGACCGCGCCAGCTGGTGAAGAGGCTGTTCTTCCCCAGCCACCGCACATCGATGCCCAGCCGCCAGGCGATGCCGAGCATCAGGATGAAGTCCCAGTTGGAGGTGTGGGGTGCGCCGATGAGGATCGTCGGCCGATCCGGCGCCGGCTGCGTCGTCAGCTTCCAGGGACTGACGAACCAGTAGGCGCGGGATACGAGGCGTCTGAGCACGTCCTCACTGTAAGGCCACGGCGGGCCGATGCCCACTGATAGCGTGAAAACACTTCCGCACGGAGAGAGGTGGACCATGACGGGGACAGCAGCTGGAACCGGGAAAGACCACACCGACCACTCCGACAGCACTGACCACTCCGAGCACGTCGACATCCTGGTGATCGGATGGGGCAAGGGCGGGAAGACCCTCGCCGGCACTGCCGCGAAGCGCGGCCTGCGCGTCGCCATGATCGAGCAGTCCCGGGACATGATCGGCGGGACGTGCATCAATGTGGCCTGCGTGCCGACGAAGATCCTGCTCCACGATGCGGAAGCGCGCCGCACGGACGATGACCCCGACGGCAGCTTCGCTGCAGCCGTCGAGCGACGCGACAGCCTCACGGCCGCGATGCGCGAGAAGAACCACAGCATGCTCGCCGATCTCGACTCCGTCCTGCTGGTCACGGGGCACGCGGAGTTCACCGGCGAGCGGGAGGTACGGGTGACCGGCGGCGACGAGACGCTGCGCGTGTCGGCCGATACCGTTCTCATCAACACCGGTTCCTACCCCGCCGTGCCGCCGATCGACGGGGCCCGGGTGGGCGGCCGCATCCACGATTCGGAGACGCTGCAGCATGTCTCGCCGCGGTCTCGGTCGCTGGTCATCGTGGGCGGCGGCTACGTCGGCCTCGAGTTCGCGTCGATGTTCGCCCACTTCGGCACCGACGTCACCGTGCTGGATCGCGGCGAGCGGCCGCTGCGCCACGAGGATGCGGACGTCGCGGACACGGCGGCGGACGCGCTGCGGGCCGACGGTGTCCGGATCACGCCGGGAGCCTCGGTCACCGCGGTCCAGGACGGGCCGGACCTCGCCCGGGTCACCTACGACGTGGATGGAGAGTCCCGGACGATCGACGCCGAGGCCGTCCTCCTGGCACTCGGACGCACGCCGGCCTCGGCGGGGCTGGGGCTGGGTCGTGCCGGCGTGGCCACGGATGACGACGGGTACGTCGTCGTGGACGACCGGCTGCGGACGTCTGCGGAGGGCGTGTATGCGCTGGGCGATGTCAACGGCGGTCCGCAGTTCACGTACGTCTCGCTGGATGACAACCGCATCGTCGCCGACCAGCTGTTCGGAGCCGGCGATCGATCCACCGCCGACCGCACTGCCGTGCCGTACGCGATGTTCCTCTCCCCGCCGCTCGCGCGGGTCGGTCTCACAGAGGCCGAAGCTCGTGAGCAGGGTCGCGAGGTGCTGGTGGGCTCCAAGCAGATGGCGGACATCGGCGCGGCGCCCCGAGCGAAGATCGAAGGCGAGCCGCGGGGCATCGTCAAGTGCGTCGTCGATGCCGGAACCGACGAGGTCCTCGGTGCGGCGCTCATGCACGTGCACTCGCAGGAAGTGATCAACCTCGTCGCGCTGGCGATCCGCCACGGGATCACGGCCACGCAGCTGCGGGACTCGATCTACACGCACCCGTCTGCGACGGAGGCGCTCAACGAGGTGCTGGGCGGGCTGCGGTGAGGACGTGAGCGTTCGCTGGACCCACGCGCCGCTCACGAGGATCAGCGGCGGAGCAGCCGTTCGACGATCTCGGGAACTGTGACCGTGACCGCGCTCCAGAACAGACCGTCGTTCATCGCTGCGTATCCAGCATGAGCGGCAATGTTGCGCGTTGCACGGATCGCAGTGATCTCCTGCTGACTCAGCACGTCCGCCCAGGGCGCGAATTCGGGCCGTTCGGTCAATGATGCCAGCCGGATGATCACCATGCTCGCGACATCATAGGACGCAGATCCGTCGACGAAATCGTCCCGTGGGCTGGAGGCTACCGACTGGGCGCGCCGGAGAATACGCGAGAGCTCGTCCCGTATGTTCTCGTCATCGTGAGCCCCCGATCGTTGCCCTTGTCGGCGAGGTGCACGAACGTACGGGCCGTCCGGGTGCTCCGACGCGGTCATACCTGAACCGCCTCCTGCAGGACATCCCAACCAGGAGGGAAGGGGCCGTTGTCGACGATGACATCTGCATGGAACCCGGTGATTCTTCTGACTTCTTCTCCGAAGAGGGAGAGGTCGAATAGGTCGATGCCGTCGTCGGGAGTGACGAGGAGATCGATGTCGCTTTCGAAGCCATCCTCACCGCGAGCGACCGAACCGAACACTCGGACGTTCCGCAGCCCCATCCCGGACGCCAGATTCCTGATCGACGCGAAGCTCCGCTCCAATGCGAGTGAGGGGCGGTAATCGGCGGCCTTCAGTACGCGTTCGAGCATGTCTGAGGAAACGTTTCGCGCGCCTGTCTCCATCTGCGCCAAGCTGGGCTGGCGCAGCCCAGCGCGCAGCGCCAGTGCTGCTTGCGTCAGACCGGCGTCGAGTCGCGCACTGCGGATCAGCTCGCCGGGTTCATCCGTCTGGAACCGTGCCATGCGCGCCATTATAGCGCGACGCTATCGTCGCCATGGCGCAGCCAGGTTCGCCGTTGCAGATCCGCACCATGGAACGGCGCGTCACTGTTCAGGCCCTGTGCCAGACTGATCGGCATGAGGAAGCCTCCGCGCAGCACAGCTCTGGGAGCATGGCACCGGTGGGTCCTCACGTGCATGCGACGCGCATCCTTCGTCCGAGTGCGAACGGGTGGAACAGCCCCGGGTCCGCGACGCCGCCCGCGTCTCATCGTGTCGAGCCACCGCAACGGGGCGATCGACGGTGCGCTGGTCCAGTCAGCATTCCCGGATGCGCAGTACCTCGTGTCGATGCAGCTGCTGCGCGGCCCGCTGCGCCTGCTCTTCACCGGGATCCCCGTCATTCGGCAGCGCGATGTCGAGCGCTACGGGATGGACCGTTCGAGCGTGAACGACCCGGTGAGCGCCGGCGTTGACCACCTGACCGCTGGCGGTGACCTGGTGATCTTCCTCGAGGGCACCAGCGAATGGCAGCACACAGCCGGGACCTACCAGCGAGGTGCCGCGAAGATCTTCTGCCGCCTGCAGGAAGCAGGTGTCGACGTCGACGTCATCCCCGTGGGCCTGTTCTATCTGGCGCCGGAGCGCTTCGGCACGATCGCTGAACTGTGGTGCGGACCCACCATCGACCTGCCGCAGGACACGGACGGGCCACGCATCGAGAGGGAGAAGCGAGCGCACACGATTCTCTGCGAGGCACTCGATGCGGTATCGGTGCACTGCCCGGATCCACAGACCTTCGACATCGTGCAGCGGCGGGCGACCGATCGAGCGAGAGCAGGGGAGTCGTTCGCGGGGGCATTCCTCGACGAGCAGGCCGCGGCGGTGCGGGGCATGGCCGGCACGGCCGTTGCCGACGGGGGCCCGGCTGCCGGCTCGGCTGTCTCCGCGGAGCCGGTCACGGCCTCGGGCTCGGCCTCGGCCTCTGCCGCGACAGCGGCTCCGTCGCCGTGGCCCCGCCGACTGGGGATCGCTCTCCACTGGCTGTTCGCCCCCGTCCTCCTCGCGGGCTGGTTCGCGGGCACGAAGGCCGATGAACGGAACACCGTGTCGTTCTTCCGGAGCCTGGGCGGCAGCGCGGGGGTGGTGATCTGGCTCGTCCTCGTGGTGGTCGGCGGAGTGTGGACGGCCCTCGCCGGTGCCGGAGCGACTGCGGCGGCGGTGGCGGGAGCGGGCGTGCTCAGTGCAGTGCTCGGGCGCCTGATCCTCCGCGCTCGTCGCTGGCAGCCCGACACAGCACCGATGGACACCGACCTTCTGAACAGTGCCGCTCGCGACGTCGCACAGAACACCGAGCGCACCTGACCCGCCCGACTGACTCACTGATGTGCCCCACCGCTCAGCCCCGCAGAGGAGACTCCATGTCCCGCATCATCGATTTCGCGCACGACGACGCCACGCGCCTGGACGTGTCCGGCGGCAAGGGCGCGAGCCTGGCGAAGTCCGCCCGCGAGCTCCCCGTCCCGCCCGGCGTCATCGTCACCGCGGAGGCCTACGAGCAGTTCCTCGCGCCGCTGCGGAGGCAGATCACGCAGATCGTGAGGGATTCGTCGACGGAGCAGGCATCCGCAGCGGTCCAGGAGCTCGTGATGACCACGGACTTCGACCCGGGCTGGATCGGGGACATCGAGGCGGCACTGCAGCGCAGCGGACTCTCCGACTATGCGGTCGCCGTCCGGTCATCGGGCACGATGGAGGACCTGCCGGGCGCCGCGTTCGCCGGCCAGCACGACACGTTCCTGGGGGAGCGGGGTGCGGAGTCGATCGCCCTCGCGGTCCGACGCTGCTACGCCTCGCTGTGGAACGCGCACGCGATGAAGTACCGGGACCGCCTGGGACTCGATCACCTGCAGGCGTCGATGGCGGTCGTCGTCCAGCGCATGGTCGAGGTGAGCGCGCGGGAGGCCGCAGGCGTCGCGTTCTCGATCGATCCCGTGCGCGGTGACCTCACGACGGTGCTCGTGAACGCCGCCTACGGGCTCGGCGAAACAGTGGTCGGCGGCGAAGCGGAAGTGGACGAGTACCTGCTCAGCCGCGATGGCACGGAGGAGCGCGAGGTCCGCGTCGCCCACAAGCCCCAGGCCCTGGTCGTCGTCGCCGATGGTGGGACGGAGGAGGTCGCGGTGGATGCCGCGCTCGCCGACCGGGCTGCGATCGAACGAACCGACCGCGCGGCCGTCGCTCAGCTGGCAGTGCGCGCGGAGGAGCACTTCGGCTTCCCGCAGGACATCGAATGGGCGATCACCGGCGGTGAGCTGTTCCTCCTGCAGTCCCGGCCGGTCACGCGCGTGGCCGCGCGCTGGACCCGTGACGAATCAGCGGAGCGCTACCCGAACCCGGTCACGCCGCTCACATGGGACCTCGTCGAGGCCGGTTTCCACCAGTCTCTCAATCACAGCTTCCGACTCATGGGGCTGCCGCCGTTCGGCGACAAGTGGTTCGCGATGCGCGACAGCTATATCTACGGCAACCAGACGGCGGTCGAGCTCTACAGCGGCCGCTTCCCTGTGGCCATGTTCCGCGACGCCGATGCCATCCGCGAAGCGCTGCCGGAGATCGCGCGCCGCTACGCGTGGGTGCAGGACCTGCCGGTGCAGTGGATGCGCGACCTCGACACCTACCTGCTGGGCATCGGCCGCCTGCACCACGAGCCGTTGGACGACAAGGACGTCGAGCAGCTGTGGGACCACGTGCTGCAGATCAGCGATCTGGGCACCGACTACTTCCTGCCGAACATCGCCATCTCGCTCACGCAGAGCACCCTCTACAAGGGCCTGCTCACGCTGCTGCAGGTGGGGTTGCCCGCAGACCAGGCGCAGGGCGTATTCGACCAGCTGCTCGCGCAGACCGACACGAAGACGGGGCAGGTGAACGACGAGCTCTGGGAGCTGTCACGCACCATCCGGACGACGCCCGGCCTGCTCGAGTGGGTGGATGCGGTGCCATCGGCCGAAGGCCGCATCGACGAGCTGCGCGCGGAGTTCCCCGGGTTCATGAAGGACCTCGACGGGTTCCTGGCGCGGCACGGGCACCGGGAGCTGGACTTCGACGCCTACCACCCCACCTGGGTCGAGGCGCCGCACATCGTCGTCAACCAGCTGCGCGTCCTGGCCCATCGCGAGGCGGAGGCGCAGACGTCCCCCAACCAGCTGCGCGCCCAGCAGGCGGAGACCGAGCGCCGAGTCCTGGACGCCGTCCCCGACGACCTGCGCTACTTCCTCCAGGAGGTCATCCGGCTGGCGCGCACGTACACGGCGCTCGATGACCTCGAGCACTACCAGACCACCCGTCTGACCCTCCCGATGCGGCGCGCGCTGCGCGCCCTGGGGGCGCGGCTGGTGGAGCACGGGGCGCTGGAGAGCCGTGACGACGTCTACTTCCTGCACGTCGAGGACGTGGAGTCCGCTGTGCGGGACGGGTCCCCGCAGGCGCTGTCGGCCCTGCGTCCGCAGGCCGAACGGCAGAAGGCGGTCTACATCGCGGCGACCCGATCCGATCCGGACTGGGTCCACGGTCAGCGCGACACCGCCGCCGAGGCCCTGTCCGACTCCGACCTGCAGGGCACCGCGGGCAGCCCGGGCCAGACGGAGGCCGAGGTGTACGTCGTCCACACCCCGGACGACTTCCCGCACTTCCCTGCCGGCGCGATCCTCGTGGCACGCACGACGAACCCCGCATGGACGGCGCTGTTCTATCAGGCGTCCGGCGTCATCACCGAGAGCGGCGGCGCGCTGTCGCACGGTGCGGTCACCGCGCGAGAACTGGGCATCCCCGCCGTCATGAGCGTGCGCGACGCGATGAAGAAGCTGGAGAACGGGCAGCGCGTCCGCCTGGACGGGACGCAGGGGACGGTCACGGGGCTGTGAGGACGGGTGCGGTTCTGGTCTTCGTGTCTCAGGGCTCGTGCTTCAGGGCACGGGGTTCAGGGCACGGGATTCAGCTGTGCGGCCGCCGCCTCGCGATGAGCGGGATCGCCCGTCTCCACTGCGTAGAGGCCGTAGCCCACGGCGTTCGCGGAGAACATCTCCGTGCAGTGGTCCGCGAACCGGGGCCAGACGCGGCCTCCGGCTGCGCCGTAGCGGGTCACCGTCTGCGCGAACGCGTTCGGTGAGGCGGAGACGCGGTGGAACACGAAGTCCCGCGCCGGATCGCCGACCGCCGCAGTGGTCCAGTCGAGCACGGCGGTGATCGCGTCATCGACGACGAGGGTGTGTGCCGGATAGATCTCCCCGTGGGTGAGCACGCTCCACTGCGGCCAGTAGCTGTCTTCCTGCAGCCAGGCGTCCCATCGCCGGGTGAGGTGCTCGGCGACCTCGAACTCCGCGGCGACGCGGTCGATGTCCTCACGCCACTTCTCACGCTCCTGCGCAGGGGTCCTCACCTCGATGCCGGTGCCTGTGACCTCGGCCGGGTCGATGCCGTGCAGTTCGCTGAGGAAGTCGCCCAAAGTCTCTGAGTACGCGTCCGACGAGACATCGGTGTGCCATCGGGGCTCGCCCTGCTCCGTCAGGGTGAGGCCGGGCTCGCCGGGAAGCAGCGGATAGGCGATGAGATCCGGAGAATGGATGCGCCAGTCCGGCACCGACACGGACAGGTGCGGAGCGACCCTCCGCAGCAGTCGGTTCTCCACGTCCGCTCGTCCGAGCACATCGGGCCGTCGGGGGAACCGCAGGGTCCACCAGTCGCCGGTGACCGTGCGGGCGATGACCACGCGGAAATCGAGGCCCATCTCGTTGACGGTGATCGTCGTCGGATCGAGGTCGAGGCCATGGTCCGAAGCGATGCGGTGGGCGGTGTGCGAGAGGTCGTTCAGTGAGCCATCCATCCGTCCAGACTCCCACACGGGGACAGGCGCGCCCACGGGTCGGCACGTGCGCCTCGACTGCGGCCCGCGGTCGTCCACGAGCTCGCCGCGGTCAGCCGCCGTCGTGGCGGAATCCGACCTTGATCGTCACCTGCCAGTGCTTGACGGCTCCGTCCTCCAGCTGACCGCGGATCGACATGACCTCGAACCAGTCGAGGTTGCGCAGCGTGTTCGACGCTTCGCGGACTGCATTGGCGATCGCCGCATCGGAACCGTCCGGTGACGTGCCGACGATCTCCGTGACGTTGTAGACCTGATGGGACATGGCTCCTCCTCGTGGGCCGCCCTCAGGCTGATCCCCGAGGGAACTGTAGTCGGCACGCTACGTGAACAGTCCGATTCTGGCCAGAGGGGGAGGGGTGCGGATCACCCGGTCTCCGCGGGTGCCTCCCGCGTCGCAGGCCCGTGCGAGTCCCTGATGAAGAACGCGCCGACGACGCCCAGGAACGCGACCGTCCCGGCGACGAAGAACGACACGTTCGCGCCGTGGATCGGGCCTGCGGGGCCGTATACCTCGGGGTCCCGCGCCGCCGCGACCATGACGGTGACGAGGACCGCGGTCCCCACTGACGCAGCGACCTGCCGCATGGTGTTGTTGAGCGCGGTGCCGTGGGGGATGAGCCGCTGCGGGAGCTGGTTCAGCGCCGCAGTCGTCACCGGCATGATGACCATCGCGGTGCCCAGCATGCGCACGGTGTTGACCGCCGCGATGTAGACGAACGTGGTGTCGACGGAGAGCAGGGCGAGCATGAACGTCGACACGGCCAGCATCGTGAAGCCGATGACTGCGAGCCACTTGGCACCGACTGCGTCGAAGATGCGGCCGGTCACCGGTGACATGAGCCCCATGAGGACCGCGCCCGGCAGCAGAGCCAGCCCTGACTCCATCGCCGTGAAGTCACTCATGTTCTGCATGAACATCGGAATGATGAGCATCCCGCCGATCATGGCGATGAAGACGCACATGCCCAGCACTGTATTGAGGGTGAACATGGGGTACTTCAGCACACGCAGTTCGAGCAGCGGTTCGTCGAGCGTCAGCTGGCGAAGGATGAACCAGGTCAGGGTGATCGCTCCGATGGCCAGGGGGACCAGGACCTCGGCGCTGGTCCAGCCGGCATCGCCGGCACCGCCGAAGCCGAACAGCAGCCCGCCGAAGCCGAACGACGACAGGATGATCGACAGGACGTCCAGGCGCGGATGCGTCCGTTCGGTGACGTTCCGGAGGATGAAGTGCGCGACCACCGTCGCGATGAGGGCGATCGGCAGCATCATGTAGAACAGGACCGGCCAGGGGAGATGGTCGACGATCCAGCCGGAGAGGCTCGGTCCGATCGCGGGTGCGAACGAGATGACGAGTCCGAACGTGCCCATCGCGCTGCCGCGCTTGTGGACGGGGAAGATCGCGAACAGGATCGTCTGCATGAGCGGGATGATGAGCCCGCCGCTCATGGCCTGGACGACGCGCCCCAGCAGCAGTACGGGGTAGACGGGCGCCAGCGCGCAGATCAGCGTCCCCGCGATGAAGAGCCCCATGGCGGTGAGGAAGAGCGTGCGCGTCGTGAACTTCTGGATGAGGAATGCGGTGACGGGGATCATGATGCCGTTGACCAGCATGAAGATCGTGGTCACCCACTGGGCTTCGCTGGCGGAGATGCCGAAGTCCAGCATGAATGCGGGCAGTGCCGTGTTGAGGAGCGTCTGGTTGAGGATGATGACGAATGCGCCGGAGAGCAGGACGCCCATGACGATGTTGCGATTGACCGGTGAGTGGTCCTCTGCGCCGGTCCTGCCTGACTCACTCATGCGGGTTCCCTCCTGCCTGCGAGGATGTGACGGAGGCGCCCGGGTCGGAGGGCGTGTGCGAGAGGAGACCCTGCTCGAGCATGTCGAAGGCGGAGACGAGCAGGTCGCTGAGCGCGGTCTCGTCGCTCGCGGTCCACCGCTGTATTGCGATGCGAATGACGGATCCCGCCACTCCGGCGACGAGCGCGGGACGCAGATCAGACTCCGGATCCGTGCCCAGTCGCTCTGCGACCGCGTCTCTGAGCGCCTGCTCCATCAGTGCGTGCTGCCCCAGCTGGCGCGAGGTGAGGGTCGGATGCTGCTGCACCAGCTTCTGCCGCGTGAGCGTGCGATCGCGATCCGTGTTCATGAGGGAGAAGAGGTCATGCTCTGTGATCACCGCGCGGATAGCGTGGAGGGGAGACTCCTCCGCGGGCCGCGCGACGATCGCCGGATGCAGTGCCGACGCGGCTGCTGCGGCGTCAGTCACCAGCGCGTCCTCCTTGTGGGAGAAGTAGTTGAAGAACGTGCGCGGCGAGATGTCGGCACTCTGGGCGATCGCTTCCACGGTGAGCTCTTCCAGCCCGTGCTCCGTGGCCAGATCGAGTGCGACCCGACGGATCATGCGTCGGGTCTCCAGCTTCTTCCGTTCGCGCAGGCTGATGTCTGGTGGTGTCTCATGTGTTGTCATCGCGCGAATTACAGTACGCGCATAATTGCACTGACTGCAAGGAGAGGCGACGACCGTCACACCCTTCGTGTGCACGGGGGCGCGGATACCCTGGGACGGTGTCCGAGTTCGAGAGGTACTTCGCCGAGATGGTGCGCAAGCGGCGACGTGACGCGATCAAGCTGATCGTCGTGTCGTCCCTGTTCGTCGTGGCCGGGGTTGTCATCGTGGTCGGCCCGGGCCATCCGATCGGTCTGCTCTGCCTGCTGTTCTTCGGCGGATGCCTGCTGGTCGGCATCGCGCAGCTCATCGGCGAGGAGCGGTTGGTCGGTCGGGTGCTCCTCGTCGCCGCCGCCGGTGCGACTGCGGTGGGCTGCGCGTTCTGCGCCCTCCTCGAATCACTCGGCGTGCCGGTGATCGGCAGATGGCGCTACGCCCCCGGGTTCACGATCCCCGCGTTCGCGATCGGTGCGCTCTTCTACGGCGCCGCCGCGGTCATCGGCCTTATTCGACTCGTCCGGTTCGTCCGGGGTGATTGGGCGAGGACGCCCGCGCGCAGCAGGCGTCGCCGGAGGTGACTGCCAGCGGCGCCGGGGTCGCGAGCGGTGACCCGCGCGGGACCTCGGCAGCGGGATGCGGCCACAATGGGAGGGTGACGACCACGATCAGCTCTCCCGTGCAGCGATTCGACCGTGCCCTCGCGGGGCTGTCGCCGGGGTACTTCGCGCTCGTCATGGCGACGGGCATCGTGGCGATCGGTCTGGACACCGTGGGCGTCGGATGGGCGGCGACGATCCTCCTGGTGATCGCGCTCGTCGCATATGTGGTGCTGGCCCTGCTCTACGCGCTGCGCTGGTTCCGCCATCGCGAGCGGGTGAAGGCCGACCAGCGCGACCCGGAGAGGACCTTCGGCTACTTCACGATCGTCGCCGGAACGGGAGTGCTGTCCGTCGGTCTGCTGGAGACGCGGTTCGCGCCGGTGTCCGTGGGCCTGGTGGTCGTGGCGGCCGCGGTGTGGCTGGTGCTCGGATACGTGCTGCCGTGGCAGGTCCTCATGGCGCGCGATGGGGAGCCGATCCTCGCCCGCACCAACGGCACGTGGTTCATCTGGTCGGTGGGTTCGCAGTCGGTGGCCGTCGCGCTCGCAGCAGTCCTGCCGCTGGTCCCGCAGTACTCGCACCTCATCGGCATCCTCACGGTGATGTCGTGGTCCGTCGGCACGCTGCTCTATGCCGGCATCGCCGTGCTCGTGACGCTGCGCTTCGTCCACCACGGTGTGACTCCGGAGCAGTTCGATGCGCCGTACTGGGTCGCGATGGGAGCGCTGGCGATATCCGTCGTCGCAGGCGCCGGCATCGCAGACATGCCGTCGACGCCGATGATCGATGCCTCGCGGTCACTCGTCAGTGCGACGGTCGTCATCTTCTGGTGCTTCGCCGCGTGGCTCATCCCCATGTTCGCGGGCGCCGGGATCTGGCGGCACGTCATCCACCGGGTGCCCCTGCGCTACACGCCTGCGCTGTGGTCGATGGTGTTCCCGCTGGGGATGTTCGCCGTCGCGTCGATCCGCCTGGGGCGCGTCGATCACATCCCCGCGCTCGAGGCCGTGGGCACCGGTTTCCTAGGCGTCGCCGTGTGCGCGTGGCTGGCCGTGGCCGTGGGGTTCGTCGTGAGCGGCGTGAGGCGCGTCAGAGGTTGACGGTCACATCCGCGCCTTCGCGCAGTTCGGTTGCGAGGGCGTCGGTCGCCTCCGCCTGCTTCTGCTGCGTGACCTGGTCCTCGAGCTGCGGCTTCACCTCTTCGAACGGAGGCATCTCCTGCGGCTGCTGAGGTGCGCCCTGCTGACCCTGCTGGGGCTGCTGGGCCATCTGCTCCTGCTGGGACTTCGCCTGGTCGTACGCTTCCTTCAGCTCATCGTCGCTCGCTTCGAATCCGCCGTTCTCGTCTTCGACGAGCTGTCCGACGGTCTCCTGCGATGCGACCTGTGAGCGGACCTCATCCTCCGGCATGCCCTGCTCTTCCATGGCGGCGATGAAGTCGTCGGCGCTCATCTGGTTCTTCTCGGCCGTCTCCGTGAGTGCTTCCTCGATCTGAGAATCGCTCACCTCGATGCCGCGGTCGCCGGCCTCCTGCTCGAGGAGCTCGACGCCGATGAGGCTGTCCAGGGTGTCGCTCTTCAGCTTGTCCTGATCGACTTCCTGGCCGGATGCCTGCGACTGCATCGCCATCTGCTGGAACTGGCTCTCGTAGACGCCGGTGAACTCGTCCTTCGTGATCTCCGTGCCGTTGACGTCGGCCACCACGTCGGGAACGCCTTCGAGGTCGGGTTCTGGCGCCGCGGGCTGCTCGCCTTCGGCTGTTCCGCCGCCGGCCGCAGGGTCCTGCCCCTGTTCGGCGGCGGGGGACTCCTGCCCCTCGGGGGCTGCTTCAGAGCCTCCGGAGCCGCCGCACGCGGCCACTGCCAGTGCGAAGCCGGTCGCGCCAATTGCCATGCCCATGGTTCTGAACTGCACCAGTTCTCCTGCCTGCTCGTCTGCGGACGCCCGGTTGTGCGGGCAATGCTCGCTGGCCAACCCCCTACGGTAACGAAGACGACTGACCGGCACTCGTGCTCCGTCTGGGTGTGGGCTGGATTGGGCGGAACCCGGGAGGGGCGCGGCTGGCCCGCGCATGCCCAGCGGGGGCGATTGCCCGGATGCAAGGGTCGTTTCCGTTTCCGTTTCCGTGTCCGTGGCTCGTGCGAGTGTTCGGTTATGAAAGCGAACACGAAATCCGCGGAGGCGGAACGCATCGTCCGGGAAGCCGCACTGGCGCTCATGACCCCTGACCTGGGGGAGTGCCTCGTCTGCTTCGTCGACCGTCAGCTGCGCAGCTTCGGCTACGACAACACCCACCGCTTCACCCTGCAGTACCGGGACGCGTCCGCGCCTCGCTCGACCGCGATCATCAAACGGCTCTCGCGTTTGGGCGCGTGCTGCTGTGACTGCGAGATCTTCCTCAACGCCTACGAGCCGGCGTTCGCGCTGTGGTCCAAGGAGCGGTGGGTCGAGGACCCGTCAGGGGGTGAGATCTGTATCGAGGGTGGGCCCCCTGACGTCATGCCGCCGTGCGCCGGAGTGCGGCGGGGGACCGTCATGCCGTGCAGGAACTGGGTGCGTGCCCTCCGGCGAGGCCGGTGAGGATCAGGTCAGGCGCCGGGCGAAGTCGACGAGCGCGTCGTGGCCCACCAGCTCGCCGGAGACCAGGGGCAGCTCGGTCAGCGGAACGTGGGGCAGCGCGACCTTCACCCGGTCCACCTGCGGCTCCTCGACGTCACGCCGTGCCCGCAGCAGCTCGCCTGCGTCCGCGGGCGAACGGCGGTTGGCGACGAGCGCTGCGAGGGGGACCCGGAGATCCGTGAGCGAATCGGCAAGCTCGAGCGTCTCCGCCACCGGCATCCGTTCCGGAGTGAAGACGATGAGGAAGCCCGTGCGCGCACGATCCGTCACGACCGCGCGCAGGTTCTCGAATCGGTCTCTGCGCCGGATGAGGGTGCGACGCAGCTCCGCATCCGCCGCGGACGCGGGGTCATCGCCCTTCGTGCCCGCGATGCTGCGCATCGCCGACGCGTACCGCTCGGAGCGGTCACGGTTCTTCAGCAGTGATTCCGTCCAGGTGGTGAGCTGGCCCGGCAGGGAGAGGAGTCTGAGGGTGTGGCCGGACGGCGCGGTGTCGAAGACGACCAGATCGTACGCGTCCATGCCCAGTGCGGCGGCGTCGGCCACGCGTTCGAGTACGGCTGCCTCGAAGCTGCCCGGGGCCTCGCGCGCCATCTCGAGGTGACGCTCCGCGTGAGGGCGCATGCGTTCGGGCAGCATGCGTCGCATCGTCCGCTCGACGGAGGCGAGGTGCCGATCCAAAGTGGCCCGCGGGTCGATCTCCATCCCATCGACGACGCCGCCGGCGGACGCATCCTCGGTGAAGGTCGCCAGCCGCACGGGATCATCGCCGACCTCACGGTCCCACAGGTGCCCCAGGTTGTGGGCGGGGTCCGTGGAGACGACGAGCACCCGAGCGCCTTCGAGCGCTCGGGCGACAGCCGCAGTGGAGGCGACGGTCGTCTTGCCGACCCCGCCCTTTCCTCCGACGAAGACGACCCGGAGTCCGCCGATGGCGCTCAGCAGCATGCGATGTGGTCCAGAGGCGAGTCCGGCATGCCCATGCGCCGGTGCCATGCATGGAAGTCCTGGTAGAGGCTGGGGAGGAACTCCGCCGTGTAGTAGGCGGCAGGATCGGGGACGCCCAGGGCCTCACCCAGGACGATGAGCGTGAAGAAGTCGTCCTCGTCGCGCTTCTCTCGGGCGAACATCTGCCGGTACGGACCCTTGTAGAACTCTTCCAGGCCGTCACGGAACGCGGCCCAGCCCTGGGCGAGATCCCTCACCCAGGGCTGGGCCGCGTTCGAACCGGTGGAGTCGGTCACAGGTCAGACCTCTTCGCGCACCGCGATGAGCTTCTCGTCCTCATCGGCGGCCTCCGGAGGCTCCTTGGTCGCCCGGATGATCGCTCGGATGCCTTCGATCGCCACGAACACGCTGCTCACGATGATGATGCAGTCGATGACGAACAGCAGCCAGTCCTGGCTCCCGGGAGCCGCGAAGCTGAAGAGCTGTTCGATCGCGGCCCAGAAGGACATCGTGAACACGAGCGCCAGCGGGATGAGTGCCGGCCACGGATTGCGCCGTTTCCGGATCAGCATGACCGCCAGGATCATGAGCGTGAGCGACGCCATCAACTGGTTGGTCGTGCCGAAGAGCGGCCAGATGCGCAGGCCGCCTTCACCGCCCAGTCCCTGCGAGAACGTGAGGCCCATGCCGAGCACGAGGACGACGCCGGTCGCGGCGTACTTGCCGACCTTGAGATTGACGCGCTCGCCCATCTCCTGGACGACGAACCGCATGAGGCGGAACCCTGTGTCCAGGGATGTCGCTGCGAACAGCACAGCCATCGTCGCGAGCACAGTGGCGCTCAGCGACGCAGGCAGGCCGAGACCGGCCTCCATGAGCATGCCGCCGCCCTGGACGAACGACTGGACGCCGGCTTCGCCGAAGGCGCTGTAGAGCTCTTCCCACTCTGCGACGGTGCGCAGGCCGGCAGAGATCGCGATGATGGTGCCGAGTGCCAGCAGGCCTTCGCCCACCGCACCGAAGTAGCCGACGAACCGCGAATCGGTCTCCTTGTCCAGCTGCTTCGAGCTGGTGCCGGAGGAGACCATGCCGTGGAAGCCGGAGATCGCACCGCAGGCGATCGTGACGAACAGCAGCGGAATGATGCTGGGTGTGCCGTCCGGAACGTTCATGTTGAAGGCGGGAGCCACGATCTCGTGCGCACCGTCGGAGACGAACATGCCGATGACGACTGCGCCGTAGAGGAGGATCAGCCCGATGAAGAGCTGCACGCCGTTGATGTAGTCACGCGGCTGGAGGAGCACCCACACCGGCAGCAGCGACGCGAACGCGCCGTAGATGAAGAGGGTGAGGATCCAGAAGACCGTCGGCGTCATGCCGAGGAAGTTCTCCGGGATGATGACGGGAACCGCGTCGCCCAGCACGATGAGCGCGTAGAGGGCCACGACGCCCACGATGGTGACGGGCACGAGCGGCATGCGCAGGCGGTAGACCGCCACACCGACCAGCAGTGCGACGCCGATCGCGCCCCACGTCGGGATGACCGCGGAGGGGGTCGAGATGAGGAGGTTGGTGATGACCACGGAGAACGCAGCGATCACCATGAGGAGGAGGATGAAGATCACGATGAGGAACAGGCCCGCTCCGCGCTTGCCGATGTAGCGGCCGGACAGCGAACCGATCGACTGCCCCTTGTTCCGCACGGAGGCCCACAGAGCGCCGAAGTCATGCATCCCGGCGAAGAAGACGGTGCCGATCGTGACCCAGAGGAACGCCGGGACCCAGCCCCAGATGAGGGCGACGGCGGGGCCCACGATGGGGGCGGCGCCTGCGACCGAGGTGAAGTGGTGTCCCCAGAGGATGAACTTGTTGGTGGGGACGTAGTCGACCCCGTCGCGCAGTTCGTGCGCGGGGGTCTGGAAGCTGTCATTCAGCTGGTACACGCGGTTCGCGAGGTACTTCGAGTAGACGAAGTACCCGAGTGCCAGGATCGCGAGACCGATCGCCATGAGGAGGACGGGACTCATCGAGTGTGCCTTTCGTCGCTGCGTCGTTGCACAGACATTCTTGTTGTCAAAGCGAGTTACTGCGGCAGTCTACCTACCTCATCGTTTCATGTGAAAGCGCTTGGCGAGCGGTGTGAGCGGTGGTGGGCTTGCTGTGTGCACCTCGTCCAATACTCTGTGGCCACGCTTCGGTAGAGGAGTCCGCTCATGCTCACGGAATTCGTCCGCGACCACGCCTTCACCATCGCGTGGTTCGGTCTCATGGCAGTCGTGTGGCTCGGCTGGGCGCAGGAGGATCCGCTACCTCGCTGGCGCTGGTGGCTGGGGGCGGGATCCGTCCTCGGCGTCGCCGTTGCAGGCGTGTTCGGCTACGCGGTGGGCCAGCGCTGGAGGGAACCGTCCGCGCTGGAAGGGTTCTACGCGTGGTTCGGAGTGCTCACCCTCGCCGAGGTCGTACTTGCGGCCGCCGGCGCGTTCGTCCTGTGGAGGCGCGGGAAGTCCCGGTGGATCGCGTGGTGGGTCGCCTTCGTCGTCGCCCTGCACTTCATGCCGCTGGCGTTCCTGCTGCGGGACTGGTCGCTGATCGTCCTCGGGATCGTTCAAGCGCTGGCCCTGGCCGCCCTCATTCCGCGCCTGTCGCGCGACGACGTCGTCTCGAGCCGCTTGGTGGGGCCCGTCATGGGGGTCACGCTGCTGGTGTTCGCAGCGGCGTCGATCGTCGTGTTCTACCGCAGCGAGGGCCTGCCGTGGTGACTCACCCCTTCTTCTCCCGCGGCACACGGCCCATGAGATAGAACTCGGGGTTGGGCTGCATCCCGCCCACCAGTGCCATCCGGTTCGAGAGGCCGAAGAACGCGGTGATCGCGGCGATGTCCCACGCGTCCTCATCGTCGAACCCGTGCGCGGCGAGTGCGTCATGATCCGCGTCGTCGACGGCCGCGGGCTCCCGGGTCACCTTCATCGCGAAGTCGAGCATCGCCCGCTGCCGGTCGGTGATGTCCGCGTGCCGATGGTCGACCGCGACCTGGTCTGCGACGTACGGGTCCTTCGACAGGATCCGCAGGACCGCTCCGTGGGCGACGACGCAGTACAGGCAGCCGTTGGCCGCCGAGGTCGTCGTCACGATCATCTCCCGGTCCGCCTTCGTGAGGCTGCCGGTCTCCTTGTCCATGAGCGCGTCGTAGTAGGCGAAGAATGCGCGGAACTCCGCGGGCCTCCGGGCCAGGCCCAGGAAGACGTTGGGGACGAACCCGCTCTTCTCCGCCACGGCGAGGATCTGCTCGCGGATGTCGTCGGGAACGTTCTCGATGTCTTCATAGGGATAGCGCATACCGCTACAGTAGCGACCTGCGTCACGTTCCGTTCAGTCTGCTCACTGCATGCCTGTGAAGCCGTTCGGTCGCGTCATGAATGCCCTTCGGCGTGAAGGACACGACGGGTAGCGTCAGTGGTGGAAGCATGATCCGAGTGCCGCGTAGTGTGGGTTTCGAACTATTCATGAGGCGTGGTGGAGACGACGCGGGGTGTGGAGCCAGGGGGAGGCGCTGGTGGTGAAACCATCGGGTAGTGCGCTGATCATCGAGGACGACGACGACATCCGTCGGCTGCTGGAAGTCGTGCTGCAGCAGAGCGGATTCACCGTTGAGTCAGCGACGACCGGGGCTGAAGGGCTCGAGCGGGCCGACACGATGACGGCGAGGGTGATAACCGTTGATGTGGGTCTGCCGGATGTCGACGGCTACGAAGTCGTCCGACGACTGCGGGGCTCCTTCGACGGCCACATCGTGATGATCAGTGCTCGCTCGACCGACGCTGATCGCGCCGCCGGACTGACGGCCGGCGCTGATGCGTATTTGACCAAGCCATTCCGTCCCAGAGCCCTGCGGGCGGCCCTGCAGGAGGTGCTCGCGTCGCCTGCAGGGCCGGATGCGAATCCTGAGGACTGACGTGAGTCAGTGTCGGCCGGTGGGCAGATCGTCGGAGAATCGTCTGCGGATCTCCGCGATGGTCTCGCCGCCGATCGAGCTCACGGGGTCGAGTGCGCGCCTGCCGGCGTCGAAATCACCTTCGTCGATCAGCTCCGCGAAAGCCTCTGCGGCGGCCGGGAGGCGGTGAGCGCCGATCATGGTCGAGGAGACGCGAATGCTGCCGACGGCATCGCGAGCCCGCAGCGAGTCCTCGGCCGCTACTGCGGCTGCGAGGTTGTCCAGACGTGTGGGCCACATGAGGGCGTAGGCCGAGACCACTTCGAGGGCGTACTCGTCGTGCCCTTCCAGCTCGGCGGCGAGTTCGGCCAGTTCGCGGACGTCGAGCAGCGGCAGGTGTTCCAGGGTCGGGACGGGCAGGCGCGCGGGCTGGAGGTCGTCGGCGTTCCGTCGCGTCTTCGCCCAGCCGGTTCGTCCGGTGACCATCCGAAGGATCGCCCGTGGGTAGTACAGGTAGGTGAAGTAGACGTATACCAAGTAGCCCAGTCCGAGCCCGACGGCGGACAGGAATCCGATCCGGCGCTCCGGACCCCAGCGGCGGTAGAGTGGGCCCCATAGGGCGTAGGGGAGCACCAGGAACACGAGGCCTGCGAGGGCTACGAGGGTCGTCGCCGTGTCGGTGAGGAAGCCTGGAGATCCGTCGAGGACTGCCAGCGCGAGAAGTGTCGGGATCAGCACGAGGTTCAGCATCATGATCCACGGCTGCGCCATGAAGTAGTGGATCTCCAGGAATCCGGTCGGTGACAGGGTGCCGCTGCGCCTCAGCGTCGGGAGGTTCGAGGCGCACTCCATGATGCCCTGCGCCCACCGGGTGCGCTGCGTGAGCAGTCGACGGAAGTACGGCAGCGCCTCTTGGGACACGTGGGCCTGGCGGAGGTAGTGGTTTCGGTAGCCGAGGCTGAGGATGTTGAGGCCGAGTTCATAGTCCTCGCTGAGCTTTCTGCCCCACGGTTGGCCGTAGTGCTCAGCCAGCGCGTCGAGGACGGTCAGCCGGGTGAACTGGCCGTTGCCTCCCATGCCGACCGTGCCGGTCTGCACCCGCAGCAGCTGCATCGCCGAATTCGAGGTTCGGAACTCGATGTCCTGCATGCGGATGAGATAGCGGCCCAGGGCGTTGCGCCACCACCCGTGCTGCGGCCGTGGCTTGCGGTCCCCCCGGTTCTTCATCCACACCTCGAGCTGCGCGGCTCCGATCTCTTCATCGCCGAATCCGTCGCGTCCGGCAAGCAGCTCCAACGCATTGTCGGACAAGAACCCGTCTGCGTCGAGGACTCCTATGATGGCTCGCTCGCGAACTGCCGAGTCCTGATCGATGTAGGCGGCTACCTGCTCGTATGCGGTATTGAGCGCGTCTCCCTTGCCGGTGCGCGCTGCAGGGCGGACCCGAGAGATCAGGTGGACGCGGACGTCGAAGTCCATGAGGCCCCGGACGATCTGCGCCGTGTTGTCCTCGCTGTCGTCGTCTATCACCCACACGTGGACATTCGGGAACGACGTGCGGGCTGCCGACACCGTCGCTGCGATGACGCTCTCCTCATCGCGGCACGGCACGAGGAGGTGCCATTCGAACTCACTCGGATCGCCTCCTTCCACGGCTGCTCGTCGGCCATAGGCGATCAGGAGAAGGGAGATGTAGGTCAAGGACGCCGTCGCGGCGACAGTGACTGTCAGAAGTGCGATATCGCGCCAGAGCGCCTGGCTGAAGGTGCCGAACGATCCCGAGAAGCAGAAGACGAAGGCGGCGATCGAGCCGTAGATGATCGACAGGATCAAGGACAGCGGCGTCACGGCCCGATTGCTCGCCTGCCGGGGCGAGCGGCGACGCGGTTCGGTCATTCGAGGGCTCCTGCGGTGGGACGAGGCAGACTTACCCGGAACGTGGTGCCTTCGCCGAGGGTGGAGTCGACTGAGATCGTGCCGCCGTGCGCGTCGATGATGCTCTTGGCGACCGCCAGCCCCAGGCCGAGTCCCGAGGTGCGGGTTCCCCGGGCGGTGGAACGGAAGAACGGTGTGAAGATCCGGGCTACGTCATCGGCAGTCAGACCCCGGCCATTGTCACTGACGCAGAACTCCACGGTGGTGTCCGTCTCGTGAGTCCTGACGTCCACCCGCCCGCCGGGCTGAGTGTACTTCACAGCGTTGGCCAACAGATTGTCGAGCACCTGGCCGATCCGAGAGTGATCCGCGAGCACCGGGCTCGTTGGACCAGTGCGGTCGACGACGGTGATCTGCTGTGCCGATGCCTGCGGTCCGATGGAGCGGACTGCAACGGACGCCAAGTCTGACAGTCGTACCTGCCGGCGATGCAGAACAAGTCTTCCCGCACGGGCCTGCTGCTCGACGAGGAGGTCTTCGACGAGGATGAGCATCTGTTCGGCATTGCGCTCGACGACGGCCAGATAGTCGGCGAGCGGCTCTTCGGCCTCCCCGTCGATCGGGCCCACCTCCTCGATCGCCAGATCGATGTAACCCATGATCGAGGTCAAGGGCGTACGCAGTTCGTGGGAGACCGTGGCGATGAACTCGTCGCGGGCTCTGACCATGGCTCGCAGGTCGGTGACGTCATAGAAGACGACCACTGAACCCTCTGGGATTCCTCTGTCGTCGTGCACCTTTCGGGCGCTGACCGACAGAGCACGTTGTTCGGGGCCCGGCGGCCCCACCATGATGATCTGATCGTCGAAGCTCTCGCCATGCACGGCTCTGTACGCCGGTCGCAGGGCGGTCGGCAGCGGAGTCGAGCCATCCTCTGCGAAAACGAGGTGTCCTGCCTCCGTGCGATCGGTGTTCGTCGGGGGAGACACCAATTCGTGGATCACCCGTTGCGCTCGATTCCACATCAGATCATTGCCGTCGGTGTCCATGACGAGGACCCCGACGTTCAGGCTGTCTCCCACCGCGGTCAGCAGGCGCGCCGACCGCCGAGCCTCATCGCGTGCGGTCACGTGACGAGCGGACTCCTGCTCGACGCGCTCCTTGCTCGCAGCAAGGCGTTGGTACAGGTCCACGACCACCTGTGAAACGACGACCACGACAAGGGGCAGT
This sequence comes from Brevibacterium jeotgali, assembly GCF_900169175.1. Lineage (GTDB taxonomy): Bacteria > Actinomycetota > Actinomycetes > Actinomycetales > Brevibacteriaceae > Brevibacterium > Brevibacterium jeotgali. Next base: position 51,897 of record NZ_FXZM01000013.1, on the reverse strand, counting down.
ACCAGGTTCCGCAGCATCGTCAGCGGGTCCAGTGGGTTCTCGGCCAAGAGGACCGACGGAACGGTGATTGCTCCGATTGTCCCCAGAGCGGCGAGCAGCATTCCGACCCGGTGCAGTTCGATCACCAGCCACAGTGCCGGAAAGAACGCCACGAAGGAGAGCGTGGCACCCTCCGGAAGTGTGGAGGCCCGAGTGAAACCGAGTGCCATCAGATCAAGCAGCGGCAAGCAGCACTGTGCCCACCGCAGCCGTGGTCCACGTACCGCGCCGTAGGCTCCCGCACTGGCGAGCAGGAGTGATCCAGTGCCGATCCAGAAGAATTCCACCTGCAGAACGTGAGGGCGGAACATCGCGAAGATGACCGATGCGGGCGCCAGTATCAGGAAGAACAGTTGTTGCTGAGCGCGCAGTCGAGTCTCAGGCGAAGTGGACAGATAAGCGCGATGCCACAGCCTGCCCATCATCGCCTCATGCCCTCCTCGTATCGTCGCGGTGTCTCCGCCCCGTTTCCGCTTGTTCGTGCCCCTGACAAGTATGATCCATTCTCGGCTCAGCGCTGCGACATGAACCTCCTGACCGGAGCTCTCTTCTCCGGTGTGTACGCTTTCACGCATGAGGATCACCACCGGCGAAGACCCCGCGTTCCTGATCGCACAGGCAGCGGACGCGATCGAACAGTTGGTGCGCGACACCCCGGACGCAGTCCTGGGGATCGCCACAGGGTCCTCGCCGGAGCCCCTGTACGCGGAGATCACCGCGCGTGTGGCCAACGGGCTCGACCTCAGCCGCCTGCGGATCACCTGCCTCGACGAGTACGTGGGTCTGGCACCCAGCCATCCGCAGAGCTACCGCCGCTACATCACCGAGCACGTGCTGGAGCCCTGGGGCATCGATGCGGACACCGCGGTTCTGCCCACTGGCGACGCTGACGACCCGGACGCCGCCGCAGCGGATTTCGAGCAGCGCATCCTCGCCGTGGGCGGTGTGGACCTGCAGATCCTGGGCGTGGGTCCCAACGGCCACATCGCCTTCAACGAACCGGGCTCGTCCTTCGCATCGCGCACGCGGGTCGTCGACCTGACGCCGAGCACCCGCGAGGCGAACTCCCGCTTCTTCGACAGCGAGGCGGAGGTGCCGACCCGCGCGATCTCGCAGGGCATCGGCACGATCCTCGAATCCCGGCATGCGCTGCTCCTGGCGTTCGGCGAGGGCAAGGCCCCTGCCGTCCGCGCGATGATCGAGGGGTCTGCCACCGAGGAGGTCCCGGCGAGTGCCCTGCAGGACCACGCGGAAGTCGACGTCTACCTCGACGACGCGGCAGCCTCACTGCTCGGACGGCACTGAACCTCCCGACTCCGGCCTCAGGGCCGGGTGACGCGTGCGTGAAGGTCGTCGAGCGCGTGCTCCAGTGACGCAGTGCCGTGTTCGTCGAAGAACGACCGGCGCAGCTGCTCGTTGAGTCCGCCCGGAGTCTCATGGTCGCCGACGACCTGGGCGATCGGGGTGTCCGTGTCCGCGATCGCGGGGGAGAGGCCCGCGAAGAGGCCGCGCAGGAACCGCTCCGCATCGTCTCGCGGCACTCCCTGTGACTCCGCCCACGAGCAGACCACCGCGAGGTAGTGGAGGTGGCTTGACACCGCACCCGTCACGGACGAGAACACGGAGAGGGCTGCTTCGTCCGCCACCGGCAGTGTCCCGCCGAGCACATCGAAGATCTCCGCCGCCGCCGGATGCGCGGGGGTGACGACCGTGGCGACGGCCCGGTTGCGGACCGGCGGCATCGGGATGGCACGGATCACCGGGACATCGGCGCCCGCGGCGGCCCGGACCTTCGCGCGGGTGACGCCCGCCAGAGCACTGATGAGGACGTGGGAGTCGCGGAAGGCGAGGGCGGCAGCACCGTCACCGTCGGCACCACCGACAAGGTGACGGTCATCGACCCGGCCGGCTCCTACGACAACGGCTCGTTCTTCGTGATGCAGCAGGTCTTCCCGTTCCTCCTGTCCTACACCCCGGGCACGGCGGACACGGAGCCCGATATCGCGGAGTCCGCTGACTTCACCGATCCCAGCACGTACGAAGTGACGCTCAAGGAGGGCCTGACCTTCGCCAACGGCAATGAGCTCACGGCCTCCGACGTGAAGTTCAGCTTCGAGCGCCAGCTGGAGATCCAGGACCCGAACGGTCCCTCCTCGCTGCTCGGCACGGTCGAGTCCATCGAGACGCCGGACGACCTCACGGTCCAGTTCACGCTCAACCGCGAGAACGATCAGACGTTCCCGCTGGTGCTCGCCGGTCCTGCCGGCCCGATCGTCGACGAAGACGTCTTCGCCGCGGACGAGATCACCCCGGACCAGGAGATCGTCGACGGAGAGGCCTTCGCCGGCCCGTTCACGATCGATTCCTACTCGTTCAACGAGCTCATCTCCTACAAGGCCAACCCGGACTACCAGGGCCCGCTGGGCGAAGCGAAGTCCGACACCGTGCAGATGCGGTACTTCGCTGATGCGAACAACATGAAGCTCGGCCTGGAGCAGGGTGACCTCGACGTCGCCTGGCGCTCGCTGTCCGCAACGGACGTCGAGGACCTCGAGGGCAACGACGAGCTCACGGTCCACCAGGGACCCGGCGGCGAGATCCGCTACATCGTCTTCAACTTCGACACCATGCCCCACGGCGCGGAGTCGGATGACCCGGACGAGGACAAGGCGCTGGCGATCCGCCAGGCGATGGCCGACTCGATCGACCGCGAGACGATCGCGGAGCAGGTCTACAAGGGCACGTACACCCCGCTGTACTCCTACGTCCCCGAAGGCCTGCCGGGCGCCAACGAATCGCTCAAGGACCTCTACGGCGACGGCAGCGGCGCAGCGGACGCGGACGAGGCGGCGCAGCGCCTCGAGGACGCAGGCGTGGAGACACCGGTCGACGTCAGTCTCCAGTACAACCCCGACCACTACGGGCCCTCCTCCGGTGACGAGTACGCGATGGTGAAGAGCCAGCTCGAGTCGACGGACCTCTTCAACGTCGACCTGCAGTCCACGGAGTGGGTCCAGTACGCGGAGGACCGCACGGAGGACCTCTACCCGGCCTACCAGCTGGGTTGGTTCCCGGACTACTCGGACGCGGACAACTACATGGTGCCGTTCTTCTACGACACGGACGAGAGCCCGTCGTTCCTCGCGAACCACTTCCGCGATGAGGACATCAACACGAAGCTGATGGAGCAGGGTTCCATCACGGACGAGGACGAGCGCGCGGAGGCGATCTCCGACATCCAGAACGACCTCGCCGAACAGCTGCCGACCCTGCCGTTCCTGCAGGGTTCGCAGATCGCAGTGTCCGGCAACGACGTGACAGGTGTCGACGAGACGCTCGACCCGTCGTTCCAGTTCCGCCTCGCCCTGCTGGGCAAGTGAGAGCGGATCACGGTTCCCTGAACTGACAGCCGATGGGGTGGGTGCGGCTGCACCCGCCCCATCGGCGCGACTGAATGGCTTCGTACCCATGGCTGCAAGCGCTGAGAACCCTGTTCTCGCGGAGGACCCGGCCAAGCCGCTGAAGAAGCAGCGACCGTCAGGGTCCGGACTGGGGCGCTACGTCCTCATCCGGTTCCTCCTCATCATCCCCACCGTCTGGATCCTCACCACACTGGTGTTCTTCCTCATGCGGATCACCGGCGACCCGATCACCGCGGCATTGGGCGGAAGGCTCACCAAGGCCCAGCTGCAGGAGAGGATCGAGGCCGCCGGCTACGATCGGCCGCTCATCGTCCAGTACTTCGAGTACATGGGCGATCTGCTGCGCGGCGACTTCGGCACGACGGTGTCGGACAACCGACCCGTGACGGATCTCTTCCTCCAGTACGGTGCGGCGACCGCCGAACTGGTGTTCTTCGCCCTCATCGTCGCCTTCGCCGTCGGCATCCCCCTGGGCATGCTCGCGGCCTACCACCGCGACCGGTGGCCGGACGCGGCCCTGCGCGTGTTCGCGATCCTCTGCTACGCGACCCCGGTGTTCTTTGCGGGTCTGCTGCTGAAGTTGACGTTCGGGGTGCTCATCCCGCTGTTCCCGGCATCGGGCCGTGCCTCCAGCAGCACCGAACTGCTCATGTCCGGCGTCGTCGGCCCCACCCGCATCTACTTCATCGACGCCATCCGGATCGGCGACTTCGACGCTCTGGGCGACATCGCGTCCCACGCGGTGCTGCCGGCGATCGCGCTGGGTCTGCTGACCGCCGGCGTGTTCCTCCGTCTGGTGCGCACGAACCTCATCGGCACGCTCGGGCAGCAGTACGTCGAGTCCGGCCGGTCGCGCGGCGTGAGCGAGTTCCGACTCGTCACGACCCACGCGTGGCGTCCTGCGCTCATCCCCGTCATCACGGTCATGGGCATGCAGATCGCGATGATGCTCGCCGGTGCGGTGCTGACGGAGACGACCTTCGAGTGGAAGGGCCTGGGCTTCCAACTGGTCCAATACCTCCTCAAGCGCGACTTCGTCGCCGTGCAGGGGATCGTCGTGATGCTCGCCGTCATCGTGGCGCTCACGAACTTCCTCGTCGACGTCATCGCCGCCCTCATCGACCCGCGAGTGAGGTACTGATGGACATTCTCAAGCGCATCCCGTTCCAGCGGCTCCCGATCATCAGCCACCTGCGCCAGGCCGTCGGCCTGCAGCGCGGGATGCTCATCGCAGGTCTCGTCATCTGCGCGCTGGTGCTCATCGCGGCGATCTTCGCGCCGCTCATCGCCCCCTACGGCTACGCCCAGATGTCCTACGAGGAGGGCGGTCGGTTCGGCGCCCAGCAGGCACCGAGCGCCGCCCACATCTGGGGGACGACGGTGGGTGGATACGACGTGTTCTCCCGTGTCATCTGGGGTGCCCAGACCGCGGTGAGCGTCATCATCGTCGCCGTGCTGCTGTCGATCTTCCTCGGTGTGGCCCTGGGCCTGGTCTCCGGATACATCGGCGGGTGGCTGGACCGGATCCTCGTCGTCATCGCGGACGCGGTCTACGCGTTCCCGTCGCTGCTGCTGGCGATCGTCATGGCGATCGTGATCTCCGGCGGCCAGTCGAGTGCGTGGGGCGGCATCCTCGCCGCGGCATTCTCGATCACCGTCGTGTTCATCCCGCAGTACTTCCGCGTGGTGCGCGCGGAGACGGTCCGCCTCAAGGCGGAGCCGTTCGTGGAATCGGCGATCGTGCTGGGTGCGTCCCGCACGCGCGTCATCACGAAGCACGTGTTCCGCAACGCGACCCGCACCCTGCCGCTGATCTTCACGCTGAACTCGTCCGAGGCGATCCTCACTCTCGCCGGACTGGGCTTCCTGGGCTTCGGCATCGAGCCGTCGTCCGCGGCGGAATGGGGCTACGACCTCAACAAGTCGCTGGCCGACGTCACGAGCGGCATCTGGTGGACCAGCGTGTTCCCCGGCATCGCGATCGTCGTCACCGTCCTGGGCATCACGCTCGTGGGTGAGTCGATGAACGACCTCAACGATCCGCGTCTGCGCCTGCGCAGGCGCGCGGGATCGAAGAAGAAGTCTGCAGTGGAGGAGACGGCATGACACAGGACCCCGTCCTCAGCATCGACGGCCTCGACGTCACCGACGCGGGCGACGTCCACGCGGTCAAGGACCTGTCACTCGCGGTCGCGCCCGGGGAGGTGCTCGCGATCGTCGGCGAATCCGGTTCCGGCAAGTCCGTCACTGCACGCAGCGTCCTGGGCCTCATTCCGGAGACGGCGACGACGAACGGCGCGGTCGTGCTCCAGGGCAGGAACGTGCTCGCGGCGTCGAAGACCCAGCTGCGGAAGCTGCGCGGCGCGGATGTCTCCATGGTGTTCCAGGAGCCGTCGACCGCGCTCAATCCGGTCTTCACGGTCGGCTGGCAGATCGCAGAGGGTCTGCGCGCCCACAACCCGAAGCTCAGGAAGAAGGAGATCCGTCAGCGGGTCGTCAGCGCGCTGGAGGACGTCGGCATCCCGAACGTCGCCGACCGCTACGACTACTACCCGCACCAGTTCTCCGGCGGACAGAAGCAGCGCATCGTCATCGCGATGGCGCTGGCTCTGGGTGCCGATGTCATCGTCGCCGACGAGCCGACGACCGCACTCGACGTCACCGTCCAGGCCGAGATCCTCGATCTGCTGCGCGACCTGCGTGACCGGCGCGGCACGGCGATCGTGCTCATCACCCACAACATGGGGGTCGTCGCGGACCTCGCTGATCGGGTCGCGGTGATGTTCCGCGGCGAGCTGGTCGAGACCGCACCGGTGAAGGAGCTGTTCGCCTCACCGCAGGAGGAGTACACGCGGGCGCTGCTCGCGGCCGTCCCGCGGCTGGGCGCAGACTCCCGCTCTGGTCCGGGCGGGGCGGGTGCGGCGGCTGCCGCTCGCGCCGGTGCGACCACCGCCGAGGCGGGGGAGACCACTGCTCCCGGGAAGACTTCCGCTGCAGCATCCGGGGCCGCGGCCGTCGGCGAGGTCTATGCGCCCGCCGCGGCCGATGCGCCCGCCGGGGCCGATGGACCTGCCGAGGCCGATGCGCCCGGCGAGGCCGGCAGCACGTTCGGTGAGCCGGTCGTCACGGCTCGCGGGCTGGAGATCGTCTACCCGGGAGGCATCGGCAAGCCGGACTTCACCGCGGTGGCCGGAGTCGACTTCACGGTGCACCAGGGTGAGGTGTTCGGGCTGGTCGGCGAATCGGGCTCCGGCAAGACGACGATCGGTCGTGCGATCGCCGGGCTCACCACCGCCACGGGCGGGTCGCTGAATGTCCTGGGCTACGAGATGGTCGGGATGAAGGAGAAGACGTTCAAGCCGCTGCGCAGGCGGATCGGCTTCGTCTTCCAGGATCCCGCCGCGTCGTTCAACCCGCAGCTGACCGTCGGCCAGTGCATCGAGGAGCCGTTCGCGGTGCACCGTCCGACGATGAGCGATGCGGATCGTCGCGGGGAAGTGCTGTCACTGCTGGATGCTGTCCAGCTGCCCGCCGAGTACGCGAAGCGGTATCCGCACGAGCTGTCCGGCGGTCAGCGTCAGCGTGCGTCGTTGGCGCGCGGCATCGCGCTGGATCCGGAGCTGCTCGTCGCCGATGAGCCGACGTCGGCGCTGGACGTCTCCGTGCAGGCGAAGGTGCTCGAGCTGTTCCGCGAGCTGCAGGATCGTCTGGGCTTCGCCACGGTCTTCATCAGCCACGATCTGGCGGTCGTCGACATGCTGTCGGACCGGATCGGCGTCCTCTACCACGGGGAGCTGTTGGAGAACGGCACCGGAGAACAGGTGCTCACGCGTCCGGACCACGACTACACGCGCAGGCTCATCGCGTCCCTGCCGGTGCCGGATCCGGTCGAGCAGGAGCAGCGCCGCCGGGAGGCCGCGAGACTCCGCGCGGCCGGCTGAGGGCGCGAGGGCAGACACTCCCCGTCGAGCGACCCCCTCCCACCCCCGCGACGGACACCCCTGCGGTCCGAGGGACGGGCGAGTGCGACCGTCCCTCGGACCGTGAGCCCGTCCGTCGGCCCTCGCCCGGCAGGTGCGTCCCGCAGTACGCAGCACCCAGCACGCTGCCGGTCAGCCACACACCCGGCCGGGTGGGAGACGTCCTGCATGCGGTTCACTGCGGGCGCACCGCGCCTGGGGAGTGCGGGGGAGGGACGGAGGACCCCCTCGATCCGAGCGCGGCGTCCACGGGGCGAGGAGGGGAGAGTCTGCGAACAGTCGCCCACCTGTCGACCTCGACGGCATGCTGCAGCGTGTCCGGCAGCAGACCGGCTTCCCGCGCACCTCGCATCGCCCACGGCCACGTCATGAGCGCCCACACGACAGCGACGATGACCAGCTCCCACAGGATGTAGACCGGCCACGGCCCCAGTACGTCGAGCACCGACGGACCCTCCGGTGCGTGGCTCAGATACGCGTAGTTGGCACCCGTGAGCGCATTCGCGCAGATCGCCACCAGCGCCCACGCGATCGCAGCCGCATAGGCGACGCAGTACCCGCGCCAGGTGGGTCGGTACCCCAGTCCCCACACGAAGACGATCGGCACGATGAGCGCGGCGATGTGCAGGAACCAGTAGGCGGCGAACTCCGCGACCGGGTAGTCGAAGTAGTTCAGATCGGGCGTGATGACGGACTGCAGGTTGAGCGTCAGACCCCAGAAGCAGCAGATCGCAATCGCCCACCCGGCTCGCGTCAGCAGTGCGATCGCGGTGAGGAAGCGCATCGCGTCGGAGAACTGGAAGGGCAGCGACTGGTCGATGTTCCACTGGCCGGGCATCATGCCCCACAGGGTCCACACCACCGTCACCGTCAGCATGATCCACCCGGCGGCTCGCAGCAGGCGGTCTTCGTGCACGGTCCCGCGGATGCGTCGAGCCGCGATCACGAGGACCACTGCGAGGACCACCGTCACCCCGAGCACCGCGATGTGCTCCGCTCCGTAGGGCGTCATCCGTCCGATCGGTTCGACTGGGCTGTCCATGAGCGCAGTGTATTCGGGGACACCTCGCCACGCCCGTCGCCAAGCCCGTCGCCAAGTCCCTCGCCACGTGCGTCACCATGTGCATTGCCACGTGCGTCACGACCGCGCTGAACCCACCGCCCGCGCCTAAGCTGTCACCATGGACCAGTCCGATCGCCGCAGGCCGCCCGTGAACCGGTTCGTCAGAGCGGTGCTCGGGCTGTTCGCCGCCCCGCGGGTCAACATGCGCGAGGACTACGAGAAGGTCCGGCGTCTGCAGCGACAGCTGGCCGCACTCTCAGGACCCCGCGTCCCCTACCGCCAGACCACCGTCGACGACGGCGAGCACCCGATCCCGGTCCGCGTGTTCAGCCCGGTCGAACGCAGCCGCGATGACGTCCTCCTCTTCTTCCACGGTGGCGGCTGGGTGACGGGGAACATCGAGAGCTACACGCCGGCGTGCGCGACGATGGCGGAGCTCACCGGCTGCGTCGTCGTCTCCGTCGACTACTGCCTGGCACCGGAGCACCCGTTCCCCGCAGGCCTCGAGGACTGCCTGCACATCGCCCGGCTCCTGTTGGACGAACCGGGCCGCGTGGGTGTCGAGGACCCGGACCGCATCGTGCTCGTGGGTGACTCCGCGGGCGGTAACCTCGCAGCAGTCGTCTCCCAGCAGCTGCACGCGGAGGGCCATTCCACCCCCGGACGCCAGATCCTCCTCTATCCCGTCACCCACTGGGACCACGACCCCCGGACCTCACCGTTCGCCTCCGTGCGCGATCACGGGAAGGACTATCGCCTCACGACCCACGAGGTCCAGGACTACCTCGAGATGTACGTCCCGGACCCGCAGGCGCGCAAGGACCCCCGCGTCGCCCCGCTCATGGCCGATGACTTCTCCGGCCAGCCGGACACGCTCCTCATCACCGCCGAACTCGACCTGCTCTGCGACGAGGGCGAGGCCTACGGCCGTGCGCTCGAGGAAGCGGGCAACACCGTCCGCATCCACCGTGTCGACGGCGCCCTGCACGGCTTCATCACCCTGCCCCGCTTCTCCCGATCGCTCCGCCAGGCCTACGAGGTGATCAACGCGTTCCTCGATGAGGGCGTGCGCGCGAACTCATCCGGCACCCGCGGCACCCGCGGCACCCCCGGTTCAGGCGGCATCCCGTGAACCGCCCCGCCTGGGTGCGGCTGGACAACGCGTCGAACATCTTCCTCGCCGCGCGCAGCGACGCGGACCCCAAGGTGTTCCGCATCAGCGCGGAGATGGACCACGAAGTGGATCCGCTCCTCCTGCAGGCGGCGCTCGACGAGGTCTACGACCGCTATCCGCTCTACCATGCGGTGATGCGCCGGGGAGTCTTCTGGTACTACCTGCAGGACAGCGACCTGCGCCCCGTCGCCACCCAGGAGGACGAACACACCTGCGCGGCCCTCTACCAGGTCGACCGCCGCAGTCTGCTGTTCCGCGTCGTCCACCACGAACGCCGGATATCGCTCGAGGTCTTCCACGCCCTGTCCGACGGCACCGGCGCCCTGTGGTTCCTGACCGACCTCCTGGACTCCTATGTCCGCCTGCGCGATCCTGCGACCGCGCAGCCGCAGGACGCTGATCCCGAGGCCGTCCTCCTCGAGCATCCTGACGCCCCCGACCAGGCCGCGGACCTGCACGCCGACCCCAGCGAGGCCGCCGCAGACGCGCTGGGCCTGACGTCCGACAGCTTCGCCCACTACTTCCGCAGGGGTCGGCGCAGCGACAGGCCGACGGGGGACGGCACCGCGCCTGCGCACGACGAGGCCGGGTCCGGCCCTCCCACGGCCGACGAGACGACCACGACCGACACCCCGACGGAAGGCTCCGCCGCCGAGGCCGCCGCGCCTTCCCGCCCGCGTCGCCGCCCGGTGGCGGTGGGTCGCAGGACTGTCCGTGGCGTGCACCGCGTGCGGGGGACCAGGACACCGGACAACCGGCCGCGGCTGGTCGAGCTGAGCATGCCGGCGACGCAGGTGCTTGCGCTCGCCCGTGCTCAGGGCGTCTCGATGACCATGTACCTCACCGGTCTGTTCTTCGAAGCCGTCCGGCTCTCCGCCGGCGGACTCGGCAGGTCGCAGACGATCGCGGCCTCTGTCCCCGTGAACCTGCGCCAGTTCTTCCCGTCGAACTCGCCGCGGAACTTCTTCGCCACCGTCCGAGTGGAGCACACGTACGGACAGGGGGACGACGACCTCGGCGCCATCTGCCGGAATCTGGAGGAGCAGTTCGGTCCGGAGGCCACTCCGGAGGCCCTCGAGCGCAAGCTGCGCAGGTTCATCCGGTTCGAGCGGATGCCGCTGCTGCGGATCCTGCCCCGGGGCCTCAAGGACGTCATCCTGGGGCTGGTCAACATCGCCAACAACCGGGGGCTGACGGTGGCCGTGTCCAACCTGGGCCGCGTGGCACTGCCGGAGCCCGCCGAATCGCGCGTGCGGCGGATGATGTTCCACGTGACCGCGGTCCGCCCGCAGTTCTGCTCCATGTCGCACGATGGGATGCTCACGGTCAGCTTCACCTCGCCGTTCACGGAGACCGACCACGTGCGGGAGTTCGCACGGATGCTCGCCGCCGGCGGCGTGGACGTGTCCGTCGCTGCCACCCGTGTGACCGAGGACGAGGTCGCCGAGGTCACTGACGGCGCGGAGCTCCGCTCATGAAGCGCTGTGGGGAGTGCGCGGTCGACGTCGAGGGCACGTGGACGGCGTGTCCTCTGTGCCGTGCTCGGCTGGAGGGCGAGGGGTGCGGCGAGCCGTTCCCCGTGATCCCCCTGGACTTCTCCCGCCGGCGGGTGCTGCGGACGCTGTTCCTGAGTTCGCTCGCGGTGGTCGTCCTGTCGTTCGCCGCGCAGCTGCTGTTCAACCGCGACAGCGACGGCATCGGCGTGCTGCGCTCGCTGTGGCTGGGAGTGGCGGCGATGTGGCTGGTCGTGATCATGGCGGTGCGCAAGCGGCGCAACGTCGCGAAGGGCACCGTGTACCTGGTCGTGCTGGTGGGCCTGTCGGTGACGTACTGGGACTACCTCACCGGCTGGCACGGCTGGTCGCTCACGTATGCGGTGCCCAGTCTCTGCGCCTGTTCGATCGTGGCCCTCATCATCACGGTGCGGGTGATGCGCATCGAGGTGGGAGAGCACATCGTCTACACAGGGCTGGCGGTGCTGCTGGGGCTGGCACCCATCGGCTTCCTGGGCTTCGGGTGGGTGGAGGACCCGCTGCCATCGGTCGTCTGCGGCGTGCTGAGCCTGGTGGCGCTGTCATTCCTGCAGTTCGCCCGCGGCACGGAGGTCCGCCACGAACTGGGCAAACGGCTGCACCTGTGAAGCGAAGCCCTCCCAGACTGCACGTGCGTCCCCTGTGCGGAGTCGGATGAACCCCGTACCGTGAGTCGAATGGACCGCGAATTTCATGTCGATATCTTCGCTGACCCCGGACTGCCGATGAAGGCGGTGGAGAAGGTGCTCGCTGCGAGACAGCAGGACGAGACCGAGGCAGACCTCGTCCTGCATCACAAGAACCGTCGGATCCCCCTGCGCGACGACGGCACACTGGACATGGAGACGGTGAGGGAGTGGGCGCGGCGCGATGAGGCGGACTTCATGGTCATCGTCACCGAAATCCCACGCAGCGCTGGCGGGCGGGTCAAGATGGTCGGCCTGCATTTCGCCGAAGGCGCCGCGATCATCTCCCTGCCTGCTCTCGGATGGTCGAACGTGGTGAAGAACCTCCGCGCCGCGATGTTCGATTCGCTCGATGCGCTTGTCGCGGAGGAGGCGCCGGGCAGCGGGGATCGCCGCATTGATTACGGCGTAGTGCACGAGCAGGATTCGGAGACGGGCCGGTCCGTGTACATCGCCTCGCCCTGGTGGCGGCCCGGCCGTCTGCGCCTGGTGCTGGGGATGGTGCGGACCAACGAGCCCCTCGCGGCGGTGACCAAGATGTCGGGTGTCCTGGCAGCGGCCGCGGCGACGGGGGCCTTCGGCATCTTCTACTCATCGATCTGGGAGATGGCCTATGCGCTGTCCCCAGTGCGACTGGGACTCATCACGGTGTCGGTGATCGTGACGATGGTGCTGTGGCTTCTGGTCGGGAACCGACTGTGGGAGCGACCCCGTCAGGTGGGCTCTCCGGCGGAGACGGCGCTGTACAACGCCTCGACGGTGGTGACTCTGCTGGTCACGGTGGGACTGCTCTACGCTGTGCTCTTCGTCGGTATCCTCGTCGGCTCACTCGTCGTCATAGAGACGGGATTCATGGCCACGACGATCGGCGTCGAGGTGTCAGTGTGGAACTACGTCGACATCGCGTGGCTGAGCGCCTCGATGGGTACCGTCGCCGGGGCGCTCGGCTCCAACTTCGATGACACGGACTCGATCAACGAGCTCACGCATGGTCGACGGCAGGCCCAGCGGTTCCGGCAGAGGCAGAAGGCCGCGGAGCAGGCGTCCGTGCGACCGGGAGAGGACGCAGGTCCGGATGGCGGACGGCGGGAATAGAGCCTCGGATCGAGTGTTGTGCGACACATGAAGGCAATCGCATACACAGAGCCCGGTGGTCCCGACGTCCTCGAAGTGATGGAGCTTCCCGATCCGGTGCCGGGCCCCGGCGAGGTGGTCATCCGCGTGCGCGCTGCAGCGGTGAGTCCCACGGACACGATGCGCAGGGTCGGCATGCGCGATGCCGCAGGTGCGCAGCCGCCCTACGTCGTCGGCATGGATGCTGCGGGCATGATCGAAGCGATCGGTCCGGACACGGATACGGATCTGGAGATCGCCGATGCGGTCATGGCGATCGTCGTGCCGAACGGATCCCACGGCGCCTACGCAGAGAAGGTCGCGGTGCCGGTGGAGTCCGTCGCCCGCATCCCCGACGGTGCCTCGCTCATCGAAGCCTCGACTCTCCCGATGAACGGACTCACCGCCCGCCTGGCACTCGACAAGCTCAACCTGCCCGCAGGGTCGACGATCGCAGTTACGGGTGCGGCCGGCGCGTTCGGCGGTTATTCGGTGCAGTTGGCGAAGGCGGACGGCCACACGGTCATCGCAGATGCCTCGGAAGCGGATCAAGAGCTGGTCGCCTCCCTGGGCGCCGACGTCGTCCTGCCCCGCGGAGAAGGATTCGCAGCCGCAGTGCGGGAGAGGTACCCCGACGGCGTCGACGGCATGATCGACGGATCCGTGCAGCTGGATGAGATCGTGCCCGCTGCGAAGGACGGCGCGACGATCGTGACGATCCGTGGCGACAAGGGCGAGCGCGATCGTGGGGTGAAGTTCTGGTCGATCGTCGTGAGCAAGTACGCGAAGAACCCGGAGGCGCTCGACACGCTGCGGCAGCAGGCGGAGGACGGCGTCGTCACCCTGCGCGTGGCAGACGCCCTGCCGATGGATCAGGCGCCGGAGGCTCACCGCCGGCTCGAAGCAGGCGGCGTCCGGGGACGGATCGTCCTGGAATTCTGAAGTCGACTGACCCCTGGAGGACGCCCTCGCAGCGCGAGGGCGTCCTCCAGTTGCGTGCACACTCCACCTGAAGCGGGCTCATAGGGAACACTGGGGGCATGCGCCTGCCAGCTCTTCGCTTCTCCGGATTCTCACGGGAGACCTTCGTCTCCCTGATCGTCGTCGGCTGCGTGCTCGTCTTCGCACTGCCGATCGTGCTGGCACTGTGGCCGTCGCAGCAGCCGGCGGCACTGCCGAACGGGACGACGCTGGACTACTCGCGAGCAGAGCTCAGCGACGTCGAACTGGCTGACTGCGCCGCCGACTGGATCGATGCGGACTCCCACTGCGGTCAGGCGACCGCACACCTGGACGACCGCGCGACCCAGGAGATCGGCATCACCCGTGAAGGCTGGGTCGCAGGTCTGGAGGACGGCGACCGCGTCGTCATCCAGACCGCCACGCCCGTCCAGGGTGAAGTGCTGCATTCCTTCCATTCGGTGGAGCGCGGAACCTCCCTGGCGATCTTCGCGGCCATCACCCTGGCGCTCGTCGCTCTGAGCGTGGGAGGCAAGGGACTGCGGGCCTTCGTGTCCCTGCTGGTCTCCGCACTCTTCATCTGGCTGTTCCTCGTCACAGGTGTGCACGAGGGCGGGAATCCGCTCATCTACTCCGCTCTGACCGCAGTGCTGGTGGTCACCGTCGTCCTGCACTTCACCCACGGATTCGGGGCGAAGACTCTGGCGGCGTGGGCGGGCACGGTCGCCGGTGTAGGTGCGGCGATGCTCGCCGGCTGGATCTTCTCCTCCGTCGCACGGCTCACCGGGATCACGGAGACGACGTCCGCCGCAGTGTTCGTCACCGGGGACATCGACATCTCCGTCCTGGCGCTCGCCGCTCTGCTCATCGCCCTGATCGGCATCCTCAACGACATCACCGTGGCTCAGGCGTCAGTCGTCTTCTCACTCCTGGGATTCCAGGGTGAAGGCGGCCACGACCACGGACACAGCCGCGGAGGCGACGCGACATACGACCCTCACCCGAGTGGTGAGCCGGCGACACGGCGCAGCCTCCGCAAACGCCAGCCCTCACTCATGAAGCGGGCGCTGGATGTGGGGCAGGACCATGCGGCGAGTGCGATCTACACCGTGAGCTTCTCCGTCGTCGGTGCGAGCCTCGCGGCGTTCGTCGCAGCGAAGTCCTACGGGATGCCGGTGTGGGCGCTGCTGCAGTCGGAGACCGTCGCGCACACGATCGTGCAGCTGCTTGCGGGCATCGTGGGCCTCACGGTGACGATGCCGGCGACGACGCTGTTCGCGATCTGGTTCGCGCGTCGGTTGCGGGGATCGGTTCAGGAGCAGACGAAGGCCCCGTAGCGTCCCGGGGAAGGCCTCCGCGCCACACGTGGGTCTGATAGCGCTGGCCGTGAGTCGAGACGGTCTCTCAAATTCTTTCGGTACTGTCTTACGTATGAAAACGAGATGGATTGATGACTACCTCCGCTACGCACCACGGAAAGTCAGCGCGCAATCCCGATTCGGTCGCCTGTAAGGTGAAGACATTTACGATGTCTGACGGACGTCAGATCGAATACACCCTTGAGGGTGAGTACCGTCTGCTTCAGAAGGCGGATGAGCTGCTGCAAGTGCTGAATCAGCGCAAAGCGAAGCGCAAGAAGGAAGTCGCCGTCCGCCGCAGACCATTGTTCTGCCTGCTTCGCGAGCGTCGGTGCGGCCGAGCCTGAGACAGATTTCTTATGCTATCTGAGGGTTTCGGCGCAGCGTTGAACTGGGTGGTTCCCCAAAGCGTCTCCTGTATGCGGATGCGAAGCGTCCCAAGTGCGTGAACCCCCACCGGGTGCAGATCGAACTCACCGTCTCGGCGCTAGAAGACGTCTCGAGTTCGTTACGGACGACGTTGAGGCGTCGATCGAGAATGTATCGACGCGGTGTGGTTCCCAGCTCCGAACGGAACAGTGCGTGAAGACTCCGTATGCTGACTCCGCCGACCGAGGCGATCCCCTCCAGGCTCATGTGGTCACCGAGGTTCGCGTCGATGAACTCCTGCACGGTTTGCAGTCGTCGATCGACTCTGCTGCCGAGGCCGCGGGGTCCAACCGAGGCTGTCGAGTCTGCTGCTCTGAGTTCTGCGCTGTAATCGTGCCGAGCAGCGTAGATGAGCTGGGTCATGACCAGTTCTTCCATGGGGCGGACCATCTGGGCGAATCCGGGAACGGACTGAAGACGATCGAACTCGTCGACCATCTGTAGGGCTGTCGCGTAGAGGCCCGCCCCGACCTGTGTGCGGAGACCCAGCCCGAGATCGAACTGGATGGGCTGCGTGACCTCTCTGCCGATGAGCCGACCGAGGTAGCCCTCGAGTCGCCGCCGAGAGAAGCGGAAGATCACTTGCTCGGCATCGTGTGACCAGGTCACGCGCGACAGTTGTTCGGGCAGCAGGACGACTCCGGAATCACCGTCGGACGTCTGCCACCGCTGCCGGTCATCGCGCCATGCGTCGGTCCTTCCACCGGTGGTGAGGTTGACGTGATAGAACTCCCCGCTCGGCGGCATCTGCAGATTGACCTCACTCGCATAGGTCAGGTACCCGACAGTCACGTCGTATGACTCGGAGGCATTCAGAGAGAAGTGCAGGCCGCTGCTGCTCAGCTGCGTCAGATGGTGGTCGAGATACGTTGATGACACGGCCGCGCGGGCCTCATCGAGATCGTCAGTCGCGAGGACTCGGAAGTTACGAAGCTTCTCCATGTTACCCCCATCGGCGAACTTGGGACGCCAGAGCGTCCGCAGAGCTTTGCGAACGACGCTAGCAATCGAACCTGATCGACGGCATTGCACGAATCGGATACACCTCTGCAGAGAACGGATACTTCCACAGACGGCAACTCTCTAGCGTGGCACACACCCGCCGTCGACAACCGACGTCGACGCGGTGACATTCACGATGGCACAGGAGGCACCGATGAATGCACTACAAGAGCTCGGCGGAACCGCCGAAGCTGCACTCGAAAGGCTCAACGCCGATCCGGAGTTCACGCTCAAAGCACGAAAGTGGGAAGGGCGGTTCAAAGTCGTTCGCGGTAACGACACCGTCGTGATCCAGATGCACGAAGGCGCAGTGGATCGAATCGAAGTGGATCCCACGATTTTCACCGCAGCTGATTTCACCATCGCGGCGTCGAAGGAGGAGTGGGACAGGTTGCTTGTTCGTGAGCCGGCCCCGTTCTACCAGGACATCTACTCCGCTTGGCTGCACCATGGGTTCACGGTCGACGGTGACTTGGAGCAGTTCTTCGGATTCCACATGGCCCTGCGCAGGCTTCAGCAGATGCTGCGCGGCATCGAGTGAGGAGATCACAATGAGCTCGATCAGCGACATCACAGGAAAGTACGTTTTCATCGAGGTGGACGGGACGGAGTACCGCGTCTACTTCGAGGAGAACGGCACAGGGATTCCCCTTGTCTGTCAGCACACTGCCGGAAGCGACGGACGGCAGTACCGCCACCTCCTCAATGACCCCGACGTCACGGAGAACTACCGCGTCATCGTCTACGACCTGCCCTATCACGGCAAGTCATTGCCACCGGAGGGCGTCGAGTGGTGGAAAGTCGAGTACAAGCTGCGCGCGGCTTTCTTTAAGGAGTTCGTGCTGAAGTTCGTCGAAGCGCTCGACCTGCAGGACCCGGTCTTCATGGGCTGCTCGATGGGAGGCCACCTGGCCGCCGACCTCGCGCTCAACCACCCCGACGAGTTCCGCGCGTGCATCGCGCTGGAAGGCGCGCTGGAGAGTCACGACATCCAGGACATCATGCCCTGGTGGAACCACCCGCGTCTCAGCAACGATTCGAAACCGAGCCTGATGTACACGATGATGGCGCCGCAGAGTCCCGAGGCTCGGAAGAACGAGACCATCTGGATGTACAGCCAGGGGGCGCCGCCGGTGTTCCACGGCGATCTGTACTACTACGGCATCGACTACGACACCACTGAGACAGCGAAGAACATCGACACCAGCAAAGTAGCGCTGCATGTCCTCAGCGGCACCTACGACTGGTCGGCCACCCCCGAGAAGTGCCAGGCACTCCACCGCGAAGTGGCTGGGTCGACCTATACGCTGATGGAAGAGGTGGGTCACTTCCCGATGTCGGAGAACCCGGAGAAGTTCAAGACCTACTTGATGCCGGTACTGGACCAGGTTCGGAACGGCTGATCACAGTACGGCGAGCCCGACGCAGACCGAGGCCCCACGATCCGCCGGACGAGCGTGGGGCCTCGGCTGTGCGAGAGCGTGCCGGTGCCTCAGCCTCGCCAGTAGCCGAGGTAGGCGTCGATGTCGTTGTTGAAGTCGATGGCGTGGAGCGACTGGTCGCCGTTCCAGTTCTGGTGCCAGATCTGGCCGTCCCAGTAGATGCCGATGTGGCCGTACGCCGACGTGTTCGCGCCGTTGCCCCACACGACGATGTCGCCGTTCTTGAAGTTCGTGTCGGTGCCCCAGGAGAAGCCGTTGGCCGCCATCTGCTGGCCGCCGGAACCGCCCGCCTGGTAATCGATCGCGTTGCCCCAGGCGCCGTGGTCGACGCCGTAGACCTCTTCGAGGAGGATGGAGATCGCGCTGACGCACTGGCCGGGGTAGCTGCCGTTGCTGTTCGCGAGGGTCTGCCCCGCGTAGTGGTTGAGGAAGTCGCTGGTGTTGTCGAACTGTGCAGACGCTGCGGGCTGGACGGCTGACGCCGATGCGCCGCTGGGGGCGCTGCCGGTGTCCGCAGCGGCTGCGGACACCGAGCCTCCCACCGCAGCGGTGACGATGAGTGCAGTCGTGGCCAGCGGAGTGCTGATCGCCTGGCGCAGTTTCATGGTGAGCCTTTCTTCAGCGGTGATGAGAGCGGGTGCCCTCACCAGCCACGCTAGAAGGAGCGCTGTGACCTGGGTCAATGGCGAACTGGCGGTCTCCACCGAATGATGTCGAAGCGCTCACCGGTCACTCAGCGGTGAGGAACGAGAAGTTCGCATGCTGTTCACCGCGCCCCCACGAACTCCCGGATCGCCGGCATCTCACGCCGCGACTGGGACAGCCCCATGCGATGCGCGGCAGCCAGTCGCGAGAGGTCCCGGGTACCGTTGTCCACCGGCATCCGCTCAGGGGCGAACACGTACGCCTTCCCCTCGCGCTCCAGTTCGAAGACGCGCTCCCGTGTCTCGTTGTAGCGCTTCCACCGGGTCAGCAGGGCGTCAGCCAGCGCGGGGTAGCGGCGGAACCAGCTCCGATAGAACGCGGGGAAGCGCTGCGGCTCCTTCGCATACCCGCGCTCCTGGGTGAGGACGACGACGAATTTCTCGAACCCCTCACTCTGCGCCTGGCTCAGCGCGATCCCACCGTCTGCGCCCATCGCGCCGTCGACGTAGACGTGTCCATCCAGGTGGACGGGCGGCATGAGGATGGGCATCGTCGACGACGCGCGCACTCGGACCATGAGGTCGTCCATGTGCGGCATGTCCGACTTCGACCACACGACGTCCTCACCGGATTCCGCGTCGAACGCGATGACGCGCAGGTCGCCGGGGTTCGACAGGAACGACTCCCAGTCATAGGGCAGCGCCTGGTCGGGGCCGCCGGAGCCCTGGTAGATGTACTCGGCGTTGAAGAGGCCCTGGCCGCGGGCGAAGGTGCGCAGGTCGCCGAACTGCTCGTCAGCGGAGAACTCGACGAACGAGCGACGAGCACGGCGGGCATCGCGGGAGAGGTAGTTCGCGGTGTTCGTCGCCCCCGCGCTGACCCCGGCCACCCAGTCGAAGGACAGGCCGGCCTCCAGGAGGGTGACGACCATGCCGCTGGTGACAGAGGCGCGCATGCCGCCCCCTTCGAAGATGAGCGCCGTGTCGTCGATCCGTGTGGGGGCGGCCGCAAGCGTCATGCCCGCCATCCTAGACACGCGCTGGGTGACCCGGACTACTGTGGGGTCACCGACCAGGTCAGCCAGAACACGCAGACCAGCACAGCCGGGCCAGCACAGCCAGACCAGAACGGCCCGATCAGCGAAGGAGCGCCGCCATGGACATCGTGATCCGGCCCGGCGACATCACGCAGGAAGCAACCGACGCGATCGTGAACGCCGCGAACTCCGGCCTGCGGGGAGGCGGGGGAGTGGACGGTGCGATCCACCGCGCCGGAGGCCCCGCCATCCTCGAGGAGTGCCGCAGACTCCGCGAGACCACGCTTCCGGACGGGCTCTCCGCCGGGCAGGCCGTCGCCACCACAGCGGGGAAGCTGTCCGCCCGCTGGGTGATCCACACCGTGGGTCCCGTCTACGCGAAGACCGAGGACCGGTCGGAGACCCTCGCCTCCTGCTACCGCGAGAGCCTGCGGGTCGCTGCGGAGGCGGGCGCTCACAGCGTCGCGTTCCCCGCGATCTCCGCCGGGATCTACGGCTGGCCGATGGACGACGCCGCTCGCATCGCCGTCCAGACGGTGCAGGACACCGCCGCCGAGGTTGCAGAGACTGTCGAGACCGTCGTCTTCGTCCCGTTCGGAGACGAGGCGGAACAGGCGTTCGGGAAGTGGACGGACACGTGACTGCGGGAGAATCGGCAGCGAGAGCAGGCTTCTCCGGGAACTCTGCGGGCGATGGGGCCGCTGGCTGGCACCGACATTCGGCCTCGTTCTCGGAAGATGGAGTACGGCGCTGGTAATCTCCGTCTGTGACTGACGCAGAATCACCCTTCGAGGATCCGGAAGTCAAGGCCGCCATGCAGAAGGCCGGCGTGGTGCATCGGCCCGGTCTGGCTGACGAGATGCTGAACGAACTTGCTCCGCTGCTGGCTGAAGAAGGTATCGATCTCAACGACCCTGATTCTGAGCTCGACCTCAACCGGCTCAACGCGGCCCTGGACTACGCCACTGAGCGGCACAACATGGAGCTGTTCACCGCCGTGGGTGAGCAGCGGTCCCGGACACTGGCGACTCTGCGAGACGTCAGCGATGCCCTGGAGCAGAAGAATGCGGCCCGTGCCGCGCGGATCCTCGACACCATAGCGCCAGATGCAACCTCCCGCCGACCCAGCGCCGCACAGCTGATCGGCACCAGCATGGATCTGCTGGATTCGTGGCACTCCCAGGAGCCCACCCGGGCACAATTGGCGAGACTGAGCGTGCCTCAAGAGTTGGGACGGGGTCGTTCGGCCGCCCCGGATCTTCTGGCTCTGGCACGCAAGGGCCGCGCCTATGCATCGCTGGACAGCCTGATGCGCAACCACGGCGGCCTGGCACTGGCACATGGCGGCGCACTTCTGGTCGCAGGCTCTGTGATCGCACTCGCTGAGCACGAGCAGACTGCCTACACGCAGCTGGCGGATCGGTACCTCCCTGGAGCAGCGCAGTCGAGTCACAGGCCCGCAGCACCGGGAAGTGCGTTCGGTCCGGCGGCAGCCGCTGCGGTCTCGTCGCAGAACTTCGTCACAGAGTTCCGCTCCTGGCTCGAGAACGACCCGGACACCACGGCGGGAACCACCGAAGCCAAGATCACCGCCTTGGAAGCGATCGTCGAGCAGGCGACGATCGAGGGCATCGATCCGCATGCACCCGACGAGTTCGATGCCTTGTGGGACATGATCGACGAGATCTATCCCCGCCATCAGGCCGAGTGGGCGTCTGAAGTGCTGCATGACTATGTTCACTTTCGGATGGACAACGACCATGACCGCGAAGGGTGGGAGGACGCCCATGATGTGTTCACCGAATCTGCAGAAGGGTACGGCGCCGCCTCGGCTGCGGTGCTTGACGCGGTTCACACAGCAGAAGCCCTTGACGACGAACAGCGCCGCCCCCTGGTGGCGGAGCTGCGCCTGATCTCCGCCACCCGGACGCTGCTCGACTGGATCGGGACTTCACAGGCGATCACTCAGGCCGGTGTACCCCGTCGCCGCGACATTGCAACGGTCGCGGCCATGATCGGCGTCTCCGCCGAAGGGGCCGCCACACGGCCGGTGCACCCCGACTGGGATACTTTGACTGAAGATCTGGGTCGCCCGGTGTATGAACGGCAGCGGGTGTATGTGCAGTCCGCCAAGGAGCTGCCTGAGCTGATGGCGTGGTGGACCGGCCTACACGAGGCCGGTGTGATCGAGCTGACGTCCACCAGGGTTCGTCCCGGCCCCCGCGCCGATTCGCTCACTTCCGCGGCGGCACTCTCGCTGGACACGGCTGACGAGCTCATCTCTGTTTACGTCTCCGAGATCGTCACCAATCCCCTTTTCACCACGGTGGGGCCGATGATTCGTCCTGCCGTGGCACAGACGATCGCACGGATCATGGAAGCAGTCGTGCCGGACTCTGACGCCGTGCGAGCCCCCACTGACGGCCTGTCGCAGATATTCCACCTCAGAGCACAGCACGAACTGCGCCGCCTGGAGACGGCCGGTCTTGTCGAGTTCGTCAGCGATGAACCAGTGGTCCCGCTCGCTGTGCGCAGCCCCGTCATGGTCGGCGTGATGATGGCCAGCGCCGTGCTGCAGTATGAGGACGCGTCCCCGACCGACAGCTGATCGAGGAGCCCCAGCGTCTGTCGTTGCCAGGCGCGCTGTTCATCTGGGCCGGTGCGGCACCGCGACCTCTTCGAACAGTCTTTCAGCGAACGGTTCGAAGTCGTAGTCGTCCGCATCGAACCACTCGTGCATGTCCTCGAAGCCGCCCTCCTCGGTGTACCCGAGCTCTTCGGCGACCTGCCGCCACTTGTCCACCGCCTCCGCAGTACGACCCTGAACGTCCGACCCGATGAGTCCAGACTCCTCGACGTCGGTCAGCAGTTCGTCGTTGGTCGCACCGATGCGCTCATCGGCATCCTCGTCCATCGGCCCGATCTCGCCGCCGGCGTCCATGAGCTGTTCGATGGCCCGGGCGCTGCCTTGCGCGATGACCTCGTTGCTCGAGGCGAAGCCGCCCGTCTGGGAGTCGAAGACGATCTGCTGGTAGGCCAGAGGGAGGTTCTGGTAGCCGACTCCCGCGAGGTTCGCTCCGGCCGGTCGTCCGGAGAAGCTGTTCTCCTCGGTCGTGTACGCCACATGCGTGGCGACGTCGAGCAGGCCCGTCTCCTCCGCTGTCGGCAGCTGGGTGATCGTGCAGTCGACGGTCCCGCGCTGCAGCGCTTCGAAGACCTCGACGTACTCCAGGGAGACCGGCGAGCCGCCCAGCTCCTGCACCTGCTGCTCGTGAGCGACGCTCGCCACGCGGATCTGTCGACCGTCATAGTCCTCCAGCGCGGTCCCCTCCTCCCCGCATGCGGACAGATACGTCCCCGTGCTGATCATCGGGGTCAGCGGCGTGAGACCCTGCTCTTCGTAGGTGGCGAGCAGCTCATCGGAGTTCCAGGCCATGTCGACGAGGGCTGCATTGCCGATCATCTCGCCGAGCACGGGGGAGTTGGGCATCCCGGCAGTGGCGGTCGCGAGTGCGTTGAACTCCGGGTGTTCGGCGGGCTGGTAGATGGGCAGGGCGTAGGAGACGTCGATGCGTCCGTCCGCCAGCGCGTCGTCGATCTCTCCGTAGCCGGCGATGGACTGGCCCCAGACCACGTCGACGGAGATCTTCCCGCCGGAGCGCTCCTCGACGTACTCATGGAAGCGGTGGCCGTTCGGAGCGGACATGGCCTCAGGTGACATCGCGCCCGCCTGGAAGGTGATCTCCACGGGATCGAGGTCCGCGAGGACTGCATCGACCTCCTCCTGCGAGGATCCGTATGCGAAGCCGCTTCCGCCGCCGCCTCCTTCGCCGGCGGTCGTGCCAGCGCCTCCTGCACAGGCGCTGAGAAGCACCACTGCTGAGGCGGCAGACATCGCGCCCACTGTGAGCCGGCGGTCCTGGATTGCTGTCACGCTCATTCCTCAATAGTCGTCGATCCACCGGCGGCCACAGACCAGGCGACCACAGACCAGTGCGCCCCCGGCAGTCGGGGGCGCAGTGGTCTGCAGGCGGAGATTGTCCGGGAGCCTCAGCTCGGTCGGTGCGGCAGAGCCGTCTCCTCGAACACCCTTTCAGCGAATGCGTCGTAGTCGTAGTCGTCCGCGTTGAACCACTCCGGCATGTTCTCGAAGTCGCCCTCCTCGGTGATCCCGAGCTCCTCAGCGACCTGAGTCCACTTATCGATCGCCTCGTCCGTCCGACCCGTCACGTCGGATCCGATGACGCCGCTGTCCTCGATCTCGGCGAGCAGTTCATCATTCGTCTGTCCGATGCGCTCGTCCGTCTCCTCCTCCATCTGAGTGATCTCACCGCCGGCGTCGAGCAGCTGCTGGACGCCTCGTGAAGTGCCCTCCGAGATGACCTCGTTGCTCGCAGCGAAGCCTGACATCTGCGAATCGAAGATGATCTGCTGATACGCCAGCGGCAGGTTCTGGTAGCCCACTCCGGCGAGGTTCGCCCCGGCGGATCGACCCGAGAGGCTGTTCTCCGCAGTGGTGTACGAGACGTTCTTCGCCACCTCGAGGAGCCCCGTCTCCTCGGACGGCAGCATCTGGGCGAACGTGCAGTCGACAGTTCCGCGCTGCAGTGCCTCGAAGACCTCGACGTACTCCATGGAGACGGGCGAGCCGCCCAGCTCCTGCACCTGGGCTTCGTGCGCCACACTCGCCACGCGGATCTGGCGACCCTGGTAGTCGTCCAGCGTGGTCCCGTCGTCGCCGCACACAGAGACGTACGAGCCCGTGCTGATCATGGGTGTGAGTGGTGTCAGGCCGAGCTCCTCGTAGGTGCCGAGCAGCTCCTCCGAGTTCCACGCATTGTCCATGACCGCGGCGTTGCCGATCATCTCGCCGAGCACCGGCGAATTCGGCATACCCGCGGTCGCCGTCGTGAGCGCATCGAATTCCGGGAACTTCGCGGGCTCATAGATCGGCAGGGCATAGGATACGTCGATCCGACCGTCTCCCAGCGCATCGACGATCTCCGCGTAGCCGGCGATCGCCTGGCCCCACACCACGTCGACCGTGACCTTCCCGCCGGATCGCTCCTCGACGTACTCCTTGAACTGATTGCCGTTCATCGCGGAGACGGAGTTGGGAGACTGCGCGCCCGCCTGATAGGTGATCTCCACGGGGTCGAGGTCCGCGATCGCCGCATCGACCTCCTCCTGCGGCGCTCCGAACTCGTATCCTTCGCCAGAGCCTCCCTCGTCTGCGGAGCCTGCGCCTCCCGCGCATCCGCTGATCAGCAGACTCGTCGTGGCCGCGACCGCGACGGCTGCGGAGAGTCGATGTTTCCGGGCCGATGTCATGTTCACTCCTCTTTGAGTTCCCAAGGCGTCGTCGTCCTCGCCTGCCCCTCCACCGCTTCCTTGCGGTGTCGCGTCACAGACCCGGACGTGCGCCGACCGATGGCATCACACTACTGTGAAATCCGTCGGATTTGAAGATGATCTCAACTTCGGCTTCCGGACCCATGAGCGGGAAACGTGATGGACTATCCGCTGTGAGCGCAGCAGGTGAAGGTCCGGGGCAGGGGGACGATGCCGCCGTGACGCCGCCGAGCGGACCGCCGCCGCGCGGACGTGCCACGCACTCGCGCTGGCATGTGCTCCGCTGGCAGATCGGATACGGATCGTTCGGAGTGCCGCAGGCGGCCGCCCCGATCGCGTTCGCCCTCATCGCGCTGCCCCTGACGGGTTCCGCCGAGGCCGGAGCCGGCCTGGTCTTCGCGATGACCGCCGCGCAGGTGATCGGCTCCGTGCCGGTCTCACGCCTGGGCGCCCGCTTCAACGCGGTGCACTACCTGCGCGCTCTCATCGCAGTGCGGACGCTCGCGCTCGCCCTCGTCACGGTGCTGGCGGCAGTGTCCGCTCCCTTCGCGAGCCTCATGGTGGCCGTCGTCGCAGCAGGGCTGGTCAACGGTGCCGCGTACGGCTTCCAGCGGACCCTGCTCAATCACATCGTGGAACCCGGCAAGCTCCCGCGGGCACTGGGCGTCGCCGCGACCCTGAACGAGGTGTCCTTCGCACTGTCGCCCGTGCTCGCATCTGTGCTCGGTGCTGTCTCGCCGGTCTGGGCGATGATCGCGATCACGGTGCTCGGCATCGGCCCCCTGGTCCTCATGCCGAGCATCCCGGACGCACACGGCGTGCGCGTGGACAAGACAGAGCGCCGTTCGTCCTCGCGCCTGCCGGGGACGGTGCTCCTCTGGCTGACCTGCTCGCTGGCGACGGGAGCCTCTGTCGCCGCGATCGAGGTCGGCGCCGTTGCCTTCGCACTGTCCTTCGGCCTCGATCCCGGGTGGGCGTTCATCTTCGCGCTGGCGCTGTGCATCGGATCCGTCCTGGGCGGCGTCTGGGTGAGCGTGCGCAATCGCACGCCCAGCGTGTGGTGGGTCGCAGGCTTCCTGGCCGCGTCCTCGGCCGGAATGGGTGTGGCGCTCTTCGACGCGCATCTGAGCGTCACGCTGGCAGGAGCCTTCGTCGTGGGCATCTTCCTGCCGATGCTGGGCACGTTCTACTCACTCGCAGTGGACCGCCTGGCGCCTGCGGACAGGCGCGCAGAGCTGTTCGCGCATCTGCGCACCGCGAATGCGCTGGGAGTCATGGGTGTGAGCGGCCTGCTGGCGCTGTTCGGGCTGCGAGCCGCACTCGTGAGCGGCCTGGGCATCCTGGTACTGGCGACACTCCTCACCGCCGCGCACCAGATGACGGTGGGTCGGAACTACGCTGTGCAGTCGCGCCGTCGACTGTGAGGAGTGCGCATGGAGGTGAAGTGACGAAGGCGGCGCCTACTGGTGGGCACGACGGTCCTCGTATACTTGCCTCACAACGTACTTGCCTCAAAAGGGTCGACGACCGCGGAAGGACAGCGCATCGCAGTGAGCGACGAACCCCCATCTCGAGCAGGTGAGCGGCACTCGTGCTGACCGCCCTGCTCCTCCTGCTGGTGGGGATCCTGGTCATCCTCGCCATCATCGCGGCCAACGGCTTCTTCGTCGCCCAGGAGTTCGCCTACATGTCGGTGGACCGTGTACGGCTGCGGGCCAGTGCGGATGCCGGCGACTCCGCTGCGCGCAGCGCCCTGCGGATCACGGAGCGCACGTCGTTCATGCTGTCCGGCGCGCAGCTCGGGATCACGGTGACCGGCCTGCTCGTCGGCTATGTCGCAGAGCCGCTCGTGGGCGAAGCGCTCGGTGCGCTCTTCGACGGCATCGGCATCCCCCCGGCGGTCAGCATCTCCGTCGGCACCGTGCTGGCACTGGGTCTGTCGACGATCGTGCAGATGCTCTTCGGCGAGCTGTATCCGAAGAACCTCGCGATCGCGAACCCGGAACCCCTCGCCAAGGCCCTCGCCGCTCCCACCCGCGTCTACCTGATCCTGTTCGGCTGGCTCGTCACCTTCTTCGACCGGTCGTCGAACCTACTGCTGAGACTGCTGCGGATCGAGCCCATCGAGGACATCGACCAGAGCGCGACCGCCCAGGACCTGGAGCACATCGTGAGCGACTCCCGGTCCAGCGGCGATCTGTCGGCGGACATGTCACTCATCCTCGACCGCATCCTCGACTTCCCGCACCGGACCGTCGAGCACGCCATGATCCCGCGCAATCGCGTGGACGTCGTCCAGGCGGACACCCCTGTCGCCGAGGTCCGCCGCCGCATGGCAGGAGCCCACACCCGGTACCCCGTGGTCCAGGAGGAGCAGCTGGTGGGCCTCATCCACCTCATCGACGTCCTCCCGTTGGCCGCCGACTCCTCGCGCACCGCTGCGGACCTCATGCGGGACGTCACGGTGCTCCCCGGCCTCATGCCGCTGCCGACCGCACTGGAACGACTGCGCACGATCGGCGAGGAACTGGTCTGCGTGGTCGACGAGCACGGATCCTTCGACGGCATCCTCACCGCCGAGGACCTCGCCGAGGAGGTCGCCGGCGAACTGACCGACGAGCACGACGATGAACCGACGCCTCTGATCGAGCACGTCGAGGACGGTGTGTGGAACGTGGCCGGCGACGTGCACGTGGATGAAGTCGAGCGCGCCATCGGACACAGCCTTCCGCGCGGGGACTATGAGACGGTCGCCGGACTGGTCATCGCTGAGCTGGGCGACCTTCCGGAGCCGGGGGACTCGGTCCGTGTCGACCTCGACCCCGAAGGGGCCGAGCTGGCGGAGGACGAGCCCCCGCGGCGGTTCCTCACCGTCGAAGTCGCCCGACTCGAGAGTCATGTCCCGTCGGAGACGGTCGTGGAGCTGCACGAGGACGGGGGTGACGACCGATGACCAACCCGTGGATCGTGGCGGTCGCCACCATCGGCCTCATCGTGCTGAGCGCGTTCTTCGTCGTCATCGAGTTCGCCCTGCTGGGCGCCCGCCGTCACCGTCTCGAGGAGGACGCGGCGACCAGCCGGACGGCACGGGCCGCGCTGCGCGGGATGAACGAGCTGACGATGATGCTCGCCGCCGCGCAGTTCGGGATCACCGCCTGCACGTTCGCACTGGGTGCGGTGACGAAGCCGGCGGTCGACGCCATGCTCACCCCGGCGCTGGAGGCCATCGGTCTGCCGCTGGGCATCGCGGACGTGAGCTCCTTCGTCGTGTCCCTCCTCTTCGTCACGTTCCTGCACCTGGTGGTCGGGGAGATGGCGCCGAAGTCGTGGGCGATCGCCCATCCGGAGGTCGCGGCGAAGGCCGTCGGCGTCCCGGCCGGAGTGCTCGTCGCGTCCCTGCGCCCGCTGCTCGTATGGGTCAACGGGATGGCCAACCGCCTCGTGGCCGCCAGCGGGGTCGAACCCGTGGAGCGGGCGGCGATCGGCGGTCGCGATGCGGACACGATCCGTCAGCTGGTGGAGCTGTCCGCCCGCTCCGGCACGCTCGATCGGTCGATCCACGGGCCGATGACGCACGCCCTGTCGTTCGAATCGCTGGTGCTCGACGACATCCTGGCCGGCCGCAGCGCGCCCACCGGTGTGCCGGCCGGCGCCACTGTGCGGGACGTGCAGGAGGCCGTGCAGCGGACCGGCCACCTGCGCGTCCTCGTGGAGACGGAGGACGGTTCCGTACCCGTCGTCGTCCACGTCCGCGACACCCTGCTGGTCGATCCCGAGGCCCCGGCCGAGGACTTCGCCCACGGCGGCCCGGTCTTCGGCACCGATGTCCGCCTCCACGACGCTCTCACCACGATGAGGCGGGAGGGCAGGCAGCTCGCAGTGGTGATGGACGGCCACCGGCTCGCCGGAGTGGTGACCGTCAACGACCTCCTCGAGCACATCGTTCCTCGCGAGACCGGCGACGACCCGGCGTGAGCACGGCCGGCGCGGCCGTTGCCGCGGCCAGCACCGCCTCACCCGCGGCTGGCACCGCCTCACCCGCGGCCAGCGCGGCTCATCGCACGCCGTCGTGCTCGCGCCACATCGGCTGCAGCACCGGGCCCTGCTCCGGCAGGACGATCCCGTCGCCGAGGTCCCGGAATCCTCGCCGAGCGTAGAGCCTGCGGTTGTCGTCGTCGGACGCCTCCAGATAGAGGGGCAGGCCGCGGGAGCGTGCGTGATCCAGTCCGGCGTCGAGCAGCACCGTGCCCGCTCCCAGCCCGCGGCTCTGCGGCCGCGTCGCCATCGCGGAGAGGTGCAGGTGCGCCTGGTCCGGCACCCGCGCCTCCGTCGCGGCCTCGACGATCGCCAACCGCCGCTGCACCGGATCGTCCGTCCATTCGTCCGCCCCTGCCTCCTCTTCGGCGCCCGCTTCTTGGCCGGCCCCGTCGCGGGGAACCCAGATCGACACGGCCACGGCCGTTCCGTCGCGGTCGAACGCGAGGAGCACCGCTCCGATCCCGATGGCCGCCGCGAGTGACGCACTGAATGACTTGCGCATGTGCGCCTCGCGGTCTGCGGGGTCCGGCATGGCCCAGGCGAGGACCGCCTCATCGACGAACGCCTCGAGGCTGAGTTCCAGGACGATCGCGAGGTCGTCCGGGCCGGCCGTGCGGGTGGTGAAGCGGGGCGTGTGCATGCGGGTCTCCTTCGTCGGGGTGGGGGAGTACGCGGACTCTGTGCATGATCAGCATCCCGGTCGCGGGGCGACGGCCTACAGTGGTTGCATCACACGGAGTCTGTGACGAAAGGCCGGGAGATGGTGTGTCCCATGTGTGGGGAGGGCGTGGACCGTGGGCGCACGGGCCGGCCGCGGACGTACTGCTCGCGCTCCTGCCAGGCGCGGGCCTATCGGCGCCGCCGTGATGAGGGCCGGCTGAGCGCGGTCCGGACCGGGACCTCGGCAGCGGCAGGGGAGGAGTCCCTCGTCGACGATGCCATCGGCCTGGCGGACGACCAGGGGATCCACGCGCTCACGCTGCGCAGTCTCGCCCACCGCCGGGGGCAGGCACTGGTGACGCTGCAGCGCGACCTCGGCAGCCGGGACCGCCTCGTCGCACTCATGGTGCAGCGTGTCTTCGGCGGGCCGGCGGATGCGAGCGGCCGCGCCGACGGCGAGGCGCTCGTCGACGTGCTGGCACGGTTGGCCCTCGCAGAATGGCAGGCGTATCGCGCGCACCCGTGGCTGGTCGAGGTGATGACGACGACCCGACCGCCGCTCGTCCCGGCCGTGCTGGCGCAGGCGGAGGCGGTCATCGCGGCCTTCACGGAGCTGGGGATCGTCCGTGAGGAGGCGTTCGGCCGGTACCTCGCCCTGAGCGCGTACATTCAGGGGATGGCGACGCTGGTCGTCGCAGAGGAGCAGGAGACCGGCAGGACGGAGACCAGCTATCGCGCCTGGTGGCTCGACCAGTTCCGCGCGCTCGACCGCACCGGGGCGACGACGAGGCATCCGTGGCTCGCGACGCTGGGGGACACCCGATCCGCAGACGCCTTCGATGCTGATGCGACGTTCCGCGCCGGCCTGCCCCGGATCATCCGCGGGCTCACCGCATCGGACCGGTCCCTGTGACTCCGGCCCGCGTACAGTGAGGCCTCGTGAGCTCTGCCGACCTTCCTGCTGACGCCCCGCAGGGCCCCACCCGTCCGCCGGCGTCCGTCTCCGCCGCCGCCTTCGTCAGCAGCCTCGACCGCTTCGCGATCAGTCCTCTGCTGGTCCTCGTCGCAGTCGATCTGGGCGCCACTCTGGCGGAGAGCCTCACGATCGCGAGCGCCTACTTCCTCGCCTACGGCCTCAGCCAGCCCGTGTGGGGCGTCCTCTCCGACCGCTTCGGTCGTATCCGCCTCATGCGCGCGACGCTCTTCGCGGCGGCGGCCGCCGGGGTGGTCTCCGCGCTCGCCCCCGACCTCGCGACGCTGGTGATCGCCCGCTCGTTCGCCGGAGCGTTCTTCGGAGCAGTGGTCCCGGCGTCGCTGACCTATGTGGGCGACACGGTGGACGAGGCCCACCGACAGCCGGCGCTGGCCGATCTCATGGCCGCGATCGCCGTCGGCACCGCGCTTGCCACCGCGCTCGCCGGGATGCTCGGCGAACTCGCGCACTGGCGGTGGGTGTTCGCAGTCCCGGCCGTGCTGGCCATCGGCTGCGCGATCGGGCTGGGTCGCCTGTACGAACCACCGCGCGAGGCGCAGGCGGGGCTCGTGGCGACCGTCCGGAGTGCTGTGCGGAACCGGTGGGTGCTCGTGGTGGTCGGGCTGGCCTTCGTCGAGGGCGCCGTCGTGCTGGGGGTTCTCACGCTGCTGGCCCCGGCCCTGCAGTCGCAGGGTATCGGCGCAGTGGGGGCGGGGCTGGCGACCGCCGCCTACGGCCTGGCGGTCGTCGTGACCAGCCGAATGGTCCGGCCCGTCTCACGGCACCTGCCCATGCCGGGTCTCATGGCCATCGGCGGGGTCGCCGCCGCGGCCGGATACGCACTGCTGGCCGTGCACGTGTCGATCGCGACGGTGGTCGTCACCGCACTGCTGCTGGGAGTGACCTGGTCGTTCCTGCACTCCTCGCTGCAGACGTGGGTGACCGGGGTCCTTCCGCAGGCGCGGGGGACTGTGGTGGCGCTGTTCGCGGGGTGCCTGTTCGCAGGCAGCGCGGTGGGGGCCTCCGCGGGCGGTGCGGTGGCCGACGCCCAGCGGTGGATGGCCCTGTTCGCGGTCACGGCAGCCGTCGCTCTGCTGCTGACCGGTGGGGTGGTCGTCGCGCGGCGCGCCTACGAGAACCGGCTGCTGGGCTGATCCCGAGCCCGGGACCGTTCCCGGGACCAGTCCCGGGCCACGCACGGGCCCGGCCGCGGCCTCGGCGATGGGCCCGATGTCACTCGCCGGTTCTGGCGAGGCCTCCGAGTCGGACGCGCATGCGGCGGCTGGCGTCGTTGAGGCCGACGACGTCGACGTGCTTGCCGTAGCTGTCGTACTTGTCCGTCACCGAATCGAGGGCTGCGATGGTCGAGGCATCCCACAGGTGGGACCGATCCATGTCGATGACGACGCGGTCGGGGTCCTCCGCGTAGTGGAACATCGTGTAGAGGTCGTTGGACGAGGCGAAGAACAGCTCGCCCTCGACGGTGTAGCGCGCAGTGGGGCGACCGTCCTCCTCGACGAGGCGGCGGTCGACGCGGACGAAGTGCGCCACGCGATTGGCGAACGCCACCATCGCGACGAGCACGCCCAGCGCCACGCCGATCGCCAGGTTGTGCGTCCACACGGTCGCGACGACGGTCACGAGCATGACCGTGGTCTCCGATTTCGGCATCCGTCCCAGTGTGCTGGGGCGGATGGAGTGCCAGTCGAACGTCGCCCAGGACACGAAGAGCATGATCGCCACCAGGGCGGCCATCGGGATGAGCGCGACGATGTCGCCCAGGGCGACGACGAGGATCAGCAGGAAGACGCCGGCGCAGAAGGTGGAGATGCGGGTGCGGGCTCCGGAGGCCTTCACGTTGATCATGGTCTGGCCGATCATGGCGCAGCCGCCCATGCCGCCGAAGAGGCCCGTCACGATGTTGGCGACTCCCTGCGCCCATGATTCGCGGGTCTTGTTCGAGTGCGTGTCGGTCACGTCATCGACCAGCTTCGCGGTCATGAGTGATTCGAGGAGCCCGACGACTGCCATCGCCAGCGCGTACGGTGCGATGATCCGCAGCGTCTCCAGGTGCAGCGGCACAGCGGGGAGGAAGAGCGAGGGCAGCGACTCCGGCAGTTCGCCCTTGTCGCCGACGTTCGGCACGTCCCACGCGAACGCCACGACGAGCAGAGTCAGCACGACGATCGCGACCAGCGGTGCGGGGACCACGGAGGTGACCTTCGGCAGCAGGAACACGATGAGGAGTCCCAGCAGGCACAGCGGGTAGACCAGCCACGGCACCCCGATCAGTTCCGGCACCTGGGACATGAAGATCAGGATGGCGAGGGCGTTGACGAAGCCCACCATCACCTGCCGGGGGATGAAGCGCATGAGGCGCGCGGCGCCGACGAGCGCCAGGACGACCTGGAAGACGCCGGCGAGGATGACCGCGACGATGAAGTAGTCCGTTCCGTGCGACGCCACGAGGGGGGCGATGACGAGTGCGACCGCGCCGGTGGCGGCGGAGATCATCGCCGGCCGGCCGCCGAGGATCGCGGTGGTCACGGCCATCGTGAAGGAGGCGAACAGTCCCATGCGGGGGTCGACGCCCGCGATGACGGAGAAGGCGATCGCTTCGGGGATCAGCGCGAGCGCGACGACGAGGCCGCCGAGGATCTCCGTCTTGAGCCAGGCGGGGCGCTTCAGGGTGAGGCGAACGGACTGGCGCTCATCGGGCGATGGCGGCGCGGGTTCGGCGGTGGACGGCAGGGCCGTGGACACAGTGACTCCTGGGGGCGAGAAGAGAGGGGCGGCCCGACACGATCCTTCACGGAGTGTCAGGGTTCAGTGCCGACATTAACGCTGCGTTAGAGTCGTTGCAAACCTGGGCGGCTGCGGGCCAACGGCACTGGAGCCCCCATTCACTGGAGAACCTGCGGGACGGAGCTGTGCGTGCACATCGGCGAAATGGCGGAGAAGTCCGGTCTGTCGTCGCGGACCCTGCGGCACTACGAGGACATCGGGCTGATCCCCGCCACGGGCCGGACCGAGGGCGGATTCCGCGTCTACACGGATGACGACTTCCGCCGTCTGATGACCATTCGGCGCATGAAGGCGCTCAACTATTCGACGGCTGAGATGGGTGAGCTCCTCGCACTGCTCGACATCGTGGAGAGCGATGCTCCGACACAGCAGCGCAGCGATGCGCGGGGCACGCTCGAGGCGCTGCTGGAGGACGCTCGCATCAGGCGGGAGAAGCTCGCCCGCCAGGTCGAGCGCGCTGACGAGTTCCTGGGGATCCTCCGGACCAGACTGGGCTGAGAGCGCTTCAGGGTCCCGCGTTCTCCCACACCGCACGCCACTTCGCAGCGAGGGTGTCGATGTTCTCATGCGCGTTGAGTCCGCTGGGCTGGGGGACGACCCACAGGGGGACGCCGTCCGGCCAGCCGGGCACGTCGTCCGGGTCCTGCGGGCCCAGAACCGCCTTCGGCAGCGTGAACGCCGTGCGGAATGCGGTGATGCCGGCGACCGCGACGGCGCCGGGCCGCAGGATCTCCGCACGCTCGACCAGCCGGCGGCCGGCCTCGCGCAGCTCCGTCCGGCTGAGCTGATCCGCGCGCACGGTGGGGCGTCCCGTGAGGTTGGTGATGCCGATGCCGCGTGACAGCAGATGCTGCTCGTCGTCGTCAGTCAGGCCAAGCGAGGCATCGATCTGGTGGTCGGTGAGACCGGCGCGGTGCAGCGACGGCCAGAAGCGGTTGCCCGGACGGGCGAACGGCGCGTTCACCGCAGCCGTCCAGAGGCCCGGGTTCACGCCGACGATGAGGAGTCGCAGCCGTTCTGCCGGATCGTGGGGGAGGACGTCATCGACCCCGTCCGGAGCAGCGGTGTCCACCTGTGCGAGGTCGTCCTTCGTGGGCTTCCGGCCGCGGAGCGGCGAGGGGCGTCGTGGAGTCACGCCCACACCGTAGCGAACAGGTGTCCT
Organism: Brevibacterium jeotgali; assembly: GCF_900169175.1. Classification (GTDB taxonomy): domain Bacteria; phylum Actinomycetota; class Actinomycetes; order Actinomycetales; family Brevibacteriaceae; genus Brevibacterium; species Brevibacterium jeotgali. The sequence goes on along the minus strand of NZ_FXZM01000013.1, from coordinate 17,026 downwards.
TGCATAGAGAAGGAGCAGTGATCCTCTACTCCACGTAGTCCTGGGCAACCCAGTACAGGCTGCGCCCGTCGTACTGCCACGCATCAGCCGCGGAGAAGGCCCCCGGTTCGCCGACGGCCCGCTCGAAGATCTCATTGCGGAGCTTCGTGGGTGACCACTGCCTCTGGGGGTCCTCGTCCGCTGCCCAGACCAGGGGTTTAGACGGGTGGCTCCGCCACTGGACGTCGAGCCGTCGGGGGTCTGCGTCGAGCCAGGCGAACACCTGCTCCGCTATGTCGGGCCGCACGCGTGATTCGAGGTTCAACGTGATGCGGGCAGAATCGGGAATTGCGCCGGCCTCGTGAATGAGAGCCACAGATCTGGCTCGTCGGCGGTTGGCTGAGAGCTGCTCTTTCACCTCTGCTGTTCGCTCGCTCGGGCCTGGTCGCAGACGCCGAGCCGGTCCCTGGCACGTGCATCATCGGACTCCCACTGGGAGAACTGTGTGGTGATGATCTTCAGGGATGGGTCGAGCACCTCTGGATGCTCGACTATCCAGCCCTTCAGATGATGGGGCTCGGACCAGCGTTCCAGTGTCATCGAGGTCTCTTCGAGCTTCGTCGCCGTCTGCGGCTGCTTCGCGATTAGTGTGGGGGAATGAGCACCGATGCCAAGCACAACCACGACCACGCGCCACAGGCCGATACACCCCAGGACCCCGCCGCGTTCTGGGAATCCCACTACGGCGACGAACAGGTGTGGTCCGGCAACGTGAACGCGGCACTCGCCGACGCAGTCGAGCACATCATCCCCGGCAGCGTCCTGGACCTGGGCTGCGGTGAGGGTGCTGACGTCCTCTGGCTCGCACAGCGCGGGTGGCGGGCCGTCGGGGTCGACATCTCGCAGGCAGCGATCGTTCGGGCGCGCGCAGCCGCCGAGGCCGCAGACCTGGGCGAAGACCGTGCCGCCTTCGTCCGTGCGGACCTCACCACACTCGCCGACCGCGATCGGAACGCATCGCTCACGGGTCCCTTCGACCTGGTGACCGCGAGCTTCTTCCAGTCCCCGGTCGCGCTCGACCGGCAGCAGGTCCTCCGCGCAGCAGCGGACCTCGTCGTGGCCGGCGGCCACCTGCTGATCACCTCGCACGCGGCACCGCCGCCCTGGACCGCGGAGCACACAGAGCACGCCGGTGACACCACCGACCACCACACCACCGACCACCACGCTGATCACCACTCCGGCCCCGCAGAGTTCCCCTCGCCCGAGGACGAACTGAGCGCGCTCGCACTCGATCCCCACGAGTGGGAGACCCTCACGGCAGGGATCCGCACGCGTGACGTCCAGGCGCCGGATGGTGCGCACGCCCACCTCGACGATTCCGTCGTCCTGGTCCGGCGCAGAGGAATACCCGCCGCTGACGTGCGTTGACGCAGGAGGACGCCCGGCACCTCACTCCAGACGAGGAGGCGACCGGGACTCGGCAGCACCCCTGACGAAGGAGGCAGCGACATGGCTGACAAGAAGGCCGTCATCATCGGAGCGCACGGCAAGATCGCGCTGTTGGCCGCACCCCGCCTGGTCGACGCGGGATACGACGTCGACGGACTCATCCGCGATTCCGGGCAGTCGGACGAGATCACGGCTGCGGGGGCGAGGCCCGTCGTCCTCGATATCGAGGACGCGGGCGTCGACGAGCTCGCGCAGGCCTTCGACGGAGCAGACGCCGTCGTGTTCTCCGCGGGTGCCGGTGGAGGAAACCCCGCGCGCACGGAGGCAGTGGACCATAAGGCTGCGGTGCGCGCCATGGATGCTGCGCAGAAGGCAGGCGTGTCGCGATTCGTCATGGTCTCCTTCTCCAGCGCGCTCGTGGCAGTGGACACGGTCGATCCGGAGAATCCCTTCTTCGCCTATGCCAAGGCGAAGCACGATGCGGACGAATACCTGCGCTCGACGAAGCTGGACTACACGATCCTGGGGCCCGGCAAGCTCACGCTCGAGCCAGCCTCGGAGAAGATCGTCGTGGCGGACAAGGACGGGCGGGTCGACGGTCTGGATGCCGAGGCCGCGGTCACCAGCCGCGACAACGTCGCCGTCGTCATCGCCCACGTGCTGGAGAAGGATGCAGGAATGCGTCAGACAGTGAACTTCTTCGACGGTGACACCCCGATCGCGCAGGCGATCAGCTGACGGTCGCCGACTGACCGCCGGCATGCAGTGTGCGACAGTGATGATGTGAGCACACAGAACAGCGACGCACTGGCGACGAAGACCGTGGGGGAGGGGCCGGACCGGGCCGTCTTCCTCCACGGTCTCTTCGGTCGCGGCAGGAACTTCACGACCGCGGCGAAGGCCATCGGGGAGACCCACACGAGCACACTCGTGGACCTGCCGAATCACGGCGAATCCCCCTGGACGGAGGACTTCTCCTACGTCGACATGGCAGATGCCGTCGCGGACTCCCTGCGATCCGGCGCCGCAGCGGACGGACCGGTCGACCTCATCGGTCATTCCATGGGTGGGAAGACGGCGATGGTGCTGGCGCTTCGCCACCCCGACCTCATCGACCGACTGGTGATCGTCGACATCTCGCCGGTCGGCTCCGACAACGGCGGCGAGTTCGAGCACCTGCTCGGATCACTGGCGGCGCTGGACCTGGGCGCGCTCGCATCGCGCACGGATGCGGACGAGGCGCTGCAGGACCCGATCCCCAGCAGGGGCACGCGCGGCTTCCTCCTGCAGAACCTGCGGTCCACCGACAGCGGATACTCCTGGCAGCCGAACCTGGACCTGCTGTACGAATCCCTGCCGACGATCGGCGGCTTCCCGGACATGAGCGGCCGGGAGTTCACGGGATCGACCCTGTGGGTGGGCGGCTCGGAGTCCGGATACATCACGGAGGCGGCTGAGCCCGTCATGCGGGAGCTGTTCCCGAAGGTCCGCCAGATCACGGTGAAGGGCGCCGGCCACTGGGTGCATTCGGAGAAGCCCGAAGAATTCGCGGCGATCCTCCGGTCATTCCTGAATCGGTGAACGGCCACACCGCTCCGCAGCCTCCGCAGCCGCAGTCTGGGCGCCCGCTGCCGCGATGGGCGCAGAAGCGGGCGGCGAAGCTCGCCGAGGTCTGGGGTCCCTCCCGGATCCTGCTCGCCTACCCGCGCACGCGCCTTCTGCTCCTGGTCCCGGCCGTGGCGACGGCTATCGCCGGAGGTTTCTTCCTCGGGTTTCCCCTCGTGCTCATCGCAGCGGGGGAGTCACGGGCCACCGTCGCTGTGGGGATCGGCCTCCTCGCGCTCTTCGCGGCGGTGTATGCGGCCGTGGCGCTGCTGGTCATCGGCGCTGTGCGCACCAGCATCCTGGTGACGGATCGTGGGATCGAGCTGCGGCAGTTCCTCCGGACGACCCGCCACGTTCGCTGGGACGAGCTCAACCGCGTGGAAGTCCAGCAGTCCGGGTACCGCACCGGCGCGAGCGTCCTCGTGCTCACCACGGGGGAGCGGATCGTGTGCCTGGCGACCGATCCGCGCAGGGCCGTGTACAACGGCTATGGGATCCGCAGCTTCCAGGGCCCCGGTGGAAGAGTCTTCTCACCGATCACGGCTGAGCTCATCGACTGCCACAGAGCGTGGCAGAGGGGCTCCCTTCCCCGCGCGTGACACCCCCACGGAGGGTCCGCCCTCCGTATGCAGGCACGAACGCGGAAAGGGGAGTAGCATCCAGCGAGTCCCGCGGGTGTGCTCCGTGGCGTCCCGGGGCAGCACGGACGGTTCGGAACAGGCACGGACGGGTCGGAAGAGGAACAGATGAGCTCGGATATCCGCAGCGATGCGGTGAATGCCCTGCGTGATCGCGCCGTGCGGCTGCGCAATCGGGCACGGTACTCCGTGGGTCACAGGCCTGCGCGAGCCGCTGCGGTCGCCTTCGCCGCCGCGACGCTCGTCTTCACCGCCCTCCTCATGATGCCGTCCGCAGCGGCGGACGGTACCGCCACACCTCTGGAGGACGCGTGGTTCACGGCAGTCTCAGCGGTCACGGTGACCGGGCTGACGACGGTCGACACCGCGGAGCACTGGTCGATGTTCGGTCACGTGGTCATCCTCGCCGCGATCCAGACGGGGGCGCTGGGTGTGGTCACGATTGCTCTGCTGCTGGCGATGACGGTCACCCGGCGGCTGGGGATCTCCGGTCGCGTCTTCGCGAAGGAGAGCATCGGGGCTGACGACATGGGCAGCGTGGGGCGGCTGCTCCGGGTCGTCGTGGTGACGACGCTGCTGTTCGAGGTGTGCCTCGCGGCGTTCCTCGTGCCCGCATTCATCAGTGTCGAGGAGTCCGTCGTGTGGGGCTCCTGGTACGGGATCTTCTATGCGGTGTCCGCGTTCGGCAATGCCGGGTTCACCGTCCACTCCGGTGGGCTCGCCATGTTCGAGGACAACCCGTTCGTCCTCGCCCCGATCGCGATCGGGGTGTTCGTCGGGAGCTTCGGGTTCCCCGTCTTCCTCAACCTGATCCGAGCGCGGTGGACGCGGCACAAGTGGACGCTGCACACCAAGCTCACCCTCATCACGACCACGGTGCTGCTGGTCGCGGGTGCGATCGCGTGGGCCGCCTTCGAATGGGCCAATCCGGACACCGTGGCCGGCGAACCATGGTGGCGGAAGCTGGGGGTCGCGGTCTTCTCCTCCGCGATGATGCGTTCGGGCGGCTTCGCGGTCGTCGACCCGGAGGCGTCGACGACGACCACGATGCTGCTCAGCGATGCCCTCATGTTCGTCGGCGGCGGGTCCGGATCGACCGCCGGCGGCATCAAGGTCACCACCCTCGCCGTGCTCTTCCTGGCGATCGTTGCCGAAGCGAGGGGCACGCGGAACACGAATGCCCTGGGCCGCAGGCTCCCCGACGGGACGCTTCGGCTGGCCATCAGCGTCGTGTTCCTGGGAGCCACGCTCGTGTTCGTCGCATCGGCTCTGCTGACGATCGTCAGCGATGCGGCACTCGACCGGATCCTGTTCGAGGTGATCTCCGCCTTCGCGACCTGCGGGCTGTCCGTCGGGATCTCTGCGGAGGTCGACGCGTTCGGCAAGTACGTCCTGTCGGCCCTCATGCTCACGGGACGCGTCGGACCGATCGTCCTCGCATCAGCGCTCGCTGTGCGTCAGCGCCGCGAACTGTATGAATACCCTCCAGAACGCCTCATCATCGGATAGTCCACGTCACGTAGGAAGCAGGGACCATGTCACCACGTCGCTCTCATCCCGGCCGGATGCATCGGATCGCGGAAGCCGATTCCGTCGCCGTGATCGGCCTCGGCAGATTCGGTTCATCTCTCGCGCTGGAATTGATGGAGACCGGCACGGAGGTGCTCGGCGTCGATCTCGACGATTCGATCGTGCAGGACATGAACGGTCGTCTCACCCAGGCTGTGCGTGCCGACACCACGAAGCGCGAAGTCGTGAAGGAGCTGGGGCTGGGCGAGTTCGACCGAGTGGTGGTGGCGATCGGTTCCGACATCAAGGTCTCGATCCTCACTGCCTCCCTGCTGCTCCAGCTCAAGGTGCCGGTCGTCTGGGCCAAAGCGGATGACGAGCAGCACGCCATCATCCTGGATCAGCTGGGCGTCCACCGGGTGCTCTCGCCGGAGCGCGACATGGGGCGGAGAGTCGCCCACCTGGTGCGCGGGGCGGCGGCCGACTACGTCGAGATCGAGCCCGGCTACGCCATGGTGAAGACCGCCGCGCCGGCAGCGCTCGACGGGATCACGCTCAGCGAAGCAGGAGTCCGCACCACGCATCAGGTGACGATCGCGGCCTTCCGGTCCCCGCAGGGCAAGTGGCGCACCGCGGAGACCAGCACGGTTCTGCACGTCGGAGACACCCTGCTGGTCGTCGGCCCGACGGCCCGCGTCGAAGCCTTCGCGCAGCTGCGGTGAGGCCCTGTCGAGCCATTCTTTGTTACTGACAGGTACCAACGTCTCGCCATTTAACATCCATCGCGAAATGTTCGGCGGAGGCTTTTCGGAAATCGGCATGTGAGTGTTCGCCCTAGAACTGTTGAACTTCTTCCCGGGGAACATCAATCCGAAAGGATGCCGAATTGAGACGTAATCTCCCGCGGTTCGCCCGCGCTAGATGGAGAGGCGCCGTCGCAGCCGGAACAGCTATCGAACTGCTCGCAGCCCCTGTGACGGTTGCCAACGCCGCCCCGAGGACCAGTCGGAAGCGCTCGGACTGGTCCTTGACACGGATCTGCTCACTGCGGATCTGGCTGACCTCAACACCGCGCACACCGGCTTCCCCAGTGAAATCGGTCCGGGATCCACCCCTCTGAACCTCGAACTGCTCAACGCTCTCGAGGTCGACCTGGGTGACGGAATCATGCTTCCGTTGATCAAGGCGGGCCCGGACGCTGCTGGTCTGCTCGAGCTGGGTGAGCTCGGTGCGCTGAACTCGTAAGCTGAATCGCTGAACATGACGTCGTCGACCGCCAGCGCTGGTGCTGTCGGTGAGGACGGGGTTCTTGACCTCGATCCGAACAGCCCCGGCGCATACGGTCCCGCCACAGTCGACCTGACGAACCTCTTCGATCAGCTCGACCTGGACGGTGTGACGGACGAAGTTCTCGATGAGGCATCGCTAGAACTGGGTACGACCGCATCCACCGCCACGAAGGACGCCGGAGAGATCAGCTCCGAGTATCTGCTCGCAGGTGCGGACGCGGCGGCAGCGGCTTCGGTCGATGCGGACGGCGCGGCAGCAGCGGAAGCTGCTGCTGAGGCTGACGCTTCGACGAACGCTTCGGCCGATGTCGACGAGAACGCCTCGGCTTCCGCTGCGGCTTCGGCTGACGCGGATTCCGATGCCAACGCTTCTGCTCAGGCAGCGGCAGAGGTTGCGGCGAACGCAGATGCTGACACGGCCGCTTCGGCTGAGGCTGACGCGGATGCTTCGGCAGCGGCAGAGTCCGCTGCTGAGACGGATGCTTCCACGGCCTCGGCTGACGTGAGTACGGATGCGAACGCAGCAGCTTCGGCCTCGGCTGAAGCTACAGCGACCAGCGATTCGGCTACCGACACGAACGCGGACACCACTGCAGCGGCGACCGCCGACGCAGCGGCTGCCTCGACCGTGGCGGCGAACGCTGACGCATCCAGCGATGCGACCTCCTCGGCAGCAGCTGACGCGGACGCCACGGCTGACGCCACGGCGGATGCTGATGCGACTGCCGATGCGGAAGCCGACGCCAACGCGTCGCCGCAGGCTGATGCTGACGCGCAGGGTGATGACTCGGCGAACGCTTCGGCGAGCGCCAGCGCATCGGCCGACGCGAACGCGGGTGCCGGAAGCTCGGTGAACGCACAGGGTGACGCAGACGGAGACGACCTTCCCCGGACCGGTACCGACAGCATGGGCCCGATCCTCGCGATCGCGGCACTGGCACTGCTTGTCGGTGGCGGAATCCTGATGGTGGTTCGCCGCCGGAAGGCGTGAGTCACACCGTATAGTCAGAGCCGGCTCCTCGCCTCCGGGTGAGGGGCCGGCTCTGGCGTCGGCACAGGGACGGGGTGCTGCACTGACCGCAGCGCCCCGCCACTGCGTCAGCTATCGAAAGAAGTCTTGAACGTGAGCAACAGCGCAGAGACCGAAGCGCCGGTCCGCACGAAGCGACCCCTCTGGATCCGGATCTGCATGGTCATCGCCCTGGTGATGACCGCATGGCACGTGGCCGCCTCCTTCCTCTGGATCGCACCTGCAGGACCCGCACGCGACGCGGTCCCCGGTGATGCGCTGCGCAGCTACATGCTCCCCCTGTACGGGCAGAGCTGGAGCGTGTTCGCCCCGGCTCCCGTCAACGGCGACCACCGCCTGGACGTCCGCGCCGTCGTCGTCGAGAACGGCACGGAGACGGTCACGGATTGGGTGCGCGCCACAGACGTGGAGATCTCCCTGTCGCGACACAACCTCGTCCCGCCCCGGGCCGCGAACCTGGCGCTCAACGTCACGTCCGCGCACAAGCGCGCTTTCGAGGACCTCAATACCGACCACGAAGTCGTGGCCGAGCTCAACTACTTCCAAGATGACTGGCAGCCCAGCCTGGAGGAGAACCTCAAGTCCTACGATGGCGAGGAAGTCGTCGACGCCTACCTCGAAGCAGAGGAGGAGCTGACCGCCTACGCCACTCAGGTGGCCTACGCCGTCTGGGGTGAGAACGTCGCCCGGGTGCAGTTCCAGACGACGCGACAGAACGTCATCCCATTCGCGGAGCGCAACGAGCCCGATGCTCAGAAGCCGCCCCTCCAGGTGGTCAACACCGGCTGGCGCGGCCTCATCGAGCGCGACGGACAGTCGCGCGAACAGTTCGCGAACTACTTCTGCTCCGCACCGGAGGATGTCTGCTCATGAACCCGAAGAGCACCACGCGGAACAAGCCTGCGCAGAAGACCACAGCCGCCACTCAGACGGCGAAGACCGCCCAGAAGGCCCAAGCCGCGCCCCCGGGCATGCGCATCCTCCGCACCGCACGCGGGCTCCTGTCCCAGCTCTGGCACGGAGTCGTGAAGGTCATCGCGGACCTCTACTTCTTCTCCGAGAACTGGCTGCTGGAGGCGAAGCATGCCCAGTACGGCCTCGCCGTGACCCGCATCGTCGTCGGCTTCGTGGGCATCGGCCTGCTGCTGACGAACTTCAACGCGCGCCTCTACACCTTCGGCGAAGGCTCCGCGTGGAACGGTGAGCTGGCGGAATCCGTCAGCGACTTCCCGAGCATCTGGCTCTTCAGCCTCTTCCACAACGTCGCGGACAATCCCGCGCTCTTCACCCTCCTCTACATCCTCCTGGGGATCCTGGCCGTCATCATCATGCTGGGGTGGCGCACGCGGATCATGCTGCCGATCTACCTGGTCGGCTGGGTCAGCTTCATCGAGGTCAACGACGGCGCCGGCGATCAGGGCGACAACGCCTACCGCATCTTCCTCATCGCCCTGCTCTTCGCGGACAACTCGATGCGGCTGTCACTGGACGCCCGACGCCGGGCCCGGCCCATCGAGGTCGCGCAGCCCTGGTGGCGGCGCAAGCTGGCGGGGGAGAGGCTGCTGCCCGCGGAGCTGACGAACCTCGCACACAACATCGTGCTCATCGTCCTGACGTTCCAGGTGTCGGCGATCTACGTCTCCGGCGCGCTGTACAAGGCCGGCGGCACTCCGTGGTCGGAGGGCTGGGCCGTCTACGACCCGCTGCACGTCGCACAGTTCAGCACGTGGCCGGAGCTGGCCGACCTGCTGACCGTCTGGGGACCGGGCGTCGCGGCGATCAGCTGGGGCTCGATCATCCTGCAGATGGCCTTCCCCTTCATGCTGCTGCGCCGCGGCACCCGTGTCGTCGCACTGTTTGGCATCCTCAGCTTCCACATCGGCATCGGGGTCCTCATGGGCCTGCCCTGGTTCTCGCTGACGATGATCGCCGTCGACGCGATCTTCATCCGGGATGAGACGTGGAAGAAGCTCGGCAGCGCCTTCACCCGGACGTGGGCGAGCACGCGGACTGGGGCGCGAACTGGGGAATAGGCGCCCGCCTCCGTATGGTTGTCCCGGAAGGCATCGCACATGCTGCCCACCACACAGCCCAACCCCTACGGAGGCACCGTGACTGATTCCACCGCACCCCGCGTTCCCGCGGACACCTCGGATCCGAAGTTCGCGGCCTACGCGCGTCCGGACCGCATCGTGAGCACGCAGTGGGTGGCCGACAACCTCGAGACCCCGGGCGTCGTCATCGTCGAGAGCGACGAAGACGTCCTCCTGTACGAGTCCGGCCACATCCCCGGTGCGGTGAAGATCGACTGGCACACGGAGCTCAACGACCCCGTCACCCGTGACTACGTCGACGGCGAGGGGTTCGCGCAGCTGATGTCCGCCAAGGGCATCTCCCGTGACGACACGCTGATCGTCTACGGCGACAAGTCCAACTGGTGGGCCGCCTACGCGATGTGGGTCTTCACCCTCTTTGGCCATGACGACGTGCGCCTCATGGACGGCGGCCGCCAGAAGTGGGAGGCAGAGGGCCGCGAGTACACCCGCGAGAAGCCCCAACCCATTCCCACCGAATACCCGGTCGTCGACCGCGACGACTCCCAGATCCGCGCCTTCCTGCCGGAGGTCCGCGACGCGATCGGCGATATCCCGCTCATCGACGTGCGCAGCCCGGAGGAGTACACGGGGGAGCGCACCCACATGCCCGCCTACCCGGAAGAGGGCGCCCTGCGCGGCGGCCACATCCCCACCGCGAAGTCCGTCCCGTGGGCCAAAGCCGCGAACGACGACGGCACCTTCCGCTCCGCCGATGAACTGCAGAAGCTCTACCTCGACGACCTGGGCCTCCAGGCCGACGGCGACATCATCGCCTACTGCCGGATCGGTGAGCGCTCCTCGCACACCTGGTTCGTGCTCGAGCACTTGCTGGGCTTCGACAGCGTGAAGAACTACGACGGCTCCTGGACGGAGTGGGGCAACGTCGTGCGCGTGCCGATCGTCACCGGTGCAGAGGCGGGGGAGGCTCCCCGCGCATGACCGACCAGACGAACGCACCGCTGCCCGGCGGCCTCCAGGAGATCGCCGATGACTTCGCGGCCGCGGCGCAGAACGAACTGCTGGAGATCCTCCTCGAGTTCAGCGACGAGCTGCCCGCACTGCCCGACCGTTACGCAGACCACCCGGAGCTGCTGGAGTCGGTGCCGGAATGTCAGTCGCCGATCTTCGTCATCGCCGAGGTCGAACCGGCGGACGACCCGAAGGACGGAACGGTGAGCCTGTTCTTCTCTGCACCTCCGGAGTCTCCGACCACACGCGGCTTCGCCGGCATCCTCCAAGAGGGGCTGGATGGCCGCACGGTCGGTGAGGTCCTTGCTGTCCCCGCGGACTTCCCGCTGCGACTGTCGCTCACGAAGGCGGTGAGCCCTCTGCGGCTCAACGGCATGTCGGGGATGCTCACGCGCATCCAGCGACAAGTCGTGGAGAAGTCCGGGCAGCAGGCGTGAGCGAGGCCGATGCGGAGTCCGGCACTGCCGACTCCGCAGGCCCCGACGTCTCCCGCATGAGGAGGCATGAGAGCGATCACGACATCCCGTGGGCCCTGCCGATGGTGGTCCGCAGATCCAAGACGCACATCGCCCGTCACGTAGACGTGTTGGAGGCCGCCGCCGAGGCCGTCGTCACCTTCCTCGACGACCCCCGCTGCCAGCCCGGTGGTGAGTGGCACGACGCCGTCGAGTACTGGCGACACGGCGCTATCCGCAAGGTCGTGCGCCGGGGTGACGGGAAGCAGTTCGAGGACGCCGCAGCGCTGGGATCCGTGCGCGTGCAGCGGAGGAGTGCCTTCGACTTCGGTCCGGTGGACGTCCTCGTGCTGCCGCCCGGCCCGATGCAGCCGCTGCCCCGCGAGCTGAAGAAGCTGCAGGTAGGCGGAACTGAGTTCCCCCTGGGTGTGAGCGAGTCCGACGATGGTGCGTACGACCCCTCCACGACGTCGAGTGCGACGACGGAGGCCGTCGTCGTCATCGAGCTGCTACCGGCGGCGACTCTCACGACGGGCAAGGCGGCAGCGCAGGTCGGCCACGCGGCACAGCTCGCGTACGAGCAGATGCCGGACCAGGCCCGCGCGGCCTGGCGGGATACAGGCTTCCGCGTCCGTGTGGAGTTCGCCACCGAAACCTCCTGGGCGAGTGCACCGCCCGCCCCGGTGCGTGTAGTCGACGCGGGCTTCACCGAGGTCGACGGCCCCACGGAGACCGCGCGCGCACGGTGGTCCCACCCCTAGACGTCCGAGCCTCGCAGGACTGCCAATAGACTGGGCCGGTGAGGACCCGAGTGAGAAGAGTAAGTGCGCTGGCCTCGGCCGGAGTGTTCCTGCTCGCGGGCTGCAGCCTGGGAGTCGACGAAGAGCGGGGGACCCGCACGACGGAGCCTCCGGAACCCCCCTCAGCTCCTGGGCTTACCCTTCGCGACGATGCCGAAGAGTTCGTGCAGGACCTGGGCGAGCATGCCTCATTGGGCGACCCTGTGGAGCTGACTGTCTCGATGGACAAGGTCGGTGGGAGTGTTCGGCCGGAGAACATCGGCATCTCTCTGGAAGCAACCGACCTGGCTGATCCGCGTCTCGATCCGGAAGCATCGACGCTGGACGAACGTCTCAATGAGCTGGGTGCTCCTGCGCTGCGCTTCGGAGGGAACCGACTGGATAGGAACCTGTTCTGGACGTCATCGGGCGAGTCACCTGACGACTCCGACGACGTAGTCGTCCAGCCGGAGGATCTGGAGCGGCTGCGGAAGCTGACGGATGCGACGGACGCGAAGGTGACTCTGGGGCTTCCACTCGGAGACTTCGACCCGGAGCGGGGCGCGGACATGGCCGCACATGCGCAGCAGTCCCTCGGTGATGCTCTGGTCGCCGTCTCGATCGGCAACGAGCCGAACGGCTTTACCGTGGAGGGAGAGCCGAACCACCGCGTCCGCGACGACTCCTGGGACGTCGATGCTTATGTGCAGCAGGTGGAGGAGTACGCCGCGGCGGTCGCGGATGCGGCGCCCGGCCTGCCCATCGCTGGGCCCGGAGCGTTCGACGCCGAGTGGATGCGTGGGTTCGCAGGATCGGATATAGCCGACAAGGCGGCGGTGAGTCAGCACTGGTACGCGCTCTACGACTGCGAGTCGACAGAGGTGCCGGGTCGAGGCCCGCAGGCGGAGAACTTCGTCCACCCGGAGGTGCACGAATCTGCGGCGAGGATCCTCGGCATCGGGCTGGGGGTAGCCGATGAAGCGGGCCTGCCACTATGGGTCGAGGAAACCGGTCCGACCAGCTGCCCTGGCACCAACGACACCTCGCGGACACAGTCGAAAGCACTGTGGACCATCGATTACACCCTGCATGCGGCTCAGCTGGGCGTGCAGCGGATGGCGATGCACTCCATGCTGGGCGACTGTCTGGGTGGGGCACCGATGTCTGTCATCTGCACAGCTGAAGATGGTCCGGCGGCGATCGTGGGGCAGAACAACCACGCTGCGCTGCGCCTGGCATCGATGAGTGCGAACGGTGAGTTCATTTCCATCGAAGGTGCTCGCAGCGATGTGCGGACCTACGCTGTCCACAATGAGGCCGCAGATCAGATCGTCGTCACGGTGCTCAGCACGGCTGATGCGGCGGACATCGACGCCACGCCAATGAGCGTCGATGTACCGGACGGTTACGCCGCGATCGCGGCCTCGCAGGTCTCCGCGGAGAACCTCACTGAACCGATGGTGTCGAACTATCTGGAGCCGCTTCCGTTGCCAGCGAACCTTCCGTACTCCGGCGAGCTGGAGGACACAGCTGACCTCCAGCTCGACGTGGATGCGAGCTCTGCGACCGTCTTCGTGTTCGAACGGAGCGCACCGGCGACACCGACCACGTCAGATTGAGCTGTGTCGTGAGCGACCGCGGTTCTCAGATGCTTCGCCACGCACCGCGTGTGTCGAAGATCTGGGCGCTCGTCAGCGCGGAAGGGTCAGCGTTCTTGAAGATCGTGTGATCGACGAGCAGCAGGACGAGGTCAGCTGCCGACATCGCTGCTTCGAACTCCGTGAGCACGACGTTGCCGTGTGCCGTAAGAGACGACGGAAGTTCGTCGATGTGCGGCTCGACGGCCATGATCTCTCCCTCGGGCAGCCGCCGGGCGAGTTCATCGGCGATGTGCATTGCAGGGCTCTCGCGCAGGTCGTCGATGTCGGGCTTGAAGGCCAGTCCCAGGACTGCGATGCGTGGCTGCTTGAACCGTTGCGCACGCGGAACGACCTGATTGAGGACGTACTCCGGCTTCTCGTCGTTGATCTCGCGTGCGTTGCGGATCATTCGCGATTCCTCTGGCGCCGACGAGACGATGAACCAGGGGTCGACCGCGATGCAGTGGCCGCCCACTCCGGGGCCCGGCTGCAGGATATTCACCCTCGGGTGGTGATTGGACAGCTCGATGAGCTCCCACACGTCGACTTCCACGCGGTCGGCGATCAGTGAGAGCTCGTTCGCGAACGCGATGTTGACGTCCCGGAACGCGTTCTCTGTCAGCTTCGCCATCTCCGCCGTGCGCGCGTCGGTGAGGAGCATCTCGCCCTCGCAGAACAGCTGATAGAGGTCTCTTGCTCGTTCGCCCGCGTCACCGTTGACGGAACCGATGATCCGATCGTTCGTGCGCATCTCAATCATGATGCGGCCCGGCAGGACCCGCTCGGGGCAGTGCGCGAAGTAGACGGTATTCGGCAGGTCAGGTTCGAGTGTGAGATCAGGTCGTGCATCCATTACTGTCTGCGCGACGAGCTCAGTCGCTCCCGGGGGTGATGTCGATTCGAGGATGACGAGTTCTCCACCGGTGAGCGTCGACGCAATGCTGCGGGTCGCAGCTTCGATGTAGGAAAGGTTTGGGACCTTGTCCCCCTTGAACGGTGTCGGAACTGCAATGATGTACGCGTCCGCCTTCGGGACTTCAAGGGAGGCTGTCAGAGTGCCTTGTGAAACGGTGCCCGCCAGCACGGTACCTAAGTCAGGCTCCACGAAAGGGAGCTCGCCAGCGTTCACCGCATCGACCGTGCTCTGCTTTACATCGACTCCCGTGACCTGCACGCCGACGCTAGCGAGAATGGCAGCAGTTGGCAGTCCGATGTAACCGAGGCCGATGACGGCCACGGAAGGCGTGTGGGGTGATGTCATAGTGAGGTCCTTTCTACAGGCATGTGTAATGCGCGTCATTCGCTTGGTTCAGAAGAAGTGATGCTCCGGGGCGAGGCCGAAGCCATGCACGACACTGTTAGCGAGCAGTTCAGACTGCTCGACGGTCCACGTATGTGCGCCGTCGTCCTTACGAACTTGGACGAAATTGAAACGGTCGGCCGAATACACCGCGCCACCCGAGTCGATCAACTCTCGTTGAAAGGTGGTGTCTTCTCCCCGGGTGATCGGACGGAACCGGATGTCAGTGAATGCTTCACGGCGTCCCACCATCGTCGGCCCCATCACCAGTTTTGTGAACTTGTGTTCTCGCTCAGGAAAGCGAAGGAGCACAGCACCAGTGTCTTCGAGGTGCATGTAGTGGGCCTGCTTACCTACGAGGTCCGCTGCAGAATAGTGCAAGGCATGGATCTGATCGAGTAGGTAGTGCTCGCCGTAGTAGTCGTCGTCGTCGAATTTGGCGATCACGTCACCGTCTGCACTCTCGATCGCGAGGTTCAGACACTCGCCCAGACTGAGGGAGGACGGCGCGGCACGGAGGATCACATCGTCCAATCCCATGCTGGCAGCACGTGACCGCACGTCGTCTTCGACGAGTTCGAACCCGTGAGTGAGGAGGGACAGCTGCACAACGACCCCGGTCTGCTTCGCGACGGACTGCAGCACGTGATCGACCTGGTGAGGGCGATTCGTGGAGACGATGACCGTGGCCGTGGAGACGGTGGGGTCGTCATAGGGGATGCTCAGCACGTCCATGATCTGCATGGCCCGGTGCGAGTACGTGTGCTCGCCCCAGATGCGTCGCTGGGCCAGGTGCACGGACCGATCGCGGAGCTCGGGGCTGCGCATCAGCGCGCGGACTGTGTGTGCAGCTTCCGTCCGTCCAGCAGGTTGGAAGACTTCATCGACAGGGAAGAACCGTCGGGTGGCCGCGCTGGGGGCACTGACGACGGGTGTGCCGCTCGCAGTGACCTCGAAGATCCTGCGAGCGCACATGCTGGGGGAGTCCACGACGGAGTTCACATTGAGGAACAGTGCGAAGTCCTTGTACGCGTTCGGCATCCGGTCGTAGGGCAGCGAGCCGATCACGTGGGCGGCGAGTTCACCGGGGAACTGGTACTTATCGTCTCCGCCGTGTTGGCGGGAGAAGATTGTGAAGCGCTCCTGGGCCTTGTGCGCGGCATCGGCCGCTCCGCCCAGGAGCCAGTCCATCTGTTCGCGGCGCTCGGGATACTTGTGCGCGAAGTACATCCCCGCGAATGCCGCGCCTTCTTCACGGCGTGGACCGGCAGGCCGCACCGGGTTGTGGATCGCGGGCTGGGCCGCGAATGACAACGGGCCCACCCGATCGTGTCCCAGCTGCGTCCGATAGTCGTCGATGAGCCGACTGTCACTGGTGAAGACGTGGTCGCACAGGGAGGCTGCCTCGAGGAAGTCCTCGAAGTGCGGCGGGTCCTCCTTGTTCCAGAACACGGTGGGGATGCCCAGTTCGCGGCATGTCGCGAGCAGCTCACGTGCATCGGCTTTGAGCCCGCTCTCACCTGTGAGCTGGTACTGCCACTGGCCGCCGTTGCCGTTCCATGCCGATTCGATGAAGACGAAATCCAGGCTCTGGAGCTCTTCGCGCCAGCCCTTCCGTGACAGCGGCACGGTGTCCCATTCGTACGCGAAGGCAAGTGCGGAGAAATCATCGAGGATGACTCCCACCCGCACCGATGCGAATGCGGGGGCCCGGTGAGTCTCTCCAATCGGGTGATAGCGCTCCAGCAGTGATCCAGCTTCGGAGATCCTGGGGTTCCGGGAGTCCGTTCCCTGCCGCTGCTGCCATCGGCGGAACTGGTTGAGGCCGCCCTTGCGCAGATGCCAGGCTCCGGTGCGTGCGGTCCGGACGAGCCGGCGAAACTTCAAGGACCATCTCCGTTCGTGGGCGACGTGAGTACGCGTGCAGTGGTGTGTCACCGCACGCGTAGAGTGTCACGACGGCTCAATTCCAATAGTGAGAACACTTTAACTGGCTCTTCAGAGTTGAGTGTGGGCGCGCCGATGGGGCGAGGGTGCTGGGGATAGACGTCGAGGTCCCTGATGATGAGCGGACTCTAACCCCCGCGCACACCAAGGACCTCGACTATGCCCCATCCTACGTGCCCCTGCGCTGCTGCCCTGGATCGTTGCAGCAGGTGTGATGTCCTCCTCGGTCTGCCCGACCTGCACCTCGTTGACGCTCACGTCACGGACACCGCCGTTCTCCTCGACGTCGAGGCCTGCGACCCGCTCACCGGCTGTCCCGGATGCGGCGTCATCGCCAC
>NZ_FXZM01000028.1 GCF_900169175.1 Brevibacterium jeotgali | reverse complement strand
CGCAGAAACGGGGCCATCCACCCAGTCTACGAGCCGCATTAGTTACCAAAAACCACGGCACCCGGACCTGTCACCAGCGTCGATGATCGCGCAAAGCTCAAAATCGCCCCGACCTGTGCAACTCAGGGCCCGTGTCGTGGCAGGTACGCACCTCCGTTGCCGGTCCCGGCAGTATGACCCCGCCCTCGCACGTGCGAGGGCTGCTCGGGCGCGCGTTCTCGCTGCGTCCTGTTCACAGCGCGAACTGGACGCCGGGCGCAACGTCGAACCTGCTTCGGCTCAACGCCCCCCCCGGAGCCACCAGACCTCGAGGCTCCCTCCGGTGCGGGTCTGGACAGCGCACAGCGTGAGAGTGTGGGTCTGTCTGCGATGCGTGACTCGGCCCCACGGAAGATCGTCGCCGGCCAGACCGCAGCTCCCGGTGCCCCGTAGCTGCCGCGACTGTCGGATCTGGTCCTGGTGGACAGCAGCGCGTGGCGTGCCGACTCGAATGTGCGGGTGGACGGTAGCGGACCTCGCGCCGGCACTGCGACAACGACGCCGGATGCGCATCGACTACCGGCGCAGTACCGAGGGGGCAGGCCTCGACGCGGGTGGTCGACCCGTACGGGATTGAGGCGACGTGGGGCCGCTGGTCCCTCATCACCGATGGCCAGGGCCCGGCCGGCTGTTCGCTCTGGAATGGCTCTCGGCCTGCGCGACGCTCTATGCGCCGGCGGCTCTCCGCCCAGCTCAGACCTTTCGCGTCTCTTCCCAGATGAGGGTGTAGGTCGGCCGGGCGCGTCGGTCCGCAGATAGACGTCGAGGTCTCCCGACGACGGAGGTTCCTACGCCATCCATCCGAAAGACCTCGACGTGTCCGACGCTACCCCGCCGGCCGGCTTCGGCCGCCCTGACCTGACCGCCTTCGCGTCTCATCCCAATCGACCCTGATCGGGTCTGCTGACCCCCTCGACGAGAACGCAGCGACATCACAGCCACCCAACCCCGACCGGCCGGGAAGCCGGGGCACGTCACATGGCCTGTGCTGCGGGCGTGTCGAGTGGGTCGTCCAGGGGCGACGCAGGAGCGTCGACGCGACGTGCTGAGAGGTGGTTCCAACCGAGCGCTAGGACACCGGCTACAGGCATGGCGATAGGTCAGGAACGGCGTCGCTCCCTGCGCAGGAGGGAGCGCAGAGTCTCGGCGTTCGCGTAGCCGACCCGTAGCGCGATCTCGGCGGAGGTGAGGTCCGTGGTTGCTGAGAGGTGCCGAGCTCGTTCGATGCGAAGCCGTTGGACGAAGCCGAGCGGAGTGAGGTTGAGCGCCGCACGGACTCGTCGTTCGAGGGTGCGCCGGCTGGTGCCGAGCGACTGCGCGACGAAGGCGACGTTGAACGGTTCGTCCAGGCGGGCGCGCACGAAGCGTTCGAACTCGACGACGATCGGGTCCTCGTGCCGGAGATGTTCGTAGGCGACGAAAGCCGCCTGCGACGGACGCTCGTCGATGATGAGGAGCTTGGCGACATGTTGGGCCAGGTCGGGGCTGATCGATCGCACGAGTGAGAGCGCGAGGTCGATGTGGGCGAACGCGGCGCCGGCGGTGACGAGGTTCCCGTCCACGACGACCATGGTGTCGAGATCGAGGGCGACGGTCGGATAGCGCTTCAGGAACTCCGGCCCCAGGAACCAGCTGGTCGTCGCCCGCCGATGATGCATCCGTCCGGTCTCGGCGACGGCGAACACGCCGGTGCACGCCGCGGCGATCCGGGTGGTCGCGTCGTCGAGGCGCCCGAGCGAGGCGATGACCGAACGAGCATCTCGGCTCTGGAGGGCGTCGTGGGTAGCGGCGGCCGTGAGGGTTCCAAGCGCAGGGACGACGACCACGTCGAACTCTCCGGACTCCGACAGCGGGTGGTCAACCGACAGGGTCATCGATGCCGTCGTGGTCACTCGCCGTTTCGGTCCGAGGATGGCGAGTTCGATCGGGTCGATCCGCGGGTCGATATCGCCGCGGGCTCCGTCGGCCACCCGCACGATGTCGATGACCGACGCGACAGCCGAACCGAAGCAGCCGTCGATCGCGATCAGTCCGATACGCATGACGTAAACAATAGCAATACTGTCGTATACGCCACTCCCCATCGGCCCTCGCTCGTCATACGCTGAACTCGCCCCACGAAGAACCCCGACTTCAAGGAGAACCCCTCATGTCCACACCCGCATCACTTCCGTATGCCTTCGTCGCCAAGATCGTCGCGGCCGATGGACAGCACGACGCGCTCGCCGATCTGCTCGCCGGCGCTGTCGCACTCGCCAACGAAGAAGTAGGAACGATTGTCTGGTTCGCGGTCAGGACCCACGCCGACACCTTCTGGATCTTCGATGCATTCCCCGACGAGGCCGCTCGCGACGCCCACGCCAACGGCGCCATCGTCGCAGCCCTGATGGCCAACCAGCACCTCCTCGGCGCAGCACCCGAGATCCTGGCGGCCGACGTCCTCGCGTCCAAGCTCCCGTAGTCCGCCAACGCACGAGACGATCGCGCCCCGCCGAGCCGTCGGACCCGACCGCCTCGACACCCGCACCACGTTGACGATCCCCGACGGGCCGATCACGAGGGGGGCCAGGCAACACCAGGCGCAAGCCTGGAGCGGCACTGGTTCACCGGTCGTCATCGAGAGAGCCAGCGCGGTTCCATGGCAGCGCTACTGTGTCAACTTGCCCTCCGTCCCGCTAGGCGCCGTGGGCGGGTCTTGGTTGCGATCCGTTGCCGTGACGGGAGACGCGTTGCGCGTCGCAGCGATGACGGGTCGTTGGCGTTCCGGGGGGTTGCGTTCGTGCGCGTCGCCCGTGCGGCATGGAACATCTCGCTGCGCACACAACGATCGCTGCGCCGACGCACCGTTGACACCTCGCACGTCCAGGTCGCGACACAACGCCACGCCGCGTTGCCGAGCGGAGCGAGGCCTATCGGCACACGGACAGGATGCCGGCCGCGAGCGCTCGGCCGGCGAGGGGTCCGTCGCAGAGGAGAGCGACGTCGGTGTCGGGCAGAGCCGTGAGGCCAGCGCATCGCGCGACCACCAGAACCGAATCGCCCCTGCCCTGCGTTTCCGCAGGTCAGGGGCTGTTCGCCAGAGCCGCCTGTCGGAATCGAACCGACGACCTAATCACGTCGGCTTTGCGTCTATCGCTTGATGCGCCCACTGGGCGAACGAGCCGCTGACCTGCGCAAACGCCGAGAGTGGGGGCGCCGCCATCCGGTGGTGACCGACGACGACCGACCAGTACCGACCGTTTCACCGGAGCTTGCGGCGGCGTCGAAGCCGAGCAAGCTCCATTCTTTTAGCTCACCGCGCCCTCCTCCTAGCCGGTCCCGTCGTCGTCGAAGACGTTTCAGGGGTCTTCCCAGATGACGGTGTAGGTCGGCCGGGCGCGTCGGTCCGCAGATAGACGTCGAGGTCTCCCGACGACGGAGGTTCCTACGCCATCCATCCGAAAGACCTCGACGTGTCCGACGCTACCCCGCCGGCCGGCTTCGGCCGCCCTGACCTGACCGCCTTCGCTCGACTCGACGGCCTCGGTCTGAGCGTGACCGGGCAACGACGTGAACCGGATCGTGCGGTCCTCGCGTGCCGCGTGGTGGAACCAGATCAGTGGTGCCGACGGTGCGGCAGCGAAGGCGCTGCTCGTGACACCGTGATCCGGCGGTTGGCCCACGAGCCGCTGGGCTGGCGACCGACCGTGCTGGAAGTTGTAGTGCGCCGCTACCGCTGTGCCGACTGCGGACACGTGTGGCGCCAAGACACCAGCGCCGCGGCGGAGCCACGCGCGAAGCTCTCGCGCACCGGGCTGCGGTGGGCGCTGGAAGGGATCGTGGTCGCACACCTCACCGTCGCCCGTGTCGCCGAGGGAATCGGGGTCGCGTGGGACACCGCCAACAACGCGGTCCTGGCCGAAGGCAAGCGGCTGCTGATCAACGACCCACGCGGTTCGAGGGCGTGAAGGTCATTGGCGTCGATGAGCACGTCTGGCGCCACACCAGGCGTGGCGACA
Source organism: Brevibacterium jeotgali (assembly GCF_900169175.1). GTDB lineage: Bacteria > Actinomycetota > Actinomycetes > Actinomycetales > Brevibacteriaceae > Brevibacterium > Brevibacterium jeotgali. The sequence goes on along the minus strand of NZ_FXZM01000028.1, from coordinate 2,106 downwards.
AGTACGTCACCGTGATCATCGACCTCACCCCGGTCCGCGATGGCGCCGGCCCAGCAAGGCTGCTGGACATGGTCGAGGGCCGGTCGAAGGCGGCGTTCAAGACCTGGCTCGCCGACCGCGACGACGCCTTCCGTGACGCGGTCGAGGTGGTCGCGATGGACGGCTTCACCGGGTTCAAGACCGCCGCTGCAGAGGAGATCCCGGACGCGGTCACGGTGATGGATCCCTTCCACGTCGTGCGCTTGGCCGGTGACGCCCTCGACAGGTGCCGGCGCCGGGTCCAACTCGCGATCCACGGGCACCGTGGGTTCAGGGACGACCCGCTCTACAAGTCGCGGCGCACGCTGCACACCGGCGCGGACCTGCTCACCGACAAGCAGAGCGACAGGCTACGCGCGCTGTTCGTTGATGACGCTCACGTCGAGGTCGACGCGACCTGGGGTGTCTACCAGCGCATGATCGCCGCCTATCGCCACGAGGACCGGCAACGTGGCCGCGAGCTCATGGAGAAGCTGATCACCGACCTCAGCGCCGGCGTCCCCAAGGTGCTCACCGAGCTCACCACCCTGGGCCGGACCCTGAAGAAGCGAGCCGCTGACGTGCTCGCCTACTTCGAACGACCCGGCACCAGCAACGGGCCGACCGAGGCGCTCAACGGACGGCTCGAACACCTGCGCGGCTCCGCACTCGGGTTCCGCAACCTGACCAACTACATCGCCCGAAGCCTGCTCGAGACCGGCGGCTTCAGACCCCAACTTCTACACCCCCGATTGGGATGAGCCCCTTTCGCGCCATGTGGGCTGCGCAGAAGGAACGCCCCACGATGCGGCAGCTCCTCCAATGCGGCGCCCATATCGAGATACTTGCCCCGGAGGCGGGCCTCGAACGTATCAATCAGCTCGTCAGGGATCTGGCCGAGAGACAGTCAGCCCACCCATGGATGGAAAGCGGCACGCCTCGTCGTTGATCAATGTCCCCGGACAGGACATCTATGCGGCGCTGTGCGACAGCCCTCGACGCGCTCTCGCCTGTCACCGATGCGCGAGGTCCCCGACGCACCGCCAGTGGCACACCGCGCGAGTTGGGACAACACGGCAGGAAGTCCCCTGATTGAACCGGAGGGACCTGCTGTCGCGACGGAGCGGTCAGCGAGAACGCTATCGCCGAGGTCATGGGCGAGGTCCGCGTCGGCCTCCTCACTGGTCGTCGGCCGCGCGTGGACTGTGCAGCACTCGGCTCGACGCTCAGCCCGTGCCCCGTTGATCCGATCGGCCTGGGCTGATCCGATCGGCCTGGGCGCCGTGCGCGGCCGCAGCCACCCGCCGGCGCCCAGGGGCGGAGAGCGCCTTGCCCCGCGGGTGACAGGGACGATCAGTGCAGAAGCACTCCCGGATTCGACACGGCTTCTGGCACAGCTCGCCCGTGAGATGTCTGGTTCGCGCGCGGTGTCCAGCTCCGCTTCGAAGACGACATCCCCGTGATCGTTCAAGTCCGGACTGCAGGCGGAGCAGCCATTCCGGGCACTGGTCGGAGCGTGTGAGCCGAGTGGCGCGAAGAGAGCTGGTCCGGCTCGTTGACTCGTTGTGGCGTCAGACGACCTTCGGCTTGCGCTCTGGGCTCTTGGCTCTTGGCTCTGGCGGTGTCGGGGAGTGGAGCGCTGTTGCGAGCAGCCCAGCCGCTCGTTGAATTCGCTCTGTGGAGGCCGGCTTCACGGACTCGGGAGACTGTCCGCCTCAAGCACCGGGCCGGCACGTCTCTGACCGGAACAGGCGTCGGCGATGTGGTGCAGGGGAACGGGCGTCCCGGAGATGAAGCACCCGTCCACGAGGCAGATCTGATCTGTGCGGCGCGGAACGATCCCTGAGACGGTGGCGGGATCCATGACGGGATATCATCCGCTTTCCCTGCGTGGTTCTCGAGCCCGTCGATTCTTCTGCGACGTGAAACACACTGCCGCGATTTGCGCTCTCGCACTGCGGTGGCATAGATTTACATCTGTTGCTCGACGGGAACACCGAAGAGAACAGGACGGCCGGTCGCATACGAACCGCAGTCGCCTGGTACCACTGGAACGGCAGTCGGCAACTTTCACTCGAAGGTCTGGAT
>NZ_FXZM01000006.1 GCF_900169175.1 Brevibacterium jeotgali | reverse complement strand
AATGGCCGACTCGAGCATCTGCGCGGGATCGCGCTTGGGTTCCGGAACCTGAGGCACTACATCGCCAGGAGTCTGCTCGAAGCCGGCGGCTTCAGACCTCGACTACACCCTCGTTCGTGAAGAGCCGGATATGATTCGCGTGAAAGCACGGGCTCCGACGCGACGGCCCGGGAAGGTCGTCGGGTTCAGTGTCGCGAGCAGACACCTGCACCGAGCAGGCCGCCGAGTGGCAGATGCATCGGAGGGGTCCACGGGATGCAGAAGCACAGTGACGCAGAAGCAGGGTGCGGACAGGGGCCCACACAGAGCCCACGATGACGCGCACGCCCGACGAAGCGACTCATCGATCGCCTCAGCACGGTGGACGGAGGGCGCTGGCAGAGCCGGGCGACTGCACCCTTGAAGGCCCTGCAGTCGAACGACGGCGGCTGCTGTTGTTAACGAGCCCCGCGGAGAAGACGTCGCACGAACAGCGGGAGGGCTCTGCCTCCCGGTGCACCAAGGGACGGTCCGCCTGTCGCGGATACGAGCGTCGTTGCATCGTAGATCATCGTTCTCGCCCCCTTTCCGACGGCACAGCAGATGCCGGCCATCCAGCATTCATTTCATCGAGTCGAGATCGGACCCGAGGGACCCATCCTCGAAACTCCGAAGAACTGGAGCGCGTGGAGGAAATCCACGTTTACACTAACACCATTATTTAAACGGCCACAAGAGTTTCGAGCGGAAGAATCTGGAATTCCTGCATCGGCCATCGTCACACCGTGTTCTTCAGCGTCGGCACCACCAGCACCGGGGACGCGCTGCGGTTGAGCACGGACTGACTGACCGACCCCATGAGCAGACCGGCGAATCCCCCGTGGCCACGAGTGCCGACCGCAACCACCGATGCGGTTCGCGTCGCCTCCGACAGCACGCCCGCAGGCGTTCCGCTGTAGAACCGCCAGTGGACGTCGAGCTCCGGATGCCTGTCCTTGACGATCGCCACCAGCGCCGCGAGATGGTCCGTGCAGTGCGCTCGGATGTCGGGGACGTCGATGGTGCGCTCGACCGGATCCGGGTACCACGCATCCGCGTTGAGCGCAGTGGCGGACACGAGTGTCAGGGAGCGCCCGAACATCTCCGCGAACCGCGCTGCGGCGAGCGCGATGCGGCGGGACGACTCTCCGAGGTCGACGCCCACGACGATCTCCTGCCGGAAGTTCATCTGGTCCGCGACGTTGCGGAACCCCTTCCCCGGGGACCTGGGCGGCGCGGATTCGGACAGCAGCTCCGTCGGCTCCGTCGCCGCGTGCTCACCGCCCGGCTGGTCCTGCTCCGGGGCGAAGATCCTACTGGGGTCCGGCGTCTCCCACTTCTCCGGGATGACGAGCGCCGAACAGTGCCCGTGCGCCGCCAGAGCCCCCGACACACTGCCGAGGAACCGGCCGGCGAACCGATTGCGCCCCCGCTTTCCGACGACCGCCAGGCGAGCGGACGCACTCTCTCGCACGAGCGCATCCGCTGCGTGCTCGTCGTAGGTGGCGAAGCTCGCCGCGACGCCGTCAGCCTTCGCCTGTTCAGCGAACGCCTCGAGCGGGTGACGCGCGTAGGACTCCATCGCCCTGCGGAAGTCCTCTGAGACCGTCAGTCCCGACTCATGATCGGCGAACGTCACGCTGTAGCAGCCGATCAGCCGCAGGCTCCAGCCCTGCCTCTTCGCAATGGCGAGCGCCACCTCGAATGCTCGTGCGCTGTTGGCGGATCCATCGACGCCCACCAGCACCTGATCCTTGACCATGGATTCGCGCATGTCGTTCATGTCACGATTTTACTCTTCGGCACAGCGGAACTGTAGATCTGCGACAGTATTGAGCCCCCTCACCGCAATTAGTGCAATCCTGCGGTTGCACTTCGGGCCGGATTCGCGCACCATGGACACGCAGGGCGGTCATCCGACGGCTCGCACCGCTCGCAGAGGAGCCGATGATGGCCGACCCCGACATCCCTCAGACGCCCGATTCCGCCGACGTCCCCGATGCGCTCGACGTCCCAGACGAGATCATCCGCTCGATCCGCATCGCCGCGGACGCGCAGACCGTCTTCGACATCGTGAGTGAACCCGGCTGGTTCATCAATGACGGCGAGTACAGAGAGCATCAGGTCGCATCAGACGGTGCGACCGCACGTGTGATGGACCCCGTCCTCGGCGAGTTCGAGGTCGGCATCGTCGCGCTGGAGCCTCCCCACCGCGCCGTGTTCTGCTGGCTGGGCGGCGATGCGGGGCCACTCGCCGATGCCCCCCGCACTACCGTCACCTTCACGATCGAGCCCCGTGAGGACGGTGTCGTCCTCACGGTCCACGAGACCGGCTTCGCCTCCCTCGACGCCGATGCCGTCGCCAGACGCCGGCGATTCGAGGAGCACTCCGCAGGATGGGTGGAGGAGCTCGCCGTTGCACGCACGCAGTCTCTGGCTCGTGCGGGACACCGCGGTTGACCTCCATGAACAGATCCGCGGCCGGATCCCCCGACAGCGGACCCACTCCGGATTCGACGTCTGACTCCGACGACGGATCGCTCGTCGGACCCGCCGCCGATGTCGTGTTCACGGCCCTCGCTGACCCGACACGGCGTCGGATCCTCCAGTCCCTCGCCGACCGTGCCGAGGATGCCGGAGCACTGGGGCACGATCTGGGGATCAGCCGTCAGGCGGCGGCCAAGCATCTGCGGATCCTCGAAGGGGCCGGCCTCGTCACCGCGACTCGCTCGTCCCGTCGCCGCGTCCATGCGACCGATCCGGCCCGGATCCGCGAAGTGTCCGACCTGCTCGGCACAGTCGCGCGAGGGTGGGAGCGTCGACTCGCGTCGGTAGCCGCGCAGGCGGAGGCGGACGAGAAGGGGACACGGAGAACATGATGACCCGACGAGAACCAGCTGTGTGGCGCGGACGACCTCACTGCCGTCACGGTTAGGGTCCGGCGGCAGTCGCCTTCCTCACCTCGGACCGTTGACAAGGCACGATGCCCGGTGACGTCGCGTACACAGCGGCTGCGCTGGCGGACGTGACACTGACACTCGCGGATCAGCTGGCTGACCGGGGAATCCGAGCGCGCACGGTGGATTCCGGGCCGGTCGACACCGGCTGCCTCACGCCCGAGGCCCGGGAGACGGTGTCGGAGAAGCTCACATCCGGGCGATTCGGCGAACCCGACGCCCCTGCCCGCCTCCTGGCCTCGCTGCCGCAACCGCCTCAACAGCCCCCGCATCCGTCTCCGCCGCCTCAGCCCGCAGTCGGGCATCGACGACAGACGTGAACCGCGCGACCTCCTCGGCCACCCGATCCTCATCCCACCCGAGCACGGGAGCGACCAGCCGAGCAGCGACCTCCGCGGCGGCCACCCCCCGGTCCGGCACCTCGAACTCGAGTCGCAGCCGGCGATGGAGGACGTCCTCCAGATGCAGGGCGCCTTCGGCGCGGACGGCGTAGACGACCTCGGCGGCGGTGCAGTGCTCGGCCCCCGGCAGAGGGCAGGCCAACGCGGGCTCCGCATCGATCAGCGCGAACAGGTCCGCCAGTCGTCCGCCGTACCGCGACAGCAGCCTGTCGAGTCGGGCCTCGTCCCAGCCATGGGCGCGCAGGTCGCGATTCGCCAGCACCAGTGAGCGCCGCGATGCGGACAGCTGGGCACCGTCCGCTCCCAGCAGCGGCAGATCCTCGGTGCGCGACCGCGACCGGGGGAATCGGCTGCGCACGGCGAAGTCCACCGCATCGGCCGCCATCACGCGGTAGGTCGTGAATTTGCCGCCGGCGATCGCGCTGAGCCCCGGCGCGACTTCCAGGACAGCGTGCTCGCGCGACACCCTCGCACTGTCGCCCGTTCCGTCGACCGGCTGGAGCAGCGGCCGCAGCCCCGCGAACGACCCGACGACGTCCTCCCTGGTGAGGGGACGCTCCAGCACCGCGTTCGCGCCCTCGAGCACCCGGTCGATGTCCGTCGCCGTCACGAGGGGAAGGCCGACGTCCTCGCGCCACGGCGTATCCGTCGTCCCGATCAGCCACAGCTCGCCCCACGGGATGATGAAGAGGACCGATGTCTCCGTCCGGGTGATGACGCCGACCCTCGCGGGCGCGTCGATCCGGTCGCGCGGCACGGTCACGTGGATTCCCTTCGACGCGAGCACCTCCAGCCCGGTGTCCGCGTCGGCCGCAGCCTGCTGCTCGCCCGTCCACACGCCCGTCGCGAGGATGGTCGCGTGCGCGTGCACTGAGACCTCCGCGCCCGTCTCCTCGTCGCGGATCCGGGCGCCGGTGACACGGGCGCCGTCACTCCCGCCGCCGGCAGCTCCGGCTTCGTCGGCGGCCGGCGCGTCCTCGCGCAGGTAGTCCACCACGCGCGCGTAGTTCGCCGCCGAGGCGCCCAGGCCCACCGCTGATCGCACCAGTGCCTGCGTGAACCGGGCGTCGTCCACCTGGGCGTCGTAGTACTCGATCCCGCCGTAGGGCGCCGCGAGACCCGGGAACCTCTCCTGCGACTGGGCCGCACCCAGCTGCCGATGGGTCGGGACCGCCCGCTTCTGCCCGACCCGGGCGGACATGACGTCGTACAGGGTCACGCCCGAGCCGACGTAGACGCGATCCGCCAGTGGGTTCTCGAACGGGAGGATGAACGACACCGGCTTCACGAGGTGCGGGGCGATCCGCGTCAGCAGCAGGTCGCGCTCCTTCAGCGCCTCTGCGACGAGGGGGAAGTCCAGCATCTCGAGGTACCGCAGACCGCCGTGGATCAGCTTCGACGACCGCGACGAGGTGCCGGTCGCCCAGTCGGCGGCCTCGACGATCCCCACGCTCAGACCGCGCGAGGCCGCATCCAGCGCGATGCCGGCACCGGTGACCCCGCCGCCGACCACGAGGACGTCGAGCGGAGTGGCGGGTGAGGTGCGGGCGAGCGCGCGGAGTGACGCGGCTCGAGTCAGCGGATTCAGCGGGGCGGGGCGCACGGTGGACCTCGTTCCGATGCGGGGGCCTGGGCTCCCAGCCTAGTGGTCACGATCCGCGCACGGCCATGTCTGCCCGGCCGCATGCGCACACGCCCGCGACACGGTGAGCAGACACGCTCTCAGACCCCCGCGAAGCGTCAAGGACCCTGGTTACATGTACCTGTTACATGTACCTGGGCGACGCTGCGCGGGAAGCCTCCCACCCGCAGCGCGCCCGTCCCCCGCAGTGCGCCGATGACCCAGGAGACCGCTGATGAGCTACAGCCCGCGCGACCGCCGCTCTCTCGCTGCCGCTGCGGCCGGCGACGCCGAGGCGCCCACAGCGGCGATTCCGGCGACAGCGGCCCCTTCCGCCGGAGCTCCCACCAGCACCGCGCCCGTCGCAGGTGCAGGCCTGCCCTCGTCTGCGGTAACCGGCCCGCCCAGGTCCTCGTGGTTCCACATCCTCCGCACGGCATTCCGCGAGTTCATCGCGGATGAGTCCATCGACCTCGCCGCCGGCCTCACCTTCCGCGGGCTGCTGTCCGTGTTCCCCGCTCTGGTCGCGCTCGTGTCGATCCTCAGCCTGCTCGGCCAGGGAGGGTCGGTCATCACCTCGGTGCTCGATGAGGCGGAGAGGGCGGCTCCCACGGACACGCTGAGCACTGTCCGCCCCTTCCTCGAATCCGTGCTCGACACCCCCGCGCCGGGCTGGGGGCTCATCGTCGGCCTCGCGATCGCGCTGTGGTCGGCGTCCGGCTACGTGAAGGCGTTCAGCCGCGCCATGAACACGGTCGTCGGAGTGCCGGAGGGACGCGGATTCTTCGTGTTCAACCTGGTGATGTACCTGCTGACCGCGCTCATCCTGATCCTCGGCGCCCTGGTCCTGCTGGTCTTCGTCATCTCCGGTCCGATCGCCGAGGCGGTGGGCGGCCTGCTCGGGATGGGCGGCATCGCGCTCATGGTCTGGACCATCGCGCGGTGGTTCGTGCTCGCCTTCGTCGTCGTGCTCCTCGTCGCACTGCTCTTCCATGCGACCCCGAACGTCAAGGGTCTCCGATTCCGCTGGCTGAGCGTCGGCGCCCTCGTCGCGATCCTCGTCTCCATCCTCGCGACGCTGGGCTTCCTCTTCTACATCTCGCGTTTCGGCACCTACAACGCGACGTACGGTGCGCTGACCGGCGTCATCATCCTCATGCTGTGGGTCTTCATCATGAACTCGACCCTGCTGTTCGGCGCTCAGCTCGACAGCGAGATCGAGCGCATGCGGCAGCTGCGCGAGGGCCTGCCCGCGGAGGAGGAGCTCCAGCTGCCCGTCCGCAGCACGAAGGCCAGCGACAGGCAGGCCCGGAAGTACGCCGACGACGTCCAGCGGGGCCGCGCCATCCGCCTCTCAGCGGCCGCGAACCGCGCGGAGGCCGGTCAGGCCGGACACGCGGAGCAGGCTGGACACGCAGGTCCGGCTGGTGCGGTCCCCGACCGGCGCCGGGGACGCGCGATCGCGCCACGGCTGCGACGGACTCCCCGCGGTCGCCATTGACCAGGCGCCTCACACAGTCCCGCTGCCGCCCAAGCGCACTGCGACGTTGTCGAGCAGCCGTGTCGACCCGACGCGGGCTGCGACCAGCATCCTGGCCGCCTCACCCGGACGGGCCTCTCCGAGGTCCGGGTCGGTGACGACAAGATAGTCGGGCTCGATGCCGTGTCCGGTCAGGACGGCGCGCGCGGCGTCGAGCGCGGCGGCCTCTCCGCCTGCCGCAGCGTCGATGCCAGCCCGCAGAGCGGCCGCGATGGAGGCGGCGAGGGCGCGCTCCTCCCGCGCCAGGTACGCGTTGCGGGAACTCATCGCGAGCCCGTCCTCCTCGCGGACCGTGTCACCGCCGAGCACCTCCACACCCAGGCACAGCTCCTCCGCCATGAGGCGGATCAGGGTCAGCTGCTGATAGTCCTTCTCCCCGAAGATCGCGATGTCCGGGCGCACCAGCCCGAACAGCTTCGCGACGACCGTGAGGACTCCCCGGAACATGACGGGCCGGTGCTCGCCCTCGAGGATCCGCCCCAGCGGGCCCGGGTCCACCCGCACGGTGCCGTCGAGCCCTGCGGGGTACATGACGTCCACCGTGGGCGCGAAGATCACGTCGACCCCGGCCGTCGCGCACTTCTGAACATCAGCATCGAACGTGCGCGGATACTCGTCGAAGTCCTCACCGGGCGCGAACTGCGTCGGGTTCAGGAAGATCGAGGTGACGACGGTGTCCGCGAGCGGGCGGACGTGCTCCATGAGGGACAGGTGCCCCGCATGCAGCGCTCCCATCGTCGGGACGAGCGCGACGGTCCCGGAGGTCGCTGCACGCAGCTCCTCGGGGGTGCGGGCGATGAGCGGTTCGGGCATGGGTGCCTTCCTGTCGGGACTGGTGGGGGCAGAATCTCTGGCAAGGGCAGAGTCTCTGGTGGGCGGAGCGTGTGGTGGGCGGAGTCTCTCGCGGGCAGAGCGTGTGGCGGGGGCAGAGTGGCTGGTCTGACGGACTGGACCGACGAGGTCCGCGCGGCTGCGGGAGCCGTGGGGACCTCGGCCGCGGGTCAGGCGGACCGCGTCGGCACGACGAGGACCGGTGACACCGTGCGACTGAGCACCGACTGGCTCACGGATCCCAGGAGGAGTCCGCTGAATCCGCCGTGGCCGCGGGTGCCCACGACCACGAGGGCGGCCGTCCGGGTGGCCTCCGACAGGACACCGGCGGGCGACCCGTCGAACAGGCGCCACTGCACGTCCAGCGCCGGGTGCTTCTCGCGGATCGTGCTGGTCAGCCACGTGAGGTGCTCTGCCCGGTACTCGTGCATGGACTGGACCTCGAGCGCACCCTGGCCCGGGTACGGGAACCGGGTGCCGACGGTGATCGGGACCGCCGCGACGAGGGTCAGTGCGCGGCCGGTGAGCGCCGCATACTCCGCAGCGCGGGCGGCCACGGGGCCAGAGCTGTCCCCCAGGTCGACGGCTGCGATGACGTCGCCGTCGAAGTTCAGCGCCTGGGAGACGTTCTCGAACGCACGGCGTCCCTCGCGCTCCGCGCCGGATGCGGAGACGAGCTCAGCGGGCTCCGTCGCCGCCGCCTCACCACCCGGCAGGTCCTGGCGGGGCGCGAAGAGAGCCTCGGTGTCGTCCGCGTCCCACCGCGCGGGGATCACCAGTGTCGGACAGGCCGAGTGCGCCGCGAGCGCGCCGGACACACTGCCGAGGAAGCGGCCGGCGAATCGGTTGCGACCGCGCTTGCCGACGACGGCGAGCACCGCTTCCTCACTCTCGCGGATCAGAAGCTGCGCAGCACTGCCCTCCTGCACGTCCGCGCTGACCGGGACCCCTGCGGCCTCGGCCTGCTCGACCATGTCGTCGACCGGCTTCCGCGCTTCCTGCGACGCCGTGTCACGGAACGCGCCGAGGATCTGGTCGCCGGCCTCGAAGTCGTAGGGCGGGAGGTCGTACGCGGCGACCAGCCGCAGTGACCAGCCGCGCCGCTGGGCGAGGGACAGGGCGATGTCGAAGGCCCGCGCGCAGTGCTCCGATTCGTCGACGCCGACCAGAATGCGCGCGGGCGTCGTGGAACCGTCTGTCACCGGAGAATCAGTCGTGTCCGTCATGGCTCCACGGTATCGGGAGATGTACATCACTGTGGAGAGGCGACAAGACGATGCCGTCGAGGCTGAGCCCGCCGCGTGCCCGGGCCGATCGCACCGCTCATCAGCGGCGGTGCGCGACCCTGCGAGCAGTCCTCAGACCAGACCTGGGCGCATGCTGAGGACTGCTCGCCCCGACTTCTCGGCTAGAGTGAGGGTACTTGCGAATCCGGCGACGGGTTCCCTGCGTCGTTTGGACGCCTCGTCATTCGAACCGTGTGGACAACCGGTTCTCGATTCCGAAGCCCATTCCTTGCGGCGAACGAGCCCACCATCCGGTGTGCCCGCCACTGCCCCGGCATGGTCCTTCGTCATCTCAGATGCGCTGCACCGTGCACCGGCACGTTGAAAGGCTCTTCCATCAGCGCTTCTCAGACTTCTTCCGCACCGACCACGTTCGCCTCACTGGGCGTCCCCGCTCCGATCGCGCGCGCACTCGCCGCCGACGGCAAGGTCGATGCCTTCCCCATCCAGCAGGACACGCTTCCTGACACCCTCGCCGGCCGCGACGTCCTGGGCCGCGGCAAGACGGGCTCCGGCAAGACGCTGGCCTTCTCCATCCCGATGGTCGCCCGCCTGGGCGCCGAGCGGGACGCCGCGAACCTGCCGCAGCGTCCGCGCGGTCTGATCCTCGCACCCACCCGCGAGCTCGCGACGCAGATCGACGCGGTCATCGCGCCGCTCGCGCAGGTGCACGGCATGCGCACCACCACCGTCTTCGGCGGTGTGAGCGCCAACAAGCAGATCTCTGCCCTGCGTCGCGGCGTCGACATCGTCGTGGCCTGCCCCGGCCGCCTCGAGGACCTGCTCCAGCAGCGGGCGCTCTCGCTCGATGCTGTGGAGATCTCCATCCTCGACGAGGCCGACCACATGGCTGACCTGGGCTTCCTCCCGGGCGTCACGCGGATCCTGCAGAAGACCCCGACCGACGGCCAGCGGATGTTCTTCTCCGCCACGCTGGACAACGGCGTGGACAAGCTGGTGCGCCGCTTCCTCCACAACGAGGTGCTGCACTCCGTCGACGCTCCGGAATCCCACGTCTCCGCGATGACCCACCACGTCTTCGAGGTGCCGAACGACGACAAGAAGGATCTCGTCGCCCAGCTGGCATCAGGGATGGGCCGCCGCATCCTCTTCACCCGCACGAAGCACCAGGCGAAGCGCTACGCCAAGCAGCTGACGAAGCAGGGGATCCCCGCCGTCGACCTGCACGGCGATCTGTCCCAGCCGCAGCGCGATCGCAACCTCGCAGCCTTCGGCGGTGGAGGCGCCCGCGTGCTCGTCGCCACGGACGTCGCCGCTCGCGGTGTGCACGTGGATGACGTCGAACTGGTCGTCCATGTCGATCCGCCGGCTGAGCACAAGGCCTACCTGCACCGTTCGGGCCGCACCGCGCGTGCGGGCAGCGCCGGCGACGTCGTCACGGTGATGCTGCCGGAGCAGCGCCGGGACACCCAGATGCTGCTGCGCAAGGCCAAGGTCACGGTCACCCCGGTCGCAGTCACCGCGGACTCCGCAGAGGTCGCCCGACTGGTCGGCGAGATCGCCCCGCACGTGGAGCCGGCTCCCCCGGCCCCGCCGCAGCAGCAGGGTCGCGGAGGCGGCGGCCAGGGCGGTCGCGGTGGACGCGGTGGCCAGGGCGGACGCGGCGGTCAGGGTGCCGGCGGCGGAGGCCGAGGGCGCCGAGGCGGGCGCGGCGGATCCGGCGGCGGCACCGGCGGTGCCCCTCGCGGTGGTTCCGAGGGCGGTCGCAGCACCGGTTCCGGTGGCGGGCGCGGCGGCTCCGCAGGCCGCAGTGCCGGTCGCGACTCCGGTCGCTCGCGCAGCCGCGCGTCCTGAGGCACCGCGTGTGCTGACGCGCTGACACACGTGCGTGGGTCAGTTGACGCACGCGCGTGAACAGAGCAGACAAGGCCCCTCCGGTCACGATCAGTGACCGGAGGGGCCTTGTCTGTGTCGGCGCGGCAGTCTGCTCCGTCGTCGGGTCTCTTCACCAGAGGACGCCTCACCAGAGGGACGGGTCACCAGAGGACGGTGAGGTCCGACGCTCGCAGCGTGACGTCCGGTCCCCCGGAGAACGACACGTGCACGAGGTTCCCCTCCTCGTGCGCGCGCGCCTCAGAGCCGTCGCCGCGGTAGACGAGGACCATGCGGACGTCCTGGTCCGGCTCCGCGTCCGAGGCCCCGCGCGCCTTCTCGATCGCAGCGTCCACATCGAGGTCGAGCGCGTCCTCGTCGATGTAGACGCCGCTGTTGTCGCGCGCCTCGGACAGGATCCCCACGTCCGCCGTCCGCAGGTGGAGCTGACGGAACTCGTCGTCCGCGTCCAGACCTGCGACGCTGGTCGCATCCGGGGCGAGGGCGATCTGCTCGATGTCCATGAGTCCGGCCTCGTGCGCACGTTCGAGTGCGTCGGACACGGTCGTTCCGTCCATGGGTGCGACGGCGTCGAGCTCCTCCGCGATGGGCGGCGGCTCCCACGGACCGGTGATCGGCTCCGCTTCGGCACCGGTCGCCCCGTGCGAGCTTCCAGCCGCGGCGGACGAGTCCACCCCCTGGACTGCCACGGCGGCTGCGTACGCCAGACCCGCCGTCAGCAGTCCGACGACGGACAGTGCTGCGATCCGCAGCCCGCGCGAGCGAGTCCGTCCCGCCTCGGCGTCCGTGTGCACCGGCGGTTCGAAGGGCAGATCAGCGACCAGCGCATCCAGCTCTGCGAAGGTCGCGGCGGAGACCGCGCTGCCCAGTCGCTCCTCGTAGAGGGCATCCGTCAGACGCCCTTCCGCGGCCCCCTGTGCCAGAGCGTCGGTGTACGGCACCCGCTCTGCGCGTGACGGCCGGAGGTGCTTCCTGCGCCGTGGTTCCGCGCCCGCCTCCGAGGATCGGCGCGGCGCACTCATTCGCGCACCTCGACGACCCGTTCCCCGTCCGGGGTTCAGGACACCGTTCCGCCGCCGTCGCCGTAGTCTCCGAGGCCCAGCATCACCCGCACCACAGGCGAGCCGGGCTTCACCCCTGCGTACTCGATGCCGGAGCCGGGGGCGCCCATGTCGAGCGTGCTCGCAGTGTTCCCGTCTTTCCCGGTCGTCTCCGCATACACGTCCGGTGCCCGCACGACCATCGCCGCGATCTCCGCCGGATCGACCGCGGACGGATCGAAGCGCGCATCGGGCATACCGTCGCCGTACGTGCCCCCGGGCTCTGCCGACACGCGACCCGACTGGTCGACGGCGACGATGTCGTAGGTGGTGCCGGACGGGGTCGGGACATGGAGCTGAGCCGTGGTGCCGGAGATATGGATCCGCGACACCTCGTCGTACTCCGCAGCGAGGTCGAATGCGCGGAGGACGTCGTCGTAGGCGAACGCGGGCGTCGTGCTCGCCTGGTCCGCAGCCTCGTCACCCGCGCCTCCAGGTCCCTGATCGCCGGCCGGCTGGGCTTCGGCCGTGAACGGGCCCGCGATGAGCCCACCGGTGATCCCCACCAGCGCGGCTGCGGTCATGACCGGCAGGGCGGGCCGCAGAAAGGCCCGACCACGACGCCGGCCAGCACTGCCCAGTGCGCTCCTGCCCTGCGCGTCTCCGTCCTTGGCCTGCCCGCGTCGCCGCTCCACCGGGACGGGAAGGTCACCGCGCGGCAGGTCGGCGATGAGCTCCTCGAGCCGCGCCAGCGAGGTCGCGGAGACCGCCGCTTCGGTGCGCCGCGCGAACACCGCATCGTCCAGCCGTCCCTGGGCATACCCCTCGGACAGGAGGTCCCGATAGGCGTCCCGCTACCTGAAGGACGGACGCTCTGAGGGACGCGGTATCGACATGGTCCCATTGTCGCCCACAGCTCCAGTCGTTCGTCATGGTGGTCGCGCGTGCCGGAATCAAGCCCCTTCGCGGGGCGAGGCCGTCTATATACTCGGGAACGGCACGTGCTCATACACAGGAGAATTGTCAGACCCATGACGGAGTTCAACGACGCGGCCCCCACATTGTCGAACGGTGATATCGCGATCCTGCACACTCTGCAGCTGCAGAAGAAGCTGGATTCGGGTCGACAGCTCTCCCCCGACGAGTTCCAGCTGGTCCCCCGCCACATGCTGCGACCGATCCGGCCCTCCATCGACCCGGATTCGGAGTACATGGTGGCATCTGGTCCGTGCCGGATGCTCATCTGGGATGCTCCCGGCGACGGATCGTACAACGCCACCGGGGTCCCGATGCTCTTCACCGGCACGGCGAACAGCACCGGGATCGCCTACGGAGTGGGGGCGGCGGCGGGGAGCATGGCCATGAACCTCATGGGCGCGCGCAAGGCGAGGCAGGACTCCCAGCAGCGGTGGATGGACTACGTTCCGCAGGGTGCCGTCACTGTGAGCACCCACGGGTTCTACGTGGAATCACAAGAACTCGGGCTGCTGACATGGGGCTGGGGCGTCTTCGACTCCGTCGAATGGATCGCACCGTCCACGATCGAGCTGCTCATGCAGACGGAGGAGGGCACCGTACGGGTCCGGTTCCTGTCCGACTGGGCAGAGCTCGTCTTCATCTCGTGGGTGGAGGTCTGCCACAAGCAGCACCCCGGGAAGTACACCTGGTTCTCCCCGGACTGGATCGAGCGGGTCCGCACCCTCACCGGCATCGACCCGTTCACCGATCGTCCCGTCGACGAGGTCATGGACTGACCCGGTACGACGCCCCCTGGTGGTCGTCCGCAAGCCACGGTCCTGAGCCGAGGGTCCGGTCTCGCACCGTCTGACCCGCTTCTCCCTCCGTGAGGAGTCCGCGACGGCGCAGCTCCGGCGTGACGAAGCGGCCGAACCGCTCGAGGTCCGCCGGACGCACAGCTGCGGACACGTTGAAGCCGTCGATGTCGGTCTCCTGCATCCACCGCTCCAGTTCGTCGACGACGGTGGCGGGCGACCCGATGATGACCGGTCCGCGACCGCCGATCGCAACGAACTCTGCGAGGTCGCGCACCGTCCAGGTCGTCCCGTCGGACAGGGTGGTGAACGACGCGAGAGCGGACTGGTTCGCATCCGTCGCGACGTACTCCAGCGGCGCATCCGGTTCCGCACCGGCCAGGTCCACCCCCGTCCACCCGCCGAACAGGGCGAGCGCGGACTCCGTGTCGACGTGCCGTCGGTACTCGTCGAACCGCTGCTGCGCCTCCTCGTCCGTATCCGCGACGACGATCGTGGCGAGCGTGAAGATCTTCACCGCGTCCCGCGGGCGTCCGCGCTCCTCGAGGCCATCGCGGATCCCGTCGACCCAGCGCCGCACCAGCTTCGTGGTGCCGCCGGACAGGAAGATCGCCTCTGCATGGTCGAGCGCGAACTGCTGTCCCCTGCTCGACGATCCCGCCTGGAAGAGCAGCGGCGTCCGCTGGGGTCCCGGCGCGGTGAGCGCCTGACCGGGTACGGAGAAGAACGCGCCGGAATGCTCGATGTCGTGCACCTTTGCAGGATCGACGAAGACGTTCGCCTCAGCATCGGCGCGGACAGCGCCCGGCTCGATCGAGCCCTCGAACAGCTTGTACATGACCTCCATGTACTCATCCGCCCGGTCGTATCGCTCGTCGTGCGGGATCTGACCCTGCATCCCCAGGTTCCGCGCGGCGGAGTCCTGGTAGCTCGTCACGATGTTCCACGCGACGCGACCGTCCGTGAAGTGGTCGAGGGTGCTCAAGGTGCGGGCGAGCAGATAGGGCTGCTCGTACGTGACGGAGGCCGTGACGCCGAAGCCCAGGGTCTGGGTGACCGCCGCCATCGCGGGGATCGCGACGAGCGGATCGAGCAGGGGGAACTGCACCCCGCCCCGGTACGTCGCATCGGCGCCCCCGCCGTAGACGTCGTAGACACCGGGGATGTCCGCGAGGAAGAGCGAGGCGAAGCCCGCCTCCTCGAGCGTGCGCGCGACGTTTGTCCAGTAGGACAGACGGGTGAAGTCCGCGACCCCGGATTCGGGGTGCCGCCACAGGCCCGGCGACTGGTGCACCGGCACCATCATGTCGAAGGCGTTGAGCTGGATCGGCTTCTGCGTCATCAGTGGGAAGTCTCCTGAATCGGTCGGTGCGGGTCAGCGGCGGCGGGAGCGGCGACCTCGGTGGCGACCGAGTCCGCAGCCGGGTCCGCAGCCGGGTCCTCGGCCGAGTCCGCCGCTGCGGCCGGTCCCGGGTCTGTCCTCCGGGCCAGGGCCTCGGCGCGGGCGGGGTCATGTGCGGCGAGCGCGGCGATGCCCGACAGCACGCAGAGCAGCGTGAGGTACGCGCAGATCAGCCACGGCGTGCTGCCGCCGGCGACGAACAGCAGCGCCGCGACCATCGGCATGATCCCGCCGCCGATCACGGTGCCCAGCTGATAGCCCATGTTCACGCCGGAGTAGCGCACCTCGATGGGGAACTGCTCGGCGAACCACGCCGCCTGCGGTCCGTAGACGGCGTCATGCGCGAGGTTCATCCCCAGCACCACGATGATCGGCAGGAGGATCAGCGGACCGTTGTCCAGGAACGCGAAGAAGATCCAGCCGAACACGCCGATGCCGATGATGCCGCCCAGCGTCACCGTCCTGCGGCCCAACCGGTCGGACACCCAGCCCCAGAACGGCCCCGTGACCAGTCCGATCGCAGAGGCGATCATGACAGCGGTGATGCCGGCGGTGGAATCGCCCCGCTGATCGGCCAGGTACGTGAGCATGTAGACGGTGATGAGGTAGTACACACTGTTCTGCGCCAGGCGCAGGCCGATCGTCACCAGGAGCACGCGGGGGTGGCGTGTGACGACTTCCCACAGCGGCTGCTTGCGGACGTTGCCGGATTCCTTGTGCTCGAGGAACTCCGGTGCGTCGGAGACTCCCAGCCGGATCCACAGGCCGATGACCACGAGGAGTGCGGAGGCCACGAACGGGATGCGCCAGCCGAACTGGGCGAACTGCTCGTCCGTGAGGACTGACTGGACGACGAAGAAGGCGCTCGTCGCCAGCAGCATGCCGGCGGCGGATCCGATCTGCGTGAAGGAACCGAAGAGCCCTCGACTGCCCACCGGCGCGTGCTCGACGGAGAGCAGCGCGGAGCCTCCCCACTCCGCGCCCGCCGACAGCCCCTGGAAGATGCGCAGCACGACGAGTCCGACGGCCGCCCACCAGCCGATCGCCTCATAGGTGGGCATGAGCCCGATGAGGGTGGAGGCGATCCCCATCGTCACGAGCGACACGACCAGCAGCGCCTTGCGACCCACCCGGTCACCGAGGTGGCCGGCGATGATCCCGCCCAGCGGGCGGGCGAAGAACCCCACCGCGAGTGTGGCGAAGGAGGCCAGCAGGCTGCCCAGCTCGCTGTCCATCGGGAAGAACTGGACGTTGAAGACGAGCGCTGCGGCCGTGCCGTAGAGGTAGAAGTCGTACCACTCGATCGTGGTCCCGACGAAGGCGGACGCGAGGACCCGCTGCTTGCCGCGGAACGGTCCGCGGGCTGTGGACGGCTCCGCCGCCGAGGCTGCCGTCACCGTGCCCCTCATGCGTCGCGTCCCGCAGTGGTCGGCTTGGCGTCACCGATCGCGTTGAGCCCCGTTGGGAGGGTCCCGTTGATCCAGTAGTCGCCGATCGCCCGGGCGCGGAAGGAGATCGGATTGTGGGTCGCGACCGTCTGCGCGTTGCGCCAATGGCGGTCGAGCCCCTTGGCCGTCGACGTGGCGGAGGCGCCGACGGTGAGGAAGAGGTCCTGTGCCGCGCCCAGGGCGAGTTCGGGGACGGTGACCTGCGCGTGCTCGACGGCGATCTCCGATGCGTGGACGGCCTCGGGCACGGGTCCTGTGAAGTCGGCGCGGACTGCACCGGAGGCAGTCGCGGCCTCGATCCCGGCGTCGAGGACGCGGGCAGTCTGCAGGACGGTCGCCTCGGCAGCGTATGCCTTGGCCGCGATGCGGCCGGTGGCCTCCTGGATGAGCGGGTCCTCGCGGAACGGCAGACCCAGCCCGGTGTTGAAGGTGCGCTTGCGGGAGCTGATCGTCACGGCCGCGTCGCGGCGGGAGGCGCGCGCGATGCCGGCGAGCACTGCGAGGAGCACGAGCTGGAAGAACGCCGCCTCGTGGACGGCCTCGGCGGTGTCTGTGATGCGGTCGAAGACGGCGTCATCATCGACCGGCACAGCGTCGAAGGTCGTCGTGCCGGTGCCGGTGAGCTTCTGGCCGAAGCCGTCCCAGTCGTCGTCCACGCGCACTCCCGGGGCATCGGTCGCGACGACGGCGAAGCGGCGGCCGTCCCGTCCGTCCAACGAGGCGGACACACGGGTGTAGGCGCTGAAGATCGTGCCGGTCGAGTAGAACTTCTGGCCTGTGAGGCGCCATGATCCGGCCGCCCCGGTGAGGACCGTGCTGAGGCCGCCCAGAGGGTTTCCGCCCTTCTCCGTGGACGCGTTCCCCACTGTCGCACCGGCGAGCACGCGCGGGTACCACGCATCCTGGATGCGCTCGGACTGGAAGCGCAGCGCCTCGAGGAACCCGGTGTGCGAGCGGTAGAGGTGGGCGATGTTGGAGTCGGCCTCGGCGAGGTCGATGAGCAGGCGGGTGAAGGTCTCGATGGTCACTCCGGGACCGCCGTGCTCGACGGGGACGCGGAGCGCGCCGAATCCGGCCTCATCGAGGGCCTTCACCTCGTCGAACGGGAGGCGGCGGTCGAGTTCGCGGGCGAGCGCACCGTCGGCGATGCGGGCGAAGAGAGGCCGGAAGCGATCCGCGAGGGAGGCGTAGTCGGCGGGGAGCGTGCTCGGCGGCGCGGGTGCTGTGGTGGTCGACATCCGTGGTGGGCCTCCTGTGCGGCGGGCCGTGCTCCGTCGCCTCGTGTGATCGTCGGGCGCGGTGATCAGGTGATCGTGTGCGCTGTCGAGAGCGAACGTAGTTCTGCGCACCGCGCCACTGTGTCTCGCACGTCACACGACTTCACGGGGTGTCACACAAGGACGCAGGGGGACGGATCGGAGAAGAAGGAGTCCGGTCCTCCTCGAGGTGGTGCGCGGGGCGGGCGCACGTCGATCAGGCCCGACGAGGCTCACGTCGACGACCGTGCTCTGTGCAGTCCTGTCAGTACGTCCCGTCAGAACGCTCCGAAGAGGAAGCCCAGCCCCGCGATGAGTGCCACGCCGATGATCGGCGTGCCGATGGTGATGACGCCCAGGTCCTTGTAGGACTCGCGATGCGTGAGTCCGGTGACCAGCAGCAGCGTGATGACCGCACCGTTGTGCGGGAGCGAATCGAAGCTGGTCGACGCGGTGGCGATCGCGCGGTGGAGGATGGCGGGATCGATGCCCTGATCCGCGGCCATCTGGGCGAACTGCTCTCCGAAGGTCTCGAGCGTGATCGCGAGGCCGCCCGACGCCGACCCCGTCACACCGGAGATCACGGCGGTGGACGCACTCGACGTGAAGACCGCGTTCCCGCCCATGCCGAACAGCCCATCGCGGATGATCGTGAAGGCTGCGAGGGATGTGATCACGGCGCCGTAGCCGACCTCGGTCGCGGTGTTGAAGACCGGCAGGACGGAGTTCTTCGCGCCTTCTGACAGCTCTTCCACGAGAGCGCGCGCCTTCGACGGCTTCAGGGCGAACACGGACAGGATCGCGACGAGCATCGCCGCGGTCACCGACCACACACCGATGACGTCACCCACCTCCACGTTCCCGTAGAGGTCCTCGCCGAGGTAGTCCGTGTCCCATGACGGGATGACGAAGAACGTGAAGACCGCATTGGCGCCGATCACCGCAGCCAGCGGGAAGAGGCCCGCGAGGAACTCGAGCAGCGTCGTCCGCCTCACCTCCACCGCGGTCGCCGCACCGCCCGCGTCCGGTGACGACCGCACCGTGTCCTCACCGGACTCGCCGGACTCGCCGGCGGCGTACGGCACCATGCTCCTGCGCTCCATCACGGTGAGATCGGCGAAGCTCTCACCGGCGGCGCGGATGCGCTTCTCCCGCCACCGCAGGTAGAGCATGCTGAGGCCGAACATCACCGTCCCGGTGATCAGCCCGAGCAGCGGTGCGGAGAAGGTCGTCGTGCCCAGATAGCTCGTGGGAAGCGTGTTGTGGATCTGCGGCGAACCCGGCAGCGTGCCGAGGGCGAACGTGAGGAAGCCCGCGGCGATCGCCGCGGGGATCAGGCGCTTGGGGATATCAGCCTGCTGGAAGAGCGACTTCGCGATCGGGAAGACGGTGAAGACGACCACCCACGCGTTGATCCCGCCGTAGGTGAACAGCGCACTGAGGAGCGCGGTGATGAAGATCGCGTAGCGCGCTCCGACGACGCGCGCGACCCAGCTCGCGATGCTCTCCGCGAATCCGCTGATGGTCATCAGCTTCCCGAAGATCGCTCCGGTCAGGAACATCGGGAAGTAGCTGATGATGAAGCCGCCGAGCGCGGGCATGAAGATCTGCGTGTACCCCGCCAGGAGGGGCACTCCGGCGAAGAGCATCGAGACCGCCGCAGCGACGGGAGCGACTGCGATCACCGAATGGCCCCGATAGGCCAACCCGATCAGCAGCGCCAATGACACGAAGATTCCGATGAGTCCCCACGACATGCGCACACCTCTTCCGGGCCTCCGTGCGCGCACCCGCGCCAGAAGCCCCCTCGTCCGTTCACTTGGTCGGACTTCCGACTAATCCGGAGAGAACGCTAGCGGTGCGCGCCGTGGAGTCGTCCACCGGTCCGCGATGTGATCTCACCCGAGAAGACGGCGATGAGCGCCTGCGTCGTGCCACCGACAGGGGTCGCGGACACGGCCGGCCGAGCGCCTCGGCCCGTGGTGAACACGAGCTCGCACGAGCCGAGCAGTGCGATATGCGGACACATCCGCACGGAGAACGTGACAGAGTGCACAATCGAAGAGTTGTGCAGCATCCACGATGAGGAGGAAGTCATGAGCAACGATCAGGACGGCCTGGGCGGGCCCGACCCCCAGGACCAGCTGAATGACCTGCGGATGTCCGAGAAGGCAGTGCCCCTGCTGAACCACGTGAAGCGGTTCATCCGGGAGACCGTCGACCCGATGCATGAGGAGTGGCTCGCGCTCGGCGAGGGCCACGCCGACCGCTGGAGCTATGCTCCCGGGCAGCTCGAGCTCCTGCAGACGGCCAAGGACAAGGCCAAGGAGGAGGGCCTGTGGAACTTCTTCCTGCCCGACTCGGAGACCGGCGAGGGCCTGTCGAACCTCGACTACGCCTTCATCGCGATCGAGCTCGGCAAGAGCCCCCTGGCCTCGCAGGTGATGAACTGCTCGGCTCCGGACACCGGCAACATGGAGGTCCTCGAGCGGGTCGGGACGCCTGAGCAGAAGAAGCAGTGGCTGCAGCCGCTGCTCGACGGCGAGATCCGCTCGGCCTACGCCATGACCGAACCGGACGTCGCCACGTCCGACGCCAAGAACGTGCAGACGTCGGGAGTGCTGGAGAACGGCGAGTGGGTGATCAACGGGGAGAAGCACTACATCTCCGGCGCCGGGGATCCTCGGTGCAAGATCATGATCATGATGGTCAAGACCAACGACGACGGCGAGCGGGGTCGCAACCACTCGCAGATCCTGGTGCCGATGGACACCCCCGGGGTGGAGATCGTCGGCCCGATGCACGTCTTCGGCGACGACCACGCCCCTGCGGGCCACATGCACATCCGACTCACCGACGTGCGCGTCCCGGAGTCGAACATGCTCCTCGGTGAGGGCCGCGGATTCGAGATCTCGCAGCTGCGTCTGGGACCGGGGCGAATCCACCACTGCATGCGCACCATCGGCAAGGCAGAAGTCGCTCTGGACTACCTGGTCAAGCGCGGCAATTCGCGCACGGCGTTCGGACAGCCCCTGTCCAAGCTGGGCGGCAACCTCGAGAAGATCTCCCGGGCCCGGATCGAGATCGAGTCGATGCAGCTGCTGGTGCTCAAGGCGGCCAAGGCCATGGACGTGCTGGGCAACAAGGAGGCCCGAGTCTGGGTGTCGATGGCGAAGGCCGTGGTCCCGGAGAAGGCCTGCCTGATCATCGACCAGGCCATCCAGATCCATGGTGCGTACGGGGTGTCGCAGTTCACGCCGCTGCCCGACCTGTACGCGGACGTCCGGCACCTGCGTTTCGCGGACGGCCCGGACGAGGTCCATCACATGGTGGTCGGCCGCCACGAGCTGTCGCAGCACTGATCGGTGCACCCTCCGCGCCCTGAGCACTGAGAGCGCGCTGGCGGCGGGTCCCCTCCCGTCACCCGCGCACTCTGCTCACCCGCGCGCTCTGCTCAGGGGCGGCGTCAGCGCAGGGGCGGCGTCAGCTGCGGCCGACGTCCAGAGGCAGCGAGTCATCGGCGGCCCATTCGGTCATCGACCCGTCGTAGACCGCCACATCGTCGCGGCCCAGCTGTGCCAGGTGGAACGCGACGTAGGTCGCGGCGATCCCTCCGCCGCAGTACGTGATGACCTCGCGCTCGTCTTCGAGGGCTCCGACCCGTGTGAGCGCCGTCCGGGCATCCTCGATGGTTCCGGCGCGATCACCGGACTTCAGGTCGCGCCAGAAGACGTTGGCTGAACCGGGGATGTGCCCCGGTCGGGCATAGGTCCGCTTCGTGCCGTCGAAGATGTCCGGGTCCAGCGCATTGATCAGCCGCACGTCGTCGTCCTCGAGCGCCGCCAGAACCGTCGTCTGATCGGCGAGCAGCTCGGGCCGGCGCTCCGCGGTGAAGGTGGACGCGGGCTTCTCCTCTGTGCCGGCGACGACGGGCAGACCGGCGTCCTGCCACGCGGCGAACCCGCCGTCGAGGATCGAGACCGCGTCGAAGCCTTCCAGCCGCAGGTTCCACCACAGCCGGGTCGCCCACATGTCCTCGCCCTGGTCGTAGACGACGACGTGGGCTCCGTCCCCGATGCCGAGCGCCCCGGCCTTCTGGGCGAAGACGTCGCTCGGCAGCACCGTGAAGCGACGCCCGGAGTCCTGATCGGCGAACTCGAGCAGCAGGTCGGCGAAGATCGCCCCCGGGATGTGCGCCTGCTCGTAGACGGCCCGCCCGCTCTCCGCCGCGCGCGCTCCGTCGCCCTGGGGCCGGTTCAGGAAGGTGGTCGCATCGACGATCGTGAGCTGCGGATCCCCTGAATGCTCGGCGAGCCAGTCGGTGTCGACGAGTGCTGGGATGCTGGACATGGTTCTCCTTGCGTCGCGGTCGTGGTCGATGGCTCGTCGGGAGGAGGCGGTGTCGCTACCGCGGCATGTCGACGAAGCGCGACTTCGCGCCCTGGAACGCGACGGGGATGTCGCCCGTCGGACCGTTCCTGTGCTTCGCGACGATGATATCCGCCTCACCCGCGCGCGGGTGCTCCTTGTCGTACATGTCCTCGCGGTGGATGAGCAGCACCATATCCGCGTCCTGCTCGATCGAACCGGACTCACGCAGGTCGGAGATCATCGGCCGCTTGTCCGTCCGCTGCTCCGATGAACGGTTCAGCTGCGACAGCGCGATGACCGGCACCTGGATCTCCTTCGCCAGCAGTTTGAGCGAACGGGAGAACTCCGAGACCTCCTGCTGGCGCGATTCCACGCGCTTTCCCGACGACATGAGCTGCAGGTAGTCGATGACCACCATGCCGAGGTTGTGCTGCTGCTTGAGGCGACGGCACTTCGCGCGGATCTCCGGCAGCGCCATATTGGGAGAATCATCGAGGAACAGCGGCGACTCGTGGATCCGCCCCATCGTCGTCGCGACCGATGTCCAGTCGCTGGAGTCCAGTTCTCCGCGCCGCAGATTCTGCAGCGGAATCGCCGTCTCCGCACTCAGCAGGCGGAGCCCCAGCTCATCGGCCGACATCTCGAGGGAGAAGAACACGGTGGCCCGCGAATTCTGGATGGCCGCCGAACGGACGAAGTCCAGTGCCAGCGTCGACTTGCCGACACCGGGACGCGCTGCGATGACGACCATCTGCCCCTCATGCAGGCCATTCGTCAGCAGGTCGAACTCCTCGAAGCCCGTCGGCACGCCCACGGGACCGTCCACGTTGTCACTGAGCTTCTCGATGTTATCGACCACACGGTCGATGACGACGCCCAGCTGCTGGTAGTCCTCCGTCGTCCGACGCTCGGTGACCTGGTAGATCTCCGCCTGCGCATTGTTGACGAGCTCTTCCGCATCGCCCTCCGCGTCGAAGCCCATCTGCACGATCCTGGTGCCCGCTTCGACGAGCTTCCGCAGCAGTGCGGCCTCGCTGACGATCCGCGCGTAGTAGCCCGCATTGGCGGCGGTCGGCACGGACGCGATGAGGGTGTGGAGGTAGGCCGCTCCACCGATCCGCGCGAGGTCGCCGGACTTCGTGAGTGAGGCTGCCACCGTCACAGCGTCGGCAGGCTCGCCCTTCGCATAGAGGTCGAGGATGATCTCATGGATCGTCTCGTGCGCCGGCTTGTAGAAGTCTTCGGGTCGCAGCACCTCGATGACGTCCGCGATCGCGTCCTTCGACAGCAGCATGCCGCCCAGTACGCTCTGCTCCGCTTCGACGTCCTGCGGCGGCGTGCGCATACCCCCGTCAGACCGCTGCCACTCACCCGAATCGCTCACCCACACGCCTTTCCACACTCACACGACGGACATCGCCGTCCAGAACCGCTGTCCACCCCCGCGCGCACCGCACAGAACTGTGTGAGAACACGTCCCAGCACCGGGTGCGGGGCACTCCAGGCTATCGCGTCACGGCCCTCTGACCGCACCAGTCAGACGGATCGGATGACCGACCAGCGGACACCGTCACCAGACCATGACGAAGATGCAGAACGGGTGGCCCGCCGGATCAGCGTAGACACAGATCGGTTCGTCCGGATGGTCGGATGCGTCACGGATGAGCGACGCACCCAGAGTCAGTGCCCGACCGTGGCACTCCTCCAGCTCTGCGCTCGTCGCCACCGTGAAGTCGAGGTGCAGCTGCTGCGGCACCCGCGGAGACGGCCAGGTCGATCGCGGGACGTCCTGGACGTACTGGAACGCCAGCATCCGCCCATCGGCAGCGCGGATGATCTGCCACTCATCCGCCTGGGCGTCGTCCGGCCCGTTCCCGGGTGCGGGCTCCCACCCCAGCAGCCGCCGGTAGAAGTCCGCGAGCCCGTGGACGTCCGTCGTATCGAGCACCGTGGTGCGCAGTCGTGGGTACGTAGCCTCAGTCATGCGCACCAGTATGGGCCGAGGGACGGACACGGGGAAGGTCGACTGGGGCTCGACCAGCGGACCCGCATCACTCCCAGGTCGCGGACTCCGGGTCGATGCCCTGACAGCGAGCATTCTCATCGATGATCGCGGTGAGCCATGCCGCGAGGCCGTCGGCACGCGCGTCGTAGTGCTCCTGGAACCGTGGATCCTGCACATACATGCGTGCGATGCGCACCTGCTTCTGGTGAGACACTGTGAACCACCGCCCGATCTGGGCACGGTGGCGTTCGGCGAGCACGTTCGCCTGGTCCGTTCCCGGCCGGACACCACCTGTCATCGCTGCAGCGAGATCCCCCTCCAGCTGCTCGAGCTCATCCTTCACCCGCGTGAAGTCATCCGCGCTCATGCGGGCCCTGACCTTCTCGGCCTGGTCCCACTCCGCGGTGTCGCCCCAGTTCTCCTGAGCCTCGTCCTGCCATGCGGGGTTCCAGTCGTCGCCCAGGATCTCCGCCTGCTGCTGGGCCGTCAATCTGCTGTCGCTCATATGAGCCTCCTTCATCTGATCCACTGCGGCGACCATGTGCCGCAGGCGGTCGATGCGTTCGGAGAGCAGGGCGCGCTGGACATCCAGCTGCTCGACGACGTCCGCGTCGGGATCGTCCAGCAGGGTCCGCACCTCCGACAGCGACAGGCCCAGCTCCCGGTACATGAGCACCTGCTGGATCCTGGCGATGTCGGATGCTGAGTAGACCCGATAGTCCGACCACGTCCGCTCCGCCGGGGTCACCAGTCCGATCGCATCCCAGTGATGCAGGGTGCGCACACTGATGCCCACTGCCTCGGCGGTCCGGCCGACCGTCAGTCCGTCATCGCCCACGGCCATGTCCACGTCCATATCTCCATTCTCGACCACGGACTCAACGGTGGGGCCTCACGCTGCGTGAGGGTCAACCTCGCCCGCGCGAACCGGCTCTGTCGCGCTGAACGCGGAGACGATTTCGTTCAGGGCCCTTGTCACGCGACCATTCAGCGGCCTACCGTCATGTCACCTGGCTTAATGCTCATTCAGCCGCGGTTGGATCACCAGGCGCATCGCCAGGCGGAGCACACCGCACACGACCGGAGGAGCGCACGTGACATACACGTACCGCGGTGACGACCGCGACGTCGCCGGTGACGGTCCGGGAGGCGCCGCGCGGATCCGCGACGCCGCGATCGACCTCTACGGACGACACGGGTTCGACCACGTGACGCTCAAGGACATCGCCGTCGCGGCGGGCGTCTCCGCGCCGCTGGTCATCCACCACTACGGATCCACCGCGGGGCTGCGGACGGCATGCGATCACCACATCGCCGACCAGGTCAATCGCATGAAGACCGACACCGTCCACCGCGGTCATCTGCCGCGCAGCTACGTGGCGGAGCTGATGCAGACGCAGAAGCATCTGCTCCTCTACCTCTTCCGCGCATTCGCGGTGGGCGGTGAGCAGACGGACCACCTGTTCGACCAGCTCGTCGAGGACTCTCTCGTCTACACCGCGGAGGGCGAGGAGCTGGGCCTCGTGCACCCCTCGTCGGACCCGCGCCGCCGAGCGGTCATCATGATGCTCCAATCGTTCGGTGCGCTGCTCCTGCACCGCCAGATGAAGCGGCACCTGGGCGTCGACCCCATCGACGGCCCGCCCGAGGACCTGGGCCCGTACATGGCGGGCGTCCTCGAGCTGTACACGCAGCCCGTCCTCAACGCTGACGTCTATCGCAACCTCATGGACATCGACGACGACACTCAGACCGGAGACCAGCCGTGACACCCTCACATCCCCTCATCACCGCTGAAGGGCTCGTGAAGTCCTTCGGATCCGTCCGTGCGCTCGACGACCTCGACCTCACGATCGCCCACGGCGAGGTCCACGGATTCCTCGGCCCCAACGGCGCGGGCAAGTCCACGACGATCCGCATCCTTCTGGGACTCCTGCGGGCCGATCGCGGCACCGTCCGCATGTTCGGCCGCGATCCGTGGAAGGACGCCGTCGAGCTGCACCGACGCCTCGCCTACGTCCCCGGCGACGTGGAGATCTGGCCGCACCTCACCGGCGGCGAGGTCATCGACATGTTCCTGCGCCTGCGCGGAAGCTACGACGCCCGCCGGCGCAATGCACTCATCGAGCGCTTCGACCTGGACCCGCGGAAGAAGACGCGGACGTACTCGAAGGGCAATCGGCAGAAGGTCGCGCTCATCGCCGCGCTGGCCGCGGACGTCGACCTGCTGCTCCTCGACGAGCCCACCGCGGGTCTCGATCCCCTCATGGAGGCGGTGTTCCAGGACGTCATCCGGGAGAAGCGCGCCGATGGCGTCTCAGTGCTCCTCTCCAGCCACATCCTGTCTCAGGTCGAAGCGCTGTCGGACCGCGTCTCGATCATCCGTGCCGGCCGCATCGTCGAATCAGGCTCTCTTGCGGAGCTGCGCCACGTCACACGGACGACCATCGAGGTCGAGACCGCCCAGCCGGTCGACGACCTGGGCGGCATGGAGGGCGTGCACGGACTCCGCACTGAAGCCGGCCGGACGGTCTTCGACGTCGACGGCGACCGCGTCCCCCAGATCATGACCGCACTCGCCCCGCGGGACGTGCGCTCCCTCGTCGCGCATCCCCCCACGCTCGAGCAGCTGCTCATGCGCCACTACGGAACCTCCGCGACCGATGGTCCAGGCGCAGACGCCCCCGCCCCGCCCGCCGACGCGAAGCACTGAGGAGACCGGAGATGTCCACCCTCACGCACGCACCCGAACACCCTCCTCACGACACGCGCAGCGCACCCCGCACACGCAGCGGTTCGCGTCCGCTCACAGGCACCCTCGCACTCGCGCGCCTCAGTGTGCGGGTCGACCGCATCCGCGCACTCGTCTGGGTCCTGGGTGCGGGCGCGATGGGCTTCTACTTCGCCCACGCGATCCAGATCATCGCCGAGGACGACACGGCGCTGGCGAGCCTCGCGGGGCTCTACGCGGATCCGGTCGGGCGCATGATGGTGGGTCCCGGCTTCGGCATGGACGACCCCACGCACGAACGCTTCTTCGCCGCCGGATACGCGGTCTTCATCTACATCCTCATCGCGCTCATGAGCATCTTCACCGTCGTCCGGCACACTCGCGCGGACGAGCAGGCCGGGCGCGCGGAACTCGTCCGCGCCAACGTCGTGGGTCGCCATGCGACCCTCACCGCCACGCTGCTCGTCACCGCGGGGCTCGTCGTCACCGCCTCCGCACTCGTCCTCGTCGGCGCGCTGACCGCCGGCTACGCGTGGGAGGGCTCGCTCCTCGTGGCGACGACCGCGGCCGCCGTCGGGCTCTTCTTCACGGGTGCCACGGCGACGATGGCGCAGCTGGGCGAGTCGTCCCGCAGCGCCACTGCGCTGAGCGGCGGCCTCCTGGGTCTCGCCTACGTCATCCGGATGGCCGGCGATGCGCCGGAGGTCGGAGGCACCGCCCTCTCGTGGGCCTCGCCCCTGGGATGGGCTCAGCAGACCGCGCCCTACGTCGACGACCGCTGGTGGCCGCTGCTGCCGCTCGCCGGCGGCGCCGTCGTGCTCGCCGGGCTGGGGTACTGGCTGTCCACCCGGCGCGATGTGGGCGCCGGACTGCTGCCGGCCAGGCTGGGCCGGGCGGAGGGCCGACCGTCGCTCGGCACTCCCCTGGGCCTCGCACTGCGGTCGCTGCTGGGCACGCTGCGCGGCTGGACCATCGCCCTGGTGCTCACGTCGCTCATGTTCGGTTCGTACGCGCAGACGATGCTCGACTCGGCAGACGCCCTCCCGCCCGAGCTCGCGGGGGTCTTCGTCGGCGAGGACATCATGCTGGGATACCTCGCATACATCGCGCTCTTCATGGCCGTCTTCGTGACCGCTGCAGGAGTGGGAAGCCTGCAGCAGGTGAGGGGCGAGGAGACGAGCGGTCGCGCCGAGTACGGGCTGTCGGCCCCCCTCTCCCGCACCGCGTGGCTGGGCGCGCATCTCACGGTCACGATCGCCGGAGTGCTCCTGATCCTCGTCGCCGTCGGCGCGGCGATGGGAGCGGGCGCCGCTCTGTCGCTCGAGGAGGGCGGCGCCTCCCGGTTCGGCGAGCTGCTGGCCGCAGGAGTGCTCAAAGCTCCTGCCGTGCTGAGCATCGTGGGCATCGTCACCGCGCTGCTCGGCTGGCTGCCGCGGCTCGCCGTGCCCGTCGGCTGGCTGCTCGTGGCGTTCTCCGCCATCATCGGCACCTTCGGCTCGCTGCTCGAACTGCCGGATGTCGTGTTCGACCTGGACCCGTTCGGTCACCTCGCGGACTACCCCGTCGAGGCGATCGCCTGGGAGCCGGTCATCTGGCTCACGGCGATCGGCGCAGCGGGGATCGCCATCGGGCTGCTGGGCTGGCGCCGCCGGGAGGTGGGCCGCATCTGACGACGCCGAGGCCCCGGCCCGATCCCAGCGGAACGCCGGGAACCGGTCGGGGCCTCGACAGCGCAGTGCGGCGAGGTCAGTGCCGCAGTACCGTCACGGTCACTGAGCCGACTGGTCGTCCGTGGTGAGGACGAGCTTGCCCGAGGTCCGGTTCGTCTCGCCCGCTTCGTGCGCACGAGAGGCCTGTGTGAAGGGGAAGGTCTCTGCGATGGTCGCCCGCAGCTTCCCGTCCTCGACCAGCTGCGCGATCTCCTGCATGCCGCCGTGGTCGGCCTCGACCAGGATGAGGGCGGCGCGCACTCCGAGACCCGCAGCCTTCTCCTGCAGGCCGTCCGCGCCGACGGGCACCGTCGAGACCATGATGCCGCCGGACCGCAGGGTCTCCAGGGAGCGCAGCTGGTTGTCGCCGCCGATCGTGTCGAGCACGACGTCCATGTCCCGTGCGGCCTCGACGAAGTCGGTCTCGCGGTAGTCGATGACCTCATCGGCGCCCAGACCGCGGACGAAGTCGTGCTTGGGCGCGCTCGCCGTGCCGATCACGTAGGCACCGCGCGCCTTGGCGATCTGCACGGCGACGTGGCCCACCCCGCCCGCCGCGGCGTGGATGAGGACGCGGTCGCCGGCTGCGACCTGCGCGGTGTCGACCAGCGACTGCCACGCCGTGAGCGCGACCAGCGGGATCGCACCGGCCTGCACGTGGTCGATCGAGGCGGGCTTCGGGACGAACGCCCTCGTGCGGCCGACGACGTACTCCGCATGGGACCCGGCGCCGTACGGGTAGGGGAGCATGCCGAAGACCTCGTCACCCGGCGCGAACAGCGTGACGCCGAGCCCGACCTGCTCGACCACTCCGGACACGTCCCAGCCCAGGGTGTAGGGCGGATCGCCCAGGAATCTGCGGCCGGAGCGGTGCTTCCAGTCCGTCGGGTTCACGCCCGCGGCCTCGACCTTCACGAGGATCTCGCTGATACCGGGAGCAGGGCGCGGGACCTCGACCTCATGCAGGACCTCGGGCCCGCCGTGCTCCTCCTGACGGATGGCCTTCATCATCGGCTGATCGTGCGTCGTGTCATCGGATGGTGTCATGGCTGTCTGCCCCTCCTTCGTGGTCCGGATACCCATGGCATCGCGGTGTCGCGTCCACCCCATTGTGGCCGACCTCCACCGTTCACGCAGACTCCGCGAGCGTCACCCTCCTCACGGTGGGCCTGGTCAGGAGGAGCCCGGCCCGCAGCACCAGGATCCCCACCACCACGGTGGACAGCATGATGAGGAACGTCGCCGGTGACATGACCAGCGCGAATCCGGCCAACGGGAGCACGAGCAGCAGCCCGAGCCCCGCGGACAGCACGGAGACCCAGACGACCGGCATCATCGTGGTCCGCACCGTGAGGCTCGCGACCGTCCCCTCATCCATCCCCGCCGCGTGGAGCTCGCGGTACGTGGGTGCGCGGTCGTACACCTGCGCAGTGAGGTTCACAGCGGCCGACACCGTGATGAACAGGAGAGCGATGACGAGGGTGAGGAGGATGCCGGTGCGCATGTCCCCCGCGAGGAGTGCTTCGGGCCCGGCGGCGCCGTCCGCCTGGTCATCGATCTGCACGAGCATCGACACCCCGGTGCCGGCGACCACCGCGATGAACGAGGTCATCGCGAGCCCGGATACCTGTCGCCAGTACTGCTTCGGAGCGTCGGACACGAGCCTGGCGGCGATGAGCCTGTCCGCGGTCCTCGCCCGCTGCGCGCTGAGGTGTGCGACGAGGCGGACGAAGAGGACGCCCAGCACGTCGATGACCAGGAGCGCGATCATGAAGCTGAGGAGCAGGCCCGCGACCAGGATCGCGACGCCGCTGGCGTTCAGGGTGATCTGCAGGAGCACGTAGAGGACCACCAGGCCGATCGCCCCGACGATGATCCGTGCCCACGGGAAGTGAGACTCGAGCGAGCGGGTGCGCACGCCCAGCGGGGACACGGCGAGCTTCCGCAGGCCCATGACGCTCGCCACCGCACTCACCATGACCAGGAGGCCGACGGCTGTGAGCACGGCCCACCAGGGCAGGAGCATGTTCGCGTATCCCAGGCCTCTGCCCTGGAACGGGATGAGACTCACCGGTGCCAGGAGCGCGAAGTACCCTCCGATCCCCACCACGGAGCCCGCTGCCGCGACGATCACCGGACTGGAGACCGCAAGAGCGGTGATCGTGCGCGACGACGCTCCCAGGAGCGACAGACCGGAGAGGCGGTCGGTCTCACTGCGGGCGGCGAGATTGGCCGCTGCCTGACCCAGCGTCACCGCGGGAACGACGAGCAGCGCCGTCGCGATCCCGGCGAGGATCTTGTACATCACGAGCACTCCCGAACCGTCGGGGGTCGTGTCCCAGTGGAGGAATGCCCACAGTCCTCCCGCCACGGTGAGGAAGAGCGCGGAGCACGCCGCGAAGGCGATCGCCATGAGGATGCCCTGCGCGGACAGGACGGTCCGCGGGCGCACGAACAGGGGCAGAAGGCGGACTGCAGCCCTCACCGGGCACCTCGCGCAGTGTCCGCGACGACCAGGCCGTCGGACAGCCGAACGGTGCGGGCGCAGGTCGCAGCGACCGTCTCGTCGTGCGTCACCATGACGAGGGTGCGGCCACGATCCACGGTGGTCTCGAGGAGGAGGCCGAGCACCACGGCAGACGTGTGGGAATCGAGGGCGCCGGTGGGCTCGTCGGCGAAGACGACCTCGGGTTCGGTGATCTGGGCCCGCGCGACGGCGACCCTCTGCGCCTGGCCGCCGGACAGCTGGCCGATCCGCTTGTGGGCGTGCTCCGCGAGGCCCAGGCCGGCCAGCCAGCTCCGAGCGGCGGCAGTGGCCCGCGCACGGGAGGCTCCGGCGAGCATCGCCGCGACTGCGACGTTCTCCTCTGCGGTGAGCTCCGGCAGGAGCAGTCCCTGCTGGAAGACGAACCCGAACCGCTCACGGCGCAGGCGGGTGCGCTGATCGGGCGTGAGGGAGGTGACGTCGACGTGTCCAGGGGTGTTCGGCTGCAGGTGGACGGCACCGGAATCAGGCAGCACCATGCCGGCGAGGACGTGCAGCAGCGTCGATTTGCCGGAGCCGGACGGCCCCATGATCGCGAGCGACTGTCCGCGGGGAACGTCGAGGTCGACCCCGGCGAGCGCACGCGTGGGTCCGTACTCCTTGACGAGGGCGCGGGCGGCGAGCGCGGCCTCGGCAGCGGGAGCAGGAGCCTGCAGCGGAGCCGGAACCGGAGCGGGCGGCTGGGCGTGGGACTGTGCGTGGGACTGTGCGTGGGGCGGGGCTGGGCGCGGGCCCGGGTGGGGAGCAGGGGATTCCGACATGGCTCCATCATGCAGTGCCGCCGACCGGCGGTCACGGGAGCGACCCCGCTCATCGGGTGGGGGAATCCGGATCACGAGCACCCGGTGCGGTCGCCGCGCGGGTGCAGTGAGCCGTGCTCGGCAGCGGTGTCCTCCGTGGGTGGAGTGCGCCCATCACCTGTGTCCGCTCCGCTCACGCGAGCCGACACCTCTGCGACGTCACCCGCCGAACGCGGCGAGGATCCCCGGAACGGACAGGACGGCGACGTAGTACCCCATGAACAGCACCCCGGCGTGGAGCTTGACCGTGCGGATGAGCATTCCGCCCACCAGCCCCACCGCCGTGACGACCAGGAGGCCCAGGAGGCCGCCCTCCCACAGGCTGACGACCACGACGAGACCCACGAACGCGGCGATGATCGCCTCGTGGCTCACCTTCGTGACGACGAACGTCGCGGCCGAGTGCGCATACCGCATGGCGAACGGGTAGGCGATGGCCGTCGCGCAGACAGCGCCCAGGAGCGCGAAGATGAAGAAGTCCAGAGTGGTCAGGTGCGTGGCGATGTTGTTGACCACGCCCTCGTCCGGATTCGTCTCGAACACCGGGGGCGCATTGAACAGCGGTGCGGCGGGGCCGGCGGCCACGGGGCTGAGCGGCAGACCGAACGCGATGAGCGGGATGAGCGTCTCTGCGATGTAGGTCGACTCCGTCGTCCCGTTCTTCGCGGTGATGACGCTCGTCAGTCGCTGGTACCCCTGCTTGATGCGGGCGCCCACGATCTCACCCATGAGCACCGTGACCGCGACCGGAGAGAAGACGAAGGTCGCGCTCGACACGACCGAGGTCGCCGCCGTGGCCGTGACCTGCGTCCGGTCGAGCACTCTGAACGGGTTGGGGAACGTGCGGCCGGCGTGCTTCCGGCGGCCGACGGCGTCCGCGTCCTCGCCGTCCCCGGGCCGGACGTCCGGGGCGAGGAACACCTGCGACGGCTTCGACCGGCGCATCTCGCTGCGGTTCTGCGGCACGAGCACCGTCACCAGGTCGACGATCATCGGGCCGATCGCGATGCCCAGGAAGTAGCTGATCGACAGCGATACCTCGAAGCTGCCGGTCCACGCCTGCAGACCCAGGATGAACGCGACGAAGGGGACCAGCGCGACCACACCGCCCAGCTTCGCCCGCGACGAGTACGCGATGCCCGCCGCCGCGATGAGGAAGATCCAGGGCGCGAACGCCGTGATGAGGTCGCCGAAGGGCGACAGGATCCACGCGAACAGCACCGCACAGGGGATCGCGATGAAGGCGGAGACGACAGCACCCGAGATCGCCTTGCGCAGGGCCAGGTGCGGAAGCCCCAGAGCACGCATCTTCGCCGCGTCCTCGAGGATGGGCACCGCCAGCGTGTCCCCGGGTATGCCCAGCAGCATCGTCGGCACGGCGTGGGTCATGTGCTTGGAGATCGCCGCTGCCATGAAGAAGGTGAACACACCTGCGGGCGGAACGCCGATGAGGATGACGACCAGTGTCAGCGGGGCGATCGTCGCGGTCTCGTCCGTGCCGGACACCACGCCGATGAGGGTGAAGACGATCGCGCCGATCAGCCCCATGAGGACCGCGATCGGCAGATCCTGGAGCAGCATCTCCATCAGAGATCGCCTCCCGTCCGACCGCGCTGAGCGGCGGCTGCCTCTGCAGCGCGGAACTCGTCCGTGAGCCCGGCCGCATCCAACTCGCCGCGCGACAGTGCGGAGGCGTCCTCGAGCGTGCCGAGGCCGCGGCTGCCCTCGCCCAGCTCGTCGATCGCCGCCGCGATGCTTCCGGAGGCGTGCGCGTCACCGCTGATGACGCGCGCGGGCGAGAAGAGCCTCGCCGTGATCACTCCGGCCACGACACAGCCCACGATCCCCAGGATGAGCGCCCACACGTCGACCAGGTGGTCGGCGACCCCGATCGCATCGACGATCCAGCCGCCGCCGTACAGGCCGATGAGTCCGCAGACCACACCCACGAGCACTCCTACCAGGAGGCGACGACCGCGGACGGTGTCTCCCCAGACGAACAGGTACTCTCCCTGCTCCTCACCAGTCGGGACAGAGTCCCCCTCCGATGCGCGCGACATTGCGAACCCCTCCATCTGTGCGTGCGTGTAGACCTGAGTGCGTGCGGACCTGTGCGTGTCCCTGTGTCCGTGGACGGGCCCCGGCCGGGTGCGGGGCGCCGTCACCCACCGGGCAGCACGAGCGTGAGCGCGTGGATCGCGATGCCGACGAGTGCACCGATCACCGTGCCGTTGATCCGGATGTACTGCAGGTCGCGGCCGACGTAGAGCTCGATGCGATCGGCGGCCTCCTTCGCATCCCAGTCCGCGATCGTGTCCGAGATGACGGAGGCGAGCTCCGGTCCGAAGGATTCGACGAGGTCGCCGACGGTCGTGGCGATCCGCTCGTCCATCTCGGAGGCGAAGGCGCGGTCCGTGCGCATGCGCTCCGCGGCTTCCGTGAGGAGAGCGCGGACGCGCGCGTGGACCGGTCCGGCCTCATCCAGGACGGCCGCCCGCAGCAGGCGCTTCAGCGAGGACCAGATCTCCAGCACAGCGTCGACGACTCCGTCCTGCGTGAGGAGATCGTCGAGGACCTTCTCCGCGCGCACGGACAGCGGCGTGTTCCCCCGCAGGTCCTGGGACACCTCGACGAGCCACGCGTCCAGCGCCTGGCGCGCACGATGGAAGCGGTCGTCGCGGACCTCTGCCGTCCATCCGAGGACCTCGCGGCGCAGCCGGTTCGACACGACGTCGTTGACGAAGCGCGGAGCCCAGTCCGGGGACTTCTGCTGGACGATATCGTCGATGACCTGCGGATTCTCCGACAGCCAGGTGTGGGCCTCACCGACGATCAGATCGACGAGGTGGTGGTGTGCTCCTTCGTCCACGATCTCCCGGATGAGCATCCCCAGTGCGGGCGACTTCCGGGTCGACACGAGTTTGGGCACGAGCACATTGCGGGTGAGATCCGCGATCGCCTCATCATCCACCCGTGCCAGCACGTACTCGAGGCCCTGGCCCGCCCGGCGGACCACGATGTCCTGATTGCGGGGAGCGATGAGCCAGTCACCCGCTCTGCGCGTGAGCTCTGCGGTGCGGATCTTCGTCGACACCGTCTCCGCCTGGAGGAAGTTCGCGGCGACGAAGTGGGACAGGCTCGTGCCCAGCGTGTCCTTCTTCCGCGGGATGATCGCGGTGTGCGGGATCGGCAGCCCCATCGGGTGGCGGAACAGCGCAGTCACCGCGAACCAGTCCGCGATCGCGCCGATCATCGCTGCTTCCGACGCGCGCGCGACGAAGCCCCACACCCCGGTCATGTCCGTGAGCAGGTGGACGAGCAGGAAGATGATCGCGGCGAGGATCAGCAGCGACGTCGCGAGCGTGCGCATCTTGCGCAGTGCGACGGCGCGTGCCGCATCCTCAGCCTCCGTCCCCGCGCGAGCGGGAGACGGCGACGACCCCAGTGGACTCTGAGCTGACGGTTCGATGGTCACGGCCCAACGCTACCGCGCGCGGGTCACTCCAGACCGGTGATCCGGAATCCTGAGTGCACCTTGTAGCGGATGTTGATGCCGATGAGGATCGGCGTGAGGCCCTCGACCATCCGACTCGACTCCAGCCGACCGGCGTCGACGACCCGCAGCCCCTCGATCGTGCTGAGGAGCTCTGTCACCGCAGTCTTGTCCGCCTTGCTGTTCCCGCAGATGAGCGTGTCCTGGTCCAGCGACAGCTCCGGATCAGCGAGGTCATCGGCGCTGAGCGTGTGCAGTCCGGAGACGACGCGGACACCCTCCGGAACCAGCGCCGCCGTCTGCTCCGCCGCCGACCCGTGCCAGACACCGGTCAGCTGCGTCGGCTTGCCGCCGATCGCGGTGCCCAGCGGCACGCACGCGTCGATGACGATCTGCCCCTCACGCAGTCGGTCCTTCACTGATCTGAGGGTCGAGGCCTGGCTGGCGAAGGGGACTGCGACGAGGACGAAGTCAGCAGCGTCGGCGGCATCGCCGTTGTCGGCACCGGAGACGATCGCTGACGGCACGAGCGCCGAGACCTGACGCGCAGCCTCCTCCGCCCGGCCCGCGTCGCGGGACCCGATCCTCACCGTGTGCCCGGCCCCGGCCAGGCGGACGGCCATGCCGTGACCCAGATTCCCGGTTCCCCCCAGGATCGCGACGCTCTTCGACTCGGCCATCTGGTCTCCCTCGCTCGTCATTCCGTCTCCCTGCTCATCCGTTTCCTGTGCACGCGGCGCGCACGCGCGTGGGACCGGTGTCCCTTCGCACGTGCGCGGCGCATCCGCGCGGCACGCTCAGTCAGACTGCGTCCGCCCATCGTCGCCCGACAGGTCGGTGCGGACATGATGCGCGGCCCGACCGCCGTCGTCACTGGAATCGATCGGAGCACTGCGCGGGGTCTCCTCCACGATGAGGGCGCCCGTCTGCGTCCGCCCCAGCACGCGATGCCCGTACAGGCCGTAGTTCTCCCGCAGCCGGAGGGACTCGAGGCTGTCGTGCCCCTCCCTGCCGACCGCGATCATCGTTCCTCCCGCAGCATCATCGTGTGCGCGCTCATCGCTCCCCGTGAAGAAGTTCGCGACGTGGTACATCACGAGCACGATGATCGTGCCGAATGCGATGCCGGCGAGCGTGAAGGTCTCTGTGACGACGAGGCTCACATCGCCGATCGCGATGATGATGCCGGCGGCCACCGGGACGTTGTTGACCGGCTTCGAGAAGTCGACGCGGTTCTCGATCCAGATCTTCGCACCCAGCAGGCCGATCATGCCGTAGAGGACGACGGTGATGCCGGCGAGCACTCCACCGGGGGTCGCGGAGATGATGGCACCGAACTTGGGTGAGAAGCCGAACACGATCGCGACCAGGCCGGCGATGTAGTAGGCCGCCGTCGAGTAGACGCGCGTATTGGCCATGACGCCGATGTTCTCTGCGTAGGTCGTCGTCGGTGAACCGCCGATCGAGGTCGCCACGACGGTGGCCACACCGTCGGCCGCGACTGCGCGGCCCACGTAGGGGTCGAGCCGGTCGCCCGTCATCTCCTCCACTGCCTTCACGTGGCCCACGTTCTCCGCGACGAGCGCGATGACGGCGGGGAGCATGAGGATGATGAACGCCGCGTTGAACTCCGGCAGGTGCCACCCCACGACGCCGGCTGCCGCGTCGGTGGCCGGCGGGAATCCGATCCACGACGCCTCCATCACCCCGGACCAGTCCACACGGAAGTGGGTGTCGACGACATCCGTCGTCGCGTTGTAGGCGGTGATCTGGCCGAAGACGCGGTCGAAGACCCATGACAGCGCGTATCCGAACGCCAGGCCCAGCAGGATCGACATCCGGCCCAGGAAGCCCTTGAGGGCAACGGACATGAGGATGATCACCACCATGACGATGACGGCGATCCACTGATCCTGCGGCCAGTACACCCCGGCCACGACGGGCGCCAGGTTGAAGCCGATGAGCATGACGACCGCGCCCGTGACGACGGGCGGCAGCACCTTGGTGAGGATCCCGGCACCCAGGAAGTGGATGAAGGTGCCCGCCAGCGCGAGCACGATGCCCGCGATGAGGATCGCACCGGTGACCTGCTGCGGGGTGCCTCCCTGCGCAGTCACCGCGGCGACGCCGCCCACGAACGCCGCCGATGTGCCCAGGTAGCTGGGCACCTTCCCATTCACCATGAGCAGGAAGATGATCGTCGCGAAACCGCTCATCAGCACTGCCAACTGGGGGTTGAGCCCCATGACGATCGGGAAGACGAACGTCGCCCCGAACATCGCGACGACGTGCTGGGCGCCCAGCCCTGCCGTCCGCGGCCAGCTCAGCCGCTCTCCGGGCGCAACCGCGCCGCCCGGTCTGACGCTCTTCCCATCGCCGTGCAGCTTCCATCCGAATGCTGACATGTCGTACTCCTCGTCCGGCACACCATCGGGCCGTCTCAGGTGCTCTCGGCGCCGATGCCGAAGGCACATCCATCACATCTGTGACGTCTCGGACGTCCTCACGGCATTCGTGGTCCTTCCGAATGCCGGGACGTCAGAGGGGAGTTGCTGCGTGGTCACGGGCGGCGGACATCTGCCGGGCTCCGGATCGGAGCCCGGCCCGCGCCCGTCAGGACTTCGCCTGCACCCGCTTCGTGAACGCCGGGATCAGCCGCTCCCCATAGACCCGCAGGGTCTCCTCCTTGTTGTCATGGTCCAGGTACCCCGCGAACTGCGTGACACCCAGCTTCTCGTACTCCCGCAGCTTCTCCTCGTGCTGCTCCGGCGTCCCGATCACGCAGAACCGCTCCACGATCTCATCGGGGACGAAGTCCACATGGCTGTTTCCCGATCGGCCGTGGTCGTTGTAGTCATAGCCCTCACGGCCCTCGATGTAGTCGGTGAGCGCACGCGGGACCGTCCCGTCCGACCCGTAGCGCTTCACGATGTCTGCGACGTGGTTGCCGACCATCCCGCCGAACCACCGGCACTGGTCGATCGCATGCCGATACTGCTCTTCGCTGCCGTCGGTCACGTAGAACGGTGCCGCGACGCAGATGTCCACCTCGTCCGGGTCGCGTCCCGCAGCCGCAGCCGCCTCACGCACGGTGCGGATCATCCATTCGGTGATCTCGATGTCACCGCACTGCAGGATGAATCCGTCGCCCGTCTCGCCCGCGATCGCCAGTGCCTTCGGTCCGTACGCGGCCACCCACACGTCCAGCTCGGAGTCCTCCGACCACGGCAGACGGATCTCCGCGTCATTGATACTCACGGACCGGGAATTCGACAGTTCGCGGATGATGCCGATGGATTCCCTGAATTCCCGCAGGGTCACGGGCTTCTTGTTCATCACCCGCAGCGATGAATCGCCCCGTCCGATCCCGCAGATCGTCCTGTTGCCGAAATGGTGGTTGAGCGTGGCGTACGTCGACGCCGTCACGGTGAGGTCGCGCGTCGCGGGGTTGGTGACCATCGGTCCGACCGTGATGCGCTTCGTCTGATCGAGGATCAGGGAGTACAGGACATACGGCTCCTGCCAGAGGATGTGGGAATCATAGGTCCAGAAGTGACTGAACTTGTGCTCCTCCGCCTTCTTCGCCAGGGAGACTGTTCTCGCTGCAGGCGGATTGGCCTGGATGACGACTCCGAAATCCATGGGTGATGCTCCTTCGGTTCTGTTGGATCCACATGATGGCGAGCACTCGCCCCGTCAGCGCAGGGCCGCAGTCCGATGCCGCACCGTCGCCGCTGCTCAGGGCGCCGTGATCGACCCGTAGGTGTCGGGACGGCGGTCCCGGTAGAACTGGAAGTCATCGCGGGTCTCGCGCACCAAGCTCAGATCGAGATCGCGGATGACGAGCTGTTCGTGCTCGGAGGAGGCGACGTCTCCCACGTAGTTGCCCTTCGGATCCGCGACGTAGGACGAGCCGTAGAAGTCGACGGCGAGCTCTCCGTACTCGTTGTCCTCCCGCCCGACGCGGTTGGAGACTGC
Organism: Brevibacterium jeotgali; assembly: GCF_900169175.1. Taxonomy (GTDB): domain Bacteria; phylum Actinomycetota; class Actinomycetes; order Actinomycetales; family Brevibacteriaceae; genus Brevibacterium; species Brevibacterium jeotgali. The sequence continues at coordinate 148,158 of NZ_FXZM01000006.1, read as the reverse complement.
GACGAAGTACTGGTTCGCGCCGGCGGCCGCGGTCTGCTCCAGCTCCCAGAGCCTGTTCGACAGACCGGGCTTGGAGGCGTTCGGGTTGAAGACGATCTCCGCACCCGCCAGGCCGAGCATCCGCCATCCCTCCGGGAAGTGGCGGTCGTAGCAGATCGAGACCCCGATACGCCCGACAGCGGTGTCGAACACCGGCCACCCCAGGTTGCCGGGACGGAAGTAGAACTTCTCCCAGAAGCTCGCCACGTGCGGCAGGTGGTTCTTCCGATACGTGCCGAGGTTGGTGCCGTCTGCGTCGACGACGACTGCCGAGTTGTAGTAGACGCCCGGCATCGCCTCCTCGTAGATGGGGAGGATCGTGACGATGCCGAGCTCTTCGGCGAGCGCGGCGAACCGCTGGACGATCGGCCCGTTAGCCGGTTCGGCGTACGCGTAGTACTTCTTGTCCTGCGTGATCCCGAAGTACGGGCCGTAGAACAGCTCCTGGAAGCAGATCACCTCGGCCCCCTGCGCTGCGGCATCGCGGGTGAACTGCTCGTGCTTGTCGAGCATGGACTCCTTGTCGCCGGTCCAGGTGGTCTGCGTGACTGCGACGCGAACCATGATGTCCTCCTCGTTGTCGGGCACGTCGTCGTGCGCCGGCCGGGGAAGCCTCAGAGAGGAGCTCGGTGGCGGCCTTCATCGGCTCCCGGTGGGAATCAGCCGCATCATCGCGGTGCTGACGGTATGGCCCCATCCTTCCCACCATCGTGTGACCTGTCTAACATCGAGTTCCGGACAGGCTCGCCACTGAAATCGATGAGCCCTCAATGCACCTCCGACGCACCCGGATCCGTGAGCGTGGAGCCCGGTCGAGCTCCCACGATCGGCCCCGTGCCGACCACCTCCCGCATAGAATCCGGACTGGCACGCGCCGCCTACGAAGAGGAGCACCGGTGGGAGCAGTCGACGTCGTCCAGGCAGAGCAGCACGCGGACACGCCCGCGCCTCGCAGGATCACGATGCTGTCGGGCGGTGTGGGAGGCGCGAAGTTCGCCCGCGGCCTGCGGCACTGCCTCCAGCAGGTCGGATCCGGCGGTGCGGAGAACGGCGGCGCGGAACACGGCGGTGCGGACCGCGGCTGCGACCCGCCCGCCGTCACCTGCGTGGTCAACACCGGTGACGACATGTGGATGCACGGGCTGCGGGTGTGCCCCGACCTCGATTCGATGATGTACGGGCTGGCGGGGGTCAACGACACGGACCGGGGCTGGGGACGCGCCGGGGAGTCGGAGCGGGTGAGCGCAGAGCTCCTCGACTACGGCGTGGGAATCGACTGGTTCACCCTGGGTGACCTCGACCTCGCGACGCACATCGCACGAACCGAGATGCTGCGGGCAGGCACGGGTCTTGCGCGCGTCACCCGCGAGCTCACCGCCCGGTGGGATCTGGGCGCCACGCTGCTGCCGGCCACCGAGCACGAGGTGGAGACCCGGGTCCGCGTCGGGGAACAGACAGACGAGACCATCCACTTCGAGGAGTGGTGGGTCCGACATCGGGCGGGTCTTCCCGCCCGAGGATTCCTGCACCACGGAGCCGAGGGCGCCGCACCCGCGCCGGGCGTCCTCGAGGCGATCGAGAACGCTGAGCTCATCATCCTCGCCCCGTCCAACCCGGTCGTCTCGATCGGGGCGATCCTCGCGATCCCGGGCATCAGGAGCGCGCTGCGCGCTGCCCGTGCGCCCGTCATCGGACTGTCGCCGATCATCGGGAGCACGCACGTTCTGGGTATGGCGTCGCAGTGCCTGCGGGCGGTCGGTGCGGAGGTGTCGGCCGCCGGCGTCGCGGAACACTTCGGATCCCGCGCCCAGGGCGGGCTGCTGGACGGCTGGCTCGTCGATTCCGGTGACGCGGACTCCGTCGCCCGCGTGGAGGCAGCGGGAATCCGCTGCCTGGCCGTGCCTCTGCTGATGGATTCGGATCCCCTCACCGCGGACATGGCGCGAGCAGTGCACGAACTGGCGGATCGCATCACCCCCGGCGCTGCTCGGCCGGCGGGGCACGGCCAGCGCGGCACCCCACTCATCCCGCGAGGAGCACGGACCCCGGTTCGCTGAGCGCCGCGGCCGTCGTCGCCCCCACGCCCAGGCGACGGGCCGCATCGAGGTCCGCCCGCGAGTCGACATCGCGCCGCAGGCCCGGATGGTCTCCGCAGAGCAGACGGTGGCCGGCCTCCTCATGCCGCGCACAGGAGCCCTCCCCGAACCGGGGTCGCAGCCGGACCGGGGAGGGCGCCTCGGGACCGGCCAGGGGGTTCGCGGTGAGCAGCACCGTCCCCGTGGAGTCGGCATCCGCGAGCACCGCCCGACGAGCGGGCTCCGCGGAGGCGAGCGCCGCATCGATCTCCGCACTCGTCGCAGCGGGGAGGTCTCCGGTCATGACGGCGACGCGGCGCAGCGGCTCCTCCCGGCGGACGGCCGCGGCCGCTTCCCGGATCGCGGAGTTGAGCCCCGCGTCCCCGGTCTCCTCGACGATGACAGCGCCCCTGAGGCTCAGTTCCGCCGCGGCCCGCTGGTCAGCGGTCACCACCAGCACCCGCCTCACCCGTGCGCAGGCGAGCGCGGCTGTCGCGGCGTCGACCGCGAAGGACAGGGCCAGCCGGCGTCTGCACGCGACGGACAGGCCCTCCAGCCGGGTCTTCGCCCGTTCGAGCCGCTTGACCGGGATGATGAGATCCCACCGCAGCGCGTCCAGCGCTCCCGCGTCGGTCCCTCTCACGGCGAGATCCCGTGCTCGCGCAGCGCTGCCGCGTACCCGGCGGACCAGGATTCGGCCGCGCCCGTGTGGAACATGTCGTCCTCCCGCGGCCTCAGCAGGGTCCTCGCACTCCGGGGATGCGTCTGCTCGCTCCGGCCCGCCTCTCGGTCGACCGACTGCCGCCCGGTGCCCGGATCCTCCCGGTCCACGAGGTCGCCCAGCCCCCGGACGACCGCCACCGGACGGCCCGCCGCCTTGCCCTTGACCAGATCGGTGGCCGAGGCGATCTCGTCGGCCACCGCAGTCACCGTCACGTTCATCTCCTGCCCGTACTCGTCGAACCGCCCCCGCAGGTCCAGGACCGGGTCCATGCCGGCGATCCCGATCGCCGCGTCCGTCTGTCCGACCCGCCACGCGCGCCCCAGCGTGTCGGTGATGACGACCCCCACGGCGACGCCCAGTCGCGCACGGATCCGCTCCACGATCCGCCGCGCCGACGCGTCCGGGTCCAGCGGCAGGAGCAGCACGGTGCCCACCGGGACGCTGCTGCTGTCGACTCCGGCAGCCGCAGCGATGATGCCGAGGCGGTTCTCGACGATGCGGACGGCGCCTCCCGGCACGTCGCGGCTGGCGACGACTCGGACGGTCTCGTCGGTGATCGCCTGTTCGCGGTCTGCGGCCTGCACGTAGCGGTCTTCTGCCTTGGAGACGATCTTCGAGGTCACCGATACGACGTCGCCGTCGCGCAGCGCTCCGTCCGCCGCATCGATGATGAGGGTCGCCAGGTCATCACCGGGTCGGATCTCTCCGATGCCCGTGAGTGCGAAGATCTGTAGGGTCATGGACTGCTCCTCATGTCCTGTTCACTGCTGCCTTGGGAGGTCTGAATGGTGTCGATCGGTCTGTCCCTGCGGCTCGAGCACACGCATCCGCGCACTGCCGTCGAACTGGCCGTGCAGGCCGAGAGGCACGGCTTCTCCGGCGTCATGGCCGCGGATCACTTCCAGCCGTGGACCCCTGAGCAGGGTCACGCCCCGTTCGTCTGGAGCGTGCTGAGTGCGATCGGAGAGCGCACTGCGGGTGACCTGGGGCCCGGCGTGACGACACCGGCCTTCCGCTGGCATCCCGCCGTCGTCGCCCAGGCATCCGCGACGACGGCGACGATGTTCCCCGGCCGGCACTGGCTGGGCATCGGATCCGGGGAGGCGATCAACGAGCACGTCGTCGCGACGTACTGGCCGGAGGCCCCCGAACGGATCGACCGCATGTTCGAGGCGGTCGACCTCATCCGGAAGCTGTTCACGGGGTCGCTCCAGAACCGGGACATCCGCTACGCGGGGAGGTTCTTCACGATGGAGTCGACACGGCTCTGGACCATGCCGGACACCGCGCCCGAGGTCCTGGTCGCCGCATCCGGACCGGTCACGGCGAAGCGGGTCGGCCGATCGGCGGACGGGATCATCACTGTGGGAGCCCCGGGAGACAAGGTGCCGCAGCTGCTCACGCGCTTCGCCGAGGGCGCACGCGATGCGGGCAGGGACGCGCGCACGATGCCGAAGGTCATCCAGCTGCACCACTCGTGGGCGCCGACCGCGGAGGATGCCACCCGCCAGGCCGTCGAGCGCTGGCCGATCGGTGCCATGCCGTTCCGCAAGTCCGATGTCCGCTCTCCCTACGATTTCAAGCAGCTCGCCCGGAACGTGCGGACCGAGGACTTCGAGGGGCACGTCCTCATCTCGCCGGACCTCGACGAGCATCGCGAGTACATCCAGTCGCACATCGACATGGGCTTCGACCGCATCTATCTCCATCATGTCGGTGAGGACCAGCGTGCGTGGCTCGAAGCGTTCGGGACGAAGGTCCTGCCGGAGCTGCGCATCCCCTGACCGCCGACCCCGGCCGCGAGGGATCCTGCCGGCAGGGATTCGTCCAACAGGGATTCGTCCAGCAGAGGCTCGTCCAGCAGAGGCTCGTCCCGCGGAGACGCCTCCGGCAGAGCCTCATCCGGCGGACACTCATCCGGCGGAGACTCGTCCGGCAGGCTCAGTGCGAAGACCGGCGCTGAGGTCCGCGGGTGGCGGAGGACGTCCGCGTCGACGCCGTAGACCCGCCTGATGGTGTCCGGCGTCAGCACGGACACCGGATCGCCGGCAGCGTGGAGTGCTCCGTCCCGCAGCACGATGACGGCATCGCAGACGCGTCCGGCGTGCGACAGGTCGTGGAGGGCCGTGACGACGGTCGTCCCCTCGTCCGCGAGGGTCCGCAGGAGGCGGAGGATGCTCAGCTCCGCGTGCGGGTCCAGGTGGTTCGTCGGCTCGTCGAGCAGCAGCAGCCGCGGCTCCTGCGCCAGCGCGCGGGCCAGGCCGACCCGCTGCCGCTGGCCCCCGGACAGGGTCGTGTACCTCCGCTCGGAGAACTGCGAGCACTCCGCGATGTCCATCGCGCGGGTCACCCGGGACAAGTCCTCGGGCGTCGAGCCGCCGAATCGGAAGACCGGCTGGTGCGGCACACGGCCCAGTTCGACGACCTCGCGGACAGTCAGCTGCTCCTCGGTGTGGGCATTCTGCTCGACCAGAGCGAGGAGTCGGGCCCGCCGCCGTGAGGACATCCGCAGGAGGTCCTCCCCCTCCCAGCTCACAGATCCGGCCGTGACGGGCACGACCCCCGCGATCGACCGCAGGAACGTGGATTTGCCCGCTCCGTTCGGTCCGATCACACCGATCACCGCACGTGCGGGGAGCGAGACGCTCACCTGTCGCACGATCGATGCGCCGCCCAGCTCGACCGTCAGTCCCTCGACGGTGAGCTCGTCGTGTGCGAGTGCCATCAGCGGTTCTCCCTCCGACCCGCCAGGAGCAGCGCGAAGATCGGAGCGCCGATCACTGCCGTCACGATGCCCACCGGCAGTTCGCGGGGATCGAACGCCGTCCGCGCGGCGGTATCGGCCCAGATGAGCAGGACCGCGCCGCCGAGCGCGGACACCGGAAGCAGCGTGCGGTAGCCGGTGCCCACGACCAGCCGCGCCGCGTGCGGCAGCACGAGTCCGATGAAGCCGATCGCACCGCTCATCGACACGAGCACCCCCGTGAGCACCGCGGTGGCGGCGAGCATCAGCCACCGGACCGTTGAGACCCTCACTCCCAGCGCCTGGGCGGCAGCGTCCCCGAAGGCGAAGGCGTCGAGCAGTCGCGCCGAGGCCGCGATGGGCGCTCCGACGACGACGAGCACCACGGCCGCCATCGCCACCTGACTCCACCCGACGCCGCTGAGCGACCCCATGAGCCAGCTGAGGATGTCGCGGTAGGAATCGCCCTGGGCGTGCCAGAAGATGAGCAGGCTCGTGAGCGCCCCGCCCAGGGACGACACGGCCACCCCGGCGAGGATCGTGCGCGCCGGGGTGAGCCCTCCGGCGAGCTGCGCCAGGCCCAGCGTCGCGAGCAGCGCGACCATCGCACCGATGAACGCGGCGACCGGCAGCAGGGTCTGCACGCCGATGAGCAGCACGACGACCGCACCGACCGACGCTCCGGAGGACAGCCCCAGGAGGTACGGATCGGCCAGCGGGTTGCGGGTCGTCGCCTGCATGACGGCTCCGCAGAGCGCCAGACCTGCGCCGACCAGTGCGGCGGCGAGGACCCGCGGCATCCGCAGATCCCAGATGATCCCCTCCTCGATCATGGTGAGACCGGGGTCGGCGAATCCTGCCCGCGACAGGATGCTCGCCGCGACGTCGGCCACGGTGATGTCAGCGGGGCCCAGCGTCACAGCGGTGCAGACGGACACGATGAGGGCGCCGACCAGCAGACAGCCGACGACAGCGGCCACGGCGGGCCCCCGCACCGGTGGCCTGCCGATCCGACCGGTGCCCGCACGGTTCACCAGCCGCAGCCTCGTCCCGTTCACGATCATCCGCGCTGGGCCTCGAGCTGCTCCGCGAGCTCGGCGACCGCCTCGGCGTTGCGCACGCCGGCCTCACTCGCCGCGAACGGCAGACGCAGATAGCTGCCGGTGCGGACCGCGCGCAGCTCGGAGGTGACCGGGCTGCTCTCCAGCCTGTGGATCTTGTCCTCGGCGGTGTTCCATTCGGCGTCGATGAGGATGATGACCTCGGGATCCCGCTCCGCGATCACCTCCCAGCTGAGGCTGGTCCACGTGTCCTCGACGTCGGAGGCGATGTTCTCCATCCCCAGCCGCTCCATGATCATCGCCGGGGCGCCCGTGCCTCCGCCGACGAACGGCGTATCGGTGCCCGACGAGTACCAGAGCGCTGCAGGGGCGCCGTCCACGGGTTCGACCGAGTCGAGGACCTGCTGCTGCTGTGCGACCAGCTCGTCCGCCGCCGGCTGCGCATCGAAGAGCTCACCGGCCTCACGGATGTCGTCGAAGACGGCCTCGAAGTCGAGCTTCTCCGGCTTGTATCCCGCGCCCTGGCACGCTGCCGGCGAGACGTAGGTGCCGACGCCCAACGAGTGGAGCGATCCACGCTCCCCCGCACCGTCCGCGGAGAAGGCGGATTCCCAACCGGCGTAGACGAGGTCCGGCTCCAGCTCCAGCACAGCCTCCTGGGAGGGGGCGCCGTCGGACAGTTCGGGCACGCCGGCGGCAGCGGATTCCAGGGATCCGGGCAGAGGACTGTCCGCGAACGCGGTTCCCACCAGCCGATCGCCCAGGCCCAGCGACAGCACCAGCTCCGTGGCGGAGGATTTGATCGTGACGATCCGCTGGGGCGGCTGCGCCACCTCCACATCGGTACCGCAGTTGTCGATCGCAAGCGGATAGCCGGCGTGCGCAGGATCGGCCGAAGGGGCAGCCTCTGCTGCGGAGGGCCCAGCGGCTTCACCGCCGCAGGCGGACAGCGTCAGGGCAGCGGCGAGGAGGGCAGGGGCACGGCGGGATGAACGCATGAGTCCTCTTTGACACATCGTCGGACGGAGAAGACCGGTCGAAGAGCACGACCGCGTTCCGGCGGCGAAGACAGCCGCTGGCCACCCATGACGGGGCGGATCCGTGGACAGAGCGTTCCACTGCCAGTGGATCGTACTCGACGGGAGCCGGAGGAGGGAAGATCCCCGCACACGGCGGACCGCACGACATGGCAGGATCGGTCTATGGAGTTCCCGTTCACGCTCAACCAGCTGCGCTACTTCAGCGAGGTCGCCCACCACGAGAGCATGCGCATCGCAGCGGAGGAGCTCCACGTCTCGCAGTCCGCAGTGTCGACGGCGATCGCGCAGCTGGAGCGCGGTCTGCGCGTGCAGCTGTTCATCCGCCACCCGAACCGCAGCGTCACACTGTCCTCCGCGGGTCGCCAGTTCGCGGCGCGGACCCGGGCCTTCCTCGAGGGCGCCTCCGCACTGAGCGAGGAGGGGTCGCTGCTGGGCGGCACGCTGAGCGGAGCCCTCACCGTGGGCGTGTACGCCCCCATCGCGCCGTTCCGCTTCCCCCGCGTCCTCACGACGTTCGAGGAGCAGCACCCCGGCGTCGACGTCGACCTCATCGCCGGTGATCTCGAGGTGGTGCGTGGAGCGCTCACCAGCGGAGCGTGCGAGGTCGCGCTCATGTACGCCCACGGACTGGGATCCGAGTTCGAGACCCGCGTGCTGGAGCGCGTCCGCCCGCACGTCTTCGTGCCCGCCGACCACCCGGCCGCCGGCAGCGATTCCGTCCGCCTCGCCGACTTCGCGGACGAGCCCTTCATCCAGCTCGACCTGCCCTACTCCCGCGATTACTACGACCAGCTCTTCCGCCTGGTGGGCGTCGCACCGCACGTCCGCTACCGCTTCAACGACTACGAGACCGTCCGGTCCTTCGCCGCGATGGGGCACGGGTACGCGCTGCTCAACCAGCACCCCACCCCTGCGACGTACTCCGGCGCGCACCTCGTCGCGCTCCCCATCCAGGACGAGCTGCCCGGCATCGAGGTCGTCGTCGTGCGGCCCGCCCACATGCGCCTCACCCGCCGCGCCGAGGCGTTCATCCGTGCGTGCGAGGTCCACTACCTGCCCCCGGCGGACTGATCCTCGGTCCGTCGGATCCGGCTCGTACCGTCGGCGGGACCGCACGCCGGGACCGCACGCCGGGACCCGCCGCGCACCCGGCTCATCGATTTCAGTGGTGAGCCTGTCCACAACTGTTCGTTAGACACGTCACACTCCAGCCGCGAGTATGGAGACCTCCGACCGGACCTGCCGAAGACGGCGTGGGCCGCGACATGCAGTCGCAGCCGGGGCATCACCGAGGATGCCTCCGGACTCCCCGCTGCCTCCGGACCACCAGGACTGGCCCCCACCCGGAAAGAGGCCGACGATGTCCCGTGCACCCGAACGCTCCGCCAGGCTGTACAACAAGGATCTGGCACCGGAGTCGGCGACGCGCACGTGGAAGACGCTCAACCTCTTCAACTGGTGGATGGCCGGCTGGCACTCGATGGCCGGATACACGATGGCCATCGGCCTCTTCGCGTTCGGGCTCTCCGGCTGGCAGGCGATGATCGCGTTCATCCTGGGCGCGGTCATCCTCTATTACCTCAACAACCTCACCGGTGTGGCGGGACAGCGCGAGCGCGTTCCGTTCCCGGTGTTCGCCCGCGCCGCGTTCGGCGTGTTCGGCGCGAACATCCCCGCGGTCCTCCGGGCGGTCGTCGCGGTGTTCTGGTACGGCATCCAGACCTACCTGGCGTCCGCCGCGGTGATGATCCTCGCCCTCAAGATCGCCCCCGGCACCGCGGTGCTCGCCGACGACTCGTTCCTCGGGCTGTCCACCCTGGGCTGGATCTGCTTCCTGGTGCTGTCGCTGCTCCAGTGGGCGGTGCTGCTGTCGGGACTGGAGACGGTGCGCCGCCTCACCGACTTCGCCGGCCCCACGATCTGGATCGCAGTGTTCGCCCTGGCGGTCTGGATGCTCGCCCGGGCGGGCTGGACGATCGACCTGTCGCTCGTGACGACCGCCGAGGTCCCCTCCGGTGCACGACAGGTCCTGGGTGTCGCGTCCGCCGCGTTCATCGTCGCGGCCTACATGGCGGGACCCTCCCTCAACTTCGCGGACTTCACCCGCAATGCCCCCACGGAGCAGTCCGTGCGCCGCGGCAATGCGCTGGGCCTGCTCATCAACGCGTCCCTCTTCGGCATCGTCTCCGTCATCATCGCCCTCTCCGCCCACGAGGTGTACGGCGATGAGACCCGCGACCTGGTCGAGCTGGTCGGCGCCATCGACAACGTGACGGTCCTGCTCGTGACGATCATCGCAGTGTCCGTCGCCACCGCCGGCGTGAACATCATCTGCAACTTCGTCGCCCCCGTGTACGACCTCATCAACATCCGCCCCGAATGGTTCACGTTCCGCCGCGCCGGCACACTCGTCGCCGTGCTCGCCGTCGTCGTCACCCCGTGGAACCTGTTCTCCAACCCCGTCATCGTCAACCAGCTCATCGGCGGGATCGGCGCGTTCATGGGACCGCTGTTCGGCATCATCACCGTCGACTACTACCTGCTGCGCCGCAAGCGGCTCGACACGGAGTCACTCTTCAGCGACCGCCCCGAGGGCATCTACTACTACCGCCGCGGCTACAACCCCCGCGCCATCGCGGCCCTCGTCGTGGGCGGCTGCATCTCGCTGCTCCTCACCTTCGTCCCCGCCTGGTCGGACGCCGTGCCGTTCGCGTGGCCGGCGGGCATCCTCGTGGGCGGCCTCGCGTACGCGCTCCTGAATGCGACGGCGCCCTCACCCGTCCTGCCCGACGACGCACCGACCGCGCAGCACGCCGACCCGCCCGCCGAGGAGCCGGCGACGGCCGGCTGACGATCCCATTGCCCGCACACATCCAGGACAGCCACCAGGACAGCCACTGATGAAGCACCGACACAGGAGGTCACGATGACAACCACACTCATCACGGGCGGGACCGTGGTCAACACGACCGGCAGAGTCGAGGCGGACGTCCTCATCGACGGCGAGACCATCGTCGGCGTCCTGCCGCCCGGCTCCGAGCTGCTCGGCTCCGATCTGAAGAGGAACGTCGATCAGGTCGTCGACGCGACCGGCAAGTACGTGCTGCCCGGCGGCGTCGATGCACACACCCACATGGAGATGCCGTTCGGCGGGACGTTCGCGTCGGACACGTTCGAGACGGGGACGCGCGCGGCCGCCTACGGCGGCACGACGACGATCATCGACTTCATCACCCAGTACCCGGACCAGCGCGTGCTCGACCAGTACAACCTGTGGCAGGAGAAGGCCGCGGGCAACTGCGCCATCGACTACGGATTCCACCAGATCCTCTCCGACATCCAGCCGGAATCGCTCACCGCCATGGACGAGCTCGTCGACGAGGGCGTCACGAGCTTCAAGCTCTTCATGGCCTACAAGGGCGTCTTCCTGTCCGACGACGGCCAGATCTTCCGCGCCTTCCAGAAGGGTTCGGACAACGGCGCCCTCATGATGATGCACGCGGAGAACGGGTCGGTCATCGACGTCCTCGTCGAGCAGGCGCTCCAGCGGGGCGAGACCGGTCCGATCAACCACGGCCTCACACGTCCGTGGCAGCTGGAGGCGGAGGCGACCCACCGGGCGATCATGATCGCCGAGGTGGCGGACTGCCCGCTGTACTTCGTCCACGTCACCGCGAAGCAGGCCGCGATGCAGATCGCCGAGGCCCGCGGCCGCGGGGGGAACGTCTTCGGCGAGACCTGCCCGCAGTACCTCTATTTCAGTCTCGAGGACCAGCTGGGCGCCCACAGCGCCGAACGCGGGGAGTTCGAGGGTGCCAAGTGGGTGGCCTCGCCGCCGCTGCGCTCCAAGCACGAAGGTCATCAGGACTTCCTGTGGAAGGCGCTGCGGACGAACGAGATCCAGATGGTGTCGACCGACCACTGCCCGTTCTGCATGAAGGAGCAGAAGGAGCTCGGGGCGAACGACTTCTCGAAGATCCCCAACGGGTTCGGCACGGTGGAGCACCGGCTCGACCTCCTGTACCAGGGCGTCGTCGACGGGAAGATCACGCTGGAGCGGTTCGTCGAGATCACGTCCACCACTCCGGCCCGCATGTTCGGCCTCTACGGCCGGAAGGGTGTCATCCAGCCCGGAGCGGACGGTGACATCGTCGTCTACGATCCCGACGGCCACACGAAGATCAGCGCGGACACCGCCCACATGGCCATCGACTACTCCGCCTGGGAGGGCTTCGAGATCGACGGGAAGGTCGACACGGTCGTGAGCCGCGGCAAGATCGTCGTGCAGAACGATCAGTACCTGGGGCGCAAGGGAGACGGCCAGTACCTCAAGCGCGGCACGTCTCAGTACCTCACCTGATCGGACGTGTCCGGTCCGACCCCACTTCACCAGCAAGGAGACCCGCAGTGACAACGACACCCGAAGACGCATTCCTCAGTGACTTCCACGAGGTCGCGAAGATCGGCGCGACGGAGTCCGGGGGCGTCGAACGCCAGTCGGCCACTCCGGAGGACAAGCAGACCCGCGACTGGTTCGTCGGGTTCGCTCAGGAGCGCGGCTGGGAGACCGGCGTCGACGGGATCGGGAACCTCTTCGCCCGTGTCCCCCTCGTTGCAGGGGGTGGGGAGGAGACGGGGGTCATCATGACCGGGTCCCACCTCGATTCGCAGCCGAAGGGAGGACGGTTCGACGGCGCGTACGGTGTGCTCGCCTCGCTCCACGCCGCAGCCCAGGTCGAGCAGCGGGTCCGCGAGGGTGAACTGACTGCGGACTACGACCTCGTCGTCGTCGACTGGTTCAACGAGGAGGGCGGTCGCTTCCCGCCGTCCATCATGGGCAGCTCGGTCTATGCGGGGCTCATGGATCGTCAGCAGATGCTCGAGGTCACCGATCTGAAGGGGATCAGCGTCCGCGAGGCGCTCGAGTCGATCGACTACCTCGGCGCCGACGACGCCCCGGGCGTGCCGCCGGTGGGGACCGTCCAGGGCTACGCGGAGATCCATATCGAGCAGGGCAGGATCCTCGAGCGCGACGGGCTGCCCCTGGGTGCCGTCGACTCGTCCTGGTACACCCAGAAGCTCGACATCGAGGTGCTCGGCGAACAATCCCACACGGGTGCCACTGCGATGGCGGATCGCCACGACGCACTCGTCGGTGCCGCCCACGTCGTCCTCCTGTTCCAGGAGATCTGCGAGCGCTTCCCGGAGGAGACGCTGGTGTCCTCCGTCGGGCAGGTGACGGTCGAGCCCAACTCGCCCATCGTCGTGAACTCGCGCGTCCACCTCGTCGCGGATCTGCGCGCAAACGATCCGCAGATCGTCAAGGACGCACGGGACTGGCTGCTCGAGGAGTTCACGAGGGTCGAGGCGAAGACGGGTCTGAAGGTCGTGGCCCAGGACTTCGACGTCCGACCCAACCGCTACTACCCGATCGAGGGCGTCGAGCTCCAGGAGAAGGTCGCCGCGGATAGGGGGCTGGGGATCGTGCGGATGCAGACGATGGCCGGCCACGACTCCGTCGCGATGAACACCGTGACCCCGTCCGTCATGATGTTCATCCCGTCCGCGGACGGCGTCTCGCACTGCGAGCGGGAGTTCACGAGCGACGAGGACATGCTCACCGGTCTCACGTCGCTCGTCGGCGTCCTGGACCGCATGGTCCAGGGGGCACTCGACGGAGTCGCCTACCCGGGCTCTGCGACCGCCTGACCCGCCGGGCGCAGACCCGAACCGCAGGTCATCGGGCCCAGCCGCACTCACCCGGCGCCTGGGCACGAGGCCTTTCCTCCACTACGATCATCGAGCAGCGCACCCGTGCGCCGCCCACTCGCCTGCGCATCCGCACGGACGAGCGAGCACCGACCTGAAGGAAGTGGCCATGTCCGACGACATCGCTCGTGCCGGTGAGGCAGCAGATCAGGACTTCTCGTTCGAGGCGGTGCCTCGCTCGAAGAGGCGCGGCTTCTGGCGCGTCGGGTTCGTCATGCTCGGCTTCACGTTCTTCTCCGCGTCGATGAGCGTGGGCGCAGGGCTGGGGAACGGAGTCGACCTCACGGGCTTCCTCTGGGCCGTGGTCATCGGTGGCCTCATCCTGGGCGCCTACACGGGCGCACTCGGCTTCATCGGCGCGAAGACCGGTGAGGGCCTCGACCTCCTCGCGCAGCGGACGTTCGGCTCGCGCGGATCGTACCTCCCGTCCGCGCTGATCTCCCTCACGCAGATGGGCTGGTTCGGGGTCGGGGTGGCGATGTTCGCCAACCCGACCGGCGAGCTGCTGGGCATCGGGCCGTGGCCGATCGTCCTCGTGGCAGGCGCGCTCATGACGGCCTCGGCCTACTACGGGATCCGCGCGATCGAGATCGTGAGCTTCGTGTCCGTGCCGCTCATCGCGGTCCTCGGGACGTGGTCCATGATCTCCGCGACCCGCGAGGGCGGCGGACTCGAGACGATCTTCGGCCAGTCGACGGGGATGCCGCTCACGGTCGCCATCGGCATGGTGATCGGCTCGTTCGTCTCCGGCGGGACGGCGACACCGAACTTCACGCGCTTCGCGCGGACTCCCTCCGTCGCAGTCATCACGACGGTCGTCGCCTTCTTCCTCGGCAACACGCTGATGTTCAGCTTCGGTGCCGTCGGCGGCGCCTTCAGCGGCCAGGACGACATCTTCTACGTGATGATCGCGCAGGGCCTCATGATCCCGGCCCTCATCGTGCTGGGTGCGAACATCTGGACCACCAACAACAACGCGCTCTACACCACCGGCCTGGGTCTCGCGAACATCACGAAGGTGCGCAAGCGCCCGCTGGTCCTCATCTCCGGTGTCCTCGGCACCCTCGCTTCGCTGTGGCTCTACGACAACTTCATCGGCTGGCTCAGCTTCCTGAACGCGACGCTCCCGCCCATCGGCGCGATCATCATCGCCGACTACTTCCGGCGGCGCGCGGCGTACTCGACCGCCGATGCATCGCGTCGACCGGTCGTCTGGGGCGCCGTCGTGGGGGTCGTCGCCGGAGGGCTCGCCGGCTGGTTCATAGACTGGGGCATCGGTTCGATCAATGCGATCGCCGTCGGACTGGCCTGCTACGCGGTCGGAGTACTCATCCGGCGTGCGAGTACACGGAAGGGGAGCACTCATGCTGATCAGGAATCTTCGGATTGAGGACGCGGAGGCGACCAGCGACGTCCGCATCGCCGACGGCAGGTTCACCGCCATCGAGGACCGCCTCGAGCCGCTCCTCGACGAGGAGGTCGTCGACGCCGATGGCAGGCTGGGGCTCCCGCCCATCATCGAATCGCACGTCCACCTCGATTCCGCGCTGACCGCGGGTGAGCCGCGCTGGAACCAGTCCGGAACCCTGTTCGAGGGCATCGACGTGTGGAGCGAGCGGAAGCGCACGCTGAGCGTCGAGGACGTGAAGGACCGTGTGCACCGCGCCGTACGCCAGCAGGCGCGCTTCGGCATCCAGTACGTGCGCACGCACGTCGATGTGACGGATCCCGAGCTCACGGCGCTGCACGCGATGCTGGAGCTGCGCGAGGAGCTCAAGGACTCGATCACGCTCCAGATCGTGGCGTTCCCGCAGGAGGGCATCCAGTCCTTCCCGGACGGTGAGGCGCTCATGCGCCGCGCAGCGCAGATGGGCGTCGACGTCATCGGGGCGATCCCGCACTTCGAGTTCACGCGCGAGTACTCCGTGGAGTCGCTCGACTTCGCGTGCGCCCTGGCGGACGAGTTCGGCCTGCTCGTCGACGTGCACTGCGACGAGATCGACGACGGGGCCTCCCGCGGCCTCGAGACCCTCGCCGCGCGTGCCCTGGAGCTGGGCCTCCACGACCGCGTGACGGCCAGCCACACGACGGCGACGCACTCCTACAACAATGCGTACTTCACGCGGCTGCTGCGTCTGCTGACGATGAGCGGCATCAACTTCGTGTCCAACCCGCTGGTGAACACGCACCTGCAGGGCCGTATGGACACGTATCCGAAGCGGCGCGGGGTCACGCGGGTGAAGGAGCTGACCGAGGCAGGCATCAACGTGAGCTTCGGACAGGACGACATCGTCGACCCGTGGAATCCTCTCGGCACGGGGAACCTCCGCGATGTGGTCTTCAACGGACTGCATGTCACGCAGATGATGGGCAAGCAGGAGATCGACCAGAGCTATCGGTTCATCACCCACAACGCGGCGCGCACCCTCCATCTGGGCGCGGAGGACTACGGCTTCGGAGTCGGACGTCCGGCGAGCTTCATCATCCTCGATGCCCCCTCGTGGTACGACGCGCTGAGCTTCAACGCGCCGGTCATCGCGTCCTACCGCGCCGGAAGGCAGCTCGTGAAGACAGAGCCGGCCACCACTGAGATCCTCTTCTGAACCCTGCGCCGCCTCTCGTCCGCAGCCCGGGCACCGACCAGCTGCCGGACCCCGGAACCGGACGCGCCTGAGCGGCGGCCCTCCAGGAGCTGAGAAAGACCGAGGCCCCGGGAACCTGTGCGGGTTCCCGGGGCCTCGGTCGTCATGCGGCGGCGCTCACGCGCCTGCGGCACTGATCGGTGCGATCAGGCCTTTCCGATGACCTCGAACGTGGCGTTCGCGGTGATCTCGTCGTGGACGCGGACGGTAGCGGTGTGCAGACCGGCGGCCTTCACGTGGCCCGGCAGGGCCACCTGACGACGGTCGAACTGCGCGCCGACTGCCGTGCTGAGCGCCTCGGCGACGAGCGCCGAGGTGACAGCGCCGAACAGGCGTCCGCCCTTGCCCGACTTCATCTCGATGCGAGCCGTTGCCGACTCGATCCTGCCCTTGAGGGCGAGTGCCTCGTCGCGATCGGCGATCTGGCGGGTCTGGCGGGCCTTCCGGAGCGCGTCGATCTGCTTCTGCGCACCGGCGGACCACGGAGTGGCCAGACCGCGCGGGATGAGCAGGTTGCGAGCGTATCCTGCCCGCACCTCGACGACGTCACCGGCAGCGCCGAGACGGTCGACTTCCTGAGTGAGGATGAGCTTCCTGTTTGCCATTCTTCTCTCCTCCTATCAGCGGCCGACGCCGGTGTACGGGAGCAGCGCCATCTCGCGGGCGTTCTTCACGGCCTTCGCGATGATGCGCTGTTCCTGCACGGAGACACCGGTGACGCGACGGGCGCGGATCTTGCCGCGGTCCGAGATGAACTTACGCAGCGTCGCGG
Source organism: Brevibacterium jeotgali (assembly GCF_900169175.1). GTDB lineage: Bacteria > Actinomycetota > Actinomycetes > Actinomycetales > Brevibacteriaceae > Brevibacterium > Brevibacterium jeotgali. Next base: position 131,293 of record NZ_FXZM01000006.1, on the reverse strand, counting down.
TGTCCTTGTAGGTGATGGTTGCGGCTTCCCCGCGCTTGAGCGGGTTGGCCTTCTTCTTGATGGGCTTCCGGGGATCCGGCTTCGCCATGATGTGCTCCTGTGTGAATGTGAGAAGTAACGATCAGAACGGCGGTTCGTCATTGGTCGGGCTGCCCCAACCGCCACCGCTCTGCGGGTTCGACGACGCCCACGGGTCCTCCTGCGCAGGACGTCCGCCCTGCTGCGGGTTGGCTCCCCACTGACCGCCCTGCTGGCTTCCCTGCTGGGGGGGACGACCTCCGCCGAACCCTCCCTGCTGGCCGCCGCCCTGGCCGCCACCACCGAATCCGCCCTGCTGGCCGCCCTGGCCACCGCCGCTGTAACCGCCGCCGCGCTCGTTCTTCGTGACGCTCGCGGAGGCGTAGCGGAGGCTGGGACCGACTTCGTCGACGTCGAGCTCGAACACCGTGCGGCGTTCGCCCTCCTTCGTGTCGAAGGTGCGGGACCGCAGGCGGCCCTGCGCGACGACGCGGGTGCCGCGTGACAGCGTCTCCGCGACGTTCTCGGCCATGTCGCGCCACGCACTGCAGCGCAGGAAGAGAGTCTCCCCGTCGCGCCATTCACTGGTCTGACGGTCGAACGTCCGCGGCGTGGACGCCACGGTGAAGTTCGCGACGGCAGCGCCGTTCGCGGTGAACCTCAACTCCGGGTCGGCAGTGACGTTCCCGACGACGGTGATGACTGTCTCGCCTGCCATGGTGACTCCTCTGCTGCGCAGTGATGTGATGCGACTCGAGTGGATGGGTGGGGATGTGGGGTCGGATCCGCAGGGATCCGAACCGTGGGATCAGACCGCAGGTGCGGTCACGCGGCGTCGGGGCGCAGGATCTTCGTACGCACGACGGACTCGTTGAGTCCGAGCTGGCGATCGAGTTCCTTCACCGTCTCCGGCTCCGCGTTCAGATCGATGACCACGTAGAAGCCTTCCGACTTCTTGTTGATCTCGTACGCGAAGCGGCGACGGCCCCAGACATCCACGTTGTCGATGGTCCCGCCCTGCGCGGGCACGACCTTCAAGAGCTTCTCGACATCGGTGTTCACGGAGCGCTCGTCGATCTCTGGATCGAGGATGAGCATGAGCTCGTACTTACGCATGTGTCACCCACCTCCTCTGGTCTCAGCGGCCACGGTCTATCCGTGGCAGGAGGGTAATTGCGTTGCGCTGCCCAGTGGTTCTGCGCACAGGGGCGCACAGGACAGCCGTCTGAGTCTACCGCACGAGTAGAGAGCCTCGCACCTCTGCTGCCGGGAGTCAGAAGGGGTGGGGCACTCTGTCGAGTGCCCCACCCCTTCAGCTCCTCGCGCCGGTGCCTCTCAGTGTGAGGCCCTGGCTCGACTCAGACTCATGCCCTGCGACGACGGGCGATGAACAGGAACACTGCACCTGCGGCGGTCAGCAGGCCACCCGTTGTCAGTGCGACACCGATATCTGAACCCGTGCGCGGCAGATCCTCGCCGGGCTGGGGATCCGCGGACGGCTCGGGCTCAGGCGCCGGTGCTGGCGTCTCCGACGGAGCCGGCGATGGGCTCGTGGTCGGATCGTCAGTGGGCTCCGCGGACGGCTCCTGTGTCGGTTCGGCCGTGGGCTCGACCGTCGGCTCGGCCGTAGGAGCCTCGTCAACGACGTTGACCGTCACCGTCGCGACGTTCGAGTCTTCCGCGCCGTCGTTCGCCGTGAATGTGAAGGTCTCCTGCCCTTCGTAGCCCTCGGCCGGCGTGTACGTCAGATCCGGAGCGTCCCCGCTCAGGGTGCCTTCCGCCGGCTCCTCGACCACCGTGTAGGTGAGCTCGTCACCGTCCGGGTCGGAGGCCACCAGCGGTGTGCTGACGGGGGTGTCGATGGTGGTCGTGTAGGTCGCGTCCTCCGCGGTCGGCGCAGTGTTCGCCGCGAATGTCCCCGCAGAGATCAGCACTGCGGAGTCACGGGTGGCGTCAGCCGTATCAGCGATTGCCAGCTTCACGTGGTTCGTCTCACCGGGTGTGACGTCGGAAGCACAGACCAACGGCTCGGTGAAGCCGTCCATCTCCGTCTCGTGGGGGTGGCCGGCCTCCGCATCATTGTCGTTGTACAGGGACGAGTTCACGCCGTTGTTGATCGTGTTGATCGTGACCGGAGCAGTGCCCTCGTCCGTGTCGACGACAGCACAGTTGCTGCCATTGACGTAGAAGCCGAACACGTCGTTGTAGTCCGAGTCGACGTACTCGTTGTACTCATCAGATCCGAACACGTACGTGAACTTCACCTGGTCCGTATCCGGAACGAAGTCGAACTCGAGGACTGACGCATCCATGGTGGTCAGGGGATCGACGATCAGATTCAGGTCAGAATCGCCTGGCACTCCGAGAACAGAGGTGTTCCCGGTGAGTTCGTTCGGCCCCAGGACCGACGACGGACCGAGCTCGCTGTCCGCGATGCTTCCCGAGGACAGGGCGACGCCGCCCTCCACACCGACAGCGCTCATGCCGGTCACCTCACCGGCACCCTCGGCGGCGCCCGTGTACACGGCGTTCGAGTAGGTGATGCCCTCGCCGATCAGCGTCTCCACCAGATCATCGGCGGTCAGGTCGCCACTCGTCAGATCCGTGGCCTCCTGGCCGGGAGACGCGGCTTCCACATCTCCGTCTGCTGCCGCCGCAGCAGATCGTTCAGCCGAGGCTGCGGCTGGGCTCGCCTGTGCCGCGGTCGGCACCAGGCCGGCGAAGATCAGCGCGGACGCTGCTGCCAGAGCGCCCCATTTCACACGTTCAGTTCTCACTACCAGTCCACTCTCTGTCAGTTCCCCGCCCCGCGAGTCCGCTCGGTTGTGCGACTCTCCACAGCGAGTGCACTGCACTCCTGCGACTGCGGGCAGGCACGAAGCGTGCGCTCGCGGCCCGATGATGGTCCGTTCGGCCACCTCGAGCGCCGCCTTCAAGATAGCTCAACGTTTCGTGATTCGAAAGAGAGATGTGCGCCTCATGAACCGGGCATGCGGCGGTTCGTCCGGAGGTGGCACAGATACGTCGAGGTCAGAGCCGTGCATCTGCTCAACGCAGAGGATCCGGCGAACCGCCTGGCATACTGACCTCATGCGACCACAACGTACAGAATTCGAGCCGATCGCACTGGGCGACCGCGAGACGACGCTGCTCATGAAGTCGATCCTGATCCCACGCCCGATCGCGTGGGTGGGCACGACTGACGACGCAGGCGTCGCGAACCTCGCCCCGCACTCGTTCTTCACGATGGTCTCCGAGACGCCGCCGGTCGTCATGTTCTCCTCCACCGGCCGCAAGGACACCCTCGCCAACGCCGAGGCGACCGGCGAGTTCACCGTCTCGCTCGTCTCCCGGCCGCAGTTCGAGGAGGCCAACCAGACGTCCGCCGGCTACGCGCCGGAGGTCAGCGAGTTCGAGGCCGCCGCGGTCGCCCAGGAGCCCTCCGCCGTCGTCGCCCCGCCGCGCGTGGCATCGTCCCCAGCCGTCATGGAGTGCACCGTCGAACGCATCATCCCGGTGGGCGACAGCTTCATGGTGCTGGGGCGGGTCGTCCACGTCGCTGTGGACACCCGCACGCTGAGCACCGATGCGCGGGGACGCACCCTGCCGCTCGCGCAGGACCTGGATCCCCTGGCCCGTCTGGGTCGCAATGAGTGGGGCTCCCTGGGCGACGTCTTATCGGCCCCGCGGCCGCACGGCGGCGGCAACCCGCAGTGAGCAGCGGAGCTGACGGCTCAACACCCGGCTGCTGAACAGCCGTCAGCAGTTCAGCAGCCGGCAGCTCAGCAGCCGTCAGTCCTGCAGGAGGCCGACGAACTCCTCGGTGGAGATGACCGGAGCGAAGAACTCGTTGATGCGCTCGAAGGCGGCCTGCTCCTGTTCGGGCTTCTGGGCTCCCGTGGTGTCGCCGATGACGATCGGCAGGAAGCCGTTGTCCCGCGCTGCTCGCGCGTTGCCCTCGATGCACCAGTCCAGGTGGATGCCGGCGAGCACGATGACCTCGACCCTGCGACGTGCCAGGTCACCCATGAGGTCGGTCCCGACGAAGGCGGTCTGGAACGCCGTCTCGAAGAATTCCCGGTCACCAGGCTCCACGAGTTCACGCAGTTCGCCCACCAGGGTGTTGTCCCACGCGATCTGCTCCGGCGTCGCGTCGATCGCTCCGGTCCACGAGTGGTACTGCACGCGGTCGAAATCGGACTTCGGGTAGTCGTCGCGGAAGATCGAGTAGCCCACCCAGTTGAAAGCGAAGTTCCCGGCCCGCCGCGCGGCGGCAGCGGCTCGCACGGTCTTGTCCAGCGTGCCACGATGCGCGTGCCCCTCGGCGTACTGAGCTCCGCCCGGCCGATAGCAGGAGTTCGACTGCCCGATGGATACGAAGGCTGCGGGGCGCCTGAGGATCTCCCGCAGGTCCAGCTGCTTCCAGTGGTCGGCAAGCGGGGGGATCGCATCGGTGTTCGTGGGTGGGAGCCCGGCGATGACGTCGCCGGGGAGCTCGAGCGGTTCGAGCGGGCTCACACGATCGAATCCGGTCACGGCCGGGCTGGCAGTGGTGGTGTCAGTGGCGGTGTCAGTGGTGGTGTCAGTGGCGACGGACATGGGTCCTCCTCGTGGATCGGGACATTCCTGCGCGATGGACGGGTCACCGTGCATCGCTCCTCACCTGCACGCTAGGGACCCGTCCATCCTGTCCGGGCGGGAACGTCACGGAACGACACACGACGACTCGTGCCGTCACACGCTTCCGGCGTGGCACGCTGGATCCATGAGAGACCCACTCCGCCGCCTCACTCTGCGGATCGGCATCGTCGTCTACGTCTGCGGGCTGCTGCTCACCCTCCTGATCGGCCCGGACACCGTCCCCCAGCACGTCGGCTCCAGCGGTGAGGTGAACGCGTGGGCCTCGAAGTCGAGCCACGTCCTCGTCATGATGGGGCTGGGAGCATTCCTCTTGCTCGTCACCGTCGGTTCGAAGGCATTGGTGTCACGCGTCGACGCGTCGTGGATCAACCTGCCGGACCGCGCCGCGCACGCCTACTGGACGGCGCCGGACAATCGTCCGACGTTCAATCGTCGTATGCGTGCCGACATCGACTTCCTCATGGGCATCACATTCGTCTTCGTCGCGATCATCAGCACCACCGTGGCACTCACGGCTCAGCGGACTGAGTCAGCAGGTCCGTTCGGGATCACATCAGTCATCGCTGTCTCGATCTATCTGGCTGCGATGATCGGCTACTGCGTCTTCCTCGCAGTCGGGGGTCGCTACGCGGTGCCCGACGATTCCTCAGGAGCCTGATCGGGCGCCGTCTCCGCACCCGCCTGACCGGGCGCCGGGTTCAGCTCCATCGCACGCGCAGCCTCCTGCCGTCGTGCGACCCGCTTGCGGCCTGCGCGGAAGAGCTCGTCGAGCGCGAAGGCCATGATGAGGGTCAGTGCGAAGAAGCGCAGCAGGGTCAGCAGCCCCATCCACGTCGAATCCAGTCCCGCAGACTCGTCCAGTGCTGTGACATCCGCGAGCGGCACCGCGATGGCGAAGCCGAGCTCTGTGAGGAACCACAGTCCCATCACGGGGAGCAGACGCACCGACAGTGCGGCGAACGGCAGCAGCCACAGGGACATCGACGTCGACGAGCCGGGCGCCACCACCACGGACAGCGCCAGGAGGGCCGTGATGGTGAGCACCGTCTGCTGCAGGTGGGCGACGTCGTCCGTCTTCTCCAGCCTCCTCAGCAGATCCAGGCGAGAGGACGTGGAAGAGGACAGGTCTTCCGCAGTGGCGTTGTCAGCATCGGTGTCTGCGACCTCGGCGGCGGCTGTGGGGGCGAGCATCATCCGCGACGCGGCCATAGCGGTGATCGCGACGACGCCCAGCGTCCAGACGACCAGCAGACCCGTCACGAAGGTGGGTTCGTCGCCCCACCCCTGAGCCAGGACGACGGAGGCGATCGATCCGCGATCCACCGCGTCGGCCATCCAGACTGACAGGCGTGAGGGGAGCCGTCCGTCTGCCAGGGTCAGGAGACCCGAGGCGAGAGCGAAGCCGGCGAGCACGAGGATCGCGTTCCCCCGATCGCGTGAAGCACCGATGAGGACCCCCACCAGCACGATGAGCCCGAGCGGACCGGTGAAGGCCGCCACGGCGAGCATCGCACCCGCGGACAGCAGCGTCGGGGTGGTGCGTGCGCCGCTCAGCAGGACGCAGGCCCAGACCGCGAGCGCGACGCCGACGGGGTCCAGTGACTGGCCGATGCTGAACACGATCACCGGGGACACGAAGGCGACCATGGCCCACGACAGGCTCACCGCACGCGAACGGGGTGCGCCGAAGCCCAGCGCCCGGGCCAGTGCGAGCACGCCCACCCCCATGGCGGCGAACGCTGCGGTATTGAGGACCAGGAGGAAGCCCATGGCCTCTCCCGCGGTGGCGCCCAGACTCGACATGAGGATGACGAACCAGTAGGTCAGAGGCGCGAAGCCGGCAAGGCCTGAGGTGACACGTCCTGCGGCGTCCGGGAGCGCGTCGCTGCCCATCGCCAGCGCCACGGGCGACTGACACAGCCGGAACCCCGCACGGGGCAGCTCGTAGCCGCCCGTCTGACACGTCACCTGCAGCAGCAGCCCCACGAGCACGGAGAGGCCGAGCAGCCCCAGAAGAACCCACGCGAGGCTGGCCGAAGCGCGGCGATCAGTGCGGGCGAAGCGGGTGCCTGCACCGCCCAGCAGGGGTGCGGCGACGTGCGCAGGTGACGCCGGGTGCCTGCTGTTCACGGGGGTCCTGTCCATACGGGCCAGCCTAAGTGACGCGGGAGTGGGTCCGGGAGCGCGCGGGACCGACGGGGACGAACCCACCGCGAAGGACGGGCAATTCGAGTGCGCAGGACTCGGACGCCACGTGCCATGAGATCACTCGAGTGCTGCTCACTCGGCAGTCTGGCGAACTGTGCGGGTCGTGAATCGCCGAAGGTGGCCCCGCGTGCTGCGGGGCCACCTTCGGTCGACTACCTGTTCTCAGGCAGCGCGGGTCTCATCCAGTCGTGGGGATGTCGTCCGGCAAAATCCCTCCACCGTCGGAACCATTGTCGGAACCGCCGCCGTTGGAGCCACCGTCAGAGCCGCCATCGGAACCACCGTCGGAGCCGCCGTCGCTGCCGCCGTTGGAGCCACCGTCAGAGCCGCTGTCGGAACCACCGTCGGAGCCGCCGTCGTTGTCGCCGCCGCCTGATCCGCCGTCGTCGGAACCGCCGTCCTCGTCTCCGCCGTCTTCGTCGCCCTCGTCCTCTTCAGGCTCTTCGGGCTCCTCTTCACGAGCGTCGTCTCCGGAGTCCTCCTCGGAGGAGTCTCCTTCGCCACCGCCCCCGTTGCCGCCCGGGTTCTGCGGCTGCTGCGGCTGCTGCGGCTGCGGGGCCGGGGCGGGTGCCTGGTCGGGAACACCGGAGTCGTTGGCCGGCTTCTCGACCTGCGGCAGCTCACCGCGCTCGGGGAACTGCTCGACCGGCAGATCCATCGCGTCGACCGCACCGATCATGTAATCGGTCCACACCATCGTCGGGAAGGAGCCTCCGGTGATCTCACCGCGACCGCCGTACGGCCCGATCTCGACCGGGTTGCCGTTCCCGTCCTCACGGAAGATCGACACGGCGGTCGACAGATTCGGGGTGTACCCGGCGAACCATGCCGAATACGCGTTCTGCGACGTACCGGTCTTTCCCGCAGCCGGGCGTCCGAGGTTGTTTGCATACGAACCGGAGCCTCCGGTCACCACATTGCTCAGCGCGTAGGAGGTCTCAGCCGCGACGGCCTGGTCGATCGCCTGGTCGCCCTTCGCCTCCGCTTCGTGGACGACCTCTCCCTCGGGATCAGTCACCGAATCGACGAAGTGGACCTGGTGATGCACGCCCTCCGCTGCGAACGTCGAGAACGCACCGGCCATCTGCGTGACCGTCGGGCTCGCTGTGCCCAGCACGTTCGACGCATTGGTATCGAGCCCCACAGTGTTCTCCGGGAAGCCCGCGCGCTGTGCGACCTCCATGGTGTTCTCCGGTCCCACCTCGATGTTCAGCTGCGCGTACGCGGTGTTGATCGACGACTGGGTCGCCCGCAGCAGGCTCACGGATCCGTAGGAGGAGTTGCCGTAGTTGCCGACAGTCCACGGCGTGCCGTCGAAGTTGAAGGTCGTCCCGCTGGTGCCGGTGAAGTAGTCCGTCAGGCGGAATCCGTTCTCCAGGCCCGCCACGAGGGTGAAGACCTTGAAGGTCGATCCCGCCTGCGCCGTGTCCTGGGTGGCGGAGTTCTGTGCCCGCTCCAGGTAGTCCTCTCCGCCGTAGATCGCCACGACGCCTCCGGTCGCCGGATCGACGGACGACAGTCCCACGTGCATGCCGTCGTTCAACTCCGGCAGCGCCTCGACCGCGTCCACTGCGGCCTCCACCGCGCCTTCGTCGAACGTCGACACGATGTCGAAGCCGCCGCGGTTGAGCTCGTCCTCCGTGTAGCCCACGGACTTCAGCTCGTTCATGACGGTCGACAGCAGGTAGCCGTTCTGGCCCTGATACTGATTGTCCTTCGGGTTCTCCTTGACGTCCGGCATCTCCGTCGATGCCGCCTCCTCCTCGGTGAGGTAGTCCAGCCTCACCATTCCGTCGAGCACGTACCGGAAGCGGTCCTCGTACTGCTCCGGCTCCTCTGCCGGGTCGGCGGCGCCGGGGCGCTGGATCATCGCCGCCAACAGGGCGCTCTCCGCCACGTCGAGCTCGCTCGCCGGCTTGTCGAAGTAGTTGTTCGCCGCCACCTCGATGCCGTAGCTCTGGCGCCCCAGGTAGATCGTGTTGAGGTAGTTCGCCAGGACCTCGTCCTTCGAGAGCTCCTGATCGATCTTCAGCGAGATGAACATCTCCTGGACCTTGCGGTCGATGGAGCGCTCATTGGTGAGGTAGAAGTTCTTGACGTACTGCTGGGTGATGGTCGATCCGCCGCCCGCGTAGTCGTCGGTCACGACGCCCCACACCGCCCGGGTCAGACCGCGGAACGAGATCCCGCGGTTCTCATAGAACGACTGGTCCTCCGCTGCGATCGCAGCCTGCCGCACAGCCGGAGAGATCTCGTCGATCGACACGCTGGTCCGATCCTCCGCGGAGAACGACCCCACTTCCGTCTCACCGTCCTGGTAGTAGACGGTCGACGTCTGGCCCGAGGCCTCCACGTTGGGCTCGGGGACGTCCGTCACCGCGTAGCCGATACCGAAGGCACCCAGTCCCAGCGCGACGAACAGCAGCACTGCGACAGCCCAATGGCGGAGAGCGGGGACCCACCTGCGCCAGCCTGTCCGGCCGGGGCGGGGGTAGCCGACCCAGCGGGCGAACCGTGAGGACGCGCCCTTGGCGCCGTTCGCCGTCGCGGCGGCGCCGGCACTGGCCTTCGCACCCGCCTTCGCAGCGGTCGAGCCGCTGCGATGACGGCTCTGCGAACCGGCATGCCTAGGAGTTTCGGGTGGGGTCACGGAGTCCTCCGCTGTCGAGGTGTGGGACGGGTCATCGCACAGCGGGACATCACTGCAGCGGGAGAGACCCGGCAGTCGCATGCACGTCCAGCGTGCCGACAACCCGTCGATTCAAGCACGCATTCATGGTAAGCGCCTGAACGCGCACCGGGCGGTCAGAATGCGCCTCGCCGTGCCGGAATCACATCACATCGTGATGCGCTTCACCCCTTGAGCGCCGGAAAGTCCGTGTCCGCCCATTCCCGGACCCCAGGTTCCGCATGCTCGGAATCCCCACCGTCGACCGTCGATGCACCCGAGGTTCCCGCGGATCCGGCCCCGCCTGATCCGACCACCGCACCGGCGGAGGGTACGCTTCCGGAATCCCCGTGGAGCTCCCGCTCGCGGGCCCGCAGCTCGACGCGGCGGATCTTCCCGGAGATCGTCTTCGGGAGGTCAGCGAACTCGATGCGCCTGATCCGCTTGTAGGGGGCGAGGTTCTCCCGGCAGAAGCGGAGGATGTCCTCGGCGGTCTCCGCCGTCGGCTCGAACCCGCCGCGCAGCACGACGTAGGCCTTCGGCACCGCGAGGCGCAGCGGATCGGGCGACGGCACGACCGCGGCCTCGGCGACGGCTTCGTGCTCGATGAGCACGCTCTCGAGCTCGAAGGGCGACAGGCGGTAGTCGCTGGCCTTGAACACGTCGTCGGCGCGCCCCACGTACGTGTAGACCCCGTCCTCGTCCTTCGTCGCCACGTCACCCGTGTGATACACGCCGTCGATGAACGCCTCGGCAGTCCTCGCTTCGTCGCCCCAGTAGCCGATCGTCAGCCCCAGAGGTCGCGGGTCGATGCGCAGGCAGATCTCGCCCTCAGCCGTCTCCTCACCCGTCGCGGGATCGATGAGGACGGGGTCGTAGCCGGGCATGGCGACACCCATCGCGCCGGGCTTCGTCCGGTGACCGGGGGGATTGCCGATCTGCAGGGTCGTCTCCGTCTGCCCGAAGCCATCACGGATAGACACACCCCATTCGCGCTCGACGATCGCGATGACCTCCGGGTTGAGCGGCTCACCGGCCCCCAGTGCCTTCTGCGGCGGAGTCTCGAGCCTGCTGAGATCAGCCTGGATCAGCATGCGCCACACCGTGGGCGGAGCGCAGAAGCTCGTCACGCCCACACGATCCATCACGCCCATGAGTTCGGTCGCATCGAACCGCGCGTAGTTCACGATGACGACGCAGGCGCCCGCGATCCAGGGGGTGAAGAAGTTCGACCAGGCGTGCTTCGCCCAGCCGGGGGACGCAATGTTGAGATGGCGGTCTCCGGGTTCCAGACCCATCCAGTACATCGAGGACAGGTGCCCCACGGGGTAGGAGGTGTGGGTGTGGGCGACCATCTTCGCCTTCGACGTCGTGCCGGAGGTGAAGTAGAGGAGGAGGAGCTCGTCGGCCCGGGTCAGCTCGTCGGTCTCGAACTCGTCGGATTCGGCAGCGGAGTCCGCGTAGGACACGGAGCCGTCGCCCACGGCGGCTGCTGAGGAGTCGGGCACGTCGATGACGACGCGCACGATCTCACGGTCCACGTCGTCGAACTTCGCGGCGTCCTCGGCCGCGGCGACGACGAAGTCGGCTTCGCCGCGCACGGCGCGGTCCTCCAGGTCCTTGGGCCCCAGCTGCACGGTGGTCGGCAGCAGCACGGCGCCCAGGCGGATGCCGGCGAGCATCGTCTCCCACAGCTCGACCCGGTTGCCGAGCATCACCATGACGCGGCTGCCGCGTCGCACGCCGGCATTCCGCAGCAGGTTGGCGACCTGGTTCGACCGACGGCGCAGCTGATCGAACGACCACGTCTGCTCGGTGCCGTCGCCCTCGATGATCCACAGTGCGGGATCATCGTTCCCCCTGGCCAGGGGATCGAACCAGTCCGCGGCGAAGTTGAAGTGCTCGAACTCCGGCCACGCGAAGGCGGCGCGGGCGGCGTCGATGTCCAGTCGATGGGTGAGGAGGGAGTCTCGAACGGTGCGGAACTGCTCCGTGGCGGTCCCGGCCGAATCCGCCTGCGGTACGCCGTCATCGGCTGACTGGACTGTGGCCATGAGTTCTCCTTCGAATCCTGGGGCGGCCATGCGGGAATGCGCACGCACGACGTCTGCGGCAAATGTATCAGCCGCGGTATCAGTCCAGGTCGGAGGCTCGGATACGCCGATCCGGCAGGGGTGTCTGCGGATCCGCAGGCTGGCTCAGCCCTGCTGCGCGTACCACTCGCGCAGGCGGCGCTCCGCTTCTTCCGGTCCGACGATCCCGTCCTCCATGCGGATCTCGAGCATATGGCGGTATGCCTGCCCGACGAGCGGACCGGGCGGGATCCCGAGGAGGTCCATGATCTGCTTCCCATCGAGCTCCGGGCGGATGGAGTCGAGCTTCTCCTTCTCCTCCAGCGCCGCGATCCGGTGTTCGAGGTCGTCGTAGTTCCGCGCCAGTCGCTGCGCCTTGCGCCTGTTGCGGGTCGTCACGTCCGAGCGGGTGAGGATGTGGAGGCGCCGCAGCTGATCACCGGCATCCGTCACGTAGCGGCGCACGGCGGAGTCGGTCCAGCCGGCATCGCCGTAGCCGTAGAACCGCAGGTGCAGCTCCACGAGCTTCGCGACCTTCTTCGTCGTGTCCTTGTCGAAGGCGAGCGCCTTCATCCGCTTCGCGGTGAGCTTGGCGCCCACGATGTCGTGGTGGTGGAACGTCACACCGCCGTTTTCGTCGAACCGTCGTGTCCTGGGCTTTCCCACATCGTGCATGAGCGCGGCGAAGCGCACGATGAAGTCCTGCGCGGCGAACGCGGACGGATCGTCCGGATCGTCCACCGCGTACCTCGGCTCCAGCCCCACGGTCTGGTCGAGGACGGTGAGGGAATGCTCGTACACGTCCTTGTGACGGTTGTGCTCGTCCTGCTGATCGCGCAGTGCGGCGAACTCGGGGAGGACGTGGTCGCCGATGCCGGTGTCGACGAGCAGCTCGATGCCCGCCCGTGGTCGCAGGCCCGTCACCAGCTTGATGAGCTCATCGCGGACGCGTTCGGCGGAGATGATGTCGATGCGCTCGCTCATGCGGGTCATCGCCTCGCGGACCTCGGGGGCGACCGCGAAGTCGAGCTGCGAGGAGAAGCGCGCACCGCGCATCATGCGCAGCGGGTCGTCGGAGAAGGAGTCCTCCGGTGTGCCGGGCGTGCGGATGACACCGGCGGCGAGGTCCGTGAGACCTCCGTGCGGGTCGACGAAGACGCGACCGGGGAGGCGGACGGCCATCGCACCGATCGTGAAGTCGCGGCGCACGAGGTCGTCGTCGAGGGTGTCCCCGAAGGCCACGACGGGCTTCCGGGAGTCCGCGTCGTACTGCTCTGCCCGGTAGGTCGTGATCTCGATGAGCCGGTCGCCCTTGCGCAGGCCGATCGTGCCGAAGCGCTTCCCGATGTCCCAGTGCGCGTCGGCCCACCCCTTGATAGTGGACAAGATGTCGTCGGGGCGGGCATCGGTCGTGAAGTCCAGATCGGGCATGTCACGGCCGAGCAGAGCGTCGCGGACAGAGCCGCCCACCAGCGCGAGCTCATAGCCGCGGGCCGCGAACCTCTGCGCCAGCGGGTCGAGGACGTGGGAGAGCCCGTCGAGTGCCTCGAGCATCCTCGCGTGCGCCTGTGCTGCGTCCACGCTGTCTCCTCCTGATCGGTGCCGTCATCCGTGGCCCTGCGGGGCCCGGAGCGCGCACAAGCCTACCGGCCCGGCGGACAGTGCTCAGCGTCCGGACGGCTGAGGACTGTCGTCGCCCTCGCCGGGTCCGGTCGCGTCCCCGCTTCCATCGCCGCCCGCAGCCGCAGGGCTCCGTCGTCCGCGGTCAACGCCCGCCTCACATAATTCACTCCGGTCATCCGGACCACCTCCTGCGATCCAGAGAAGACCCTCTCACTCTGTGAGGGTCAAGTGGGGCGGATGCCCGCTGACCCGTCACCGCAGCACACATCAGACCGCGAAAGCGTGCACCAGTGACGACTCACTGTGCGGGTGTGCGGGAACGACGACTCGGCCACGTCCCTACCCGACCTCCCACCCTCGTGGCATCAGGGGATCTCCAGAGCGCTTGGTTAGAGTGTGACCATGTCGCGACCCATGCCCAGACCGAGGATGCCGAAGCCGGGGCCGTTCCCGGTGCGCTCCTCCACGACGGAGGAGACCTCCGCGGGCGGCATCGTCGTGGATTTCGAGGCCCCCACACTGGATGTCGCGATCATCGCCCGCATCAATCGGGCCGGTCGTCTCGAGTGGTGCCTGCCGAAGGGCCACCTCGAGGACGGCGAGACCTCCGCTGAGGCCGCACGTCGCGAGATCGCAGAGGAGACCGGCATCGTGGGCAGCGTCATCGCACCCCTGGGATCCGTCGACTACTGGTTCTCCGTCTCCGGCAATCGCATCCACAAGGTGGTGCACCACTTCCTCCTCCGTGCGACCGGCGGCGCCATCACGGTGGAGAACGACCCTGATCATGAGGCGGTCGAGGCGGCATGGGTGCCGCTCGACGAGCTGGGTGAGAGGCTCTCCTTCGCCAACGAGCGCCGTATCGTCGCGGCGGCCCGCTCGCTGGTCTCCATGCTGCAGACCGACCGGCGCTGAGCTCTCCTGTGCCGTCCGCTCTCCGCCGCCGCACCCGCACTCCCCTCGTACGATGGGCCGCGGGTGCAGCTGCGTGCGCACTCGCACTGACACCGCTCGCGTGGGGCACCGATGCCCGTGCCCAGCAGCTGCCTGATGCCGGCGCCGAGGCCCCCACCGAGGACCCGACCGCCTCACCTCGCGTCGTCATCGACGAGGTGAGCCCGTGGATGGAGCGCGACGGAGCACTCACGGTGACCGGGCGCATCGTCAATCCGACCTCCGCGGACTTCTCACCGAGCCGCGTGGACCTCGTCCGCTCGTCGAACCGCCTCGCGATGCGCGACGACGTGAACGACTGGGTCGAGCAGCAGACGGCGACGGTCCTGCTCGCGAGCTCTGACGACGAACCTCCCGAACCGCCTGACGACACCGGCGACGGCCAGGACGACGAGGGCGATGAGGACTCGGACGAACCGACTCTCGAGGTGCCGGACCTCCCCACGACCATCGAGCCCGGGGAGCAGACGGAGTTCACGTTCACGATCCCCGCCGATCAGTTCGGGACCAGCGGCTCCGCCGTGAGCACGTGGGGCGCGTACGGACTGGGCGCAGCCCTTCGCGGGACCGCCGCGGCAGAACCGGAGAATCCTGCGGGAGCAGGCACGAGCAGCGTTCTCGCCACCGCGCCCGCCTTCACCGTGTGGCATCCGGATCCCGGCATCGATCGCACCGAGGTGACGACCGTCCTCCCCATCACCCTCGACGCGACGGACACGGACGGGGGACCTCTCATCGAGCCCGAACTGCTCGAGCAGGCCGCGGATGCAGACGCCACAGGCGACTACGCCGGTGCCCTCCGCCGTGCGGTCACCGCTGCGGACACTCTGCCGGAATCGGTCCTCGCGGTGGATCCGCGCCTGCTGGCCTCTGTCACCGCCGCTCTGGACCTCGCAGCGGAAGCAGACGAGGGAGCGGGGGACCAAGGAGGCTCAGACGGAGCCGACGGGCTCGGAGAGTCCGGGGAGGGCGACGAGCCTCAGGAAGACACCGGGAACGGAGAGGATCCGTCACAGGACGCTCCCGCAGACAATGATGCGCCTCGTCCCGGTGCAGACGTGCAGACCCCTGACCCGGCAGAGGACGACAGCGGAGGCGCGGGCGGTGAGGGCGACGGGACGACGGCGCCCGACGGTGCCGGCGACCTGCCCACCGCGCCCAGCGATGAGGTCCAGGAGTCCTACCCGCACCTCACTCAGTGGTACGAGGACTTCACAGCGCTGGCGCACGATCGCGAGATCGTCGCCCTCCCGTGGGCCGATGCGCACCTCACCTCGCTGTGGCACTCGGATATGAGCGCGCTCACGCAGATGGCGATGGAGGAGCGCGAGCTCGTCGAGTCGACCCTCGGAGGAAGCACCGACGTGCTGTGGCCGGCATCCGGGACGGTCCACGCCGAGGACCTCGACGCGATCGCGGAGGCCGGCGCGGAGACCGTGATCCTCTCCGACACCCAGCAGCCGTCGCTGACCTGGTACACGTCGTCGGCGAACTCGGCGGTCTCCGTCGACGGCGCCCGACCACAGCCCGGCGCCGCGGAGGATCCGACGGACGGTGCGTCCGCGGGCGAACAGACCGTCCTGCGGACGCTGGTGGCCGATTCCGGACTGTCTGAGGCGGCTGCGGCCCATTCCACGGGGGATTCCGCAGCGCCGGGGCAGTTCCTCGCCCTGTCCGCAGCGGTC
This sequence comes from Brevibacterium jeotgali, assembly GCF_900169175.1. Classification (GTDB taxonomy): domain Bacteria; phylum Actinomycetota; class Actinomycetes; order Actinomycetales; family Brevibacteriaceae; genus Brevibacterium; species Brevibacterium jeotgali. The sequence continues at coordinate 115,424 of NZ_FXZM01000006.1, read as the reverse complement.
ACCGCAGAGCGGCCCTTCGACTCCCGTTCGCTGCTCCTCACCCTGCCGCGGACGGCTGCCGGGACCGGCCTGGCGGACCTCGCGGACGAGCTCGCCGGTGCTCCCTGGGTCAACGGCGCCGCCCTCGACCAGCTGATGGACACGGAACCCGTCGCCCGAGGCCCCCTCGTCGAGATGCCCGAGGTCGCCGGCACGCATGCATCCGACGCGGAACCGGAAGCAGGTGTGCCGGGTGCTGGCGGAACCGACGCTGACCGGTCCGGCGGCGGTCCGGGCGAGCTCGGAGCCGAGGCCGATGCTCACGCCGGGAAGCAGGCAGCGGATGCGAGCACATACCTCGCATCGCTGCAGGAGCAGTACACGGCGGGAACGGAGGCGTCCCACGCCTTCGCGGATGCGGAAGCCGCGCGCCGCGACATGGCACGGACACTGCTCGTGTGCACGGGCACGGGCGTCATCGAAGCGGATCGCGCTGACACCTGCACCGAGCACGCGACCGGATGGGTCGACAGGATCGCGGAGGGTGTGCGCCCGGAGCCCGGGTCCTCCGTGCTGCTCGTCACCGGTGAGCAGGCGATGATCCCCGTCCGCATCGAGAACTCGACAGACCGGACCGCACGGGTGCGCCTGCACGTCGAATCGCCCACCCCGCAGCTCAGCACCGAAGTCTCCGACATCGTCACACTGGGCCCCGAGGAGTCCCGCAGCGTGGATGTACCGGTGCGCGGCCTCGCGAACGCGGACGTCAACTCGACCGTCCGACTGCTCACCGTCGACGGCGACGTGCTGCCGCAGAACACCGAGCTGCTGATCCGTGTGCGCGCGGACTGGGAGAACACTGCAACGATCGCGATCGGTTCCGCTCTGGCGCTCGTGCTGGTGGGCGGCCTGTTCAGGACGTTCCGCCGCGGGCGGCGTAAGATCCCCAAGAATCAGCTCGACGCGGCGGTCGCCCGCGCAGAAGACGGGTGACCACCCGGACCGTCGAACACCCACCACCTCCGAGCACCTCGTTTCCCCTGCGGAAGGACGTCAGTGGCCGCACGGCTCTCATCCCTCGCCAGATCCTCCGCAGTCATGACCGCGGGCACACTCACCTCGCGCCTGCTGGGCTTCGCCAAGGCGATCCTGCTCGCCACGGCGATCGGTGTGACGGTGGGCGGCACCGCGGACGCGTTCGACGTGGCCAACAAGGTCCCCAACAACCTCTACATGCTGCTGGCCGGCGGCATCCTCAACGCGGTGCTCGTCCCGCAGATCATCCGGGCGGCGAAGCGCCCGGACGGGGGGCAGGACTTCGTCAACCGCCTCCTCACCCTGGCGATCATGGTGCTCGCGGGAGTCTCCGTGCTCGCGACGCTCGCGGCTCCGCTGCTGGTCCGTCTGTACTCGTCGACCGAGTGGAGCGACGACAAGCAGGCGCTCGCGATCGCCTTCGCCTACTGGTGCCTGCCGCAGGTCTTCTTCTACGGGCTCTACACGATGCTCGGCCAGGTGCTCAATGCGCATTCGAACTTCGGCCCGTACATGTGGGCGCCGGTGCTCAACAACGTCATCGCGATCGCCGGACTGGGAGTCTTCATCTTCCTCTTCGGCACGGGTCGGGCAGGCGAGCACGCGGTCGGCACGTGGGACGCCACGAAGATCACAGTGCTCGCCGGCTCCGCGACTCTCGGGGTCGTGTGCCAGGCCTTCATCCTCCTCTGGCCGCTCAAGAGGATCGGTTTCAGCTTCCGGCCCACGTTCGGGTTCCGGGGTGTGGGACTGGGGACCGCAGGGAACATCGCGACCTGGACGTTCGGCGCGGTCCTCGTCGGCCAGCTGGGCTTCATCGTCACGTCCCGCGTCGCGGCCTCCGCCTCGTCCTCGAGCGGGGAGGTGAGCGCCTCACTCGCGGCGTACACGCTGTCCTACCTCGTCTTCATGCTTCCGCACTCACTCGTCGCGGTGTCGCTCGCCACCGCTCTCTTCACATCGCTCAGCACCTATGCGGCGGAGAAGGACACGGCCTCGGTGCGGGCCGCACTGGGTCTGGGGCTGAGGCTCGTCGGCCTCGTCAACGTCTTCGCAACGGCCACGCTCATCACGCTGTCGACGCCCGCGGCGATGGTGATCAGCGGTGGGTCGGTCGCCGAGGGGAGCGGGATCGGGGCGCTCGATCAGGCACGCGCCATCGGCCCCGTCATCGCGACGATGGTCGCCGGTCTGATCCCGTTCAGCGCGAACTACCTGCTCCAGCGCGTCTACTACGCATACGAGGACGCGAAGACTCCCTTCTGGGTGCAGGTGCCTCAGATCGTTCTCACGGCGATCGGCGTGGTCGCCTCCGGTCTGCTGCTCCCGGGGCAGTGGATCCTCGCGGGCATCGGCGTGTCGATGAGCATCGGCTACGTCTTCGCGGCACTGGTCTCCGCCACACTGCTGCGCCGCAAGCTGAAGCGCCTGGGAGCGAAGGACCTCATCGTCTCGCATCTGAAGTTCGGTATCGCGGCACTCATCGCCTCCGCAGTCGGCGCGGCGGGGATGCGGTACCTCGACGAAGACCTCTACTCCAGCTGGACCGGCTCGTTCCTCGTCTGCGCGGTGGGTGCGTCTGTCATGCTCGCCGTGTATCTGGGCGTCTGCTATCTGCTGCGCGTGCGGGAGCTGCATCAGACGATCCAGACGGTGCGGACGAAGCTCGCCACGTAGGGAGCCGGACACACCCGCACCGTCGACGGCGGCCACTGTTTCGCTACTGAGATGTACATGTGCTGGTTTCGTGACATGAGGTTCCCAGTCCACGCACATCCATCGGGATAAACTGAAGGACGCCTGCGATGAAGGTCCATCGCGGCGTGAGCTATTCATCGGGAGGGCACCAGGTGCGGATCGAGCGCGGTACTGTCATCGCAGACAGATACGTCGTCTCCGCAATCGAAAGGCCCTGGCTCGCCGACACCCCGGAATCGGGCGTCGTCTGCCTGGCTCTCGACGCCATCCTCGACGATCCCGTCATCCTCTACGCGGCTGACGCAGAGCTGTCCGGCGGTCTGCTGGACTCCGGTCGGCGCCTGGCCCTCGTCAACGATCCGCGCGTCCCCTCCGTGCTCGACGTCGGATCCGCGGACCTCGAGGACGGCCGTCCGGTCGACTATGTCGTCTGCGAGCGCACTGCCGCGACATCGCTGGCAGAGGTGCTCTCAGCAGGACCGATCGGCCCGGAGGAGGCCCGTGCCGTCACCGGCGAGGTCTCCGAAGTGCTGGTCCACGCGGGTCGCCGCGGACTCCACCACCGGTGCCTGGGACCGGAGTCGATCGGCATCATGACGAACGGCGACGTGGTGGTCCACGGGATCGCCATCGACGCGGCGCTGTCCGAGGCTGCGCTCGGGCTGGAGGTGCAGACCGATACGACTGCGCTGAGGGAGGATGCCCTCGCGATCGTCGACATCCTGTACGCATGCCTGTCCGGTCAGTGGCCGAAGCCCGAATCGCGCGCCGGTCTGCCCGCCGCGCCGCGGAAGAACCAGCGCGTCGTGGAGATCGAGACCCTGCGGTCCGACGTCCCGGAAGACCTCACGGCCTTCCTCACCGGAGTCACCTCCTTCAGCGATCCGGGGCCGCGCTCTCCGGGCGAGATCGTCCGGTACCTGCGCGAATGGAATCGCGACAGCCTGGCGAACCTCGAAGGCTCGCCGCTGCCCGACGAAGAGCTCTTCGCCGACGACATCGCCGTCCCGGGTCACACGTCGTCCGACGGCCGCGTCGCAGAGACAGTCGCAGAGACTGCGGACTCCGCTCCAGCGACCGACCCGCAGTCCGCTGCCGCGGGGGCGGGGACCGCGGACGCGGCGACCGGGACCTCGGACGCGGAAGCCCCGGAGACTGACGCGACGGCGGCGGCCAGCACCTCGACCGGAGCCGGGACGGTCGGCGCGAAGCCGACCGTGAACCTCTCCACCGATGCACCGGTCGCACGCAAGAAGGCGACCGGCTCGACCGTCGGGATGGGCAGCACGGGTTCGCGGCCCACGACCACACCACCGCCTCGCCCCACTGCGCCCATCGCGCCGCTGCAGCGACAGGCCACCCCCGACCAGATCCAGGCTGCACTCGCGCGGATCGGCATGAGCCGGCCGGGCACATCCGGCTACTCCGCAGGACGATCGGACGGCGTCGTCACGAAGCTCGACGAGCGGATGCAGATGCGAGAGGCGAGCGTGTTCCCGCTCAGCGCCGAAGATCTGTCCGACGTCGACACCGAGGAGTGGACGCCGGAGCAGACGTACACCGCCTACGAAGACCTCTCCGCCACCGAGTACGACAGAGACGTCACTGCGCCCATCCTCGATCGCGATGCGCTGTGGGATCCGCCCGAAGACGTCTCGACGCAGTCGCTGCCGATCGTCCCGGACCTGTCCGAGGACGATGCCGCCGACGACGAGCCGCCGGATTCGGTGGCGACCGGTGCCGACGATGACGCGGACACATCCGAGGTCCCATCCGCTGATGACGCAGACCCGATCGGTTCGTCGGAGTCAGAGGCATCGACGGAGGACGACGGCTCGTGGTTCCTCGGCGGTGTCTTCACGACGCGCGAAGAGGAGATCGAGCAGCAGCGGATCGCGTTCGAGCGCGAACGTGCGCTCGAACGCCGACGTGCGGAAGCCGCGCAGCAGCGTGTGATCGCCGCCGAAGCGCGGAGCACACGACAGCGCGAGTCATCGCAGAGGGAGTCCGATCGCAGCGGCACAGCGCAGACGTCCACCGCGGCGGCATCCACGAGCACGTCGTCAGAGGCGGGCGGTGCGGCTGAGACCGCAGAGCCGACGACCGGCGGGCAGGCACCCGGTGGGCAGACTGCCGGTGCGCGGACTGCTGGTCCGCAGACTGCCGGTGCGAAGGGCGCCGCGGTGAAGGGCACCTCGGCGGCGGCGAGCCCGTCGTCCTCCGGAGGTCCGGCCGGCAGCGGGGCCGGTAGCGGGGCCGGCAGCGACGGGCCCGCGCAGACGGCGTCCGGTTCGGCAGGCGCCCGCAGACGACGGACGGTCACACTCCTCGTGCTCGCGCTCCTCGTCGTCACAGCGATCGTCATCGGCATCATCACGCTCGGCGGGTCGTCGAACGAGACGGCGGCTCCCGCGCCCGAACCCACGCAGCAATCGACGCCTGCCGACGAGGAGACCGAGGAGCCCGAACCACAGGCGGCGGCACCGGTCATCGACGAGATCACCGCGATCGACCCCGAGGGCGACGACGAGGAGAACTCCGATGAGGCAGAGCTCGTCATGCCCGGCGAGTCCGGCGGATGGCGCAGCGAGCGCTACAACACACCTGACTGGGGCGGCTTGAAATCGGGAGTGGGCCTGATGGTCGAGCTCGAAGAGGAATCGGAGATCACCCAGCTGGACTTCCTCGCTCCCACCGGGACGTCGCTGCTGGAGGTACGGGTCGGCGACTCCGACGACGTCGAGGAGGCAGAGACCGTCGAAGAGGTCGAGCTCGACGGGGACGTCACCGTCGAACTGGACGAGCCGGCGATCGGACAGTACGTCTTCCTGTGGTTCACAGAGGCCACAGCTGAGGGCGGCGGCTACCGTGCGATGATCGACGAAGTCGACATCAGCTGATCCGGCTGCGGACGGGGATCCTGGGCTCGCAGCACGGTTCCCGGCACGGAATATCGCGGTCCAGTACCGTGTTTGCCTGCTTGACAAGTCTAGGAGGGACATGACAACCCATCATCGTCTAGTGATCGTGGGCTCCGGACCAGCCGGATACACCGCCGCGATCTATGCCGCCCGTGCGAATCTGGAGCCCGTCGTCATCGCCGGGTCCGTCACCGCAGGCGGAGAGCTCATGAACACCACGGATGTGGAGAACTTCCCGGGCTTCCCGGAAGGAGTCCAGGGTCCCGATCTCATGGAGAACATGCGACAGCAGGCTGAGCGCTTCGGTGCCACCGTCGTCTATGACGACGTCACGGAGCTGACGCTGGAGCCGGGCGCCCATGCGATCGTGACCGGCCTCGGAACCCGCTACACCGCAGAATCCGTGATCCTCGCAACGGGCTCCGCCTACCGCGAACTGGGGCTCCCCAACGAGAAGAAGCTGTCCGGGCACGGCGTGAGCTGGTGCGCGACCTGCGACGGCTTCTTCTTCCGCGATCACCACATCGCAGTCATCGGCGGTGGGGACTCCGCGATGGAGGAGGCAACCTTCCTCAGCCGGTTCGCCTCGAAGGTCACCGTCGTGCATCGCCGCCAGGAGCTGCGCGCCTCACAGACCATGCACGACCGTGCGAAGGCCGATCCGAAGATCGAGTTCGTCTTCGATTCGGAAGTCGCCGAAGTCCACGGCGAAGAGGCACTCACCGGACTCACGATTCGCAACGTGATCTCAGGGGCGACGTCCGATCTGCCCGTCACGGGAATGTTCGTAGCGATCGGTTCCGACCCGCGCACCTCGCTCTTCGCGGACCGGCTGTCGCTCCGCGAGGACGGCTACCTCCAGGTCGAGGGTCGCAGCTCCCGCACCAGCATGGAGGGCGTCTTCGCCGCCGGAGACGTGATCGACCCCGTGTACCGACAGGCGATCACCTCCGCCGGTACGGGCTGCTCCGCAGCGCTGGATGCGGAGCACTACTTGGCCTCCCGTGCTCAGGCGCCTGCAGCAGTGGACGCTTCGAAGACCCCCTCGGTCGCCGTCGCAGGCGCCTGAGAATCACCGTTCGACTCTCATGCCGACAGCAGCACACGCTCACCTGATCCGTCAGCAGCGCTGACGAGAACTGAGGAGGACATCATGTCCCAGGAAGTCACAGACGCAACCTTCTCCGACGAGGTCCTGAAGGCCGACAAGCCCGTGCTCGTCGACTTCTGGGCGCCCTGGTGCGGCCCCTGCCGCATGGTCTCGCCCATCGTCGATGAGCTGGGAGAAGAACTCGCCGACCGCTTGAAGGTCGTCAAGATCAACACCGACGACAACATGCAGACCGCTGGCAAGTACGGCATCACATCGATCCCTGCGCTCTACCTCTTCAAGAACGGCGAGGTCGTCAAGCAGATCATCGGCGCACGCCCCAAGCCGGCCCTGCTCGAAGAGATCGAGCCGCTTCTCGCCTGATCTTCAGGTCTCGAGACAGAGACTCGGTCCTCAGCAGGGCATCAGGCGTCCGTTGTAGTATCAACGGGCGCCTGATCGTCCATCGGAAGACCCCTGGATCCGTCCCACGGGTCAGCGCGTCCTACATCCCACCAGAGACGAGTTCGATGACACCCCACAACTCCACCTTCCAGCTCGGAGCGTCCGACACGGTGCTGCTGACCGTGAAGGCACAGCTGTCCCGCCTGGGGTACGACGTGGGAGACGCCGACAGCCCAGAGTTCGATCGCGACCTCGATGGGACCATCAAGCACTTCCAGCAGCGCAGGGGCCTGTTCTCTGACGGCATCCTCGGTCCCCAGACGTTCGAGCAGATCGAGCTGGCGCGCCACAAGCTGGGCGACCGCATCCTCCGATTCGATCCTGTGCGTACATTTCGAGGCGACGACGTCGCGGAACTGCAGACCAAGCTCTCCGATCTGGGCCTGTACGCCTCACGCATCGATTTCGACTTCGCAGAGACCACTGACGCCGCCGTCCGCGATCTGCAGAAGAACCTCGGCCTCACCGTTGATGGGGTCGCGGGCCCCCGCACGCTCCGTGGCCTTGACGCAGTGTCGCGCGGAAGCGCATCCGGCAGCATCTTTGCGCTGCAGGAGAAGGCCCGCCTCCAGTCGTCCGGCCCGTCCCTGTCAGGCCGCACATTCGTCATCGACTCCGCTCCCGCACTCCCGATGGCAGATGACGCACAGCTCGCGCAGCATACGGCGAAGTCTGGCGACTACTCCAGGGATATCGCACAGAGGATCTCGGGCCGGCTCGCAGCAGTAGGAGCTTCGCCCTTCGTTCTCGACACCAACGAACGCGCAGCATCGGATCTCTTGGATTCGCGGGCTTCCACTCTCATCAGCGTGTCGCAGGACATGCATACCAACCCGAGCGCGAACGGTGTCGCAACGTTCTATTTCGGTACGGCGACCGGTCAGCCTTCTCCCATCGGCAAGCGTCTCGCGGAACTGATCCAGAGGGAGGTCCTGTCCCGCACCGACTTCTTGGACTGCGGCTCGCATGCCCGCTCGTGGAAGTCGCTGCACGAGTATTCGACGCCCACAGTCCACGTCGTCGTCGGCTATATCACCAACGACGACGACAGCGCACGACTGCACTCTGCTCGGGTCAGAGATTCGATTGCAGAATCGGTCGCAGTGGCTCTTCAGCGTCTTTATCTCACGGATGCGGCTGACCCGGAGACAGGGGCAGTCGATCTTGCCGCACTCCGCGATATGATCGCACGCACAGCCGACGACAAGAGCAGCGGCTGACTCTCCCGCAGAACGTCCTGCCTCACGCGCAGCAGCGTCGCGCCGCACCCGCCCACAGGCGGGTCACAGGCGGGTCGCGCAGCAGAACACCGCCGTATCGCAAGCCTAGTTCCACGTGAAACACCGTCTGTGCCACGCCACTCTTCGACGTCTCCGTCTTGCCGTGTCTTCTCTGCCAGGAACGCCGCGACCGGGTCGGCCCGATTGACGACAGCCCTAACCGCACCTTGACGACGCCAGTGTCTCTGCGAGGCACTGGTGTTGTGCTCAACGCCCTAGCGAGCTGCCCGTGCTGGGCTCACCGCCCGGCGGTTCTAGGGGTCCTTGATCGGGGACGCGTGACGGCTCGTCAAAACACATTCGGGTGATAGGAACCTCATCTGCGCGGCAGATACACCGGGTCAGTAGCCGACGCACGGGGTCAGCCGCGCACCACCGGGTCAGTGACTGATACATCGGGTCATTCGCGATTCATGGCACGCCACCGCTCCTGGATGACACAGAGCACCTGGCGCACGGCCCACAACCGTCAGGCGAATGTCACTGCCGGTTCGGATTTCGCCTTCCGGCCCCGTTGATGATGTTTCACGTGAAGCACTCGTCACACCGCGGACTGCAAACTCAGAAAGTACCCTGAAGGGCAGACGCACAGAATGGACTGGCTGCAGCGTATGCGAATCGATGAAGACACCCCCGTACCCTGCCTCCAACACTCGACCTGCCTGCAGTTGGGAAAGCCTCACCATCCGGCGCGCTTCGGGTACACACCCACGAACCCATACGCCTACACAGGACGCCACAGACCTGCCCATCCCGGCACAACCCGATCAAGCCAGTCCACCGAGCAGCCCCGCCCTACACAGGCCTGCCCTACACAGGCCTGCCCAGCACAGCACAGAGCGATTCTGCCGCGAACAGCTCACGAGTACGCCCTCAAGCCCCATTACCCGGTCAGACATCATCGGTATCGAGCCACAGCCACCACCGTTTCACATGAAACACGACCGTAGCGGGCTTCTCGAGATCAACGAAATGTCTCGTTGACACCGCTACCGGTGCCGGCCGCGAGCTCTGCGATCTCCGCAGGTCCGTGACCTTTCAGACCCGGTCTGCCATGGTCGCAGGAGTACCTCCCACGACTGACCTTCGCTGGAGAACTAGGCAATCACACTCGCCGCCACACGAGCCATTGGTATCAGACCTATGGTGAGCCGGCTCCTCGGCGGGTACGGCGCTCGCAGCGACGGCACAGCGACCGACGTGTTTCACGTGGCGCAACGTAGCGATGCGTCGCCCGAGCACGCCACCTCGCTGCACTCTGCAGGGTAGGAGTACGGCGAAGTTCCACGTGAAACGAGAGAAGGTTCGCCGCGACGTTCCCCGGCCAGGAGGCCTCGAGCCTGCTAGCCCGACAGGAACAACATCCATCAGTCTGCCTGCGTGCGCACCTACCAGCCAGGGCGCCGGACGGGCTTCAACGCGATAACGCCGCCACGAGGGATGCAGCTGCGCAGCAACAGAATCAGGAAAGGAGGCAATCAGACTGTGTTGACACGACGACCGACTCACCCACGACAACGGACCCGACGCACGCCGCACGCATCGTTGCGATCTTTGCACATTCTCTAAGAAGACCCCTCCCGAGGCGCGCAAATAGGCACAAAGCGTAGGGATCTCGACCCGTTTCACGTGAAACGCGTCTGCCGTGGGCGTCAACACCGCACATTCCTGCCACCTTTCCTCGACGACCGGGCAAAACGACAAAGCCGCGGCCATGAGACGCGCTGCACCAGTGATCGAAAGCGGATAGTCGCCGCATCAAGACCACCACTCGACGCACAGAGAAGGGCCGTCCGGTTGTGGGGATCGAGTGACTGTTTCACGTGGAACAGCCACTCGATGCTCGCGGCGAGCGATGCAAGCCGGTGACTCGGAGTACCACCAGACAGAATGACACAAAAAAGAGCGCCCACTCACGTGATGTGAGTGGGCGCCCAGATCTACTTGCAGCTATTCCTCGGTCGCTCCGCCGTCCAGTCCGAGCAGAGACAGAATCCTGCTGAGATCCTCTCCATTCGCGAATTCGACCGACAGTTTGCCCTTTCGCTTGCCCATGACCAGGTTCACGCGGGTATCCAGTCGATCACCAAGTGACCGCGCCAGCTCTGCGAGCTCCGGATCAGGCTTCCGTGTTCCACGTGAAACGGCAGATCGCTCGCCACGGTTGAGAAGGACGACCGCCTCCTCGGTTGCCCGTACTGACAGTCCTTCAGCGACGACCCGCTGAGCGAGGACTTCCATGTTCGCGGCATCGTTGAGGCCGAGGATCGCACGGGCGTGCCCGCTGGACAGAACACCGGCAGCGACCCGTCTCTGCACCATTGCTGGGAGCTTCAAGAGCCGAATCGTGTTCGAGATCTGCGGTCGTGAACGCCCGATCCTCTCCGACAGCTCCTCTTGGGTGCAGTTGAAGTCTTCCAGGAGCTGCGAGTACGCCGCCGCTTCCTCGAGTGGGTTCAGGTCGACTCGGTGCAGGTTCTCCAAGAGCGCGTCCCGGAGCAGATCGTCATTCGACGTCTCCCGCACGATTGCAGGGATCGTGGTCTTCCCAGCATCCTTCGAAGCGCGGAAGCGCCTCTCACCCATGATCAGTTCATACTGACCGGACGCATCTGCACGCCGACGCACCACAACCGGCTGGAGCACGCCGATCTCACGGATGCTCGTGATCAGCTCATCGAGTGCATCCTCATCGAACACGTCACGTGGCTGACGAGGGTTCGGGCGGATGCGATCAAGCGAGATCTCACCGAACGTGGTGCCTGGAACCGGGACCAAGTCAGACGACGCGTCGTCGGCCTCGCCTTCGGTTTCATGTGAAACGTCTGCGGTAGCCACAGCCTCCGGCGCATCCTCCTGCGGGTGCGCATCGAGCTCTTCAGTGGGGTGGGGCATCGCTCCGTCCACCGATTCAGTGGTCTCATCCACCGCTCCGGCCGCCGAATCGCGCTCGGGGTGGGCAGCGTCCTCGGGGAGGGCAGCGTCCTCGGGATGCGCAGTAATCGAACCATCCGGGTTCTGGGATTCAGCATCATCAACAACCGACGGAGCCTGCTCCGCCGCTGCCTGCTCCCGAACTGTTTCACGTGAAACGTACACCCCATCAACTGATGGCTCAGGCGGTACAGAATCGTTCAGTGATCCGTTGAGTGAAGCACTCTGATCCACGACGGGTGACGGCTGCACCCCGCTGTCGGTGGAAAGGACCGGCGTCTTGTTCGATTTACTGTGAGAAGAGACAGCCTTGTCGGCGTCGTTTGCCGTGGCTTTGGTCTTCTGCGATGCACTGGTGGAGGGGTTCGCTGCCGACCGCGAGCGATTCCGGCTCGACGATCCCGATGTCGACGAACCCGATGTCGACGAGGCCACAGGCTTCCGCGAAGAGCCCTTCGCAGACTTCGTGGCTGCGCCGGTTGTCTTTGCAGCTACCGGTGTGCTGTCGGAGGATTCCTCCATCGAACCCTTCGCTGGAGCACGCTTCGCCGAACCAGTGCGGCGGCCCGCTTGGGCACGTCGCATGGATTCCGCCGGGTCCGACGGCAGCTTCTCTCCGTCTACCTCCTGGGGCTCCGTCTGCGAGTCCGCGTCGGACCGCTCACTGGGAGGGAAGAACACATCCGATGGGCGACCGGTCTCCTGACTGGGAATGAGTGATCCCAGACCCCGTCCAAGTCCGCGACGCTTCTCAGCCATTCTTGATTCCTCTCAATGAGATCTCCTCAGCTGCCTCACGATAGGACAATGCACCCGAGGAGCTGGGTTCGTACGAGATGACGGTCCTGCCGTAGCTCGGCGCCTCGGAGATGCGCACGGACCTGGGGATCACGGTTCGAAGGACCTGATCCTCGAAATGTGTGCGGACCTCTTCGGCGACCTGCGCGCTGAGACGGGTCCTGCCGTCGTACATCGTCAGGAGCACCGTGGAGATCCACAGCTCTTGATTGAGGTGCTGCTGGATCATCTGGATGCTCTTCAGAAGCTGACTCACACCCTCCAATGCGTAGTACTCACACTGGATGGGAATGAAGACCTCTCGAGCAGCGACGAAGGCGTTGACCGTCAGCAGTCCCAGGCTCGGGGGGCAGTCGATGAGTACGTAGTCGACCCGCTGGCCGGCCTCGTCCTGCTCTTCCAGGTACTTCGTCAACGCGCGGTGCAGGCGCATCTCACGCGCGACCTTCGACACCAGATCGATCTCCGCACCTGCAAGATCTATAGTCGCCGGAACGCACTTCAGTGTTTCGAACTCCGACGACTGGGCTACGACCTCAGAGATGTCGTAGTCGTCGATGAGGACCTCATAGATCCCATCAACGCCGGTCGAGTGATCGATGCTCAGTGCAGTGCTCGCATTGCCCTGCGGATCGATATCGACCACCAGGACCTCGAGGCCGTGGGTAGCCAGGGCAGCTGCGATATTGACGGTCGTCGTCGTCTTCCCGACACCGCCCTTCTGGTTGGCGATGGTGAGGATTCTCGTTTGATCAGGGCTGGGGAAGGTCGTCGACGCAAGTCGCTCCGCACGGCTGTGATCGCGTGCGATCTGAGCTCCTAGCGGAGTCGACTCGTCCATAAGAGGCATGTGGATCACTCCGCGTTCGCTAAACCAAGGTACCTCGACATTCTACGTCGGGGCACAGACTTCGGGGTTCAGGACGTGCTGATGAGAAGGCACTGTCCATCATCGGCGTTCCACGTGAAACATCCATGACACCGGGAAACCCGGCGACGTGCAGCGACAGAGCAACGCGAGCTATCGGCGTAGTAGTACAGCGGGAGCCGTCGGCGCGATCCGAGCGGGACAGTTATAGAACATACATTCGATACCTGACTGTGAGCATCAGTCAGCGACGGCGCAGCTCCACCACTGTTGTGGGGGTCTCAAGGCCCTCGCCGCCCACCCTGTGCACAGTGGGTCCGATGAGCTTCCGCTTGCGGATCAGCCGAGCCGCCTTCTCCAGTTCAGCATCGACCGATGCCCCCTTGATCGCCAGGATCCGGCCCTGCGGACCGAGGATGGGAACGGACCATTCTATGAGAGTCGTCATCGCCTTCACTGCACGCGCGGTCACGACGGTGAAGATCTCATCGTCCACCAGCTCTTCGACACGCGCTCGTACGATCCGGACATTGTCCAAGCCCAGGTCGTCGACGACCATGCGCAACCACTCCACGCGCCGCTCCATGATCTCGATCAGGACGATTCGCGCATCAGGTCGAGCAAGAGCCCAGGGGATCCCTGGGAGGCCGGCACCGGATCCGATGTCACCCACGACATCGTCAGGCTCCAGCAGTGATGCCGCAGCGGCGCAGTTGAGGATATGCCGTGACCAGACGCGGGGGAGCTCGCGCGGGCCCAGCAGACCCCATTCGACCCCCGTGGTCACAAGATGCTGAGCGTAGCGGTCTGCGAGATCCACGCGGTCACCGAACAGCTCCTGTGTGTAGACAGGCCTGGGCTCGACCTCCACGTCTGCTCCCTCCGTCATGCTGTGCCCTTCACCCGGCGTGGACGACGACGTGTCGTCCGTCGCCGTCGCCTTCGGACTCAGAGCGGAGACCGGCCTTCGCCACGACGTCGTGGACGACTTTGCGCTCGAAGCTGTTCATGGGGCGGAGGGAGACCGGTCCACCCTCGTTCCGCACAGAGTCGACAGCATCCTGGGCGACCTGGCGCAGATCGTCCTTGCGACGGTCGCGATAGCCGTCGATGTCGAGCATGAGCCAGGACCGCTGGCCGGTCTGTGCCTGCACCGTGAGGCGAGTGAGCTCCTGCAGCGCCGTGAGCACCTGTCCGTCCCGACCCACGAGCACGTCCAGTCCCGCTCCGTCGTCATCGTTCAGGATCGCGAGCTGCGCGCGGCCGTCCCCGACGTCGATGTCTATGTCCCCGTCCAGGTCCGTCACGTCGAGCAGCTCCTCGAGGTAGTCGGCGGCGATGTCGCCCTCCTCCTCGAGCAGCTCCGTACGGCTGGGGCGCGAGGTCGGAGCATCGGCGCTGTCGTCCTCAGCGGCCGTCCCGTGGGACGACGCCGCGCTGCTCGATGCCGCATCAGCTGCGTCAGCCGCATCAGCTGCGTCAGCTGCGTCAGCTGCGTCAGCTGCAGGCGAATCGTGTGCCGCGCCGACGACATCCGTCTGCTCCGCACTCGGGTCGTCTTCGGTCATCGGGGATCCAGTGGTTTCCGTCGCGTCACTCATCGTTCCTCCATGTCGTATCGGATCGCCCATGCGCGACCCGCTCACACTCACATCTAGCGCTTCTTGCGCTTCTTCTTCTTGCGCTTCGCGTTGACGGGCTGCGGACGCTGACCACTGGTCTTCCCCTGGGACGTGTCGTCAGCCTCAGGCTCGGGCTTCATCTCGATGGGCTCTGCGCCGGGAAGTGCGGGCTTGCCCTTGCGGGCGCGGCGCTCCATCAGATCGCGCTCGGCCTGCGAGCCGGGCGCGGGCATGCTGCGGATGACGAACATCTGCTGGACCATCGTCCAGGTGTTCGACACGAGCCAGTAGATGAGGACACCCAGCGGGAAGTAGATGCCGCCGATGCCGAAGACCACCGGCATGAGGTACAGCATCATCTTCTGCTGCTGCATGAAGGGGTTGTCCATGGCCGCGTCGGACATGTTCTTCGTCATCATCTGGCGCTGGGTCCAGAACTGAGTGCCGGCCATGATGACGATGAGGACTGCAGTGACGGCCTTGACCCACCAGTCTCCGGTGAGGAAGGAGGAGGACAGCTCGATCCCGAGGACGATCGCCTGATCCATCTGCTCCGCGAGTTCGACGGTCATGCCGCCGACTGGGTCGATGTCCCCGGTCGCCATCTGCGGGACGTTGTTGATGACCCGGAAGAGGCTCAGGAAGATCGGCATCTGCACGAGCAGCGGGAGGCACGATGCGAACGGGCTGGTGCCGTGCTTCTTGAACAGCGCCTGCTGCTCCTCGACCATCGCCTGACGCGAGAACTGGTCCTTCTTGCCCTTGTACTTCTTCTGAAGGCGCTGCAGGTCCGGCTGGATCATCTGCATCTTGCGCTGCGACTTGATCTGTCGCACGAAGAGGGGGACGAGCGCTCCGCGCACCACCAGCGTGAGCCCGGCGATCGACAGAACCCAGGTGAATCCGCTGGCGGGGTTGAGACCCAGGAACGTCAGCAGCTCATGGAAGAGCGCGAGGATCCATGCGACCACCCATTGCAGGGGGTAGAGCAGCGTATCGAAGAAGGCCATTCACTCTCTCCTTGGTCCTGGCACGATCCTCGCGTCCACGACCCTCATGAAGTCTTTACCGCTTGTACATTCTGCCATTGTTCGCGGGGCCGTCCCGCCCCCAGATCTCCGCGCTGCGGCGCTCGAGCACCGAACCGGTGACGTGGTCCACCCCGCCGCGGGCGAAAGGGTTGCACCGGAGCACTCGCCATGCCGCCATGAACGTGCCTCTGACCGCGCCCTTCACCTCGAACGCATCAAGAGCGTACTTCGAGCAGCTGGGGTAGTAGCGACACACATCACCGTAGAGGGGGGAGATGACCACACGGTACGCCCGCATGAACCAGACGAACGGCATCCGCGGTGCGACGCGCAGAACGTGGCCGATCCGAGCGCTCCGCCCCGCAGGCGGTGCTGGCAGAGAGGACTCCGTGTCCTCACCCGGGCGCATCTACGATCCCGGCCGCTGTTCAGTCGGGTCACCGATGCCGGCACCCGCTCTCCTGCTGGTCTCCTCGTCCCGCTTCCGCAGTCGCCGAAGGGCGGTGCGCAGTGCACGGTCGAGGGATGCTGCGAGTGCTGTGCTGTCCGCATCTGCAGCCGCGGGCAGTGCCCGGATCACCAGGAGGTCTCCCGTGCGGAGGTCTTTGATCTGCTCCGCCGCCCACGCCCGTGCGCGACGCTTCACCCGATTGCGGACCACCGCGTTCCCGACTGCTTTGGAAACAACGAATCCCACGCGCGGGGCGTGGGATTCGCGGGTGTGAACCACGTGAGCCAGGGCGTGGCCGCTGGTCCCCTTCACGCCCGCCCGGAAGGCAGTGCGGAAGTCGACCGGATCACGAAGCCTGTTCTCACGAGGCAGCACGGTGGTGGGGCCTCAACCGGCGTGCGGTCAGGCGGACAGGGCGCGGCGGCCCCTGCGGCGACGCGATGCGAGGATCGCTCGGCCGGCACGAGTGCTCATGCGCTGGCGGAAGCCATGCGTCTTGGCGCGCTTGCGGTTGTTCGGCTGGAAAGTATGCTTGCTCACTTCTCACTCCATCGATCGTCGTCAGACACAGCTGACGTGTGGTTCCACTGAGGCGGGATGCAGGCCGGATCCATCGCGTTCGCGATTCGTTCGGCCACCCACTCCTGCGTCGAGGGAGAACAGGGAAGTGCGCACACACCGGGGTACAAGCCCGCAACACAGGACACCCCATCGTAGGGGTGCCCTGTCGCAGCGGTCAAACCGCACCCCACCGGGCCCCCGAACAGTGACGGCGCTCACCTGGGAGCGTCGCACATGTCCTGACGGTGACGCGCACCCGACCCTCACATGGCGCGGAGAAGACGCGGAGAGGACGCCATCACCCGGAAACGTGGTCGGACGACCCGGTTCCTCTCCCACTGCTGTGCCCACAACCTTGTACACACGCTGCGTGAACAAGGACGTCCACAAACGACACGCGTGTGATTTCCACATGCTTGTCCACTGATGTGGATGATTCCGGGATTCACGTGGTCGCTATGCACAAACTGTGGAAAACTATGTGGACGTCATCCGGATGCTCTTCCACACCTGTGGGCGAACAGGGCTGGGGGATGACACGCCTCTCATGCACGTCGGAAGGACGAGGGTGGACTCCACACAGAACGATCCTGAGCAGATATGGACGCAGGTCCTCACCAATCTCCTCAACGATCCGGCCATCCTCAAACAGCACAAGGGCTTCCTCACGGGTGCCATGCCCAAGGGCATGATCGGCGACTCGATCTACGTCCTCGCCGTCCCCTCGGAGCTGCATCGCCGCAATCTCGAGACGGACCTGCGCGAACCCCTCACCCGCGAGTTCGGGCGGGTCGTCGGCCACGATGTGAACCTCGCGATCGCAGTCGGCACCTCGTACACCGAGGCCCCGGCAGAAGCGGCTCCACCCGTTGCCGCACCACCGCAGACACCACCACCACAGACACCACCTGCACAGGCACCGCCTGCCCCGCACGAAGCACCTGACACGGGCTCACTCGACCACGGCGGCCCCGCCCCCAGCGCGGATCCCGCCACAGCATCCGGTGCCGGACCCGCTGCCGGACAGGACACCGATGACGTGGCCGCACCTGCAGCACCGCCTCATGCGGAGGTCGGGAACAACCCCGATCAGGCACCGCAGGGACGGCAGCAGTGGGCGTCCGGCTCGTCCCCGGCCCCCTTCTCCCATACCGGCACCCCCGCTCCGCACGGTCCGGACGGCAAGACCTCCTCGAGTCTCCTGAACCCGAAGTACACGTTCGACGCCTTCGTCGTCGGCGCCTCCAACCGCTTCGCCCATGCAGCGGCGTTCGCGGTCGCGGAGTCACCCGCCAAGGCGTACAACCCGCTCTTCATCTACGGCGACTCGGGGCTGGGCAAGACACATCTGCTCCACGCGATCGGGCACTACTCGCAGCAGCTCTACCCGGAGATCCGCGTCCGGTACGTCTCCAGCGAGGAGTTCGTCAACGACTTCATCAACACAGTGGGGTCCCAGACGACGTCCAACACGCTGCGGCCGGCATTCCAGCGCCGCTACCGTGAGGTCGACATCCTCATGATCGATGACATCCAGTTCCTCCAGGGCAAAGACGCGACGATCGAGGAGTTCTTCCACACCTTCAACGCGCTGCACAACGAGGAGAAGCAGGTCGTCATCACCGCGGACCAGCCGCCCAAGATGCTGAAGGGCTTCGAGGAGCGTCTGCGCTCCCGCTTCGAATGGGGCCTGCTCACGGATGTGCAGCCCCCGGACCTCGAAACCCGGTTCGCCATCCTCAGGAACAAGGCATTCACGGACAAGCTCGACGTGCCGCCGGATGTGCTCGAATACATCGCGAGCCGCGTGTCGTCGAACATCCGCGAGCTGGAGGGTGCACTGATCCGCGTCACCGCCTTCGCCAACCTCAACGACCAGGTCATCGACGTCGGTCTGGCGGAGACGGTCCTCAAGGACTTCATCACCCAGGACGACACCCCGGAGATCACCGCGGCGGACATCATGGGTCAGACGGCGTCGTACTTCACCCTCTCCATCGAGGATCTGCAGAGCGGCAGCCGTTCGCGCACGCTGACCACCGCACGGCAGATAGCGATGTACCTGTGCCGCGAGCTCACTGATCTGTCGCTGCCGAAGATCGGCCAGGAGTTCGGCGGGCGCGACCACACCACGGTCATGCACGCGAATAAGAAGATCAAGACGCAGATGGCGGAACGACGTGCCCTGTATACCCAGGTCACCGAACTCACGAACCGCATCAAACAGCAGCATCGACTATGAAAAGAGCAATGCACAGTTGTGGACAACGCTGTGGGAAACGCCGCTGCGCACGTGGACCGCACGGGGGACGGACTCGCGTCGGCCTGGTGAAGCCTGTGGGTCACAACGATGTGATTACACAGGCATGCACCGGTGATGCCGTCCTCGTGCACAGTCCGTCCACCTGCTCACGACGGCTCCGATCCGCAGGCCGACGGCGATCCCGTGCATCTGTCCACAGATTCCACAGCGCCTACTACTGATAACTTATTCAACTCATTGCGATTCAGAGGGTCCACCGCGCACTGCACCGACCTCCCACGATCATGCGCTTCTCGCACGACTACCTCATGGTGACAGCTGTGCAGATCTGCACACCGGCCACCGCGGATATTCGAACGACGCGTCCTCGAACGCTTCGCGCACCTGCCCCGGGCGGGGAGCACGACCGCATGCCGATGTCAACGAACCACGCCGTAGAGCCATCCGTCCTCCGTGCGGCCCCCGGTCCGCGTGGGGTAGAGTGCATTCCTGCCCGTCCGCATGCCAGCGGGTCTGGTCGACAGGCTCTCGCCCACCGTCAGAAGTCCTCAGTGCGAACCGCAGGAGTGTCGTGAACGCAGCATCCGAGCAAGTGAAGTTCCGAGTCGAGCGCGATGTGCTCGCAGAGGCAGTCACCTGGACGACCAAGGCCCTGCCCCAGCGTCCTTCCTCCCCGGTCCTCACGGGTGTCCTCATCACGGCGGAGTCGGACGGAACCGTCCGACTCGCGGTCTTCGACTACGAAGTCTCGTCTCGCACCGAGTTCAGCGCAGAGGTCGAAGCACCCGGAACGTTCCTGGTCTCCGGACGGCTCCTGGCGGACATCTCGAAGGCCCTGCCCAACCAGGCTGTGACTCTGGAGCTCAACGGCGGCAAGGTCGATCTGACCTGCGGTTCCTCGCGCTTCTCCCTCATGACGATGCCAGTCGACGAGTATCCGGCGCTGCCGGCGATCCCGGAGGCGACCGGCACAGTCGCCGCGTCAGAGTTCCAGCACGCGGTCTCCCAGGTGTCGATCGCCACGTCGAAGGACGACACGGTTCCGATCCTCACGAGCGTGCGGGTCGAGATCGAGGGCGATCGGGTCGCCCTGCTCGCGACGGACCGCTACCGACTCGCGGTGCGTGAGTTCACGTGGTCCCCGTCGACTCCGGACATCACTCGCAACGCGCTCATCCGCGGCAAGACTCTGGCGGACGCGGCGAAGTCGATGGGCGGCGACATCCGGATCAGCCTGTCGGAATCCGGCGGCAAGGAGATGCTCGCCTTCGCCGCCAATGGTCGTGAGTCGACCTCGCTGCTCATCGAGGGCGACTACCCGAAGGTCCGGTCCCTGTTCCCCAAGGACGCTCCGATCTCCGCGGTCGTCGAGACCTCCGCACTGCGGGAGGCCGTCCGCCGCGTCGCTCTCGTCGCGGAGCGCAACACCCCGATCCGCTTCGAGTTCGCAGACGGCACCGTCACTCTGCGTGCCGGCGCGGGCGATGATGCGCAGGCATCGGAATCGCTGCAGTCGTCCATCAACGGCGGAGACATCACGACCGGCTTCAACCCGCTCTTCATCTCCGAAGGACTCGCGCAGATCGAGCACCCCTTCGTCAGGTTCTCCATGAC
Source organism: Brevibacterium jeotgali (assembly GCF_900169175.1). Classification (GTDB taxonomy): domain Bacteria; phylum Actinomycetota; class Actinomycetes; order Actinomycetales; family Brevibacteriaceae; genus Brevibacterium; species Brevibacterium jeotgali. The sequence continues at coordinate 94,814 of NZ_FXZM01000006.1, read as the reverse complement.
AGAGCCCAAGAAGTCGGTCGTCATCACGGGGCAGAAGGAGCAGGAGGGCGAGCACGATGATTCGTACCGCTACCTGCTCATGCCGATCATCCGATTCTGACGCACCGGGTTCGGAGGTGGTCGCTGCGTGTGGGTGAGCAGACTCGCCCTGCGTGACTTCCGGTCCTACGACTCACTCGATCTGGATCTGGACCGCGGGGTCACGACTTTCATCGCTCCCAACGGCTGGGGCAAGACGAATCTGGTCGAAGCGATCGGGTATCTCTCCCGCCTGCGCTCCCACCGAGTGCCCCACGATCTGCCGCTCGTGCGAGCAGGCCAGGGGCAGGCGATCGTGTCTGCGAAGGCGCATCGCGGCGAGCGGCAGGTGACGGCCGAGGTCACGATCAGGGCCAAGGGCGCCAATCGCGCGCGCATCAATCGCACCGGAGTCCGCGTGAGGGAGATCCTGGGGCTCGTTCCGTGCGTCGTCTTCGCGCCCGAGGACCTGGGACTCGTGAAGGGCGATCCGGGTGAGCGCCGCGACTGGCTCGATTCCCTGCTCGTCGCTCGCAACCCGCGCTTCGCCGGCGTGCTGTCTGACGTGGAGAAGGCGCTGCGCCAGCGCAACGCCCTGCTCAAGAGCCTCAAGCAGCATCCGAACCCAGGCCTCGAAGCGACTCTCGACATCTGGGATCGCGCGTTCGCCGAGGCCGCGGCCGCGCTGGTGATCGGTCGCCGCCGACTGCTGTCGGACCTCGCTCCGCACATCGGAGCGCACTTCTCCACCCTGGCCGCCGACGCACGGGAATCGCGGCGGCTGGCATCCGCCGAGTATCGGTCGCGGATCGATTACTCGACGATCGATCCGCATGCGGACGACGCCGTCGTGCGCGCCGTCGACGTGATCGTCGAGGCAGTCCTCTCCCGGCGGGAGAAGGAGATCGACAGGGGTCTCACGCTCGTCGGACCGCAGCGCGACGATGTCGAACTGCTCATCGGAGACGTCCCAGCGAAGGGCTATGCCTCACACGGCGAGAGCTGGTCTCTGGCGCTCGCTCTGCAGCTGGCCAGCTGGGATCTGCTCCGCGAGGACTCCGGGAATCCGGACGATCAGCCCGTGCTCGTGCTCGATGACGTCTTCGCGGAGCTGGACACCGGTCGCCGCGCCCGGCTCGCCGACCTGGTGGCGAAGGCGGAGCAGGTGCTCATCACCGCTGCGGTCGGATCGGAGATCCCGCAGGAGCTCGTGGGCCGCACCGTCGATCTGACGACCGTGGCGAGTCCCCGGTGACACCTCGGACGACTGAGCCCGGCGGACCGGGCGGCGCTGCCGGCGGCGGCCTCGGCTCCGTCGATCGGACCCGTGCCCCGCTGTCAGGCGCCGCCCTCGACGCGCTCGACCGTGTCCGGCGCATGGCGGACGTCGAACCCCGCGCAGGTGCGGGATCGCGGCGCAGTTCGCAGCGATGGCATGACGGACGATCCGATGCAGCGGACCGGGGCGATGGCGGGGTCGCCTACACCGGTTCGGGGCACGATCCCCGCGATCCCCGACCGTTGGCGGGCCTCTTCTCGAAGATCGCGCACACGCGGGGATGGGAGACGAGTCTCGACGTGGCACAGGTGACGAGCAGGTGGTCGGACCTCGTGGGGAGGGACGTCGCGGCGAACTGCATCGTCGAGCGGTTCGATCCGCCCACCCTCGTCGTGCGGACCTCCTCGACGACCTGGGCGACGCAGCTGAAGATCCTCAAGGACGGCCTGCTCGACAAGATCGAGCGCGAGATCGGACGCCGCGTGGTCGAGGACATCGAGATCCATGGACCCGCTCAGCGTTCCTTCACCCGCGGAAGGAAGAGTGTGCGAGGACGAGGACCGCGGGATACGTGGGGCTGATGGCTGCGCGATCGCAGCCCAGGGTGCAGATCGGGAGGTGACGTGTGACGGAGGGTCTGGAGGGCCTCGGCGTCGGTCTGCTGGACCGGCTCGCCGGTCATGAGCTGTGGTCCATCGTGGCGGCAGCGGTCGTCATCGCCGGCGCACTGGTCGTGCCGGGCGGCATCTGGAGAGTCACCGGAGTGTGGGTGACGATGATCCACGAGCTGGGCCATGCGCTCGCGGGGGCGCTGCGCGGCAGGACTGGGATGCGCATCCGGGTCAATGCGGATCACTCGGGTCTCACGACCTCGACCGGCCGATCCGATTCCGTCGCCTGGACCAGCTTCTGGGGCTACCCGGCCCCACCCCTGGTCGGAGCCCTCATGGTGTGCGCTGCGGCCGCCGGTTGGGTGACCGGCAGCGGAGTCTGGCCGACGACGGCGGTGGCGGTCCTCCTGGGCGTGTCCGTCGCAGCACTGCTGTTCATGCGCGGGCTCATCGCGGTGGGCTCGACCCTGGCCGGTATCGCGGGCACCGTCGCACTCCTGCTCTGGGCCGCGGAGCCCGTCACCCTGCTCGTGCTCCTGGCGGCCGGGCTCTTCGAATGGGCCGGAGGCGTCCGCGCGATCGCGAACCTCAGCCGTCTCCACCTCCGGCGGCGCGGCCGCGGCTCCGACGCGTCCGTGCTGGGCCGCCTCACCCCGCTGCCCCCATTCGTGTGGATCGCAGTCTTCTGGCTCCTCGCACTGGCACCGGTCGGTCTGCTGATCTGGGCGACGCGATGACGGAGGGTGTGCCTGTCAGCGGGACGATGCGCCGTCCGGTCCACCCGCCTATGCTCGAAGACGACGAATCCACGACGAGGAGCCCCATGCGCTTTGCCAACAGCGTCACCGATCTGATCGGCGATACCCCGCTCATCCGCCTCAATCGCGTGACGGAGGGCATCGGCGCGACCGTCCTCGCGAAGGTCGAGCTCTTCAACCCGGGCGGTTCGGTCAAGGATCGCATCGCGGTGAACATCATCGACGCGGCCGAGGAATCCGGTGCGCTGCGGCCCGGCGGCACGATCGTCGAGCCGACCAGCGGCAACACGGGCGTGGGCCTGGCACTCGTCGCGCAGCAGCGCGGCTACCGGTGCGTCTTCGTGTGCCCGGACAAGGTGTCCGAGGACAAGCGGGCGGTGCTGCGTGCCTACGGGGCGGAGGTCGTCGTCGTCCCGTCGAACGTCGCGCCCGATGACCCGCAGTCCTACTACTCCGTGTCCGATCGCCTGGCGCGTGAGATCCCCGGCGGCTACAAGCCCGACCAGTTCTCCAACCAGAACGGTCCGCGCAGCCACTACGAGTCGACGGGTCCGGAGATCTGGCGAGACACGGAGGGGAAGCTCACCCACTTCGTCATCGGCGCGGGCACCGGCGGCACCGTCAGCGGTACCGGTCGGTACCTCAAGGAGGCGTCGGGCGGTGCGGTCCGCGTCATCGTCGCGGACCCCGACGGGTCGATCTACGCAGGCGGCGAAGCATTCGGCTACGACGTCGAAGGCGTGGGCGAGGACTACATCCCGGACACCTACGACCCCGCCGTCCCGGACGGCTTCGAGACGGTCACGGACGCGGAGTCCTTCGCGATGACGCGCAGGCTGGCACGGGAGGAGGGGCTCCTGGTCGGGGGCTCGAGCGGCATGGCCGTCGTCGCGGCCCTGCGCGCCGCGCGGGACCTGCCGGACGACGCGGTGGTCGTGGTCCTGCTGCCGGATTCCGGCCGCGGGTACATGGCCAAGATCTTCCACGACGACTGGATGGTCGAACGGGGCCACATGAGCGCAGACGACGTCGCGGCGCAGACCGCGAACAGTGCGGCCGACGCCGCAGAAGGAGGAGCACAGTGACTGATCAGGATCACACAGAAGGCGCACAGACCGCGGCGAGCATGGGGTTCGACACCCTGGCGATCCGCGCTGGACAGGACCATGATCCGACGACCGGTGCGGTCATCCCGCCGCTCCACGTGTCCTCCACCTATGCCCAGGACGGGATCGGCGGACTGCGGAACGGCTACGAGTACGGGCGCAGCGCCAACCCCACCAGGTCCGCACTGCAGCAGCAGCTCGCCGCGCTCGAGGGAGGCCGCTTCGGCCTGTCGTTCGCGTCCGGCCTCGCTGCCGAGGATGCGCTGCTGCGCGCCGCTCTCACCCCCGGCGACGCCGTGCTCATGGGCAACGACGTCTACGGCGGCACCCATCGCCTGGTCGACAAGATCCTGGGCCCCTGGGGCGTCGGCCTGCGGATCGTCGACATGACCGACGCGGAGGCCGTCCGGGCCTCCCTGCAGCAGTCGCCCGCGCAGGTGCTCTGGGTCGAGACTCCGTCCAACCCGCTCATGGGCGTGGCGGACATCGCGGAGCTCGTGAGGATCGGACACGAGGCCGGTGCTCTGGTGGTCGTCGACAACACCTTCGCGTCCCCCGCTCTGCAGCGGCCGCTCCTGCTGGGCGCGGACGTCGTCGTCCACTCGACGACGAAGTACCTGGGCGGACATTCCGACGTGGTGGGCGGTGCGATCGTGACGAACGATGCGGCACTCGCGGAGAAGGTCGAGTTCCAGCAGTTCGCAGCGGGCGCGATCAGTGGTCCCCACGACGCGTTCCTCACGACCCGTGGGCTGAAGACGCTGGCGATCCGCATGGAGCGCCACAGCGCCAACGCCGGCCTCATCGCGGGCTTCCTCGATCGCCACGACACGGTGCGGACCGTCTACTACCCCGGCCTCGAATCGCATCCCGGCCACGCTCTGGCCCGGTCCCAGATGAGCGGATTCGGCGGCATGGTCTCACTCGCGCTGGCAGACGGGGCCACGGCGCGGAGGTTCGCGGAGTCGCTGCGGCTCTTCACACTGGCGGAATCGCTGGGAGGCGTCGAATCCCTGGTCAACTACCCGGATGCGATGACGCACGCGTCCGTCCGCGGCACGGAGCTCGCAGTGCCGGAGGAGGTCGTCCGCCTCTCCGTCGGCATCGAGACGGTCGAGGACCTCCTCTCCGATCTGGAGCGGGCACTCGACGCACTCTGAGCAGTTCGACGACGACGCGGTGGGCGGCTCCGGACGGAGCACCCACCGCATCGTCGTCTTCGGAGGCCGCACAATCGTCTCTGAGGCCCTCAGACCCCCGTCGCTGAGATTCCCCTCGTCTCCCGGTGCGCACATCCGGGAAATCGGCCTTCTATGGCCTGTAGATATGCGCCCAGAGTGCTCCAACAGGCTAGAATCGAACCCAAGTGCCCACTGACAGCTGCGCGTCCGCGCGCCCGCGAACGAGGAGTTCCATGACAGCCGACGAGAGACCGCACTACGAAGCTGGTGACATCACCGTTCTCGAAGGCCTCGAGGCGGTGCGCAAGCGACCCGGCATGTACATCGGATCCACCTCGGAGCGGGGCCTGCACCATCTGGTGCAGGAGGTCGTCGACAATTCCGTCGACGAGGCGATGGCGGGCTACGCCTCCCACATCGAGGTGACGATCCTCGAGGACGGCGGTGTGCGGGTCGTCGATGACGGCCGCGGAATCCCGGTGGCGATGCACCCCACGGAGGGCGTCCCCACACTCCAGGTCGTGCTCACGATCCTCCACGCGGGCGGCAAGTTCGGCGGCGGCGGGTACGCGGTCTCCGGTGGTCTCCACGGTGTGGGCTCCTCCGTGGTCAACGCCCTGTCCATCCGCCTCGACGCAGAGGTCCACCGCGAAGGATCCGTGTGGCGGCAGGACTACCGCCGCGGTGTGCCGACGGGCGAGATCGTCGAGGGCGAACCGACGGACCGGACCGGCACGACGATCACGTTCTGGCCGGATGATGAGATCTTCGAGACGACGGACTTCTCGTTCGAGGTGCTGCGTGCGCGCTTCCAGCAGATGGCGTTCCTCAACAAGGGGATGCGCATCTCGCTCGAGGATCGTCGGACGGCGGAAGTCGATCCGGCTGATGTCCAGATCGACGAGGCCGCGCTGGACGGCGAGGACACGGCGAGCGAGGCCAGGACGAAGCAGGTCTCCTACTGCTACGAGCACGGACTGCCGGACTATGTCGAGCACATCAACATGATGAAGCGCTCCGACACCGTGAATGACCAGATCATCGCGTTCGAGTCGGAGGACACGGAGCAGGAGATCGCGCTCGAAGTCGCGATGCAGTGGACGACGTCCTACTCGGAATCGGTCCACACGTTCGCGAACACGATCTCCACGCACGAGGGCGGCACCCACGAGGAGGGCTTCCGCACCGCGCTGACCTCCCTCGTCAACCAGTACGCGCGCGAACAGAAGATCCTCCGCGAGAAGGACCCGAACCTCACGGGCGACGACATCCGAGAAGGCCTCACTGCGGTCGTCTCGATCAAGCTGGGTGAGCCGCAGTTCGAGGGCCAGACGAAGACGAAGCTCGGCAACTCCGAGGCGAAGACCTTCGTCCAGCGCGTGGTCCGCGACGAGTTCGGCCACTGGATGGAGTCGAACCCGGCGCAGGCGAAGGAGGTCGTGCGGAAGGCGTCGCAGGCTGCGCAGGCGCGACTGGCCGCACGGAAGGCGCGTGAAGCCACTCGGCGCAAGGGCCTCCTGGAAGCCGGGGGGATGCCGGGCAAGCTCAAGGACTGCCAGTCGCGGGACCCCTTGATCTCCGAGGTCTTCATCGTCGAGGGCGACTCCGCAGGCGGCTCCGCCACACAGGGCCGCAACCCGCACACCCAGGCGATCCTGCCGCTGCGCGGAAAGATCCTGAACGTGGAGAAGGCCCGCCTGGACCGTGCTCTGGGCAACGCGGAGATCCAGGCGATGATCACCGCGTTCGGCACGGGCATCGGCGAGGACTTCGAGATCGAGAAGCTCCGCTACCACAAGATCGTCCTCATGGCGGACGCGGACGTCGACGGCCAGCACATCACGACGCTGCTGCTCACGTTCATCTTCCGGTACATGAAGCCGCTGGTGGAGGGCGGTTTCGTCTACCTCGCGACACCGCCGCTCTACCGTCTCAAGTGGTCGAACGCGTCCCATGAGTACGCGTACACCGACCGTGAGCGGGACGGCCTGCTCACAGCCGGTCGTGCTGCGGGGAAGCGGCTGCCGAAGGAGCTGGCCATCCAGCGCTACAAGGGCCTGGGCGAGATGAACTACCAGGAGCTGTGGGAGACGACGATGAATCCCGACCACCGTCTGCTGAAGCAGGTGAGCCTCGACGACGCCGCACAGGCGGACGAGATCTTCACCGTCCTCATGGGCGACGACGTCGACTCCCGGCGGCGGTTCATCCAGGAGAACGCGAAGGACGTCCGCTTCCTCGACATCTGAGGCGACCGTTCCCGAGGTCCCGGCCGGGACCTCGGGAGCAGCCTCCTTCCCAGCACGTGACAGAAGAGAGATGAGCCCCTGTGGCAGACGAGCAGAATCCCACCCCAGAGCAGGAACCGGCGGAGACGCCGGAGGCCGACGGCCTCACGATGATCGACCGGGTCGACAAGGTCGACCTCAACATGGAGATGCAGCGCTCCTACCTCGACTACGCGATGAGCGTCATCGTGGGCCGTGCGCTGCCGGACGTCCGCGACGGGCTCAAGCCCGTGCATCGCAGGATCCTCTACGCGATGTACGACGGCGGGTACCGACCGGATCGCAGCTTCTCGAAGTGCGCCCGTGTGGTGGGCGACGTCATGGGCCACTACCACCCGCACGGCGACACCGCGATCTACGACGCGATGGTCCGTCTGGTGCAGGGCTGGGTCATGCGCTACCCGCTGGTGGCCGGACAGGGGAACTTCGGATCGCCCGGTGACGACGGTGCGGCCGCACCCCGGTACACGGAGTGCAAGATGGCTCCGCTCGCGATGGAGATCGTCCGGGACATCGAAGAGGAGACCGTCGACTTCCAGGACAACTACGACGGTCGCAATCAGGAACCGGAGTACATGCCGTCCCGGTTCCCGAATCTCCTGGTGAACGGTTCGTCCGGCATCGCGGTGGGGATGGCGACGAACATCCCGCCGCACAACCTCCGCGAGGTGGCGGAGGGGGCGCAGTGGCTGCTCGCGCACCCGGAGGCGTCGAACGACGAGGCGCTCGAAGCGATGCTGGGGATCATCAAGGGACCGGATTTCCCGTCCGGTGCCACGGTCCTGGGCCGCAGGGGCATCGAGGACGCCTACCGGACCGGACGCGGATCGATCACGCAGCGTGCGGTCGTCGAGGTCGAGGAGATCCAGGGCCGCACGTGCCTCGTCGTGACGGAGCTGCCCTACATGGTCAACCCGGACACGCTCGCGACGAAGATCGCGTCGTACGTGCGGGACGGCAAGGTCGCGGGCATCGCCGACATGCGCGATGAGTCGTCCGGCCGCACCGGACAGCGGCTCGTCATCGTCCTCAAGCGGGATGCGGTGGCGAAGGTCGTCCTCAACAACCTCTACAAGCACACGCAGCTGCAGGAGAACTTCTCTGCGAACATGCTGGCGCTCGTCGACAACGTGCCGCGCACCCTGTCGATCGATGCGTTCCTGCGGCTGTGGGTCAAGCACCAGATCGACGTGATCGTCCGCCGCACGCGCTACCGGCTGCGGAAGGCCGAGGAGCGGGCGCACATCCTGCGGGGCTATCTCAAGGCCCTGAATGCGCTGGATGCAGTGATCGCCCTCATCAGGAACTCCCCGAACTCCGATGAGGCCCGCACCGGCCTCATGGAGCTGCTGGACGTCGATGAGATCCAGGCGAACGCGATCCTCGACCTGCAGCTGCGTCGTCTGGCCGCGCTGGAGCGCCTCCGCATCGAGGAGGAGGCCCAGAAGATCGAGGAGCAGATCAAGGACTTCAAGGACATCCTCGACAGGCCGGAGCGCCAGCGCGCGATCGTCTCCGAGGAGCTCGCGGAGATCGTCGACAAGTACGGCGATGACCGTCGGACCCGCATCCTCGCGGGCTTCGACGGAGATGTGAGCATGGAGGACCTCATCCCCGAGGAGGAGGTCGTCGTCACGATCACCCGCGGCGGGTACGTCAAGAGGACCCAGTCCGGCCTCTATCGTGCACAGCATCGCGGCGGCAAGGGCATCACCGGTGCCAAGCTGCGCGTCGACGACGTGGTGGATCAGTTCTTCGTCACGTCGACGCACGACTGGATCCTGTTCTTCACGAACACCGGCCGGGTCTACCGTGCGAAGGGGTACGAGCTGCCGGAGGGCTCACGCGATGCGAAGGGCCAGCACGTGGCGAATCTGCTGGCGCTGCAGCCCGGGGAGAGCATCGCCCAGGTCCTGTCGATCAAGGACTACGACGAGGCGCAGTTCCTGGCACTCGCGACGAAGTCCGGACTCGTGAAGAAGACGCGCCTGGCGGAGTACGACTCGAACCGCACCGGCGGCGTCATCGCCGTCAATCTGCGGGAGATGGCCGATGGGAACCCGGACGAGCTGGTCTCCGCACGGCTGGTCGACGGCGAGGATCATCTCCTCCTGGTGTCCCGCAAGGGCATGTCGATCCGGTTCTCCGCGGGGGACGACACGATCCGTGCGACGGGCCGCGCGACCTCCGGCGTCACCGGAATGCGCTTCCGCGAGGATGACGAACTCCTCACGATGGACACGGTCACCCCGGGCACGTACGTGTTCGTCGTGACCGAAGCCGGCTTCGCGAAGCGGACGCCGGTCGAGGAGTACCGACTCCAGGGCCGCGGCGGCATGGGCATCAAGGTCGCGAAGATCACCGACCAGCGCGGAGACCTGGTGGGTGGGCTGATCGTGTCCGAGCGCGAAGAGGTCCTGGTCGTCATGGAGCGCGGTAAGGTGGTCCGGTCGAACATCGACGAAGTCCCGGCCAAGGGTCGGAACACCATGGGCGTCGTCTTCGCGAAGCCCGGTACGAAGGATCGCATCATCGCGGTCACGCGCGGCCCGGAGGAAGTGGTGGAGGCAGAGGCCGAAGAGGCCCCTCTCTCCGACGCGGAAGCCGAAGCCGTCGAGGCGGACCTTTCCGATCCGACTCCGCCCGAGCCGGACGCCGACATCGAAGGTGAAGAGCAGCAGTGAGTGACAACGAGCAGAAGCCGGGGAAGATCCTCCGCACCTCCAGCGGCAAGGGCAAGACGCGCCTGACCGCCAGCGGCGGCGCAGCCGAAGCGCCCGCAGTCCCTGCGGAAGCCCCCGGCGACAGTGCGGGTGCGGGCAGCGGAGCGACCGGCAGTGCCGGTACGACTGCTTCCGCTCAGGGCAGCGGCGGCGGGACACCGGCCGGTGGCTCGCAGTCCGGCGGGTCACAGCCGGGGGCCTCGCAGGCGGGGGCCTCGCAGCCGGGGGGCACGCAGCCGGGGGGCACACAGTCCGGCGGCACCTCGACGGGGGGTGCCGCCTCGGCAGGGGGCGCGGCCTCGAGTGGGGGTGCTGCGGACTGGTCTCCGCGGGCGGACGGAACGGGCCCGCACAGCAGTGGTGGGGCACCGACGCGGGTGAGCTCTGCGTCCCAGGGCACGAGACTCTCCGCCAGCGGTGCTGAGACCCGGGCGCAGCCGGCGGTCTCGAGCCCGGACCACAGTGCGGCAGCAGCCTCGAGCCCGGTTGCGGGGATGGGCCACTCCTCGGGCACCGGCCCGGCTGGTTCCGGTGCGTCCGACGCCGGCGGGGTGAAGGCCACGTCGGGCGGCGTCAAGATGAGCGGGAAGTCCAAGAAGGGACCCCGCACCGTCCGTCTCACGATCGCGAGCATCGATCCGTGGTCGGTCATGAAGATGTCGTTCCTCCTGTCGCTCGCGATCGCGATCGCGATGCTGGTGGCCACTCTCGTGCTGTGGCTCGTGCTGCAGGCCACCGGTGTCATGGGCACCATCGAATCGACTCTGTCGGAGATCGCCGGTGCAGAGAGCGCGGACCAGCTGCTGGCACTCGTGAGCCTGGGACGGGTCATGGCGACGGCGTTCGTCCTGGCTCTCGTCAACATCGTGCTCATGACGGCGCTGTCGACCCTGTTCGCGTTCCTCTACAACATCGGAGCATCGATCGTGGGCGGCTTCCACCTCACCCTCACGGACGACTGAGCCTGCCCGACAGATCGGCCGGAGCATGCCTCGGAAGGCGCGCTCCGGCCGATTTTGTTCTGCGGGGTGAGGTCGGTATAGTTGCTTCTCGGTTCGCAAGAACCCACGGGCCTATAGCTCAGGCGGTTAGAGCGCTTCGCTGATAACGAAGAGGTCAGAGGTTCAAGTCCTCTTAGGCCCACGCATCAATCTGGAGGAGAGTGCCGTGAAGAAATGGTTCGCTCTTCTGGGATCCGCTGCACTTGCAGCGGGGACTCTGGGAGTCCTCCGCAGCCGCAATCGCGGCAGGCAGGAGCAGTGGGCACAGTACACCGATCAGGTGTAGGATGTGATGCAGCACGGGGGTATGGCGCAATTGGTAGCGCATCTGCTTTGCAAGCAGAGGGTTAGGGGTTCGAGTCCCCTTACCTCCACTCGAGAAACTCGTGAGACAGTGGCTCGTTGTAGATGAAAGGCCTCGGCCCGGGAAACCGGCCGGGGCCCTTTCTGTGGAAGCTGGCCGAGGCTTCTCTGGCCTGAGATCCAGGGACCTCACCTGCGGGCCGGGGACTGGTGCAGCGTTCCAGCTCCACGCGGGGCTGTCGATCAGAACGAGTGCTCCTCCGCGGGGAACGTCCCCTGTGCGACATCCGACGCGAATGCGTGGGCGGCATCGGTCATCACCGTCGCGAGGTCCGCGTACTGCTTGACGAATCGCGGCATCCGCCCGGTGCGCAGTCCCATCATGTCCTGCCACACGAGGACCTGGGCGTCGCAGTCCTTTCCCGCGCCGATCCCCACAGTGGGGATGGACACCGCGTCCGTGATGCGGCGCGCGGCAGCGGTCGGCACCATCTCCAGCACTATTCCGAACGCCCCTGCGGCCTCGAGCGCCTTCGCCTCGTCGAGAAGGGTGTCCGCAGCGTCATCGCGTCCCTGCACCCGGTAGCCGCCCAGCTGGTGCTCCGCCTGTGGAGTGAACCCGATGTGCGCCATGACGGGGATGCCGTTCCGCGTGAGCTTCTCCACCTGCGGAACCATCTCCAGTCCGCCCTCCAGCTTCACCGCGTGGGCACCTGCCTCCTTCATGAAGCGAGCCGCTGTCCGGAAGGCCTGCTCGGGCGACTCCTGATACGACCCGAACGGCAGGTCCGCCAGCACCAGCGGGCGGGAGACGGACCGGCTGACCGCACGCACCAGAGGGAGCAGCTCGTCGACAGTCACCGGCAGTGATGACGTGTACCCGTAGACGTTGTTCGCCGCCGAGTCGCCCACCAGCAGCACGGGGATCCCGGCCTCGTCGAAGATCTGTGCGGTGTACATGTCGTAGCTCGTGAGCATCGACCACTTCTCCCCACGATCCTTCATCGCCTGCAGGTGCGGAATCCGCACGCGTGCCCGTCGTGCGGGGGTCGATGCTCCGCCTGATCCGTAGGGTGCCGTCTGCTCCGTCATCGTGGTCCTCCTGGTCGCCGTCGCTGGTGTCCTCACTCAGACTAGGAAAACCGGCGCGCCAGGTGTGATGCGTGTCATCTTCCGGACCCCTCACTGAGGAGAGGTCCTCCGTGACGGGTCAGTCGGCCGCTGTCATGCAGCCGCCGCCATGCCCGGGAGTGCGGGTATGACGGCGGCTGCGTTTCAGACGACGACTGTCAGGCAGCGCCTGTCAGACGGCTGCCTGTCAGACGGCTGCGCGTCAGACGACGCCCAGGGCGATCATCGCGTTCGCGACCTTGCGGAAGCCCGCGACGTTCGCGCCCACCACGTAGTCGCCGGGGCGTCCCACGTCCTCCGCCGTCTCGAGGCAGGTCGTGTGGATGTTCCGCATGATCTCCGTGAGACGGGCCTCCGTGTAGTCGAAGGTCCACGTGTCGCGGCTGGCGTTCTGCTGCATCTCCAGGGCGCTCGTCGCGACGCCGCCGGCATTCGCCGCCTTGCCGGGGCCGAATCCCACACGCGCCTCGCGGAAGACCTCCACGGCCTCCGGAGTGCACGGCATGTTCGCGCCCTCGGCCACGACCTTGAGACCGTTCGAGGCGAGGGTGCGGGCGTCCTTCCCATCGAGCTCGTTCTGCGTGGCGCTGGGCAGCGCGATGTCCATGGGGACATCCCAGACGCTGCCACCCTCCACGTAGTGGACGCCGGTGCCGCGGCGCACCGCGTACTCGTGGATGCGACCGCGCTCCACCTCCTTGATCTGCCGCAGCAGGTCCAGGTCGATCCCCCTCTCATCGACGATGTAGCCGGCGGAGTCCGAGGCCGTGATCGGGATGCCGCCGAGCTGCTGCACCTTCTCGATCGCGTAGATCGCGACGTTGCCGGAGCCGGACACGCCCACGCGGCGGCCCTCGAAAGAAGTCTCGCGCGCCTTGAGCATCTCGGCCGCGAAGATCGCCGCACCGTAGCCGGTGGCCTCCGTGCGGACCAGGGAGCCGCCCCAGTCCAGGCCCTTGCCGGTGAGGACGCCGGCCTCGTAGCGATTCGTGAGGCGCTTGTACTGGCCGAACAGGTAGCCGATCTCGCGAGCGCCCACACCGATGTCACCCGCGGGGACATCGGTGTACTCGCCGATATGGCGGTGCAGCTCCGTCATGAACGACTGGCAGAAGCGCATGATCTCGCCGTCGGAGCGGCCGTGCGGATCGAAGTCCGAACCACCCTTGCCGCCGCCGATCGGCAGGCCGGTGAGGGAGTTCTTGAAGATCTGCTCGAAGCCCAGGAACTTCACGATGCCCAGGTTGACCGACGGGTGGAAGCGAAGGCCGCCCTTGTAGGGTCCCAGGGCGGAGTTGTACTCGACGCGGAAACCGCGGTTGATGCGGACCATGCCCTCGTCGTCGACCCATGGCACGCGGAAGATCAGCTGTCGCTCCGGCTCGCAGAGTCGCATGAGGATGCCGTTCGACTCGTACTCGGGATGGCGATCGCGCAGGGTCTCGAGGGATTCGAAGACCTCTTTGACGGCCTGGTGGAACTCGGGCTCGCCCTGATTGCGCTGCAGCACGGTGTCGTAGGTGGACTGGAGGTTAGCTTCCATGAGTGGAGTCCTTCCGGTGGTGTGGTCGCGCTGTCCACTATAAAGTACACAACGCTACTGGTAGTAGACAACCTGGTGGAACGCACGTGCGTACGCTCCGTGCAGGGTGGGAGCGGCATGCCGTCACCGCTGGTGGAGCGCACTACAATCGGTGCACACGCGCATCGTGAGACGCTCCTGCGATCCGTCTCGGGGAGTGACGCGGATCACGGCACGCAGGGGAATTGCTGTGACAGAGACAGCCCGTCGGGCTGCGGACAATCGAAGGTGTGGATCTGTGGCAACGAACAACGAACCGCCCGGGCACGAGCTGAGCCCTCAGGTCGAAGGCGGACGACCGATGTCTCCGCCGCCCAAGTCTCTTGAGCAGTCGATCGCGGAGACCACGCGGCAGATGCGCCATGCACGGGGCTTCACCCTGTCGGAGCTTGCCGCCCGTGTGGGTGTCAGTCGGCAGATGCTGTCGAAGATCGAGAACGCGCAGACGTCCGCCAGTCTGGCGACCGTGGACGCCCTGGCGAAGGCGCTGGGCATCCCGGTCACCAGCCTGTTCCGTGCGGCCGACTACGAGACGCAGGTCGTGTTCTCCAAGGCCGGCGAGGCTCCGGAGACCGTGCGGCGCGCCAGCAACCTGGGACACCGCTATCAGCTGCTGGGGCAGGTGATCCGACATCACGGCCTCTTCGAATCGCTGCTGGTCACCCTGACGGAGGACAGTCAGCCCTTTCCCCTCTTCCAGCACATGGGGTCGGAGTTCGTGTACGTCGTCGAGGGCTCGATGGACTACCGGCATCAGGAGACGACGTTCCGCATGGAGGTGGGCGACGGCATCCTGTTCGATGCGGAGGGCATCCACGGCCCGGCCCGCATCATCGATGCGCCTGTGCGCTTCCTGTCGGTGAACGTGTCCGAGGACCAGCCGGCGGATCCGCACGGCGCCTCCTGAACCGGAGCGGATCACAGGGCGTCGTCCCCGCGGTCGCCGGTGCGGATGCGGACAACCTCGTCGACGGCTGTCGACCAGATCTTGCCGTCGCCCACCTCGCCGGTGCGGGCGGTCTGCGCGATGACGTCGATGACCGGTCCGGCATCGATGTCTGCGACGAGGATCTCGAGGCGGATCTTGCCGATGAAGTCGATCGTCACCTCGGCACCGCGGTAGACCTCGCGGTGCCCGCTCTGCCGGCCGCAGCCGGAGCAGTCGCTGACGGTCATGCCGTTGATGCCGTGCTGCGCGAGCGCGATCTGGACGCTGTCCAGTGCAGTCGGCTGCAGGATGGCGGTGATGAGCCTCATGTCAGTTCACCTCCTGCTGCACCGGTGCCGGGATGACGACGCTGCGCGTGATGCCCGGTGCTGTGAGCGGCGTCTGCGAGTAGTCGTAGCCGGACTCCGCGTGAGCGGCGACGTCGATGCCGAAGGACTCCTCACGAGCGCTGACCCGCAGCCCGCCCATGAGCCGGCGCAGGACCAGCGCGATGAGGGTTGTCATGATGATGCTGTAGCAGAGCACGACGACGGAGCTCAGCGCCTCGACGCCCAGCAGTTCGAAGCCTCCGCCGTACAACAGCCCGGCTGATTCGGCCGGGGCATCCGGATCGGCCAGGAATCCGATCGACAGGGTGCCGATGAGTCCTGCGACCAGGTGCACGCCCACGACGTCGAGCGAGTCGTCATAGCCCAGCTTCTTCTTGAGGCCGATCGCCAGAGCGGATCCGACACCGGATACGGCGCCGATCGCCAGTGCGCCCATCGGGCTGACCGCAGCGGCGGCGGGCGTGATGCCCACCAGGCCGGCGACGACGCCCGAGGCCGCGCCCAGTGACGTGGGGCGGCCGTCGCGGATGCGTTCGACGACCAGCCAGGCGAGCATGCCGGCGGCCGGCGCCGCGAGCGTGGTGACCCACGCGTGCGCCGCGACGTGGTCTGCGGCAAGGGCGGATCCTGCATTGAAGCCGAACCAGCCGAACCACAGGAGGCCGGCACCCAGCATGACCAGCGGCAGGCTGTGCGGGCGCATGGGCGAGCGCTGCAGCCCGATCCGAGGCCCCAGGATGACGGCCAGCACGAGGGCGGCCGCACCGGCGTTGATATGGATCGCGGTTCCGCCCGCGAAGTCGATCGCTCCGAAGTCATTGGCGATGAAACCGCCGGACTCGGACACGAGGCCGTCGACTGCGAACACCCAGTGGGCTGCCGGGAAGTAGACGAGCACGGCCCAGACCGCGGCGAACACCACCCAGGCGGAGAACCGCATGCGGTCGGCGACCGCACCGCTCACCAGCGCGACCGCGATGATCGCGAACGCGGCCTGGAACCCGACGAAGACCAGTGCCGGCACGGTGCCCACGACCGCAGTCTCTCCCAGCAGTGCTGTGAGGCCGGCGAAGTCGAACGGGTTCCCGACGAAGCCGCCGATGGAATCGCCGAAGACCATCGAGAAGCCGAACAGCACCCAGACGACGCCCACGATCCCCATCGAGACGATCGACATCATCACCATATTGAGCACGCTCTTGGCGCGCACCATGCCGCCGTAGAAGAACGACAGCCCCAGCGTCATCAGCAGCACCAGCGCAGCGCTCGTGAGCACCCACGCAGTGTCGCCGGACGAGATCTCTGCAGCGTCCATCATCCACTCCTTCGCTCATACCTGTAAGCCAGTCGTCTACTGGCATGAGCCGACAGTAACTGATGGTTTACGTGCAGTGCAACTGGTGGATGCCATGCGACACTGCTGGTGTCGCGTCGTGGCTCCCCTGCGGAAGGCTCCGCGTCGTCCTCAGTGATGGGTGTGCGCGCCGTTGCCAGCCGGTGGAATCCGTTCGATCGGCGACACCTTGTCCGTGGATGACTCCTTGACTGTGGGCGGGCACCTGTCGACGAGTGGGCGGAAGAGACGAGTGGACCGGAAGATCAGCGTGCGGTGCCTGTCCCTGCCGTCCTCACTGTCGCCGCTTGCAGACCCCACGCGATGAGTCCGCAGATCACACCGCCTGCTGCATGCATCGCGAGGATCGACGCGATTGCGAACGGTGCGGTCGCGAGCCCGGCGCCCCGGATCCGAACAGCTGGATGACGACGAGGGCGGCGGTTACGGAGCCTCCCGCGATCCACGTGAAGAGGAGGGTGCGGAGGGGCGTGAAGAGGAGGGTGCGGAGGGGCTGGGGTGTCCGGGTGAGCCAGCCGGTGAGGATCCAGGCCGTCCCGATAGCCAGCCACAGCCACGCGTTCATGGGCAGCCGGGATGCACCTTCCAGCCCCAGTAGGTTGATCGCGATGTTGAGGGTGGGATAGAGCAGGGTGAGCGTGCCCGGACCGGCCGCGAGCCTCCTCCAGGAGGGCATCCGCTGCGGATTCTCGGCCCTGCATGCGGTAGCCGCCCAACTGATGCTCCGACTGCGGAGTGAAGCCGATCCGCGCCCGTCTCCTTCATCAACCGTGCTGCGGTGCGGAACGCCTGCTCCGGAGACCATTGATAGGAGCCGAACGGGAGGTCGGCGAGCACCAGGGACCGAATCACCGAGCGGCTGGCGGCGAGCACGAGCGGCAGCGGTTCGTCGACCGTCACGGGCAGCGACGAGTCATGCCCGTAGACGTTGTTGGAAGCGGAGTCACCGACCAGCAGGACCGGGATTCCCGCCTCGTCGACGATCTGCGCGGTGTACATGTCCTGGCTGGTGAGCATCGCACACATTCTCGCCGCGTTCCTTCATCACCCGCAGGGGCGGGACGCGCAACCGCTTCGTCGGCGCAGGCCCAGGGGCATGGCCCGATCCGTAGGCTGCAGTCGTCTCAGTCACCGATGGTCCTCCCGTAGGAGCCGCATGAGTGGCCTCACAGTATGGAGTCCCGCTCCGCAGGTGTGATCCGTGTCGTTGTTCGGACAGGCAGAGACAGGCCAGTGCACCAGGAGTGATCCGGTTCGTACGTCAGTCGACCAGGGACCACTCACCGCAACGTGTGCTCTCGAAGCCCCAATCCGATGCAGAGATGGTCACGGTTGCGGGACCGCCCGGGTTGTCATTGGCGATGATGTCTCCGAGTTCGCCGCCGCCTCCGCTGAGCCGCGCCCAATAGCAGGTGTCGCCTCCGCTGTTCCGGTACGTTCCGGCCTTGATGTCAGTGCCGACCCGGTGCGTTCCGCCGGAGAAGGAGTTCGCCTCGGCCTCTTCCTCGGTCTTCGCCACCGCGTCCTCGCGTGCGGTGACGTCCTCTTCCCGTTCGTCGATCTCTGCTTCGCGATCGTCGAGATCCTTCATGGCGTCCTCGTGCTCGGCCCATCCATCGTCAAGCTCGTCGACCAGGCCCTGGAGCTCTTCGTTCTCCCCCTCAAGATTCGCGATGTCGCCGCGGAGTGAGTCCGCGGAATCCTTCGCGGCCGCGATCTCGTCCGTGTGGTCTGCGCTCATCATGAGCGCAGGGATGCCGACGGCGAGCACCCCGACCACGAGCGACAAGGCAGCGATGATGATCGTGCGCCGATGTCCACGGTTCCGAGGGGTCGGTTGGGCGTGGGTGTGAGGTGTCCGGCCTGGTCCGCTCACTGTCGGAATGATCTTGGGATCGTCCACGAGGCTTCCTTCGGTCACGGCGATTATCGGAGGAAGTTTACCCTAGAATAGTTGAACGCTGTATCAAGTAGCCTCTGGCGCCTCAGTGGTGTCCGTGCCCGCCGGTCTCCGGGAGCGCAATCCGATCCGGGCCGGCACCGTCCTCCGTGACGAGGAACTGGCCCATCATCCCGGAGTCCTCGTGCTGCAGCAGGTGGCAATGCATCATGTAGGGCACCGCTGGGTCCGTGTAGTCCTCGAACCGCATGATGAGCCGCACGTGCTGGCCAGAATGCAGCGGCACGGTGTCCTTCCACCCGCGCAGCCACACCGGCGGCTTCCCTCCATCGATGTCGAGGACGCGGAACTGCACGTCGTGGACGTGGAAGTTGTGAGGGAACGCATCAGGCGTCGTCACCTCCCACACCTCCGTGTCACCCACGCGTACGATCGCGTCGATCCGCTCCATGTCCATTTCGCGGCGGTTGAGGAACGGCATCCGCAGCTCGAACTCCCGCCTGCGCACGGCGTCCTCCTCGTGGAGCTGTCTCCGACCATCGGGAGGCAATTGCCATGCGCGGGCTGAGGCAAGACTCGACTCGGCCCGGAACACGACGAAGACTCCTGCTGTCTGGTCGCCCATGGAGGCTGCGAACCCGGCACCGGGGATCTCAGGCTCCTCCGTCTGCAGCTCCACCCGGTCGTTCGGCGCGAACCGGACCAGCATCTCGGCGCGTTCGCCGGGTGACAGCGGTAGGCGCGTGAGTTCGACCGGTTCGGTCAGCAGCCCGCCATCGGTGCCCACCAGCGAGAACGCGCGGTCATCTGCGAAGCTCAGGTCGAGGAACCGTGCGGCGCTGCCGTTGAGGATCCGCAGCCGCACGAGTTCTGCACTGACGGAGAACTCGGTGCCCGACACTCCGTTCGCCAGCAGCGTCTGACCTACGGTGCCCAGGGCGTTGTCGCCCTCGACCCGGTGGATCACACCGTCCTCATCGAGAAACCGATCCTGAAGGATGAGCGGCACATCGTCGACCCCATACTCGTCGGGCAGACCGGACGCTCGGCTCGCCTCGTCGTCGACGATGACCAGCCCGGTCAGTCCCTTGAGCACCTGCTCCTCCGTTTCCCCATGCGGGTGCGGGTGGTACCAGAGGGTCGCGGCCGGCTGGTGGACGTCCCACTCGACGGTGCGCGTCGACCTCGCCTCGATGGGCGTGTGGGGACCGCCGTCCATCTCCGCCGGAAGGTGCATCCCGTGCCAGTGGAGCGTCGTCATGACGTCGAGGCGGTTCTCCGCGGCGACCCGCACGCTCTCGCCGTCCGCCATCCGCACGGTCGGCCCCAGGAAGGCACCGTTGTAGCCCACGGTGGGCGTGCTCACCTCGGGCCGACCGGCGATGAGAGTGCTCTCGCCCGTCTGAGCCGTGAGGGAGAACGTCCTCACCCCGTCGACGACCTCGGATTCGGCGAGCGGCGGGATGGGCAGCGGCACGGTCCCGACCGGCGCGAACTCTCCCTGTGAGGGAGAGCAGGCCGTCAGCCCCAGGGGGATCGTCATGCCGGCCAGACCGGTCAGCATCAGCAGCTGTCGCCTGGAGGGAGCACTGGTCACGGTGTCGATCTCCGCTTCGCGGTGGCGGACTGCAGCCCCCACGCGATGAGTCCGCACACGGTACCGCCCACCGCGTTCATCGCGACGATCGACACGATCGCGATCGGCGCCGTGAGAAGTCCCGGACCGCCGGGGGTGAAGAGCTGGATGCCGATGACGAGGACTGCGGTGAACAGTCCGCCTGCGACGCCCGTGAAGACGAGCGTGAGCAAGGGCTGCGCTGCACGCGTCAGCGAGACGACCAGAATCCACGTCAGCGCGATCGCGAGCCACAGCCACGAGTTCAGGGGCAGCCGCGCCAGGGCCTGAACGCCCAGGAGGTCGGTGGCGATGTTGAGGATGGGGTAGAGGAGGGTGAGGGATCCGAGGCCGGCGACCAGCCGGATGTCCGGCATGGACGGTGCGGGCTGCGTCGGCGTGCGTCCGGGGTGGGGCGTGTGTCCGGAACGGGAGGGCTCGAAGGATTCGGGTGCGGACCACTGTCGGTCAGGAGTGCTGTTCATGTCTTCGACGGTAGGAATCGGGCCGACCCCTCCGCTCCCCTCCGCAAGCGACACCCGTGTACGCCCAGAAGCGACACCGATTCGTCGCGGCGAGTCCCTACGATGCTGATATGGACACCACGATGAGGCGGCGAGTGCTGGCGGCCCTGTTCGCGGTCGCCGTCGCGAACGCGGTCCTCTTCCTCGCACTCGTCGGTGAGACCACCGGCTGGAGGGCCGAGCGCGACGGGGCGTACATCGCAGTCGCCGCCGGCTTCGCTGCGGGTTTCGGGGTCCTCACCCTGTCGCGCGACCGCTTCCCCCGCACCGCACTGGTCTTCGCCGTCCTCGCCGTGTGCACCTACTACATCGTGGGGCTGCCGAGCATCGGCGTCGTCCTCCCGTTGCTGGTCATCGTCACGGCGACGACGCTGGCGGGGCACCGGACGTTTGCGCTGATCACAGTGGGCGTACTGTTCGTCGTCGCGTCGTTCTTCCGGATCCGCGACGGCGATCCCGTCGAAGTGGTTCTGGGATACGAACTGCTGAGCAACGTCGTGCTCGTCTCTCTGGCAGTCGCGCTCGCCGAGGTCATCGGGACCCGGCGTGCGCTCCAGCGGAGCCAGGAGCACAGCACCCGGATGGCCGCCGAGGCCGCACGCGCCGAGGCAGACCGCGTCCAGGAGGAGGACCGGACCCGGATCGCACGGGAACTCCACGACCAGCTGGGTCATTCCCTGGCGATCGTGTCACTGCACGCGAATGCGGTGTCCGAGCGGTTGCCCGCAGACGAACCCGCCGCGGAGAGCGCGGGTCACCTTCGCGAGGCTGCAGCCCAGGCATTGGGACAGCTTCGGAGCGCCGTGCGTGCGATCGGTTCGCCCACCGCCGGATCCGGGGCCGAGGCTCCCGCGCCCGAGGTGCCGGTCCCAGGCGGTGCCGGTGGTCCGCAGGCGGTGCCTGCTCCGGATTCGATCGTCGGTGACGGCGCCGTCGGCGATGACAGACCCGCCGCCGGCCTCGAGGCCGATGAGCGCACGGTCACCGACATCCGGATCGATGAGATAGCCGCACGGATCCGCGGTGCGGGGCTGAGCGTCGACGTCCTGTCGGACCACGCGCGGCTGCCCTCCGAGGTGGCCGCCGCGGCCTTCCGCATCGTGCAGGAGGCGACCACGAACGCGCTGCGCCATTCCGATCCGGACCACATCGGCATCGCTCTCACGAGCGGTCCCGGGCCCTCGGAAGCAGGAGGTGGCGGGGTGACGGGCGATGACGCCTTCCTCCGGCTCCGTGTCCTCAACGATGGGGCCACCGGGAACGATCTGAACCGGGATGCCGGTCGGAGTGAGGGAGGAGGCACCGGCCTCGTGGGGCTGCGAGCGCGCGCTGCGGAGCTGGGCGGCGAGGTGACATGGGGCCACGGGGAGCGAGGCATCTTCGTCGTCGATGCGGCATTCCCGATCGGGGGTGTGGCTGAGCCTGTGACTGAGTCGAGAAGTGACTTCAGGACTGAGCCGGAGGCCAGGAGCGAGGGCGAACGATGACGGTGCGGATCGTGCTGGTCGACGACCAGGAGCTCGTGCGGGCCGGTCTCGCACTGCTCGCGGCGCGGGACGGGGACATTGAGATCGTCGGTGAGGCAGGTGACGGTCTCGAAGGCCTCGCCGTCGTACGACGCGCCCGTCCGGATGTCGTCCTCATGGACCTGAGGATGCCCCTGGTCGACGGGATCGCGGCGACGGAGCAGATCTCACGAGACCGGGAACTCGGCGACGTGCGGGTCCTCGTGCTCACGACCTTCGACGCGGAGGAGGACGTGCTCGCGGCCGTGCGCGCCGGCGCCAGCGGCTACCTGCTCAAGGACGTCGACGGTCCCGGGCTGCGGCAGGCCATTCGGGACGTGGCGTCGGGCGATTCGATCGCGGACCCGTCCCTCACCAGGATCCTCTTCCGCCAGGCGTCGCGGTCCGCGCACCGGCCGGAGATGGTGGCTGGCCTGAGCGAGCGGGAGACGGAGGTGCTCGCCGAAGTGGGACGTGGGTGCACGAATGCGGAGATCGCAGCGACGCTGTTCCTCAGCCCGGAGACGATCCGGACGTATGTGAGCCGGATGCGCGCGAAGCTGGGGGCACGGGATCGGGCGCAGCTCGTGGTCCTCGCGTACGAATCGGGACTCGTGACGCCGGGAGGGTGAGTGCCGGGCGGTGCGCATCGGCCTGATGGGGACACCCGGCAACCGATGTGCCTCCGTCGTGCAGCCCTGTGCCGGCTACGCCGCTGGTGGAGCAGCGATGAAACCGGAGCCGACCAGGTGCCCTCCATGTGGTTGCTCGAAGCACTGCGCCTGGTGCGCTGATCACGACACGCGTGTGGGTGTGGGGTGTGCCAGTGGCAAGGTGTGTGCTGCGTGTTCCCAGGAGCTGGCCGAACAGTCGTTCGCCGGTCAGTTCGAAGCCGCGCCCATCAGGGTCGAGGGCAAGAGTGTCCGGTCAGGGTTCCTCAGACGGCACTCGGATGCGCCGTCTCGTGACGAGAGTCGACCGCACGATTCCGCCTGCGACGGGTCTGCGAGAGGCATTACCGGAATATTCGCCGCCGCTCCTGCCTTGCACACATCATGCGAGCCATCGTCTATCCCCGATCCGGCCCCTCGTCAGTCCTCGGACTCACCGACCGCGAGCCTGCCGCGCCCGGCCCGGATGAGGTGCGAGTCCGTGTCGCCGTGTCGGGTGTCAACCCAACGGACTGGAAGGCCCGCGCGGGCGAAAAGCCTGTCGAGTTCGGAGAGGTTGTCCCGAACCAGGATGGCGCCGGCGTCATCGATGGTGTTGGCTCGGACGTCGAGGACCTGAAGATCGGCGACCGCGTATGGCTCTTCCTCGCCGCCAACCAGCGTCCGACGGGGACTGCGCAGGAGTTCACGGTCGTACCCGCAAACCGTGTCGTCCGTCTGCCCGAGGGTATCGGGTTCGACGTCGCCGCCAGCCTGGGCGTTCCCGCGATGACCGCCCACCGTGCGCTCACCGTGCACGAATTCGGCCCGGCGCGACTCGCACCCGGAACCCTCGAAGGACGTGTGGTGCTGGTGCAGGGCGGAGCAGGAGCCGTCGGGCACGCCGCGATCCAACTGGCGGTATGGGCGGGTGCGACCGTGATTGCCACTGTCAGCAACGACGAAAAAGCAGCACTTGCCCGCGCAGCGGGCGCGCATCACGTTTTTCAGTACCCGCATGGCGAGCTCTCGGCCAAGGTATATTCCGTCGCCCCGAGCGGCGTCGACCACATTGTCGAGGTCGCGCCCGCTCAGAACGCCGCGCTCGATGTAGAGGTGCTCGCCAACCACGGCAGCATCGCCTACTACGCGAACAACAACGGCGACGAGTTCACCGCTCCGATCGTGACTAGCTTCGCGAAGAACGTTCGCTGGCAGGGACTGCTGCTCTACACCGTCGGGCGGAAGGCACTAGCCGCCGCTGCGGAAGACATCACTGCCGCTCTCGAAGCGGGCGCTCTTCCCGTGGGCGCGGAATCCGGGCTGCCACTGACATGGTTCTCACTCGAGGACACGGCATCCGCTCACGATGCCGTTGAAGACGGAGTCACCGGAAAGGTGCTCATCAGCGTCGCGGACGACCTGCGCTGACGGATCCCCACTCACGGTAACTGAGGACCACGCGGCTCGCGTGCACCCTCGCGATGGGATGATCACCATCGGCGATAGCCCAGCTGATCCGGAGAGCTGACCGCCCGCAGATCGATCCGCTTGAGGTCGCTGTCCCGGTGAGTGTTCCGCTTGCGGACCGTGGGGCGTTCGCGATCAGTGCTTCTCACCCGCGGGGGCGGAGGCCGCCACTGAGCGCCTGAAGAGCACCGCCATTCCACGGCGGAAGTCACAGGTCATGGTCACCGATTCGGCTGAATATCGTGCTCGTCTTCCAAACCTCTTGTGCACAGAGACGTTCGAGTGCATAATAGAACTATCCGAACGAAGGCGTTCGGGATTGCCAGGAGGGGAGCGATGTCCGCACCGCAGGAGCATTCGGATGACCGTCTTTCGAACGCGCATCGTCATGTCGCAGACGGCCTCCGTTCGATGGCGGATGTGCATGCTGCGGTCACACATGGACATCCTGTGCTCGGTGACGTCGGGGATCTGCTGAACGACGTGCGTTTCAGCGGCGTCGACGTGGGCCGTGGCAACTGCACCGATCGCGACGCCGACAGCGGTCCCAACACGGGAGCCGAAAGAACGGTCCCCGTCCCTGATTCCGCGCCGGCCGCGGTTGAGGACGTACGCACTCGTGAACTGGCCGCGGATGAACTGGCCGCACATGCGGGTCTCGTCGATCGTCTCCGCGCCTATGAACTCGTCCAGCTCGCCACGATCGGGGTGTCGCTGGCTGTGTCGCGTCGGCGATCCGCGGATCGTCTTGCAGAACTCTTCGCCGATGAAGGGGACGGTGCGGTGCCTTTGGAGAAGCACCAGAAGTCGTCCGGTGCTCAGCCGGGAAGCGAGTCGGATACGTGTGGGGCGGAGTCTGGTTCGGGCGGAGTGGCGTCCGGTTCCGCGGGGGGTGCTCGAGCGGTGGCGTCGGGTGCCGCGGCGAGTGCGCGGAACGTTCCGAATGCGTTCACCGCCGCGGTCGGCCTGCCGAGCCTCGAGGGCCGGGAGAAGTTCCTCCCGCGTGCGGAGCACCTCCTCGAGCGCGAGCATGAGGCCGTGCTGAATGTGCGGCTCAGTGCGCGCACGGGTGATTCTCGCAGGCGACTGGGTCAGGCGCTGACCGCGTATGTCGGGATGCCACTGCTGCTGCGGTCGATCCTGAGCGGGCGTGTTCGGTACAACCGATTCGACGCTCTCACGCGCAGACTCAAGCATCTGCCGCTGGCGCATCTGCAGGCCCTCGATGTGTTCCTGGCCGGTCTGGATCCGCGGTACTCGCTCGGCCAGTTCCTGCGCCACGCGGTGTCGTTCCTCGCACAGTTCGATACGGAGCCGGTGCTGGCGGCACGGGCCCGATCTGCTCGTGATGTGTGGGTCGAGCACCTGCCGGACGGTCTCGCGGTGCACTGCATGCAGGGGCCCGCCGCCGTCATCGAAGCGCGTCATGCGAAGACGAAGGCCACTGCCAGCGCGATCCTGAAGAACCAGCTGAAGAGCATGACCGTCACACGCACGGACACCACCGCACAGGCGGGCACGGGTGATCTGCCGGATCTGGGCGAGCTGACGGTGACGGATGAGCGGACACTCCGACAGCTGATGTTCGACCTCCTCATCGGAGCGCAACCGCAGACGCAGACCGCGCTGGAACCCAGGATCGCCGATGACGACTCCTCCGAGCGCTTCCGTGTGGATGTCGTGTGCCCTGATGACGCGACGATTCTCCGGAAGCAGGCGGCGGTCGTGGTGACGGTCCCCATGACCACGCTGCTCGGGCTGGACGATCGGCCCGGTACGGTCGAGGGCCATCCGCTGCCGGCGGACATGGCCCGCAGCATCGCAGGCGCCTCGAAGTTCTGGTACCGGATGCTCACCGACCCCGCCACGGGTCAGGTGCTCGATGATGTGGCCCACCGGTATGAACCCGACAGAGCGACTCGGTTGTCGGTGCTGGGCGCATGGCAGACGTGCACCCTTCCGGGGTGCAGCAGACCAGCACGCGAATGCGAGATCGACCACGGGATCCCGTTCGACCACGACCATCCCGAACGCGGTGGTCGGACGGAGCCGGCGAATCTCCACCCACTGTGTACGTCGCATCATCAGGCGAAGACTGAAGGCCGCATCCGGATGAGGCGCACCGGCTATGACCGCGTCGAATGGGTGCTTCCGTTGGGCACGACGGCGACCACGATCGCCCCACGGGTCGATGACGGAGGGGTGCTGACCGCCGCCTGTGCGCCTGCCGACACCGAAGAGCGACGGGCAGCACGGGCCGCGATCGATGAACGGGTCGTCGTCGACCCCGTCTCGAACCGTCGCGCTGCATCTGCGGTGTTCGAGCAGGCGGGCAGGGAATTCCTGGAAGAGGAGCGTGCGCGCGAAGAACTGCAGGCCGCGAGGAAGAGGGAACGGGACCCGTTCCTCCAGGAGCAGCGGCGCCTGCGCCAGTGGGTGAAGCAGACGCGCAGGGATCTCCATGAACGAGAGGAACGCGTACGCGCACGTGAGAATGCGACCTGCCGCAAAGAGCGGGACGTGAACAGGGACCAGAAGCTCGCGGCTCTGAATCTCTCGGTGGCTGAACAGAAGCTGGTCGAGGCGAAGAGGCGAGTCACGTTCCCGGAGACGCCGCTCGTTCGGTACAAGACGGTCATCCCGATGCGGATCGAGCACGTCGACCTGGGTGACGGCATGGCCGGCAGTCTCCACACCCCCGTCTTCTTCAGAGCCACGCCCGTGGGTGGCAGCGATTCGTCGGGTGAACCCCAGGCATCCCGGACATCCCAGACGTCCGCAGCACTCGGAGGGCCGCAGGAGGATCGACGGGGACGGCACGAACGGCCTCACCGGTCCAGGATCGATGAACAGATGGCGACGGCGGTCCATGATGAGCTCGCCCAGCGGAAGGTCTTCATCCAGTGGGGCCACGTGGCGCCCGAACTCATCCGGGGGCCGCAGTCCCGACCGGATCAGCTTCCGAAGCAGCTTCCGGACCAGGGGACTGCAGACGAATTCGATGACGACCCACCACCGTTCTGAGATGATGCGTCGCCCCCGCTTGCACGTCGTGCGACGCAATGCACCAGACTGTGATCGAGAGCAGGCACACGCCCGGCCTCTCCGATCGTGAAGGAGCAGGATGAGCACGCAGACCCCGTCCGTCGAACAGAATGTCGCCGATTGGCTGGCCACCTACGACACTCCGGACGCGGACGTCGCGCACCTCGTCTGCGATCGGCATGACCCGACTGCCGTCGCGTTCACGTACATCGACGGGGACCTCGGCTCTGAGGACGTCACGTACGGCCAGCTCACTGAGCGGTCGCGCAGGCTTGCAACGGTTCTCGCCGATCACGGCGTGCGGGAGGGTGACCGAGTGCCCGTCCTCATGAGCAAGCGACGCGAGCTCGTCGAGACGCTTCTGGCGATCTGGCGACTGGGCGCCGTCCAGGTTCCCCTCTTCACGGCCTTCGCCACCGGCGCGATCGAGATGCGCGTCGAAGGGTCCGCCGCGAAGCTCGTCGTGACAGAACCGACGCAGAGCGCCAAGCTCGATCCGATCGCAGGCATCGAGGTCCTCGAAGTCGGTGACGACCTGGACGCACAGATCGATGCGGCCTCCCCCGTGTCTGAGAACGTCGCCATCGGCGGGCAGGGCACCATGCTCCAGCTGTTCACGAGCGGGACGACGGGCAGGCCCAAGGGGGTGCCCGTCCCGGCACGGGCACTCGCCGCGTTCCACTGCTATGTCCACTACACACTCGACGTGGCCGAGGACGACGTCTTCTGGAACGCAGCGGATCCAGGGTGGGCCTACGGGCTCTACTACGGGATCCTCGGCCCGATGGTCGCCGGGCGGCGCAGCCTCCAGCTCATGACCGGCTTCTCCGTGGAATCCACCGTCGCCGTGATCAAGGAGTTCGGCGTGACGAACTTCGCCGGCGCCCCCACCGTCTACCGCACGCTGTCGAAGTCCGAGCTGGTCACCGGGATCGACCTGCGCCGAGCTTCGTCGGCGGGAGAGCCGCTCACCCCGGACGTCGTGTCCTGGGCGCAGACCGCGCTGGGCACCGAGGTGCGTGACCACTACGGGCAGACAGAGCTGGGCATGGTCATCAACAACAACTGGCATCCGGACATCGCACAGCCGGTGCGAACCGGCTCGATGGGTCAGCCGATGCCCGGCTACTCCGCAGGCATCGTCGACGGGCAGATCGCGATCGATGTGGAGAACAGCCCGCTTCTCTGGTTCACCGGCTACCACGACGCCCCGGAGAAGACCGCAGAGCGGTTCACGACCGACGGTCGCTGGTACCTCACTGCGGACACCGGGAAGGTCGACGGGGACGGCTTCTACTACTTCACCGCCCGTGACGATGACGTGATCCTCGCAGCCGGCTACCGGATCGGTCCCTTCGACGTCGAGAGCGTCCTGATCACTCATCCGGCCGTGGTCGACGTCGCGGTCGTGGGTCGACCGGATCCAGAAGGCATTCGCGGCGAGGTCGTCGAGGCCTTCGTCGTCCTGGCCACCGGGGTGGATGAGACCGACGAGCTCCGCAGGGACATGCAGACCTTCGTCCGCGACCAGTACTCGAAGCATGCCTACCCCCGGACCGTGCACTTCGTCGATTCGCTGCCGAAGACGCCCAGCGGGAAGGTGCAGCGCTACCTCCTGCGCGAGGGCTGAGGCCGCGAGAGGAGCGGACACGCGCAGGACGCACGAACGGCAGTCGCGGCAGAGCACGCGGTGAGGGCACCGGATTCGTGAGCCGGAGGAGGGGCCCGCCTGCAGGGAGAACTGAGCCCGGAGGCCGAGGTGCGGGTCACACTCGGGGGTCTATCGGTCCGAATCGCACGGTGCTAGAGTAGTCCCCTCATCTGAGCTGGAGCGATGCGTGAACTCAGCACCTCCCGACTTCACAGATGACGCCTGATGAACACTGAACGCACCCATGGTCGCCCTGCCGCCCGTGCGCCGGAACACCACTCACAGACTCGGAGCACAGCCGTGACCACCGATACCGGAAGCATGCGCGCAGTGTCGCGCAACGATGACATCGATCCCGCGGGCATGCGCGTCATCTGGCTCCTGCTCATCGCCGCCTTCGTGGCGATCCTCAACGAGACGACGATGGCCATCGCCATCCCGGAGCTCAACGTCTCCCTGGACATTCCGCCCGAGCAGGGACAGTGGTTCACGAGCGCCTTCATGCTCACCATGGCAGTCGTCATCCCGACGACCGGCTTCGTCCTCCAGCGATTCACGACCCGCCAGGTGTTCCTGGCAGCGATGACCACCTTCTCTGCGGGCACCGCGCTCTGCCTGGTCGCATCCGGGTTCCTCCCTCTGCTGGCGGGCCGCGTCGTGCAGGCCGCCGGCACCGGGATCATGCTGCCACTGCTCATGACGACCATGATGAACGTCGTGCCCGCGCACTCGCGCGGACGCATGATGGGCCGCGTGGGCCTCGTCATCTCGCTCGCCCCCGCGATCGGACCGACGATGTCCGGCATCGTCCTCGACAACCTCGGATGGCGGTGGCTGTTCGGCATCGTCCTGCCGATCGCGCTCGTCGCCCTGGGTCTCGGCGCGAAGTGGATGACCAACCTGGGCGAGTCGACCAGCGCGCCGATCGATGTGTCGTCCATCCTGCTGTCCGCACTGGCGTTCGGCGGGATCGTGTACGGCCTCAGCCAGTTCGGCGGAGCGAGCACCGATGATGCCGGTTCGGCCGTCCAGCTCATCGGGTGGGGCGCCATCGCCGGTGGCCTCGTGGTCCTGGTCGTGTTCGTGTGGCGGCAGCTGTCCCTGCAGAAGAGGGAGCGCGCACTGCTGGACCTGCGGGTCTTCCGGTCGCGCAACTACGTGCTGTCCGTCATCATGATGGCGATCGTCGCCCTGGCGATGTTCGGTACCTTCTCGCTGCTGCCTCTGTTCCTCCAGACCGTCGCCGGCCTCACCGCGGCGCAGTCCGGCATGGTGCTGCTGCCGGGATCGCTCCTCATGGGTCTGCTGGGTCCGCTCATGGGCCGGATCTACGACGCGCGCGGACCGCGTGTGCTGCTCGTTCCGGGCACCATCATGATCGCCGCGGCGATGTTCGTGTACTCGACCGTCGGCACCGCTACACCCACGTGGACGCTGGTCGTGGTCCAGAGCGTGATGTCTCTGGGCCTCGCCGCATCGTTCACGCCGTTGTTCTCCGCATCACTCGGTTCGCTCCAGCGACACCTCTACTCGCACGGTTCTGCGGTGCTCAACACCCTCCAGCAGGTCGGTGGAGCCGCAGGCACCGCACTCCTCGTGGCGGTCTACTCCGCCGCACTGCATTCGGGTGAGGCAGCAGGGCTGCCCGCCGCGGATGCCGCCGCTCCGGGTGCGCGTGCCGCGTTCCTCATCGCGGCATGCATCGCGATCCTCCCCGTCGTCCTCTCCTTCTTCATCCAGAAGCCGGAGGACCAGGAGGCGGGAGAACAGGTCGCCGACTGAGGCGGACGGGCGGGTGGGCGGACGGTTCTCGGTTCAGTTGATCCCCACCTGACCGCCCGAGGACTGCTCGCCGTCTCCCGTGCTGCCGGGGCCTCTACCGCCGGGGCCTCGCATGCTCGCGGGCCGCATGAGCCAGGTGGCGATGATCGTGATGATCACCGCCAGCGCGATGCCCACGGCACCCAGCACCGGAACGAGGGGCAGCAGCACGAACACCACGAGTGCTGCGGCGGACAACGCGATGACGGTTGCCCGCACCTGCTTGAGTGTGGCGATCAGCTGCACTGTGACGCCGCCGAGGATCGACGGCAGGATGTAGTTCTGCGCGATCTCGGTGATGCCCGGCGGTGTGATCGACACGAGCCAGCTTCCGAGGATCCCGACCAGCAGCAGCATCGAGATGACGTGGATGAGGGCTGCTCCGCAGATCGCGGCGGTGGCGGCGAACTCCGCCTTCTTGGTACCCGGTTTCGCCCCGATCGTCGACTGCGCCACGATCGCCGACGGGAGGAGCTTGTTGGAGATGTTGCCGATCATGAAGGCCTGATACATGCCTGCCGGGCCGAGGATCGGATAGTAGGTCAGCGGCTCGACCACCCAGAAGACTCCGTAGACGGCAGCCACGGCGAGGAACCCGCCGATGACGTTTCCTGCTGTGATGTTGAGATCGACGGTGAAGAGCAGGTAGAAGGGCACCGAGGTCGCGATCAGCAGCCCCAGCAGCAGTGTGATCCTGCCCCAGCGGTCGGTGGTCTTGGTGTACGCGGCGTCGAGCGCGGCGATATCCGTACTCATCGTCCCTCCTCGATCAGGCGGCGCCCAGGCCGGAGTTGTGGGCGAAGTAGGCGCAGAAGAGACCGACGAGGATCGCGAAGCCCAGGGCCCATTCGCGGAGCCAGTTGATATCGGCGGCCTTGGCGATCGCCAGGCAGATGCCCATCGTGACCGCGGACGCGGCCACGGCGATGATGTGAGTCCCAGACTTCGGGAACTCCGTCAGAGTCAGTGCGGCGAACGCGGCCAGCAGTGCGGCGCTCGGCACGATCGACATCAGCGCCGGATTCACCTCGGTCAGCTTGGCCGATCCGCGCTTGAGCAGCGGCGTCATGATCAGGGTGGCCAGCATCCACATGGCGCCCGACAGACTCATCGCCGTCAACGCGACGACGAAGACGTCCACGTCGTATTCTCCGCCACTCAGTCCGGAGCCCATCGACCTGGCTGCGACCTCGGCCGATGCGACCTCAGTCGCGGCCGAACCGATCAGCCCGATGCGGACGAGGATCGGTGGGGTGCCGAAGAGGGGAAGCAGCGCGACGGCCACCAGCACGACGGCCAGTGAGGGGCCGATCGCGGCGACGCCGCCCGCACGGAAGGCCTTGCGCACCTCGGCCTGGCTCATGTCCGCCGCTGCCGCGTTCTTGCGGACGGCGCCCATGTAGATGATCGACTGCAGCGCGACGACGCCCATCACTGCCAGAGCCAGCACCCACAGAAGGGGTGCATTCGCGACGGCGCCGATGTCGGTTGAGGATCCTTGGGTCAGCAGCATCGCTGCACCTTCCCGTGATCGGGATTGGTCGTCTTGCAGCCGTTGGCCGCGAGCGCTGGTCCCACAGACCGCGACCGAGGCGGTCATCAGTGGTCGTCAGGTGATCACCGTCGTTGGTGATCGTCCGTTCCAGCACCTTGGCATGCATCGTATTGCCTCGCGCTCGGAAATGGAACCGTCTCCGGTCCGCGACGACGACGTCAGCGTGAGACGGAGAGGTCAGGCATCGCCCGGCCGCGGCCTGCCAGCCGCATCGCCTAGGGTCAGCATAGGCAGTCTTCGGACGGCAGTCTTCGGACTGCATTCATACGCTGGGCATGGAGGAGGCCGGGATGACGATCCGTGTGGTCGATGAGGCGGTGTCGCGGGAGCTGGTCGACGAGGCGCTCGCGCTGGAATCGGCTCGGGAGGCCTTCATCGCCGCTGTGACGGACGGAACCGTCTACCCCGTCGTGGTCGCGCCCATGACGGGCATCGGCCATCGCTTCACTGTGAAATCCGGCTCGAGCGGGACGTCCGCCGTCATCAAGATCGGCAGCTACTGGCCCGGCAATGACGTCCACGGACTGTCAAACCACGGATCGTCGGTCATCCTCCTGCATCCGGAGACCGGACGGATCCGAGCCGTCGTCGAGGCCGCTGCGGGCAACGGCTTCCGCACCGCCGCGGCCGACGCGCTCGCAGTGCAGACCCTTGCCCGCGAAGACGCCCGTGTGCTCACCGTCGTGGGCACGGGCCACCAGGCTCTCTACGAGGCACGTGCGGCGTTCCGCGTGCGGGACTTCGAGCGCGTGCTCGTCGCGGGTCGCCGTCCTGTGGCCGCCGAGGCGAGGGCGGCGGAGCTGCGCGAGGTCTTGGGCACCTCGGCGGCGGACGGGGGAACGGTCGGCGTGACGATCGAGGCGACCTCGATCGAGGCCGGCGTCCGGCGGGCCGACGTCGTCGTCACCGCGACCAATGCGAAATCCCCCGTCATCGAGGCCGACTGGGTGCGGCCGGGCACCCACGTCTCGGCGATGGGCGCGGACGGCTCCGGCAAGCAGGAGCTGGCGGCGGGTCTCTACGAGCGCGGTGCCCTCTTCTGTGACCTGCCGGACCAGGCGCGGGCGATCGGCGAGTTCTCGCACGCCGCACCCGAGGCCCCCGTCACCGCCCTGGGCGCCGTTCTCACCGGGGCGGCCCCGGGCCGTGCCGACGCCGAACAGATCACGGTGTTCGACAGCTCCGGCTTCGCACTCCAGGACCTGGCATTCGCCGAAGCCATCCTGCAGCGGGCGGGCGACTCGACCGGCTGACCGGCTCAGTCGAGGTCGCGGGCGAGCTGCCGGACTGCTGCAGGCGTCGTCTCCTCCGATTGATGTTCAGCGCGCGACCGCCGGCGGGCGAGCAGGGCGAAGAGGATGTTGACGAGCAGGACGACTCCTGCGAGCGCGTTGATGAGGAAGAACCCTCCCACCTGGAGCGCGGTGCCCGCGAACGCTGCCATGAGTGCGCCGCCCAGATTCATCGCGGAATCGGACATGCCCTGCAGCGGCACCCGCATGCGGTCGCTCACCGATTTCACGAGCAGGGACGACCCGCCGATGAGGAACATGGACCAGCCGACGCCCAGCAGGAAGAGCGCGATGTTGAGGATGACGAAGTTCGATGTCGGCAGCAGCGAGTCATAGATCCCCAGTGCGACGGTCACGGCATAGACGACTGCTCCCGAGGTGATGACGCTGCCGGGGCCCCACCTGTCGGACATCCAGCCGAAGACGGGGGAGAAGACGTACATTCCCATGATGTGGATGCTCACGACGATGCCCACGGCTGTGAGGTCGAAGTGCTGGTGGTCCATGTGGACCGGCGTCATCACCATGACGTTGGTCATGATCATCTGCCCCGTGATGACGGTGATGACGGCGTAGCGGGCCACGGGCTGTCGGAGCAGGTAGCGGAGGGCCTCGCCGAGCCGGGGGCGGTCGTGGGGTGCGGAGCGCGCAGTCGTCTCCTGTGCAGACGCAGGACTGCTGACTGCACGACGCTCCGGTGTGAGGGTGAAGGCTGCGGTCGCTGCGAGGAGGAAACAGCCCATCGAGATGACGTACGGCCCTGCCAGCGGATTCATGCCGAGCAGCTCGCCCAGCCGCGAGCCCGGCTCCGTGAAGTTGGGCCCCAGCACGGATCCGACGGTCGTCGCCCAGATGACGATCGACATCGCCTGCCCGGGCTTCGCGGGATTCGCGGTGTCCGATGCGGCATAGCGGGCCTGGAGACCCGCGGCGGTGGAGGAGCCGCACAGCATCATCCCGACCATGAACAGCGGCAGGAGGCCCACGGCGACACCGATGAGGACCACCGCGGCACCCAGCGTGCCGATTCCGAACCCCAGCGTCAGCGCGGTGCGCCTGCCGAACCGCGCCGCCAGGGTGGACAGGGGATAGGCGACGAGGCCGGCTCCCAGGATCACGCTCATCTGCGCGAAGCCGGCCATGGCCGTCCTGCCCGTGATCTGCTCTGCGAGCAGGCCGCCCACGGCATAGCCGGAAGCGATCCCCGCGCCGGCGAAGAGCTGGGCTGTGAACAGCTTGGCCAGAGCGGTCTTCTGTGACGTCACCGTCGCCGTCCTTGTCGTCGTCATCTAGGATACAAGATGGATACTACATGCCCGAGGGGACTGCACGAAGGGGAGTGGACAGGTGGGCACCGACGATTCGTCAGCTGCCGGGCGTGCGTACCGGCACCTTCGTGATGCGATCCTCGAGGGCGGGTTCGCTCCCGGGCAGATGCTGGGTGAGGCCGGGCTCGCCCAGCATCTGGGGATGAGCCGTACTCCAGTGCGCGCCGCTCTGGCGCGGCTGCAGGAGGAGCGGTGGGTGACGATCTACCCCAAGCGCGGGGCGCTGGTGAATGGTCTGAGCGAGCGCGACATCGCAGAGATCGCAGATGCCAGGTACATGCTCGAGTCCGCTGCGGTGCAGCGGGCGACGACGGCGACGATCGAGCGCCTGCTGCCGCGGCTGGAGGAGTCGGTCGAGGCGCAGGAGACCGCTCTGGCGGATGGTGACCTCCCGGTCTTCATCGACCACACGACCGGCTTCCACCGGATGTTCGTCGAAGCGGGCGGCAGCGCGGTCCTGCTGGAGATGAGCGATCGTCTGGCCGATCGACGCCGCTTCATGCTCTTTCGGCAGGGCACGCGGCTCATTGAGCGCCGCATGGCCATGCTCGCGGAGCATCGCGCGCTGATCGAGGCGCTGCGGTCCGGCGACGTCGCGCTCTTCGCGGAGTCCCTGCGCGCTCACCTGCGCGATACCCACAACGCCGCCGTGGAACCGCTCCGCTTCGTGCCGTGAGCTGCGGGGTCCCGCCGACGAGATGAGTCTGGTCGACGAGATGAGTCTGGCCGACCAGCCGAGTTCAGCCGACGAGCTGCGGTCAGCCGACCAGGAGCATGCCCGTCAGCGCAAGTGAGGCGACGAGGATCGTCGAGAGGGCTGCGAGGACGAAGGGCCTCGGGCCGACCTGCACGAGCGCTCGCACCTTCACGCCGCAGCCCAGGGCGAACATCGCAGCCGACAGCAGCAGGGTCTGGGCGACACCGGCGACATCCAGTGCGACCTCCGGCACGGGCACGAACGAGCGCACGACCACCATCGTGAGGAAGCCTGCGACGAACAGCGGGACGATCGGCGGCAGCTGTGCCGTCGGGGCGGTGGCGTCGGAGGCTGCGGAGGCCTCGGCGCCGGCGGGGGCCCGGACCTCGGCTGTGGCGGCACGGCGGCGTTCTCGCACGCTCAGGATCGCGATGACGGGCGCCAGCATGAGGACCCGGGCGAGCTTGACGATGACCGCGATGGCCAGCGCTCCGCCGCCCAGCACGCCGCCGGCCGCGACGACCTGTGCGACCTCGTGGATCGCCCCGCCGGCCCAGAGGCCGGCCGTGGTGCTGTCGAGGTTGAGGAGGCTGGCGGTCAGCGGCAGCAGTGGAATCATGAGGGTGCCGAAGAGGACGACCAGCGCGACGGCGGTGACGACGTCCTGGGCGTGCTTCTGCTTCGGATCCACGACACCGGCGACGGCCCCGACCGCAGCGGCTCCGCAGATCGAGAAGCCGCAGGCCACGAGCACGCTGAGCACCGGCGACAGGCCCAATGCTCTGCCGATCGCGATCGTTCCGACGATCCCGGCGGCGACGATGCCGAGGACGACCGCGATCACTCCGAACCCGAGCCCGACGATGTCTCCCAGCACCACCTGCAGGCCCAGGAGCACGATGCCGGCACGCAGCACCGGCTTCGCGGAGAATGCGATTCCGGGAGCTGTGGATTCCGGGAGGGGGACGAGGTTCGCCACGATGATCCCACCGAGGATCGCGAGGATGAGCGGGCTCATGCCCGGCAGAAACTGCCCCGCAGCGTACGCGATGAGCGCTGCGGCAGTGCAGAGGACGAGGCCGGGGAGGCGGGTCGGTGCGCGCACTGCCGACGGGTCGCTCGACGCTCTCCCGGGAGTCGGAACAGCGGATGGAGTCGGGGTGGATGCGTGCATGGGTGCGACTCTGCCAAGCGCGCGGTGACACCGGTAGACGGGGAAACAGCACTGGTGCATATCATTGTGATATGTCATTGGAGTATTCGCCCGGACCGCCGAATCTGCAGGCGCTCGCCCTCTTCGTCGCGGTCGTGGACGAGGGCAGCCTGGGTGCGGGGGCGCGACGCCTGGGCCTTCACCAGCCGAATGCGAGTCGGCTCATCGCGCGCCTCGAGGCGGAGGCGGCGGCCCCTCTGCTCGATCGGCACCCGCGGGGGTCGCGTCCGACCCCGGCAGGCCTGGTCTACGCCGCACATGCCCGTGAGCTGCTCGCCGCCGCAGACCACTTCACGGAATGGCTGCGGACGTCCCGTGACGAGGACGCGCCGGAACTGCGCGTGGGCGCGAGCATGACGATCGCCGAGCACCTCGTGCCCGTCTGGCTCACGGAGCTGCGTCGGCGCATTCCGGATACCCATGTCCACCTCGAGGTGGAGAACTCGACGCATGTGATCGACGACGTGCGCGAGGGCCGGCTGCGCGTGGGGTTCGTCGAGACTCCGCACGTCCCCCGCGACGTCCATGCGCGCGTCGTCGGCGATGACGAACTGATCCTCGTCATCGCGGCGCATCATCCGTGGGCTGAGCGGACCGAACCGGTGGGGCTGGACGAGCTCGCCGCGACTGCGCTGGTCGTGCGGGAGGGCGGCTCCGGCACCCGGGAGGCTCTCGAGGCCGTCGTGGGCGACAGTCCGCTGGCGCCGCCCGCGATGGTCCTGGGCAGCAACGCCGCAGTGCGGATCGCGGTCGCATCCGGCGCGGGCCCGGCGGTGCTCAGTGCCCTGGCGGTGCGTGCGCAGCTGGACTCGGGAGAGCTCCTGCGCGTGCCGATCGCGGGCGATGGCGTGCGCCGTTCATTCACTGCGGTGTGGAGAGGGCCGCGACGTCTGACCGGGGCGGCAGGGGATCTGGTGGAGGTCGCGCAGCGCTCAGGCGAGGCACAGGTGTGAAGTGGCATCCCCGGATGTATATGTGGCGCACTGCTGTGTGCAGGTGACATCCTCCGGTGTGCCCGAGCTTGGGGCTACGATCGTGCTATGGGTCACAGAGCGGTGACACGTCACTGAGTGGTGACGACGTTCGACGGCGACGTCGGAAGGAGGCCGAAGATGGCGACGGTGGAGACGGTGAGGGGCGCGATCGACAGCGGACAGCTGGGGCGCACCTACGCGCACGAGCACGTGTTCGTCCTGGGCGAGGAGTATCGCCTCAACTACCAGGAGTGGGACGAGGAGGCGATGATCGATCTGGCGGTGCGAGACCTCAATGAGCTGAAGGGACTGGGGATCCACTCGATCATGGACCCCACCGTTCTGGGCCTGGGCCGGTACATCCCGCGCATCCAGCGGATCGCCGAGCGGACCGACCTCAACATCGTCGTCGCCACGGGGCTGTACACCTACAACGAGATCCCGTTCCAGTTCCACTACACCGGCCCGGGGCTGCTCTTCGATCAGCCGGAGCCGCTGACGGAGCTGTTCGTCAAGGATCTGACGGAGGGGATCGCGGACACCGGCGTGCGGGCGGCGTTCCTCAAATGCGCGATCGAGGAACAGGGCATGACCCCCGGAGTCGAGCGTGTGATGCGGGCGGTGGCACAGGCGCATGTGCGCACCGGAGCCCCCATCACGGTCCACACGAATCCCCACACGCGCTCCGGCTTGGACGCACAGCGAGTCCTGCGGGAAGAAGGTGCCGATCTCACGAAAGTCGTCATCGGTCACTCGGGGGATTCGACGGACCTCGACTACCTCAAGGAGGTCGCGGACGCCGGATCCCTCCTGGGCATGGACCGCTTCGGACTCGACGTGCTGCTGCCCTTCGCAGGCCGGGTCGACACCGTCGCACAGCTGGCAGCGGACGGATACGCCGATCGGATGGTGCTCGCCCACGATGCCGCCTGCTTCATCGACTGGTTCGATCCGGAGGCGAAGAAGCAGGCCGTGCCCACGTGGAACTACCGCCACATCACGGAAGACGTCCTCCCCGCACTGCGTGAGCGCGGCGTGACGGACGAGCAGATCGACACCATGCTCGTGGGGAACATCCGGCGGTACTTCGAATAGGGCGCAGGAGAGGGCGAGGCCGGACGGGCGGAGAGGGCGAAGCTGCTTCGCCGACGGCTTCCTGGTGCCCGCGCACACCTGCGCTCTCACACATTGGTACGTCCATGCGCAGAGGCTCTCCGTCGACGAGTATGTGGAGCAGAAGGTGCGAGCCGTGGTGCTGGGTGTGCTCTCCGATGCCGCGCGAAGCCGCGTGGAGCGATGAGGCACACGGCACTGCGCTGACCGGCGACGTGGCCGGAGGGCGAGGGGCGCATCTGACGCACACTGCGGAAGGACCACCATGACCGGCACATCACCAGCGGCATCGGCAGAATCGGCGGCATCAGCGACAGAGCCATCAGCGCACGACCCGATCGGACACCTCTCTTCCACGATGCTCGAGGGGCACGTCGCATTCATTACGGGAGGCGGTTCGGGGATCAACCTGGGCATCGCCCGGGCGTTCGCCCGCTGCGGTGCGGCGGTCGCGCTCTGCGGTCGCACCGAAGAGCGGCTGGCCGGCGCCGCCGAGGAGCTGCGCGGGATGGGCGCGCAGGTCGCCTACAAGGCGGCTGACGTGCGCGATCCCGAGGCTCTCCAGGCGTCCGTCGACCATGCGGTGTCCGAGCTGGGCGACATCAGCATCACCGTGGCCGGTGCGGCGGGGAACTTCTTCGCGAAGGCGGAGGAGATGAGCTCCAACGCGTTCCGCACGGTCGTGGACATCGACCTCATGGGGGCGTACCACGCGGCGAAGGCCACGTTCCCGTCGCTGCAGAAGACACGAGGTTCGATCCTGTTCATCTCCGCCAGCCAGGCGTTCAAAGCGACGAAGTACCAGGCGCACGTCGGTGCGGCGAAGGCCGGCATCGAGATGCTCATGCAGGATCTGGCGGTCGAGTGGGGCGAGCACGGCATCCGGTCGAACTCACTGGTGCCCGGACCAGTAGCGGGCACAGAGGGCATGACCCGACTGGCCGGCCCGACCGGCGATGACATGTGGAAGCGCGCGGTGCCCCTGGGGCGCTATGCGGAGACGGAGGAGGTCGGCGCGATGGCGGCGGTGCTGGCCGGCCCGCTGGGCGCCTACGTCACGGGTTCCCAGTACACCGTCGACGGCGGGCTGGGGCTCGTGGGCTCCGGGCACATCTCGGAGGCGGTGGAGAAAGCGCTGTTCTCCGAGGAGTGAGACCTGCAGAGGTTCGACTAGTGGCTGGTCGAGGACGCCGTTCTCGCGCCGGCGATCCGTCGAGTCGGTGGTGACACCCGGCATCCCGCCGACCCTCTTCACAAGTGGGGTCTGCTGATGAGCGCGGCGGCTCTCTCCTCGCGAGGGACGGCCTTATGGTTCGGGGGACGGGTGATTGCGCCCGTCCCCCGAACCATAAGGCCGTCCCTCGGCGGTCGTGGCCCCTCGGCGGGCATGTGCGAGGGTGCGAGGGCGATGGGCCGGGAACGGAGCAGGTGACGATCGCGCTCGCCCGGGTGCGCAGCGAAGGCGATGTGCGGCTCGAGCAGGAGCGCATCCCCTGGAACGTGGCGCTCGCAGCGCTGCGAGCGGCGGCTGGCCCCCTCGTCCACGCGGCTGGCCCGCAGCGTCCACGCGGCCGCTGATCGGGCGCGACCCCTTCCCGTCAGCCCTTCGCGGCGAGGGCGGGGTGGCCGCTCGCGATCGAGACGCGGTTGAACGCGTTGATCATGACCGCGGTCCACTCCACTGCGGCGATCTGCTCCGTGGTGAGATGCGCAGAAGCCTGCGCGACGATCGCATCCCGGTCCTGGCTCGTGTCGATGACCGTGAGGGATTCCGCGATGAGGAGTGCCGCACGCTGCACACCCGAATACACGGTCATCGCGTCGCGCCAGGCGGGCAGCACGTCCAACTGCTGCTGCGTGACGCCTGCGGCGCGGGCGCGGGGTGCGTGCAGGCTCAGGCACGTGAGGCACCCGTTGATCTGCGAGACCCGCATATTGACCAGTTCGATCGTGTCGTCGCCCAGCCCCGCGCCCTTGGAAGCGGTGCGGGAGGCGGTGGACGCCTTCACCAGGGCCTTCTGCACGTCCGGATGCTCCTTGTCGATGAACGGTCGGCGTTTCGGGACCCCCGGGTCAGCGTCCGTCGCCGTACCCGCGGCGGTGTGCACCGCCGTGTTCTGCGTCGTCGTCACGCTCATGCTCCCTTCGAGGCGGCCTGTGCCGCGTCGACGTCGGAGGGCCCCGCCCTGCGGACGGTGCCGCCCTGCGAGGCGTACGCGTCCTCATTCTTCTCGAGCCAGCCCTTCACGAACGGGCACAGCGGCACGACGGTCACGCCGCGTTCCGCGACATCGGCCATCGCCTGCCCGACGAGGATGCCGCCCAGCCCGCGGCCGCCGAACGAGTCATCGACCTCGGTGTGGAAGAAGATCCATTCCTCGGCTCCGCCGGAGTCCTCCGTCGCCGAGGCCGGGGTGAAGAAGGTCCGCCCCGCCACCTCGCCGCTGTCGAGGGTGATGGCATACGCGCGCCGCTCCTGGTCGAGTGCCACTGTGACGGCTGCGCCGGTCTTGTCCGTGAGCTGCTGGTCGGTCATGATCCGCTCCTCGTATCGCTGTTCGTCGAGCTGTCCTGGACGTGCGGCGGGGGGTTCTTCCG
The DNA here is from genome assembly GCF_900169175.1 of Brevibacterium jeotgali. GTDB lineage: Bacteria > Actinomycetota > Actinomycetes > Actinomycetales > Brevibacteriaceae > Brevibacterium > Brevibacterium jeotgali. Next base: position 53,250 of record NZ_FXZM01000006.1, on the reverse strand, counting down.
CGCGCGCATGCGGACGTTCGGGAGTGTGGGTGCAGGGAGGCGCGAGCGGCCGTCCGGGTCGCGTCCGGGACCGCCGTGGCCCACATAGCCCTCGACCCGTCCGAACCGGTCATCCTCCTCCTGCCACTGCGCGCGGTACTGCGCGATCTCATCCGAATCGCGGCCGATGAAGTTCCACCACATGACGATCTCCTCCTCGAACGGCTCACCGCCGATGAGGATGAGGCGTGCGGGACCGGTGCCGGTGTTCGCGATGCGCAGGCGCTCGCTGCCGATCCCGGTGTAGCCCAGAGTGCCGGGGGTGAGTGCGACGCCTTCGAGAGCGACGTCGCCGGAATCCACGAGGAGTCCGTGCTCGAACGCCGCATCCACGGGCAGATCGAGGACCGCGCCGGCCTCCAGGCGCAGCTCCGCCCCGACCAGCGGCGAGTACACGCTGACCGGCGAGTCCTCGCCCAGCAGCGAACCGATGAAGACGAGGGCGGTTCCGCCGTCCAGCGCCACCGGCTGCGGCTCGAAGTGCTCGAACGCGCGCCCCAGACTGTTCCGGACGGCGTCCGGCAGCGCGAGCCACAGCTGTACGCCGTGGAGCGTCGTCGTCCCATCCGTCGACGTCTCCGAATGGCAGATGCCGGTGCCGGCGGTCATGAGGTTGATCTCCCCGGGCAGGACGGTGCCGACGCCGCCGCCGGAGTCGATGTGCGCGACCGCGCCCTCGAACAGCCAGCTGACCGTCTGCAGCCCCGTGTGGGGGTGCGGGGCGACGTCCATTCCGCCCGTGTCGCGGACATCGCTGGGCCCGAAGTGGTCGACGAAGCACCACGCGCCGATCAGGGAGCGCTGCCGCTGGGGCAGTGTCCTGCGCACCAGCATGGCCCGCGGGCCTCCCAGTGGGACCTCGCGTGAGGTGATGAGCTCGACCGGGACACCGTCGGCGCACGCGGAGTCGGGCCCCGGCAGGCCCTCGCTCCGGCAGAGGACCTCGGCCGGGTGGGCTTCGACGTTGCTCATGGCAGCCTCCTGGGGCGTCGGGCTCGTCCGTCAACCACGTAGTTCAACTATCAACTGAGAACCTCGCGCAGAGCCTCCGTATTCCACGCCCATCGTCCCATGGGGAACATGATCGGGGTCACGTGACCTTGCGGCCGATCGGTACCCTGGCGTCATGGAGAACGCGCAGGACGTCATCACGGCAGACCTCTACGACGAACGGGGCGATGCGCTCGATTCGTGCACCCAGCAGTTCCAGGATCTGGGCGGACGACGGGCCTTCGCGGGCCCCATCCGGACCATTCGGTGCTTCCGCGACAACGCACTCGTGAAGTCCCTGCTCGCGACACCGGGTGCGGGCGCGGTGCTCGTCATCGACGGCCGAGGCTCACTCGAGTCCGCTCTCATGGGAGACCTGATCGCGGCCTCGGCGGTGGAGAACGGCTGGGCGGGCGTCGTCATCCACGGCGCTGTCCGGGACCGGACGGCGCTGCGGGAGCTCGACCTCGGGATCAAGGCACTCGGGTCCAACCCGCGGAAGTCCGCGAAGGACGGGGTCGGTGAGCAGGACGTGCCGGTCGAGTTCGGCGGCGTGACGTTCACGCCCGGGAAGAAGCTGTGGGCCGACGAAGACGGGATCCTGATCGAACCGTGACCGCAGGCGATCTCACCACCGTCTTCATCCCCGGCACCCACGTGAGCCCGGACGTGTTCGCGGATGTGCCCGTGCCGCTGGGGAGCAGCGGCGTCGGTGCGGCCTGGATGGAGAACGCACAGCCGTGCACTCTCCTGAACGCCGCGGCGCACGCCGTGGGGCTTGCCGGTGGTGCCCCCTGCGTGCTGGTCGGACACTCGACGGGCGGTGCGATCGCAGCGATTGCGGCCTTCGCGTTCCCGGACCAGGTGAGAGGTCTCGTCCTCATCGATTCAGGACCCGACATGCGCGGACACGCGACGGTTGCGGGCATGCTCGACGAGCTCGCCGACCCGGTGTCGGACGAGGTGCTCATCCGCCATGCCCGGCGCAATGTCCCGGAGGACAGCCCGGAGGAGTGGATCGAGGCGATGGTCGCCTACGCCCGCCGTGTGGGTGGAGCGCCCGCGGTCGAGGTCCTGGCCGATCAGGCGGCGACCGACCTCCGCACGCGCGGCACCCGACCGCGCCTGCCGGTCGAGGTGCTGCACGGCGGCCTCGACCCCAAGCGCTCCCCGGACGACGCGGCGGCGTGGCGGGACGTGTTCCCTGCGGCACGTGTCGTCGTCGATCAGTCCGTCGGTCACACCCCACCCCTGGAGGACCCCGTCAGTGTCGGCGCGGCGCTGGAGCGCCTGGTGGAGCGGGTGCGGTCGGCAGCCTGATGCGCGAGCCCGAATGGAAGCGCCTGCTCGCTCCTCTCAGCCGTGCCGCGACGCAGGACGAACCGGGGACCCGCTATGCCCTGTCGTTCGAGCTCTACGCGGACGATGCGCGCGGATGGTTCTACTCCTCCACCCTCGAGGCGCTCGATCGCGCTCGGCTCGAGGCCGGTGATCCGTGGTTCGTCGGAGTCCGGCCGCTCGAAGAGGGCGCGCGGCCGGGGACGTTCCGCCGCGGAGGCCTCACCTGGCGGTCCTTCGCCCAGCACGGCCGCGGGCCGGACGCTCCCGTGCGCGCGCTCCTCGACCAGATCAACAGGCTCTCCCGCGACGACCGCAACCTGAACCCGGGCGACGCCGGCGTGCTGCGGCTGGACCGCTATCCCAGCCCGCTCCTGTGGACGCTGCTCGACCGCCTCACCTCCGCCGGTGTCGCGCTCGTGGGCGGTGGACTCGTCACCCGCGTCACCCGGGGGGACTCCGCGATCAAGCGCTTCGACCTCCGCCGAGACGCCCACGATCGGATCCACGTCGAACCGGAGCTGGCGATCGATGACCGGCCCGTCAGCGCGTTCAGTCTGGTGGGCAGCCACGGATTCGCGGGCCTGCACGGAGAGCTCACGAATCCGGGCGCGGACCTGGAGCTGGTGCTCGCCCCCGTCGATCGGCCCATCCCCGCGCACGAGGTCGACCTCATGCGCCGGCATGAGCCCCTGGTCGTGGACGCCGGGGATGCGGAGGAATTCACACACGAGTTCTTCCCGGTCCTCCGCTCGGTCGCGCCGGTCACCAGCCTGGATGAGACGGTCGAGCTGCCGGAGGTGCAGCCACCGCGGCTCGCGCTCCTCGTGGTCTTCGGCGAGAGGGACGATGCCGAGCTCCACTGGTCCTGGTCCTACTCCGGACCTCGCCGGGAGTACCCGATCACCAGCGGTGAGGCGGCCGGCCGGGACACCGCCGCCGAGGCCGTGGTCCGCGACCGTGCCGCCCTGCACTGGCCCGGCGCCGGCACTGCGGAGCGGGAGGATCTGAGGGGTGTGGACACCGCCTCCTTCACCGTCCGTGTGCTGCCGCGGCTCGAGGAGCTGGACTGCGTCCGCGTCGAGGTGAGCGGCGCCCGGCCGGACTACCGCGAGCTGACGGAACCGCCCACCGTCCGGGTGACCAGCGAGGAGACGGAGTCGCGGGACTGGTTCGACCTGGGCTTCGAGGTGACGGTCGCCGGGCGCTCGATCCCGTTCGCCACGCTCTTCCGGGCCCTGGCCGAGGGGCGGAGGAGGATCCTGCTGCCGGACCGGTCGTTCCTCGCACTGGACCATCCGGCCTTCGACCGGCTCAAGGAACTCATCGCCCGTGCCGAGGAGCTGGGGGAGTGGGATCCCCGTGCGCCGAAGATCTCCCGCTTCCAGGTGAGCCTGTGGGAGGACTTCGTCGACGCCGCGGATTCGTCCGCCGAGGCCATCGCCTGGCGGCAGACGGTGGGCGCACTGCGGGACCTCGACGAGATCCCGCAGCCCGATCCACCGGTCGGACTCGCCGCCCACCTGCGCGGATACCAGTCCGACGGGTACGCATGGCTGAGCTTCCTGTACGAGAACGAGCTGGGCGGCATCCTCGCCGACGACATGGGGCTCGGCAAGACGGTCCAGGCGCTCGCCCTCATCGTGCGGGCGCGCGAAGCGGCGTCCGACGCCGCTGTCCCGTTCCTCGTCGTGGCTCCGGCCTCGGTCGTGGGCGTGTGGCAGGGCGAGGCGGCCAGGTTCGCGCCGGGGCTCGACGTGCGGGTGATCGAGGCGACCCGCGCGGCGCGGAAGACGAGGCTCGCGGATGAGGTGCGGGACGCCGACGTCGTCGTCACGTCCTACGCGCGCCTGCGACTGGACGCCGACGACTACGCCGCCCTGCCCTGGGCCGGACTCGTCATCGACGAGGCGCAGTTCGCGAAGAACCGCTCGACGCAGGTGTATGACGCGCTCGCCCGTGTCCGGGCACCCTTCCGCCTGGCGATCACCGGGACGCCTGTGGAGAACTCGCTCGACGACCTGTGGGCGCTGCTGTCGCTCACGGCGCCGGGCCTCTTCCCGTCACCCGTCGCGTTCCGGGAGAACTTCACCAAGCCGATCGGGAACGGCACAGCACCGCACAGACTCGCGCTGGTCAAGCGCCGGATCCGCCCGTTCGTGCTGCGCCGGACGAAGGAGCAGGTGGTGGAGGAGCTGCCGCCCAAGCAGGAGCAGGTGCGCACCGTCGATCTGCTGCCGGAGCACCGGAAGGTGTACGACGCGGTGCTGCAGCGGGAGCGCAAGAAGGTCCTGGGACTGCTGGACGACGTGCGCGAACCGGGGATGGACCGCGGACGCTTCATCGTCTTCCGCTCACTCACGCTGCTGCGGATGCTCGCGCTGGATCCGTCGATCGTCGATGACGGGCAGTACGCGGGCGTCATGTCCTCGAAGCTCCACGCGCTGATGGAGGACCTCGAGCACGTGCTCGGGGAGCGGCACCGCGTGCTGGTGTTCAGCCAGTTCACGTCGTTCCTCGACCGGATCGGGGAGGAGCTCACGGAGCGCGGGGTCGCGCATTCCCGTCTGGATGGGACGACGAGGCGGCGTGACGACGTGATCCGGGGCTTCCGGGAGGGGGAGGCGGGGGTGTTCCTGCTGAGCCTCAAGGCGGGCGGCTTCGGCGTCACCCTCACGGAGGCGGACTACGTCTTCCTCATGGACCCGTGGTGGAACCCCGCCGCGGAGGAGCAGGCGATCGACCGCGTGCACCGGATCGGCCAGGACTCCTCCGTGATGGTCTATCGCATGGTCGCCGCAGGCACGATCGAGGAGAAGGTGGTCGATCTCCAGCAGCGCAAGACCGCCTTGACGGACGCGCTGTGGGACGACGGCGACGGCGTCCGGGAGGGGGCGTTCTCCCGGGTGCTGACCGCCGACGACGTGCGCGGGCTGCTGGACGTGTGAGGGCTGCTGGACGTGTGAGAGCGCTGCTGGGCGTGTGGGCGCGCTGGTGGTGGCGTCAGATCAGCAGGGACAGGCGGAGCGCGTCGAGGATCGCGGCGTGGACGCTGCGGCTGGTCGTCGCGTCGCCGATCCGGAAGAGCTCGTAGCCCGGCGCGTCGGGGAGACTCCCGACGGGGACCTCCTCCTCGGCCTCGGCGTCCGCTGTCGCCGTGACCGCCGCCGTCGCCTGCGCGCGCAGCGTGCCCAGCGGATCGACGAAGGCGTCGTAGTCGATCGCCCCGCCATTGCGGGAGCCTGCCTTCAGCGCCCGGTAGAGCTCGTCGTTGGGGAGGGTGCCGTTGTCGACCACCACTGCGTCGACGTCGGTCGTGGTCTCCGTGTCCGCGTACTCGTTCCGCAGGGTGGCGCGGAGCCCGTCGTCGGTCTCCTCGACTGCGATGAGTCGTTCCGTCAGGCGTGATGGGACACCGTGCTCGGCCATCGAGCGCAGGTACGCGGGAGAGTTCATCGACCCGACGTCCACCGCGATGGTGCGCTCCGGTGATGCGTAGACGACCTCGGCGCCGGCGCGCGCCAGCCGTTCGACCGCGTCGAGGGCCGAGTAGGAGCCGTTGTCGTCGTAGACGAGCACCCGCTGGCCGGCGACGACCGGGGACGTCATGACGTCCCAGACATCGAGCACGTGCTCCGCGCCCGCGCAGACCTCCGTGTTCGGCATGCCGCCGGTCGCGACGAAGACCACGTCGGGCTCCAGATCCAGGACGGTGTCCTCGTCCGCGAGCACGTTGAACCGCATGTCCGCACCGTTCTTCCGCGCCTGCTGCAGGCGCCAGTCGACGATCCCGATGAGGTCCCTGCGACGCTCCGACCGGGCGGCGATCGCGACCTGACCGCCATGGCGATCGGAGGCCTCCAGCAGTGTGACGTCATGCCCGCGCATCGCGCACACCCTGGCGGCCTCGAGTCCGGCGGGTCCGGCTCCGACGATGACGACGCGCCGCGAGCGCCGCGCGAGCCCCAGGGTGCGGATCCGCTGCGGCAGCGTCTCCTCCCGTCCTGTCGCGGGATTGTGGATGCAGTGCGCGGACCCGGACACGTAGATCGCGTCGAGGCAGGCGTTCGCCCCCACGCAGGGGCGGATGTCGTCCTCCTCTCCGGCCGCCAGCTTCTCCACGAGGTACGGGTCCGCGATCTGCGCGCGGGTCATGCCGATGAGGTCGACGCACCCGTCGTCCACCGCGTGGCGCGCCGTGGGGACGTCCGCGATGCGGGTGGCGTGGAGGACCGGGACGGACACCGCAGCTCGCACCGTGCGGCAGAGTTCGAGGAAGGGGGCCGACGGGGTGCCCATGCCGGGGATCGCCTCCGCCAGCGCGCGGTCGCTCTCGATGCGCCCGCCGGTGACGGAGACGAACTGGACGCCGTGCTCGATGTAGCGCTGCAGGATCGCGATCGCGTCGTCGCTGTCCAGCCCGTCCTCTCGCAGCTCGTCCATGCTCATCCGCACTCCGACGACGAAGTCGTCCGGCACTGCGGCCCGCACCGCGTCGAGGAGGCGCAGGGGGAAGCGCAGGCGGTTCTCGAGCGATCCGCCGTACTCGTCTTCGCGGTGGTTGAGCCGCGGGGAGACGAAGGAGTCCATGAGGTGGCCCCAATGCTGCAGCTCCAGGCCGTCCATTCCGCCGGCGGCCACCCTGCGGGCCGCCGAGGCGTAGTCGTCGATGATCCGCTCGATGTCCCAGTCCTCGGCCTCCTTCGCGAAGGCGCGATGTGCGGGTTCGCGGTACCGGCTCGCAGAGACGAGCGGCAGCCAGTCGCCGGTGAAGTTCGAGGACCGGGCGCCCAGATGGGTCACCTGGATCATGACCTTCGTGCCGTGGTCGTGGACCTCGTCCGCGAGCTTCCGCAGCCAGGGGACCACCTCGTCCGTGCTCAGGTCGATGTTGCCGAACGCGGCAGGGGAGTCGCGGGAGACGATCGCGGAGCCGCCGATCATGGTGAGTCCCACCCCGCCGCGTGCCTTCTCCACGTGGTAGCGGCGATAGCGCTCTGCGGGCATGCCGTTGTCCGTGTACGCGGGTTCGTGCGAGGTCGAGACGATCCTGTTCCGCAGTCGGACGGAGCCGATGGAGAACGGGGTGAGCAGCGGGTCCGAGGCGTGGGATGACATGAGGGGGAACCTCCAGCGCATCGCGGTGTCGGGTCGCGTCGTTGCGATCCGGGTACTCGGTAATCGATTACCGAGTACATGTACTGTAGTGACCGAGAACACGTTCGCGCAAGAGCTGAGGGGTGCCGACGATGTCGCTGCGAGAGACCGCACTCGAGGAGATCCGCTCCGCCATCGCAGTGGGTGATCTGGGGGAGGACCGGATCTTCTCCGCCGCAGGGCTGGCGAAGACCCTGGGCATGTCACTGAGTCCTGTCCGGGAGGCGATGATGTCGCTCGTCGCCGACGGCACGGTCGAGGCCGTCCCCAACCGCGGATACCGGCTGGTTCCGGTCACCCGCGCGGACCTCGACGAGATCCTGCACCTGCGCCTCCTGCTCGCCGCCCCCGCGGTGCAGGCGCTGTGCGACGCGCGGGATCCGGTCCTCGTGAGGAATCTGCGCACCGCTGCGGACGATGCCGTCGTCGCCGCCGAGGCTGAGGATCGGAAGTCCTTCTTCGCTGCCGACCGCCGGTTCCACTTCCTGATCCTGAGCCGTGGCCTGGGGGAGCGCGCAGCATCGATCGGACTGCGCCTGCGCGACCAGAGCCGCGTCGCCCACGACGAGGAGAAGCCGCGGCAGGCCGACCGCGACAGCGCCGCGCAGCTGAACAGGCTCATCGACCTCATCGAAGCGGGGGAGGCGGAGAGGGCCGTCGACCTGGTGGACGACAACCTGCGGTATTTCCTGACGTAGATGCGGCGAGCCGGCGCGGCAGCCTGACTGCTGGTCCGGGATGGCGCCTGAGCTCTGGACATGCCGAACGATCGCTTGTTAAGTTGATGAGGACTGGCAGTCCGCCGATGAAGCATGTGCGCACAAGGGAGTGGGTTCAAACGTGAGAACGAGGAAGAGGACTGTCTCGTCAGGCCTCGCGGATCTGGAGCCCGTCCCCCTCTCGCCTCTCATGAGCTCCGGTGAGTACTGGACGTCCTCGTTGCGAAGCAGGAGGAGCTGGTCGACGACCTCATCGCCGATGGCCGTCTGCCCGAGGACATCCGGGATCAGATGCACGGACTCGCGGACAAGTGGACGGGAATCGTCGAGGAGCTGGGGTACACCGACGACGGCGGACTGACGGAGCTCGATGAGTGGTACGAGCCGGGCAGCATCGATTTCAGGCCGTTGGGCGAGCGTCTCTTCACAGAGGCAGCGGAGCAGCACCGCCCCGGAACAGCAATGGACACCAATGGAGGATGATCAGTGAACACAGAGCTAGCGCTCTCCCGCACCCACCTGCCGATCGCGGCGGCGTATCGACATGCCCGCGAACTGCCGGACAGTCCGGCGATGGTCGACAGCAGTACCCGGATCACGTTCGACTCGTTCCTGGTGCGCGTCCAGCAGGCGGCGGCACGATTGGCCTCGGCCGGGGTGCAGCGCGGTGATCGGGTGGCTCTGGTGGCAGGAAACTGTGCGGAGTTCCCCGTCGCGTCGTACGCGGCCAACTACCTGGGTGCGATCATCGTCCCGGTGAACTTCCGCCTTGCTGCCGGCGAGGTCGCCTACATCATCGGCAACTGCGAGCCGGCGGTCGTCGTCGCGGACGAGGACAGGACGCCCACCGTCCAGGCGGCGGTGGCGGAGGGCGGGAGCGCGGTGCAGGTCATGGACCTCCACGCACTCGCCGCACCGACGGGCGAGACGACGATCCCTGACCCGGTGGTGTGCGCGGAGACTGACGATCAGGCGATCATGTACACCTCGGGCACCACGGGCAGGCCCAAGGGCGCCGTGCTCACGTACTCGAACTTCCTCAGCACGACGATGCGCTCGTCCGCGTCGTGGGCATATGAGCCCGGCAGGGACGCCGTTCTCATCGCCTCCCCGATGTTCCACATCGCGGCATTCAACGTCATGACGACGAATATCGCCAACGGTGCGGCTTCCGTGATCACCGCGTCGACGGGGTTCGACGCGGGCCATCTGCTCGATGTCATGGCAGAGCACCGTGTGACGCGCACCTTCATGGTTCCGGCTCAGTGGCAGCTGATCAACGATGAGCAGCGACGAGCGCCGCGCGATGTGGACCTGCGCTTCTACAGCTGGGGCGCAGCCCCTGCGACGGAGGCGCTGCTGACGGCACTGCGTGAGACGTTCCCGGAGGCGGTCTCGCAGGCCGCATTCGGGCAGACGGAGACGACGGCCTCGGGGCTGTCGCTCAACCACGAGGACTCGCTGCGCAAGCTCGGGTCGGTGGGTCTGCCGGACCGGAACGTGTCGATCCGCGTGGTCGACGGTCAGATGAACGATGTTCCGCGCGGCGAGGTGGGCGAGATCGTCTATCGCGGGCCGGGCGTGATGGATCGATTCTGGAACAACGAGGCCGCGACGGCCGAGGCCTTCGCCGGCGGGTGGTTCCACTCGGGCGATCTCGTCAAGCAGGACGACGACGGATTCACCTACGTCGTCGACCGGGTGAAGGACATGATCATCTCCGGTGGGGAGAACATCTACTGCGCCGAGCTCGAGAACGTCCTCGCCTGGCATCCGAAGGTCGCCGAGGTGGCGGTCGTCGGTCGCCCGGACGAGAAGTGGGGCGAGGTCCCCGTGGCAGTCGTCGTGCCCCACAGCGATGAGGATCCGCCCACCCTCACAGACCTCCGCGAGTTCTGCGACGGTCGGTTGGCGCGGTACAAGCTGCCGAAGGACATCGTCGTGAAGGACGCCTTCCCCCGCAGTGGTACCGGCAAGATCCAGAAGAACCTGCTCCGCGACGAGGTCTGACGGCGGTCGTCCCGCGACACGCGGTGAGCCGGGGCGTCGCTGCAGCGTCCGATGAGTAGAACCTGGTCCAGATTCGTGGAGAACCGGACCGGGTTCTACTCACCGGCAGTGGGGCGTCAGCCTCGCCCTGCTCGCGTCACTCCACGTGCTGATCCGCCACATCGAGCGCGCGGTCGATGACGTCGAGCGCGGTGCGCACGTCGTCCTCGCTCACGTTGAGCGGCGGGACGACGTGGATGCGATTGAAGTTGGCGAACGGCAGGACGCCGCCGGACTTTATCGCACCCAGCACCGCATTCATCGCGTCGGAGGAGCCGCCGTACGGCGCCATCGGCTCCTTCGTCTCACGGTTCTTCACGAGCTCGATCGCCCAGAAGCAGCCCAGACCGCGGACGTCACCCACGGACGGGTGCTTCGCCTTGATCTCCTCGAGGCGGGGGCCGATGACCTCATCGCCCAGGCGCTTCGCGTTCTCGACCATGCCCTCGTCGCGCATCGCGGTGATCGTCGCGACGGCCGCGGCGCACGCCAGGGGATGACCGGAGTACGTGAGTCCGCCCGGGTACTGCCGGTCGACGAACGAGGAGTACACCTCGTCGGACATGATCACGCCGCCCAGTGGCACGTAGCCGGAGTTGACGCCCTTCGCGAAGGTGATGAGGTCCGGAGTCACGCCCCAGTGGTCGATCGCGAGCCATTCCCCGGTGCGACCGAACCCGGCCATCACCTCGTCGGTGATGAGCATGATGCCGTGGCGCTCCGTGAGCTCCCGGACCCCCTCGAGGTACCCGGCGGGAGGCGTGTAGATGCCCGCGGTCCCCGGCACGGATTCGAGGAGGAGCGCTGCGATGTTCTGCGCGCCCTCGAGCACGATCATGTCTTCGAGGTGGCGCAGCGCCCGCTCGGTCTCCTCCGCCTCTGTCGTCGACCCGAAGTAGGACCGGTACGGGTACGCCGGCATGAAGCGGACGATCCCGTCGCCGGGATTGTCGTTCGGGAACCGGCGCGGATCGCCCGTGAGGTTCACTGCGAGGTTCGTGCCCCCGTGGTAGCTGCGGTAGGCCGACAGCACCTTCTTCCGGCCGGTGTGCAGGCGTGCCATGCGCACAGCGTGCTCGTTCGCGTCGGCACCGCCGTTCGTGAAGAAGACGTGCTCGAGTCCGTCGGGTGCGATCTCCGCGATGAGGCGGGCCGCCTCCGACCGGGCGTCGTTCACGTGCTGCGGCGCGATCGTGCAGATGTCCGCCGCCTGCTCCTGGATCGCACGGACGACGGCCGGGTGCTGGTGGCCGATGTTCGTGTTGACCAGCTGGGATGAGAAGTCGAGGAGCTCTCGACCCTCACCGTCCCAGATCCGCGTTCCCTCAGATCTGACGATCGTCATGGGGCTGAAGGGTCCCTGCGCCTGCCAGGAGTGGAAGACGTGCTTCCGGTCCAGTTCGTGGGCCCGCCGGCCGCGGGCCAGCATCTCCTCCGTCACCGGGCCGGCTGTCGAGCCGGACCCCGTCGCCGAGGCCGCAGTCGTCTGCGCGTCGACGTCACCGGATGCCGCGGTGGTACTGTGGTCTGTATTGGTCATGGTCATCGTCGACTCCTTGCGTCCGCTTGAGCTGCTGCTCACGAGTTGGTGGGGAACCCGAGGTTGATGCCGCCGTGGCTGGGGTCCAGCCAGCGCTTGGTGATGACCTTCCCGCGGGTGAAGAAGTGCACGCCCTCCGCGCCGTACGCGTGCGTGTCACCGAACAGGGAATTCTTCCACCCGCCGAAGCTGAAGTGGGCGACCGGCACGGGTATCGGCACGTTGACGCCGACCATCCCGACCTGGACCTCGTTCTCGAACCTGCGTGCCGCGCCGCCGTCGTTCGTGAAGATCGCGGTGCCGTTGCCGTACGGGTTCGCGTTGATGAGGTCGAGGCCCTCGTCGTAGGACGGCACGCGGACGACGACGAGGACGGGGCCGAAGATCTCATCCGTGTAGATCGACATGTCCGGGGTGACCCGATCGAACAGCGTCGGGTTGAGGAACGCGGCATCGCTGTCGGCGTCCGGGGTGGAGGTGCGTCCGTCCAGCACCAGCTCCGCGCCGGATTCCACGCCGGCATCGATGTAGCCCGCGACCTTGTCGCGGTGCGCGACCGTGATGAGCGGCCCCATGTCGGAATCGCGCGTGCCATCGCCGACCTTGAGGCCCCTTGTCCGCTCTGCGATCTTCGCGACGAGTTCGTCCGCGATCGCATCGACGGCCACGACGACGGAGATGGCCATGCAGCGCTCGCCTGCGGCGCCGTAGCCCGCGTTGACCGCGGAGTCCGCCGTGATGTCGAGGTCCGCGTCGGGCAGGACCAGCATGTGGTTCTTCGCTCCGCCCAGAGCCTGGACGCGCTTGCCGTGCGCGCTGGCGGTCTCGTAGATGTACTTCGCGATCGGCGTGGAGCCGACGAAGGAGACGGAGTCGACCTGCGGGTCGGTCAGCAGTGTGTCGACCGCCTCCTTGTCGCCGTGGAGCACATTGAAGACGCCGTCCGGCAGCCCCGCTTCCTTCCACAGCTCCGCGAGCCAGTTCGCGGTCGACGGGTCCTTCTCCGACGGCTTGAGGACGACGGTGTTGCCCGTGGCGATCGCGACGGGGAAGAACCACAGCGGCACCATCGCCGGGAAGTTGAACGGCGAGATGATGGCTGAGACGCCGACCGGCTGGCGGACGGAGTGCACGTCGATGCCGGTGGATGCGTTCTCCGAGTGGCCGCCCTTGAGGAGGTAGGAGATGTTGCAGCACAGCTCGACGACCTCGAGGCCGCGGCTCACCTCGCCCAGTGCATCGGAGAGGACCTTGCCGTGCTCGGCGGTGATGATCGCCGCGAGCTCCTCCTTGCGGGCGTTGAGCAGCTCGCGGAAGGTGAAGATGATCGACGTGCGCTTGGTGAGCGATGTGTCGCGCCAGGCGGGGAAGGCGTCTGCCGCCGCCTGGATCGCCTCGCGGCCGCGGTCCGCGGAGGCGAGCGCGACGCGACCGGAGCTCACCCCGGTGGCGGGGTTCACGACGTCCCCGAAGCGCGCTCCGTGAGATTCTTCGACTGTCCGGCCGTTGATCCAGTGGCTGATGGTGGTCACGGTGACTCCCCTCGTTGCGAGTGCTGTGATCGCGCGTGCGCGGCGGTCGCTCGACTGCGGCGATCCGATGGCCCCAGTGTGGGCGGCGCGGCACGTGCGCGCCAGATGCAGAGTGTGAATCGTGGAGGCCTGAAGTTGACGATCTGTAAACTCGGGGTATGGACTCGTTCCCCGCCGTTCCCGAGGCGTCCGTCTCACCTGCTGTGACAGTCCGTTCGATCCTCCATCTCGATGAGATCCGGGGAGCGCGGCCTCAGGTCCTGAGCGGCTCCGACCGCCTGGACCGCCCTGTGCGCTGGGTGCACATCGCGGAGACCGAAGAGGTTCCGTCCCTGCTGGAGGGCGGGGAGCTCATCCTCAGCAGCGGGACGATGTTCCGGCAGTCACCGGCGCGGACGCGCGATTTCCTCACACGGCTCGATCAGGCGGGGGCCGCCGGGTTCATCATCGAGATCGTCGATGAGGAGGGGCGGCCGTCCACGATCGATCGGGACGTCCTCACAGAGGCCGTCGCCGGATTGGACTTCCCCGTGATCGTGCTCGCGGCCCGGGCGCGCTACGTCCGGGTCACGCAGGCGGCGCATCGACTGCTGATCGGGGAGCAGCTGGCCCGCGTCGAGCGTGCGCGGCGCGTCCACGACGTCTTCACCGACCTGAGCCTCCGCAGCGCCGATGAGCAGCTGATCGTCGACACGACGGCGGAGCTCCTCGGATCGGCGGTCGTCCTGGAGGATGCCGCCCACCGAGTACTCGCCTTCAACCCTGCAGCGTCCTCGCCGGGAGAGCTGCTCGACGAGTGGCCGCTGCCCACCCGCCAGCAGGTGACCGTGGGCATGCGCGGCAGGCGGTGGGGCCGGCTCCTCGCTCCGTTCGCCGCGGCAGAGGACGACCACGCCGGCGAGGTGCTGGAGCGGGCGGGACAGGCCGTCACGCTCGTGCGGATGGCGACTCAGAACGAGCGGGACCTGCTGCAGCACGCGGCGGACGCTCTGGTCCACGAGCTCATGGGCTCCAGCGACCTGTCAGAGGAGGAGGCGCGTGTCCGAGCGCGCTCACTGGGACTCGGACACGCGCGCACATATGTGCCGATCGCTGTGCGGATCTCCGCCCCCGAGGTGGTGGAGGAGGGGATCACGTCCCTCCAGCTGCGTGAGCAGGCGGTGCGCACCGAGCTCGTCGCCGCGGCGAAGCACGCCGGGGCCACCGTCATCGCGGGCGGCCGCCGGTCGGGGATGATCGTCGGAGTCGTGGGCTGCAGCGGGAAGCAGGTCGACGACACCCTCGCGGCAGTGTTCCGGCGCCTGGGCGAGGAGTCGGGGGAGCGGTACAGCGTCGGTGCCGGGGGTGGGGCGGACACGCTCCTGGAAGCGGGGCGCGATCTTGAGCATGCGGTGCAGGTCGCGGACATCGTTGCGACGATGTCCGTGCGCGATCGACCGTTCTACCGCTTCGCGGACGTGCGGCTGCGGGGGCTGGTCTCCGCTCTGCGGGACGATGCGCGCCTGCGCGCGTTCGCGGAGTCGGAGCTGGGGCCTCTCACTGCCGAGGGCGCGCGGGGAGACGTCGATTTCCTCGAGCTGTTCCTGCGGGAGGGCGGGAACAAGTCCGCGATCGCCGACGCGCTGGGGCTCAGCCGGCCCTCCGTCTATGCGCGGGTGAAGAGGGTGGAGACGATGCTGGGGGTCTCGCTGGACGATGCCGAGTCCCGGACGTCCCTGCACACCGCTGTGCTCTGGTGGCGGACGCGGGGATGAGGGGCCGGGGTCAGCGCACCCTGTGCCCGCACATGATGGTGTACGCACATGACTGTGCCCGTACATGATCGTCCTTGTCCATGACTGTGCCCGGGGGAGCGGATCCCCCGGGCACAGCGGTGATGCGGTGAGCGAGTCGGACTCAGCGGGTCTGTGAGTCCTCGTCGTCCTCGTTCTCTCCGTCGACGTCGATGCCTTCGGCCTCCGCCTGTGCGACTGCCGCAGCGGGAACAGGGACCTGGCTCGTGACGGACTCGTTCGCCGGCACGTCCGAGGCAGGTGTGGAGCCGACCGGACGGGCATCCGCAGGACGGTTGCCCGGCAGCGGGGTCGACCACGGATCCTCGACGGGCTGCAGACGACGCGCCACGGCGAAGCCGATCGCGCCCAGTCCGAGGACGCCCAGCACGATCCAGAACCACTTGCCTCCGCCCGAGGACTTCTGCGCAGTGCGCTTCTCGAGGTCTGAGCCTGCCTTCTTGAGGACCTTGCGAGCCTTCTTCACGGCCTTCTTGTCGCCCGTGAAGCGGGTGACCGCGTCCTCGAAGCCCTTGGAGGTCTCCGTCGAGGCGAGCAGGCCCGCCACGGACGACGCCTTCACGCCGGCTCGTTCTGCGATGTCGCGGGCACGCTTCTCCGCCTCTGCGGACTGCTCGCGGAGAGCAGGTGCGACGCGGGCCTCGTACTCCTTCCCCGCAGTCGCACGCGCGTCGTCGAACTTCGACTTCGCGTCGCTGAGTGCGCCTTCGACGTGGGGGCGGACGGTCTCTGCAGCGGACTGCAGGCGGCCGCTGGCCTCGCGGATGCGCGGTGCGGCGGCATCGGAGGCCTCGTTGAGCCACGCGTTCGCGCGCTCGAGGTACGGGCCGGATGCTTCGAGGGCCTGAGCCGACGATTCGCGAACCACGTCACCCACGGAGTGGAGCCTCTCACCGAATTCGTCGATGAAGGTCTTCGGCTGGGACCTCTTCTTGAACATCTCACCCTCCGAGGTGGTCGGCAGAATACTTCGTCGCCCACAGTCTATGGGGTGGTGTCGAGTCCGGAAGCACCGATATCGCCGACTGATCAGACTGTGGGCGTACTGTCATGGTCCGGGGAGCGGGCACCCACGTCGGGATGCACGTCGGGTCGGGGTGCGCATCGGGCGGTTCCGTGTCTGCGGCTCATGGAACAATGAGGGCATGACTGTTTCAACTGGCAAGGCCATCATGCACACCACCAAGGGCGACATCACGATCGAGCTCTTCGGACACCACGCTCCGAAGACCGTCGCCAACTTCGTCGGACTCGCGAAGGGCGACAAGGAGTACGTCGACGCGGAGACCGGCGAGAAGAAGACCGGACGCTTCTATGACGGCGTCGGCTTCCACCGCATCATCAAGGACTTCATGATCCAGGGCGGCGACCCGCTGGGGACCGGCACCGGCGGACCCGGCTTCGAGTTCGACGACGAGATCCACCCGGAGCTCCAGTTCGATCGCCCGTACCTGCTGGCCATGGCCAACGCCGGCCTGCGTGCCGGCAAGGGCACCAACGGCTCGCAGTTCTTCATCTCCACGGTGCCCACGTCGTGGCTCAACGGCAAGCACACCATCTTCGGCGAGGTCGTCGATGAGGAGTCGAAGAAGGTCGTCGACGCGATCAACGCCGCTCCGACCGGTGCGATGGACCGTCCCCAGGAGCCCATCGTCATGGAGTCCGTGGAGATCGTCGAGGCGTGACCCACCCGTCTCCGCCACCGGCCAGGCGCCCCCGCACGGGGATCCTGGCCGGGGCGCCGGTCACACAGGCCATCGTCATCGTGACGGTGGCCTGTTGGCTTGTCGGCCGCATCCCCGGGGCTGAACCGGGCAGGCTCCTGGGCTTCAGTCCGCTCCTGTCCGCGGCGGAACCGTGGCGTGCACTCACCGTCATGGTCGTCCACGCGGACATGCTGCACCTCCTCTTCAACATGGTGGGCGTCCTGCTGTTCGGGTCCTTCGTCGAGCGGTCGCTCGGCCACGCTCGTTTCCTGGCCGTCTACCTGCTGTCCGGGCTGGGCGGGTCCGCCGCGGTGCTGCTGCTGGCCGCGCCGTACGAGCCGGGGTGGTTCTCCCTGCATGTGGGTGCCTCGGGAGCGCTGTTCGGTCTGCTGGGAGTCGTCCTCACACCGACCCGCTCGCTCGATCGGAACTGGGGCGGTGCTGCCGTCTTCCTGGTCCTCAACGTCATCTACAGCGCCGTGTCGCCGGGCATCTCGTGGGAGTCGCACACGGGCGGCGTAGTGGTCGGCTTCGCCCTGGGGTGCGCGGCGCTGCTGCCGCGGCGCGGTGGGCAGCACCCCACGCGGGATCGTGCTGTGACCGTGTGGTTCTGGGCGGCGGCCGGCGTCCTCCTCGCGACGATGATCGTCGCGGTGCTGCCAGGGCTGCGGGCCTCTGCCCTCATGACGGGGTGAGGCCCTGCTGGTCGTCGGATAGCGTGGTGGGGAGCCCTTCACCACCCGCACGGGCAGAAACGGAGATTCAAGGATGAGTCACGACGATCCCGCCGGCGCCTCCGCCTCGCGGATGGCGCAGTCCTATCCCGCGAGCGTCATCCGCCAGGTGTTCAGGCGTGCCGCGGAGTTCGAGGGCGTGGCATCGCTCACGGTGGGTGAGCCGGACTTCGACACTCCGGCGCACATCGTGGAAGCCGCGGTCGACTCCCTGCGCGCCGGGGACACGCGGTACACCCCCAATGCGGGCATCCCGGAGCTGCGCGACGCAGTGGCCCACCTGTACTCACAGCAGTGGGGCCGTGCGCTGACGCGGGAGAACGTCGTCGTGACCGTGGGCGGGCAGGAGGGGATGTTCCTCTCCCTGCGCACGGCGGTGGACCCCGGCGACGACGTGCTGGTGACCGATCCGTCCTATGCGAACTACCAGGGGCAGATCCACCTGATGGGAGCGCGCGCCGTCGATGTCCCGCTCACGGAGGACAACGGCTTCACCCTCACCGCTGATCAGGTCGAGGCGTCGCTCACCCCGCGGACGAAGGCGCTCATCCTCAATTCGCCGGCGAATCCGCAGGGCGCGGTCGTGCCGGAGCAGGAGCTCGTCAGGATCGCGCAGCTGGCCCGCGAGCACTCGTTCATCGTCGTCTCGGATGAGGTGTACGAGCAGATCGTCTACGACGACGTCCGCCACGTGTCGATCGCTCAGGCGGTGCCGGACTTCGAGCACTTCCTCATGGTCGGATCCCTGTCGAAGTCCTATGCGATGACCGGCTGGCGGGTCGGCTACATCGTGGGTCCGGCGCACCTGCTGGCCGCGACGACCCATATGAAGGAGGGGGTCACGTCCTGCTCACCCGCATTCGTCCAGAAGGCGGCGGTCGCGGCCCTCACCGGACCGCAGGACGCGCTCGACGCGATGGTGGCGTCGTACCGCTCACGGCGCGACCTCATCGTCGACGGGCTGTCTGCGATCCCGGGTGTGTCCTGCGCGGGTGCCAACGGGGCGTTCTACGTCTTCGCGGACATCCGCGCATCGGGACTGACCAGCGACGAGTTCGTGGAGCGCCTGCTGATCGATCACCGGGTCGCGGTGATCCCGGGGACGGCGTTCGGTGGGGGCGGTGAGGGATTCATCCGGCTGTCCTACGCGACGGATGAGGCGACCATCACGGCGGGCGTCGACGGGATCGCCGCGCTCATGGCCTCGGTGTCGTGATTCCCAGAGTTATCCACAGCCCTCTCCACAGCCGTGGATAGAACAACATCGGTGTGTTTCTGCTGGTCACAGACGTGTGGCCGAATGCTTAGCAGTTCGTCCGGGTGACTGTCCACCGAGTGTGTGGAAGAGGCGGGTGCGGAGGCAGAAGGGCGGTCAGTCCGCGTCGGTGCGGTCAGTCCGCGTCTGTCGTGAGGGGATCCGCGCGGCCCAGGAGCTTCTCCGCCAGGATGAGGAAGAACTGGGTGATGTATCCGATGCCCACCGCGTAGGCGATCGTGCCGACGCCGAACGTGCCGCCCAGCAGGAATCCTGCGATGAGCACGGAGATCTCCACGGACAGGCGCATCGCCCACACGGGCTTCCCGGTGCGCTGCACCAGGCCGGTCATGAGCCCGTCGCGCGGGCCGGGCCCGAAGTTCGGGATGATGTAGAGGACTGTGGCGATGCCGTTGAGGACGATGCCGGACACCAGCAGGGCGATGCGGATCGCGAGTGAGTCCTGATCGGGGACGATCGCCATCGTCACGTCCATGAAGACGCCGACGAGGACCGCGTTCGACACCGTTCCGAGTCCCGGCCGCTGCTTGAGCGGGATCCACAGGAACAGGATGACGAAGGACGCGATGATCGCGATGACGCCCACGGACACCGAGAGCCCGAACCCGCCCAGGCGGATCGCGACGCCCTCGTGGAGGACGTCCCACGGGAAGTTGCCCAGGCGGGACTCGATGACGAGCCCCGCCGATGCGCCGAAGAGGACGAGCCCTCCGTAGAGGGTGACGAGGCGGATCCACAGGGGGTGGCTGCCCAGCAGTCTGAAGTTGCCGGTGGACTTCACTGACGCTCGACTAGCGCCAGCGCGTCGACATCACGAGGCCCACGACGAGGATCGCGAAGCCGACGCCGAGGTTCCAGTAGCCCCACGCCCCGACCGGGTAGGCGCCGCTGGAGACGTAGAAGACGACGAGCCACGCGAGGCCCAGCAGCAGGACCGTGACCATGGCGGGCACGAACCAGCGGGCGTTGGGCTTGATCGTCTGCGTGCCGGGGGTGCTCGTGTACGAAGCCGTCTTGCGGTTCGCTGCGCGCTTCGCGGGATCGCCGGACTTCGCCGAGTTCTTGCCGCTCTTCTTCGCGCCGGTGGTCGTGGAGGCCGCCGCCTTGCGATTCCGTGCCGCCGCCGTCGTGCTTCCGGACGCCTCGGCAGCCGTGGACTTCTCAGGAGCTGTGGAGTCCTTCGTGGACGCGGAGTCCGCCTTCGAGGACTTCTTCGGCGACGCGGTCTCCGCCTCCGGATCCGTCGCCGAATCCATGTCGTCTTCGTCTGCGTCAGACGTCGTGGAGACGGCGTCGTCGTCCTCGTCAGATGCCGCGGACTCCGATGTCTCCGCCGCTGCGGGTCCGGACTCCTCGGGGAAGGTCTTCCCCGAGTCGACGACAGCGTCCGTCTCCGCCGGTGCGGACTCCGTGCCCGGGAGGTCGTGGGCGTCCAGCCCGGCCTCCTCGGCGTCGACCTCCTCGACCGGGAGGTCGGAGGCTTCCGTGCCGACGGTTTCCTGCTGGTCTTCCGCGGAGTCGGCTGTCCGGCGGACCCGGTTCGTGCGATTCGACTTGGCCACGTCTCTCCTCGGGAGGTCGGCTGCAGTCCGACCGTGGTGGTGTCTCAGGCTGATGATCGTTGGCCAGTCTAGCTCCCGAGCTCCCTCTGCGCGCAGAGGACGTCCGCGCTTGCGTCTATCATGGGCGAGGTGTGCCCACTCCGACCCGCATCGTGCTGGAGGCGCTGGGCAGAGGACCGCTGGATGGAAGCCGGAGGGGGCTGATGTGGACCAGCCGATGACGAGGCGTGAGCGCCGTGAGCGCGAGCGTGCCGCCGAGGCTGCCGAAAGCGCCCGCACCACCGGCCCGGCCGCAGATCCACGGGCCCCGAGCCGCCCGGACGCCGGTGCACAGCACGCCGGTACACAGCAGGCCGGTGCACAGCAGCAGCCCGCCCCCGCGGGCGATCAGCGACCGGTCATCCGACCGGCCTCCCGCGCGCCGGGCCGCACCGGTTCCGGGCCGGCGCACCACCCCGCCGCTCCTCAGGGTTCCCCCGCGCAGGCGCCCTACACCCCCACCTTCCCGTCGGCCGGGTCCACCGACGGGTGGTCGACCTCGCAGGGACAGGGGACCGTGCGGGGGCCGAGCACGGCGCAGTCCGCTTTCGCGGCCTCCGCATCCGCGCCCGGCGAGAGGGGTGACGCGAGGAGTGCCGCGACGGCCTCGGCGGCGGGAGCCGGACGAACAGACCGCAGGCGGAAGACCGAGTACGAACCGCTGGGCCCCGTCCGCGGCACGATCCGTGCGTTCGGCGAACTCTGCATCACGGCCGGGATGGTGCTCATCCTCTTCGTCGTATGGCAGCTGTGGTGGACCGACATCGCGGCCAACAGGGACAACGAGGTGCTCGCGGACCAGCTGATCACCGATTGGCAGGAGAACCCCGACAACGAGCTGCCCGACGACCCGGACACGCCCGTCGTCGCGGACCCCGTCGACGAGAACACCGGGTTCGGCATCATGTACGTCCCGCGATTCGGGGAGTCCTACTACCGGACCGTCGCAGAGGGCGTGTCCATGGAGCCCGTCCTCAACAGAATGGGCGTGGGACGGTACCCGAGCTCCGCGATGCCGGGCGAGGTCGGGAACTTCTCCGTCGCCGGCCACCGCGTGACCTACGGCAAGCCGCTCAATCAGATCCACGAACTGCGCCCCGGCGACGAGATCGTCGTCCAGACCGGTGACGGGTTCTACACGTACACGTTCCGCAACTTCGAGATCGTCCTCCCGGACGCGACGGAAGTGCTCGCCGCCGTCCCGACGATGCCCGACTACAAGGGCAAGGACCGCATCATGACACTCACTGCCTGCAATCCGATGTTCTCTGCGCGGGAGCGCTACGTCGCGTACGCGGAGCTGACGGACTGGACGCCTGCGGGCGATGGGGCGCCCGCCTCGATCGCCGACTCGCCCGCCTACGAGCAGGTCGGAGGCGATGCCTGATGTACTCGCTGCTGTGGCGCGCCCTCCCGGGACCGTGGATCGTGAAGCTGATCCTCTGCCTCATCCTCATCGCGGCTGCCGTGTACCTGCTCATGGAGTACGTGTTCCCCGTGGTCGCGCCCTTCATGCCGTTCAACGACGCGACGATCGAGGAGGGTGGCTAGATGGGCGCGAGGATCCTGGTCGTGGACAACTACGACAGCTTCGTCTACACACTGGTGAGCTATGTCGAGGAGCTCGGGGCGACGACGACGGTCGTGCGCAACGACCAGGTGACCGACGCCGAGGCCGCCGCCCTGCTCGCAGACCACGACGGGGTCCTGCTGTCGCCGGGCCCCGGGGCGCCGGTGGACTCCGGGATCTGCCCCGGCCTCATCCGCGAGGCGGCGAGGACGGGTACGGCCCTGTTCGGAGTGTGCTTGGGACACCAGGCCCTGGGCGAGGTGTTCGGGGCGACCGTCGCGCATTCGCCGGTCCTCATGCACGGCAAGACCTCAGAGGTCGAGCACCGGAGCACGAGCGTGTTCGCCGGGTGCCGCAGCCCTCTCACGGCGACGCGCTACCACTCGCTGTCGATCGTCGACGACACGATCGACACCGACGTCTTCGAGATCACCGCGCAGACGCCTGACGGGATCGTCATGGGCGTCCAGCACCGGAGCGCACCTCTTGCGGGTGTCCAGTTCCACCCGGAATCGGTGCTCACCCAGGACGGCTACCTCATGGTCGGGAACTTCCTCGCCATGGCGGGGATGCCGGAGGCGGTCGAGGCTGCGCGCGGACGGACGCCGGTGGTCTCAGCGGAGGTCTGAGCGAGCCGCGACGGGCCGTGTGCAGCGGGTCGGAGCGGGAACGTCTGCGATCACCGTTCGCCGACCGTGCTGCGTGCGAGCTTCTGGTAGGTCGTGATGATCGTGTCGACGGATGTCCCGTGTCCCGTTCGGAACCATCGCGCGATGCCCGTGCACGCGACGATGACGAAGCGTGCCGCCTCTCTGGGCTCGTCCGTCGTGAAGACCTGCTGATCGACTCCGGCGAGGATCGCCGCGAGGAAGAGGCGCTCCTGCCGGTCGCGATAGTCGACGACGGCGGAGCGCGCGTCGGGGTGGAGGCTGCGGAGCTCCGCGTTGCCGATCGCGCTCTCGCGCGGGTATGCGGCATGCAGGCCGACATGGACCTCGACGAGTGCATCGAGCTGAGCGCGGGCATCGTCTCCGGCCCGCGTCAGTGCGTGCTCGCTGAGCGAGACGAGGTTCGTGATGCCGCGGAGCATGATCGTGGCCAGGATGTCGGCCTTGGAGTCGAAGTGGTTGTACAGGGAGCCGGAGCTCATCCGCCCCCGTGCGCCGATGTCCCGGATGTTGGTCCCGTTGAAGCCCTTCTCCGCGAAGGCCTCGACCGCGGCGGAGAGGATGCGCTGCATCATGGCATCGTCCTCACCGCGCAGGACACCGCCCGAGAAGCGGCGACGCAGGTCGTCGGAGTCGTGGGCGGCGCCGAAGACGGCTTCAGTCATGGGGTCGGGACCTTCGCTGGGGATGGAGGGCGCCGGAGCACGTCGACGCTGCTGTCCAGTCTATCGAGATGATGACCGTCCCCTCCTGCGGGATGATCGGCCGCAGACTGCTCCGGGGCGACTGCTTGCCCTTGACCTGCCGGCGGCGTACCCTGATCGAGGATTCGCTCTGATCATATGATCACTCCTGCAGTCTGCAACGATCCATGATGGTGACCAGGCGATCAGGGCGCTGATCTTCACAGACCGAGCGAGGGGGCTCGGGCGCTTTCCGGTGGTGCTGCCCGCCGCCGGAGGACGTCGTCCCTGTATGCGTTCGGACCGCATCGAGGCGAGGAGCCACCACCGTGACGCACGCATCGCATCAGTTCGTCCCCCTCCACGAGATTCCGGAGTACCTCACGACGTTCCTGTCCGAGCTGGACGCCTTCATCGACGCGGAGATCAAGCCGCTCGAACAGCAGGACGACAACATCCGGTTCTTCGACCATCGGCGTGAGGATGCCCGGACGGACTGGGAGCGCGGCGGTCTTCCGAACGAGGGATGGGAGGCGCTGCTGGCCGAAGCCAGGCGGCGGGCTGATGCCGCCGGGTTCTTCCGCTATCAGCTGCCGGAGGAGTTCGGCGGTCGGAACGGATCGATCTACGACATGGCGGTGATCCGGGAGCACCTCGCGGTCAAGGGGCTTGGCCTGCACAACGATCTGCAGAACGAGCATTCCGTGGTGGGCAACAACATCGGCCTGATGCTGATGGTCGAGTACGGCACACCGGAGCAGCAGGCGGAGTGGATCGAACCGCTCGCGGCCGGTGAGCGGTCGATGGCCTTCGGGATCACGGAGCCGGCGCACGGGTCCGACGCCACGCACATGGAGACGACGGCGACCCGTGACGGGGACGGGTGGGTCATCAACGGAGAGAAGACGTGGAACACGGGTGTGCACACCGCGAGTCATGACCTGGTCTTCGCGCGGACCTCCGGAGAGGCCGGCGATGGCACGGGGATCACGTGCTTCCTGGTCCCCACGGATACAGCGGGCTTCGAGGTCAAGGAGTACCTCTGGACCTTCAACATGCCGTCGGATCACGCTCATGTGGGCTTCACCGACGTGCGCGTACCGGACTCCGCGGTGTTCGGCGAGGTCGGACGCGGCCTGCAGGTCGTCCAGCACTTCTTCAACGAGAACCGCATCCGGCAGGCGGCTGCGAGTCTGGGTGCCGCCCAGTACTGCATCGACCGGGCCGTCGGATACGCGGTGGAACGTCGCCCGTTCGGGAAGCCGTTGGCGGTCAACCAGGCGATCCAGTTCCCGCTGGTGGAGCTCCAGTCGGAGGCGACCATGCTGCGCGCGCTGATCCGAGAGACCACGTGGAACATGGACACGAAGGGGGCGTTCTCCGCGTCGGACCACGTCTCCATGTGCAACTACCGGTCGAATCGCCTGTGCTGCGATGCGGCGGATCAGGCGATGCAGGTGTTCGGCGGTCTGGGCTATTCCCGCCATGAGCCGTTCGAGCACATCTACCGCCACCACCGCCGGTACCGGATCACCGAAGGCGCGGATGAGATCCAGATGCGCCGCGTCGCGGGCTATATGTTCGGCTTCATGCAGCAGCGATCCCCGAAGGGCGTCGCAGAAGCCGCACCTGCACACCAGGGCGGGCCCGGTGCGTGACCAGACCCCGGGCGACGACACCGAGGCTCGTGATCCCCACCCGTACGACGTCCTGCTGACCCGCGCGTTCGGCGCATCCGCAGCGGTCACAGCGCTCGCGCCGGTGAGCAAGGGTGCGAGCAAGAGGATCGAGATCATCGAGGCGTCCGTCGCCGGTGCGCCGCAGCGCGCTGTGCTCCGTGCCGAGCCGACCGACGACGCGGACCCGACGGGGATGGAGCGTGAGGCCGCTGCGTTCCGCGCGGCGGGATCCGCGGGCGTGCCGGTGCCGGAGGTCCTCCTCGCCGACACGGGTGACGGCCCGATCGCAGCACCGCATCTCATCACGTCTTTCGTCGAGGGGGAATCCCTGCCTCGTCGGATCCTCCGCACCTTCGACCGTGAGCACGGGCATGACGGCGAGGCCTTCGCGCAGCGGCTGGGTGAGATCGCCGCGCGGGTGCATAGGGCGGAGGTCCCGGACGGACTCTTCGACGTGAAGACGGACGAGCTCGAGGACTGGCGGGCGGCGTTCAGCGAGTACGGCGTCGACTCTCCTGCCTTCGAGCTCGCGTTCTCGCAGCTGGCGGACTCGCCTCAGCCCGATTCTGCGCCGACGTTCGTGCACGGCGACCTGCGGATGGGGAACCTGATGGTGCGGGACGGACGGGTCGCGGCGGTCCTCGACTGGGAACTGGCGCACATCGGGGACCCGGTGTCGGACCTCGGGTGGCTGTGTGCCGTGCAGTGGCGGTTCGGGGGGCCCGGTGAAGCGGCCGGGGTGGGCTCCCGGGATGCCCTGCTGCGAGGCTACAGGGAAGCGGGGGGACGACCCGTCGCCGAGGCCGCGGTCCGATGGTGGGAGATCCTCTCGATCGTCAAATGGGGAGTCATGTGCCTCCGCCAGGCCGCGCGGGCCGACGCGGAGCCGGAGCGAGCGCTGGAGCTCGCGCTCATCGGGCGGAGGTTCGCGGAGTGCGAGGCCGATGTGCTTGATGCACTCGGCGTCGACCTGCCGACCAGCGCGCCGACGTCGGGAGGCGGCCCGACATCGGAGGTGTCCGCCACCTCGGCGACGGAGACGATGGTGCGCGGACTCGAGGAGTCCTTCGGCCAGGCGTACGATGGTCGGATGCAGAAGGCGGCGCTGGACACCGTCCTGCGAGACGTGCAGCACGGTCCAGCGCTGCGCGACGCATCGTCGCGGGCGCTCGCGGCGGCGGGCTTCGCGACAGAGCGGGAGCTGGCCGAGGCCGTGCGAACCGGCGCCGTCGACACGGACGACCCGCAGGTGCGCGTTGCGGTCGTCGCGCCCGTACTCGAGCGGATCACCCTGTCGAACCCGCGACATCTGCAGCGGATCGCCGACCGCCGGTGATCCCCCGTACCCGCCGGCAGGGAACCGAACACGCCATCCGGACACGAAGGAGTGGACGATGATGACCAGGGTCTGGTCCCCTTGGTGCCCGTGAACCCTCCGGGCGCGTACTTCTCCGTCTGCGGGGAGCCGGGCAGCACAGAGGGCGGACCGCGTTGCGAAGGGAGATCAATGACGATCACGGGGCAGACCGACGGTGACGAGGCTGGGGCAGGACGCTCCGCGGAGTGCACCCAGTCGTGGCAGGACGTCCTCACCCATGACCACCTCCAGCAGATCTTCACCGTGCTTGAAGCCGCCCATCACACCTCGGCCGGCGTGCCGTTCAAGGAGACCATGGTTGAAACCCTTGCGCGGGTCTTCCGTGTGCGCAGCTCGACCTTCTTCTTTGGACCCACCTACGCTCAGATGTTCACCGACCCGGACCCGCACGTCCAGGGCATACCGGACCATATGGTGCGCAACTATCACGAGCACTGGTACGAGAAGGATGTCTTCGCCCTGTCCACTGCACAGGAGGCCCTGACGCGCAGCGGATTCGTGACGCTCGAGGACCTCTCCTACCTCCCGGAGGCACAGCAGGAGTACCTGTACGGCCAGCTCGTCCCCCATGGCCTCGGGTCCGCAGCAGCACTGCACCTGCGCTTCTCCGACGGGGAGGCGATCCTCGGCCTCTTCGACGAGGACCGCGTCTGGACCCGTCCCGATGTCATCGCGATGCGTGCGCTCGCCAAGCACCTGCAGGCGAGGTCCCGTGGGATCGCCATGGGAGGGGCTGAGGTCGTCCCCGACCTCGACGTTCTGCTCAGCCCCCGACAGCGCGAGGTCGCTGAGCTCGTCGGCCACGGATTGACCAATGCCGCGATCGCCGAACGACTCTGCGTCACGGAGATGACCGTCAAGAAGTACATCAGCAGGATCTTCGAGGCGACCGGCATGACCAACCGCTCGATGCTCGCAGTGGCAGTGCAACCACCTCGCTGACGGCGTGCCGATGTCCACTTTCGAGGACTACCCGCGGCTCTGAGCGCCTCATACGGTGATGTGTGTCAAAGACGACGATCACCTGGAAGGTGGGCTCCCATGAGTCGACTGAAGTTCGGTACATTCCTCGCCCCGATCCACACCCCCGGGCAGAACCCCACCCTGCTCCTGCAGCGGGACCTGGAACTCGTCGAGCACCTCGACAAGCTGGGCTACGACGAGGCCTGGTTCGGTGAGCACCACTCCGCGGGGTCGGAGATCTACGCGTCTCCGGAGATCATGATCGCCGCGGCCGCCGAACGCACGCAGCGCATCAAACTGGGCACCGGAGTGACCTCAGTGAGCTACCACAATCCGCTGTGGGTTGCCGATCGGATGATCATGCTCGACCACCTCACACGTGGCCGGTCCATGTTGGGCATGGGCCCGGGCTCGCTGCCCACTGATGCCGCGATGCTCGGGTTGACGCAGGTCGAGACGCGCGAGCTGCTGGCAGAGGACGCCGACATCATCATGCGGCTGCTGCGCGGTGAGGTGGTGTCGGCCAAGACGAAGACGCACGAACTCGTCGAAGCACGCGTTCAGATGGCGCCGTACTCCGATCCGCTCTTCGATGTCACCGTCGCGGCGGTCGCCTCGCCGACGGGAGCACGGTTGGCGGGCAAGCTGGGGATCGGGCTCATGTCGATCGCGGCGACGATGAACCCGGAAGGCTTCAGCGCGCTGGAACATCACTGGGGCGTGCTCAACGAGTTCGCGGATCAGTCCGGTCGCTCCGATCAGGTCGACCGCTCCACGTGGCGGCTCGTCGGCCCCTTCCACATCGCCGAAACCGTCGAGCAGGCCTACAGGGACGTCGAGCACGGCATCGAGTTCTGGTTCAACTACTTCCAGAAGATCGCCGCCTTCCCGCAGATGGACGTGCGCGGCGACAACCTCACGGAGATGATCGATTTCATCAACACGTCCGGCGTGGGCGTCATCGGCACCGCCGAGCAGGCACGTGCACAGGTGCAGAAGCTGGTCGATCAGTCCGGCGGGTTCGGAACGCTGCTGCTACAGGGCCATGACTGGGCCAACCCAGAAGCGACGAAGCGGTCCTTCGAGCTGTTCGCACAGGACGTCATGCCGCACTTCCAGGGTCAGGCGCAGCCGATGATCGAGGCCTCGGAGAGGGCGAAGTCCGTCCGCGGGGCCAAGACGGCCGAGCACATCAAAGCCGTCGAGCAGATGACGGAGAAGTACAACGCCGAGCTCGGGAGATCCTGACGTGACCCCTGCGTCGGCCGATGCCACGACTGCGGGCATCGGGCGGAGAAAGGAGAAGAAGAGTCCCGATGAATGAGCACGCAGACGTATCACCCCGGCGCATGCGCCAGATCATGGGCAGCTTCTGCTCAGGGATCACCATCATCACCGCGGCCACTGATGCCGGGCCCGCGGGCTTCACCTGTCAGTCCTTCACGTCGCTGTCCCTCGATCCTCCGCTGGTGACTTTCAATCCCTCACGGACGTCCACGAGCTGGCCGCGGATCCAGGAGGCGGGCAGCTTCTGTGTGAACATCCTCGGCATCGAGCAGGAGCACGTGTCGCGGACGTTCGCGCAGACGGGTGTCGACCGATTCGCGGGCGTCGAGCACAGCCCATCTGATCGGGGCAATCCGATCCTCGATGCAGCCCTGGCCTGGATCGACTGCACTCTGCATGCCGAGTATGAGGGCGGAGACCACACGATCGTCGTCGGCGAGGTCAAGGGGATGCACGCCCGCGAAGAGGTTGATCCCCTCGTGTTCTTCCGCGGCGGGTACGCGACATTGCACAGCAGTGACGCGATGGCTGGCTGAAGACCCAGCTGAAGAAGGAGCGGAGAGCACTGACCCGTCACGGATGCGCTTGACCGGTCACTTCTGCACAGAATCTCGCTGAAATCTGTGCAGAAGTGACCGGTCAGTCGTGTGGACAAGCGGCTGGATGCCGTAGCGGTCCAGGGATGTCAGCCCAAGGGCCCAGCCACCTCAGTTCACGCGTGCCAGGAAGCGGTCCCACGCGTGGGCCAGGCTGCCCCAGCCGCGGTTGTCGCCGCCGTTGCCTCCGCCGCCGTTGCCATTCCCGTTGCCTCCGCCGTCTCCGCCATCGTCATCCGGCCCCGGGACCTGTGGGGGATCCACGGTGAAGCCCGGGCTCGGAGTGCTGGGCGATGGTGACGGGCTGGGGGTCGCCTCTTCCTCGGCCACGGTGATGGTCACGGTCGCACCCTGGTCGACGTCCGTGCCCGCAGTCGCCGCCTGCTCGAAGACCTCGCCGGCCTCATGGTCGCCGGTCTCCTCCGTCTCGACCGCGCACGACAGCTGGTACTCATCGCCCTCGAGCGTCGTGCAGGCCTCCTCCTGCGTCATGCCGGTGACGTCCGGAACCTCGACCCGACCCGACGACAGGACGAGATCGACGGACGAGTCCCGCGGCACGTCGGTCCCGGCGCCCGGTCGGGTCTCCATGACCTCGCCGCCGGGGACGTCGGGCGAGTTCTCCTCGATGTTCGAGCCCGCGGTGAGCCCCGCGTCGCCGATCGTCTGGCGTGCGAGGGACTCCGTATCGCCTGCGACGTCCGGCACCTCGATGCTGTCCGGTCCGGTGGAGACGAACATCGTGATGCGGTCGCCCTCCGTGACCTGCGACCCGGAAGCGGGGTCCGTCTCCACGACGTTGCCCTCGTCGATCTCGTCGTCGGCCTGGTCCTCCCTGCCGACGACCAGCCCGAGGCCCTCCAGGTAGGTCTCCGCCTCGTTCGCCTCACGGTCGGACATGTCCTCGAGTGCGAAGGTCTGGGGTTCGGGCTCCGTGTTCATCGTGTACATCCACAGACCCAGGCCGGCCAGCACGAGTGCCAGGAGGGCACCGCCCACCCACAGCCAGGTGCGGCTCTTCTTCTCCTCGTGCTGGTTCTCCTCGATCTCGCCCAGCATGCCGGTGTGCGGTCCGGCCTGCTGCTCGACCGCCTGCGTGGGCGGAGCATCGGCCCACGCCGCGGTCGGCGCGGATGACATGAGCTGAGTCGCGGGGCCTTCGCCGTCGATCCCGAGCGGGCGCCCGTCCCGAGCAGCCAGCGCATCCTCGCGGAACGCGTGCGCATCCTGATACCGCGCGTCCCGCTGCTTGTCGAGGCCGTGCAGCACCAGACGGTCGACAGCCGGTGGGATGCTGGGGACGAGCGTGGACGGCGGCTGCGGCGCCTCACCGACGTGCTGGTAGGCGACAGCGAGCTGGGAATCACCCACGAACGGCGGGCGACCCGTCAGCAGTTCGTACAGCAGGCACGCAGTCGAATAGAGGTCGGACCGGGCATCGACGACCTCGCCGCGCGCCTGTTCCGGGGACAGGTACTGAGCAGTGCCCACGACGGACTGGGTCTGCGTGAGCGACCCGGTGTCCTCGAGCGCGCGGGCGATCCCGAAGTCCATCACCTTGATGTCGCCATCAGGCGTGAGCATGACGTTCGCGGGCTTGATGTCGCGGTGGACGATGCCGTTGCGATGGCTGTACTCGAGCGGTGAGAGCACGCCGGCCGCCACGTCGAGAGCCTCGGTCACCGTGAGGGGACCGTGCTCCGACAGGACCTGGCGGAGAGTCTGCCCCTCGACGTACTCCATGACGATGAACGGGACGGTGATCGTCCCGCCGCCCGGTTCCGCGAACTGCTCCTCGCCGGAGTCGTACACGGACACGATACCCGGATGGTTGAGGCTGGCGGCGGACTGCGCCTCGCGCTCCAGCCGGGTGTGAAAGCTGGGATCGCGGGCGAGGTCGGAGCGCAGCAGCTTGATCGCGACGCGCCGGCCCAGGCGGGTGTCGACGCCCTCGTGGACCTCTGCCATACCGCCGCGGCCGATGACCCGTCGGATCTCATACCGATCGGAGAGCTTGCGGACCTCGTTCATCGGTCGCCTCCGTTCACAATGGCGGCATTGCCACCGAAGCCGGGGGCGTCGCCGCTGTCGTCGCCTCCGTCGGTACTATCGCTGTCGGGTGACTCCCCGCTGTCAGTGTCGTCGGTATTCTCATCGCCGTCGGTAGGGTCAGTGCTGTCGTCGCTGCCGCTTTCCGCATCACTTTCCGACTCGTCATTCGAGCCGGACTCGTCGTTCGAATCGGACCCTCCGCTCGAGTCGGAATCGCCGTCGGTGCCCGAGTCGCTGCTTCCGTCGCTGCCCGAATCGGTGCCCGGCTCCTCCGGTTCCGGTTCGGGTGCCTCGGCGGGGCCGGAGGACACCTCGATCGTGATGGTGTCGCCCTCCGAGAACACATAGCCGTTGTTGCCCGAACGGACGTTCACGACGGTGCCGACAGCCTGCTCCGACTCCGCCTCGACGGAGTTGACGACGAGTCCCTGCTGCTCGAGGTTCCGCGTCGCGGTCGCCTCCGACTGGCCGATGTAGTCGTTCGGGTCGATCTCGAAGGACGTGTCCTCTTCGGTCTCCTCCGCAGTGGGCGTCGTGGTCGCCGTCGGCTCGGGGTCGCCGGACGGCCCGAAGAAGATCCACGCGACCCACACCAGACCCGCGATCACCAGCGCGATGAGCACGCCGACGGTCACCTTCATCCCGGTGCCCATCTTCTCGTCGTCCTCGTCGAGCTCACCGTTCGGGCGCTCGACGAGGTCGCCCTGCTGGGGAATCGTACGGGTCTCCGTGGTGGGTGCCCCTGCCGGAGCTGCCGCCGCCGAGGCGTGGGCGGGGTCCATGACCCGTGTCGCCTCGTCGCCGGGCTGGTGGAAGGCGCGCGTGACCGCGTCCGCGGCGGCCGCACCGGCGGCCGCGCCCGCGAGCATCTGCGGAACTGCGGCCTCGGCGCCGGCGGTGTCCCCGGAGCGCAGCGCTCGCGCTGCCTTCGCGAGTGCCTCGCCGGAGTCCGGGCGCTGGTCCTGCTTCTTGCTGAGCAGGCTCGCCACGAGCCTGCGGATCGGTTCGGAGACCGTGTCCGGGAGTTCGGGCGCAGTCGTGTTGACCTGGGCGATCGCGATGGCGACCTGCGAGTCGCCGGTGAACGGGCGACGCCCGGCCAGCGCCTCGTACATGATGATGCCCAGCGAATACAGGTCCGACTTGGGCGTGGAGCCCTTGCCCGTGGCCTGCTCCGGTGCGAGGTACTGGGCGGTGCCCATGACCTGACCGGTCTTCGTCAGCGGCGCCTGATCGGCGACGCGGGCGATGCCGAAGTCCGTGAGCTTCACACGGAAGTCCGGCGTCACGAGGATGTTGCCCGGCTTCACATCGCGGTGCACGACCCCCGAACGGTGGGCAGAGCCCAGCGCCTCCGCGGACTGTGCGATGAGCTCGAGGACATCGTCCTCCGGCACAACGCCGTTGCGGTCGATGAGCGCGGACAGCGGCTCACCCGGCACATACTCCATGACGAGGTAGGGCGAACCCGTCTCCTCGCCGTAGTCGAACACAGAGGCGATCCCGGGGTGGGACACAGCACCCATGCTGCGCGCCTCCGCACGGAATCTGTCGAGGAAGCCCTGATCGCTCAGGTACTCCTCCTTGAGGATCTTCGCTGCGACTTCCCGGTCGATGACCTTGTCGCGGCCCTTCCAGACCTCGCCCATGCCTCCGACGGCGATGCGGCTGGTGAGGTCGTAGCGTCCTCCCAGCACGGTTCCCGGCTGTGGCCTCATCCGTTGATCACCGCTTCCATGACCTGCTTCGCAATCGGCCCGGCGACGCGGGCTCCTGACGCTTCACTGCCGGCGCTGCCGCCGCTCTCCACCACCACGGCGACTGCGACCTCCTGGTCATCGTCCGACGTCGCGAACGAGGTGAACCACGCGTGGGGCGCTGCGCCCTCCGCGTGCTGGGCCGTGCCCGTCTTCGCGCCGACCTCTGCGCCGGATATCTGGGCCACCTGGCCCGTTCCACTGTTCACCTGTTCCACCATCATGTCTGTGAGCTGCCCCGCGGAATCGGAGCTGACCGCTCGCGAGAACTCCTGCGGCTTCAACTCGGAGATCGAATCGAGCGTGCGGGAATTGCGGACGTTGTCGATGAGCTGCGGGGTCATGACGACCCCGTCGTTCGCGACGCCGGCGGACACCATCGCCATCTGCAGCGGCGTCGCGCGGACCTCGAACTGGCCCAGCGCGGACTGCGCGGTCTGGGGCGCGTTGAGGTCGCCGGGGAACGAGGACGGCGTCACGGGCAGGGGAATCGACAGGTCCTGGCCGAAGCCGAACTTCCGCGCCTGCTCCTCCAGCGCGTCGTCGCCGACGTCCATGCCCAGCTGGGCGAACGACGTGTTGCAGGACACGACGAGCGACTGCTGGAGCGTGACGGAGTCGCCCGCACCGCACGAGCCGCCGCCGGAGTTGCGGATCGTCGCACTGGTCTCCGGCAGATCGAGCTCTGCGGGACCCTCGAGCTCCGAGTCCTTCGTGTAGTCGCCCGTTTCGAGCGCGGCCGCAGCCGTGATGATCTTGAACGTCGACCCGGGCGGATAGAGGTTGCCGCCGATCGCACGGTTGTAGGCCGGGTTGTCGGGGTCGTCGATGAGCGAACTGTAGGCGCTCTGCGCCTGCTCGGAATCGTGCGAGGCCAGCGCGTTCGGGTCCCAGCCGGGCGTCGACACCATGGCGAGCACGCGGCCCGTCTTCGGATCGATGGCTGCGACGGCGCCCTTCTGGTCGCCCAGGCCCTGCCACGCGGCGTTCTGCGCCGCGGGGTCGATCGTGAGCTCCACCGCTGCGCCCATGGGCTGCTCGCCGGTGAAGATCGACCGCACCTTGTCGTAGAAGAGTGCGTCGTCGGAGCCGGACAGGAGCCCGTTCTCCGTGCGCTCGAGCCCGCTGGCGCCGGAGACGACGGAGAAGTAGCCGGTGAGGCCCGCGTACTGCTCCGCCGGCAGGTTGTCCGCGCCGTAGGTCCGCTGGAACTCGTACGTCGAATCGGTCGGCACCGAGTAGGCGACCGGGGTGCCGTCGACGAGGATCGGGCCGCGCTCCCGCGAGAGCTCGTCGATGATCGTCCGGTTGTTGAGTTCATGCTCGCTGAGCGACTGGGCCGCGAAGAACTGCACGTAGCTGGTGGAGCCGAAGAGGAGCGCGAACATCACGAGCCCCACGACGGAGACGTGCCGGAGTGCCTTATTCATGCGCGACCCCCTTCTGACGCGTGGTCTGGACCGGCGCCGCCGCCCGTGACCGTGTCGGGCCTGGTGCCGGTGCTCGACGACTCGTCCTCATCCACCGCCAGCGTCGGGAGCACACCGGTGGCGAACTCGTCCTGGGGCCGGCGGGCATTGTCGCTGATGCGCAGGAGCAGTCCGATGATGATCCAGTTCGCGACGAGCGAGCTGCCGCCGTGGGCGAGGAACGGCGTGGTGAGGCCCGTGAGCGGGATGAGTCGCGTGACGCCGCCGATGACGATGAAGCACTGCAGTGCGATCGTGAAGCTCACTCCGGTGGCGAAGAGCGTGCCGAACCCGTCGCGGGCGGCGGAGGCGATCTTCATGCCGCGCTCGAAGAGGAGGACGTACAGCAGCAGGAGGGCGAAGAGCCCGATCAGGCCGAGCTCCTCACCCAGGGACGCGAAGATGAAGTCGGAATTCGCGTAGGGGACGACCTGGGGGCGCCCTTCACCGAGTCCGTTGCCGACGAGCCCGCCGTCGGACATCCCGAACAGTCCCTGCACCAGCTGGTACGAACCGCCGGGGGTCTTGTTGTACTCCTCCGCCGTGAGGGCGTTCAACCAGCCGTCGATGCGCTGCTGGACGTGGGAGAAGATCTGGGTGGCGACCAGCGCACCCACGGCGAACATGCCGAGCCCCAGGAAGATCCACGTCTTCTTCGCCGTGGCGACGTAGAGCATCGCGACGAACAGGCCGAAGTACAGCAGGGACGTGCCGAGGTCGCGCTGGAAGACGAGGATGCCGACGCTCGCGACCCACGCGATGAGGATGGGGCCCATGTCGCGCAGGCGCGGGAACTGCAGGCCCAGGATCTTCGGGCCGGCCAGCACCATCTGGTCGCGGTAGGCGACGAGGTAGCCGGCGAAGAAGATCGCCAGCAGGATCTTCGCGATCTCACCGGGCTGGAACGACATCGGGCCGATGAAGATCCAGATGCGGGCGCCGTTGACCGTGCGCCCCAGGCCCGGGATGAGGGGCAGCAGCAGGAGCAGGAGTGCGGCGAAGCCGGACGTGTACGTGTAGCGGCGCAGCAGCCGGTGGTCGCGCAGGAAGACGATGACGAGCGCGGCCAGCACGGTGCCCAGCGTCATCCAGACGAGCTGGGAGGTCGCAGCACTGCTCTCCAGTGCCATGTCGATGCGATAGATCATCGCGAGCCCGATGCCGTTGAGGAGCACTGCGATGGGCACGAGCACGGGGTCCGCGTAGGACGCGCGCCACCACACGACGATATGGAGGGCGACGCCGAGCACGGCGAGCCAGATCGTGTACGAGTAGACGTTCGCGGGGACCTCGTCCGTGGTGCCCACGCCGACGAGCGCGTAGGCGCCCGCGGAGATGATGACCGCGAGGAGGATCAGCAGGAGTTCTGAGACACGGTGCTTCCTCGGCCCGCGGACGGCGCCGGACGGAGGGGGCATCGTCATCTCTCCGCCTCTCCCCGGTCCATCGTGGCGCCGTTCCCGGCCCCGGTGGTCTCCGATTCGTCTGCGACGCCGCCGGAGACCCCGTTCTCGCCCGACGGCGATGGAGCAGGGTCCTCGCCCGTCTGCTCCGTGGTCTCGCTCGCGGCGGCACCTGCGTTGCGAGTGGCCTCCGCGCGGAGGGTGTCGACGACGTCGATCGCGGCGTCGCGGGAGTCGGCGGGGATCGTCGCCTGGAGACGCTGCTGCGAGAACGTCGACAGGTCCGTGACCGTGACGTTCGTGCTCTGTTCGAGCGACGAGAGTTCGATGGGGCCGAGCGACTGCGGGACGCCCTGGTACACCGCGACCGTGCCGTCCGCCGCCGCGACGTAGTACTGGGACTGCACGTAGCGCCACCCCGACAGGGCGGCGATGACGATCGCCAGGACGACGACTCCGGCGATGACGACGGTGATCCACGGGCGGCGTCGCTGCGGGGGCTCGTCGCCCCAGTCCGCGAGGTCCGCGTCCTCGTCCCAGTGGTCATCGTCCCGTACTGCGGACCGAGCGCTGCGCGGTGCGGTGACCGCCTCGCCGTCGGCCGGCGCCTCGGTGTCGTCGGCGTCGTCCGCCGAGGCGCGGTTCGCCGTGGCGGCGGCCGTCGCGGCGGGGGAGGCGAGGGCTGCGGTGTCCGTGTCGTCGGATTCGGAGGCCGCCGCGCGCGGCGGTTCCATCGGGGGAGTGGAGAGGCCCTCGATGGGGACCGTGGGGGCTTCCACCTCGTCGAAGATGACGTCCATCTGACTGGTATCGGTGCTGTCGCGGTCCTGGCCGCCCAGGAGTGCATAGGACGGGTTGACGCGGACGGAGCCCACTGCTTCGCCGAAGTCGTCGATGTCGACGTCGTCGGACGGATCGAGGACGTCGCCCACCACGACGGTGACGTTGTCCCCGCCGCCGCCGGCCAGGGCCAGCTCGATGAGCTTCTCGCAGCAGTCGCCCGGATCGGCGACCGTCGCGAGCGTGTCATGGATGTCCTGCATGGAGGCGAAGCCCGTGAGTCCGTCCGAGCACAGCATCCAGCGATCGCCCGGCACCGCGTCATGGAAGGACAGGTCGAGTTCCGGTGCCGCCCCGACGTCTCCCAGCACCCGCATGACGACGCTGCGCTGCGGGTGGGTGTCCGCCTCCTCGAGCGTGATGCGGCCTTCGTCCACGAGCATCTGGACGAAGGTGTGGTCCTGCGTCACCTGGGTGATCTCGCCCTTGTGCATGACGTAGGCGCGGGAATCGCCGATATGGGCGAGGGCCAGCCGGTCGCCGGCCTGCAGGAGAGCTGTGACGGTGGTGCCCATCCCGGCCAGCTCGCTCTGCTCGCCCACGGCGCGGCCGATCTGGTCGTTCGCGGCGAGGATCGCGGCCTTGAGGTCGTCGAGGACCCTGCCGTCGTGGTCCGCCTCGTCGAGGAAGGTCAGACGGCTGACGGTGATCGCCGAGGCGACGTCGCCGCCCGCGTGGCCGCCCATGCCGTCCGCGACCAGGAGGAAATGAGCGCCTGCGTAGCCGGAGTCCTGGTTGTTCTTGCGCACCTGCCCCGTGTCGGAGCGCGCTGCGAACTGGAAGGTCGGCACGCCGGAGTGCGGGAGAGAGGTGCTCTGTGCGTTCACGCGCGCAGCTCCATCGTCGTGTGGCCGATCGTGATCGGCATGCCGGGCTCGATGCGTGTGGGCTGCGTCAGGCGCGCGCTCCCCACGTACGTCCCGTTCGTCGAGCCCGCGTCCTCGACCACCCAGGCGCCGGCCTGGGGGTAGATGCGGGCGTGGTGGGAGGAGGCGAAGTCGTCCTCGATGACGAACCCGCAGTCGTCCGCTCTGCCGATCGTGAGCTGTCCGGCGGACATGAGCAGGGAGAACCCGTTCTGCCGGCCGGATGTCACCACGAGCGTGGGCGATGAGCTGAAGGCGGACTGCTGGTCTGGTGGCGGAGAACCGTGTGCTGCGGCGGCCGGGGCCTCGGAGGCGGCACGACCGCGTCGGCGATCGCGGCGGCTGCGTGCGACGCGCGGGCCGAAGAGGTCCTGGCGGAGCACTGCGGCGATGAGGAAGACGAAGAGCCACAGGAGCGCGAAGAGCGCGAACCGCAGCACTGTGACGGTGAACTCACTCACTGAAGCGGCCTGCCTCGGAGTAGGTGACGGGGGTGTCCCCGGCGGTGAGCACGGAGCCCTCCGACAGGGAGACGGAGCCGATGGGGCGGCCGCTCATATGCGTGCCGTTCGTCGATCCGAGGTCCGTCGCGACCGCCTGGTCGCCGGACACGGTGATCTCGAAGTGCCGGCGCGACATGCCCGGATCGTCGATGACGATGTCTGCGCTGTTCGCGGATCGGCCGAACACAGTGGTGCCCTGTGGCAGGCGGTGGACCTGTCCCTGGACGCTCACGGTGGGGGTGAAGGCAGCGCGGGCCGGCGGGTCGTCCGAGGCGTCGGCCGGGGCGCCGCGGCGGCGGCTGCCCGGGGCCTCGGGCGCGGGGGCGACGTTCGGTGCCGGGGCGGCAGCCGGCGGCCGCTGGGACACCTGGTTCTGAGGTGCGGAGACCGGCCCGGACTGGGCTTCGTACTGCTCCGGGACGACCGGGTTGGAACGGGACGGCGGATCGTAGCCGCCCCGGTTGGCCGGTTGGGCCGCCGGTGATCCGTCCGGACGGCGCGTGGTCGCGCGGACCCGGTACATGCCGGTGTCGAGGTCGTCCGCGACCTCGAAGGTCACGGCCACGGGCCCCACGAAGCTGTAGCCCTGTTCGATCGCGTGATCGCCGACGACCTGCCGCAGGTCCTGGCGGAGCTCTGACGAGACGGGGCCGAGGCGATCCAGGTCGCCGCTGGACAGCTCCACTGCGTAGGAGTTCGCCGTGAGGGTGCGTCCGCGGGACACGACGGCGGCGCGATTGTCCGCCTCGCGGCGCAGGGCCGACGCGAGCTCGACCGGTTCCACCTGAGAGCGGAACGCGCGCGCGAAGGCACCGTTGACCACGCGGTCGATTCCGCGTTCGAAACGGTCGAGAACCCCCACGACGCCTCCTTTCCGACTTCTGTCTGCCGACCGGGTCACACCGGCGGCGGGCACAGGTGAGCGCTGCGGCGCACGGCACATCAGCACTCCATGCTAACGCGCCGATCCTGAGTCCCCACCCTATGCGTGCTGA
Source organism: Brevibacterium jeotgali (assembly GCF_900169175.1). Taxonomy (GTDB): domain Bacteria; phylum Actinomycetota; class Actinomycetes; order Actinomycetales; family Brevibacteriaceae; genus Brevibacterium; species Brevibacterium jeotgali. The sequence continues at coordinate 14,067 of NZ_FXZM01000006.1, read as the reverse complement.
GTGGATCGAGGCATCCGGGCCGGCGGCGCACGCTGATCCGCATGTGCGCGCCTCAGATGACCGGGCGATGGCCCGCCTGGGAATGCGGCTGTGAGATGTCCGGCAGGTGAATGGCGGGCAGTGCAGGGCGAGTGGGGAGCTCGATTGGTGCAAGGGCCCTGCTTGCTGGTAACGTCTTGTGCTGTTGTCATTCGCGCGAGTGGCGGAATTGGTAGACGCGCTGGCTTCAGGTGCCAGTGTTCGAAAGGACGTGGGGGTTCAAGTCCCCCCTCGCGCACAGTGTGGGAAGGCCCCGGAACCGAATGGTTCCGGGGCCTTCCCGCGTGTCCGCCGCAGGCGCCGTTGATCTGAGCTGCGGCGATCTGTCCTCGCTGCGGCCGCTCAGGTCCGGCGCGTCGTGAGCTCGTGCTGCGCTCCCATGTCGCTGAGGACTGAGAGCAGCCGCTCCGCCGCCGGGTGGTGGCGCACGGAATCCAGCACGTAGGCGACGATGACGCGTTCGGGCTCCGGGCGCACCAGCCGGCGCGCGACGACCGTGTTCGGCAGATCGCGGGCCGCGAGCGCAGGCATCGCGCAGACGCCCGCGCTGCTGGCCACGAAGGCGATCGCCCCGCGGTGATCGGCCGCCTGGACGACGGAGCGGGGCGCGATCCCCGCGGCCCGCCAGACGTCGGCGATGATGCGGGCGCCCTCCCCGTCGCCGACGTACTCGTGGATCCACGGGTCCGCTCCCAGGTCCGCGGCCGCGACCTCATCGGCTGTCGCGCACCGGTGGTCGCGCGGCAGGATCGCGACGAACGGGTCGCGGGCGATCTCGATCCGGGTCACGCCGGCGGGGACGTGGGGCGCTGGGGTGGCGCGCTCCGTCCGGATGTCGATGTCGGGACGTTCGGTCGACACGGGCGGATCGGTGAGTTCGATGAGCAGTGTCGTCGTGGGGAACTCGCCGCGCAGTCGGGCGGCGATGGAGGGCAGCCAGTACTCGCCGGCGGATGCGAAGGTTCCGACCGTGAGCGACCCGGTGTGTCCGATCCTCAGGTCGTCGATGAAGCGATCGACCCTGCCGAGCGCGGCGAGGGCCTCCTGTCCTCGATCCGCCAGGCTGCGGCCGTGTGCGGTCGGGACGATGCCGCGGCCGGACTTCTCGAACAGCCGCAGCCCGGTCTCCCGCTGGAGGATCGTGAGGTGCTGGCTCACCGCGCTGGGGGTGAAGGAGAGGGCGTCTGCGGCGGCCCTCACGGACCCCGTCGCGACGACGGAGCACAGGACGCGCAGACGGTGGACGTCGACCATTCCCCAAGCATAAGCACAGCTGAACGATGCGCAAGGAAGCATCGCTTGTCCTCAGGTGTTGTGCGGGCGGATCATGGAGGTGGGGGACGAGACCGCCCGGCCGTCGCCCGCGACAGATCGTCGAGGTGGGTCCAACGGGCACGAACGAAGGGGAGAGGCCATGCTGACAGGAGTTCTCACGGTGACGGGAGCGGTGCTCGCGCTGCACAACTTCGCGCGCGGAAGAGCAGTGTGCCCTCGCGGTGAACGTCTGCCGCTGGAGCAGTTGGACGGTGCGGGCGTGATCCAGACGATCGGCCGCGGGTGGCTGGCACCGGACCTCCAGAGCCTCTGGAACGAGCCCCGCGAAGGCTGACGCCCCTCGTGCGCCTCGTGCGCCTGGGTGGTCCCGAGGCGCGAGTGGCGGACCTCGCGGAGATGCGCTTGCTACTGTGAGGCAGGCGCTGTAGCCGGACCTCCCCTCCGGTGGTACCGCGACCCCGCGCCTCGGGACTATGAAGACAGAGTCGTCAGTAGACGCGTATCGATCGGTATCGGAAGCCGTTGTCACGGCGGGAGCGGCCGAGGAGGTGGTCGGCGGATTCGATGCCGCAGTCGAAGCCGTCTTCGGTCCGATCGCGACGATCCTGTCCGCGTTCGTCTTCTTCGAGCTCCCCGTCTTCGGCGGGGTCCCGGTCATCGTCCTGTGGCTCATGGCTGCGGCGGTCTTCATCACCTTCTACCTCCGACTGCAGCCGATCACGGGCATCAAGCATTCGATGCGCATCATCCGCGGGAAGGCGACGCGCAAGACGGATCCCGGCGAGGTGTCGTCGTTCCAGGCGCTGGCCACGGAGCTGTCCGGCACTGTGGGGCTCGGCAATATCGCCGGTGTCGCCGTCGCCATCACCGTGGGCGGGCCCGGCGCCGCGCTCTGGATCATCATCTTCGGCTTCTTCGCGATGACGGTGAAGATGGCCGAGGCGACGCTGGGTGTGAAGTACCGCCAGGTGGCGTCCGACGGCACGACGTCCGGCGGTCCCATGTACTACCTGCGCGACGGGCTCGCGGAGATCGGCCGTCCGAAGATGGGTCGCTTCCTCGCCGTCTTCTACGCGATCGCCACCGTCATCGGCGTGTTCGGAGCCGGCAACCTGTTCCAGGCGAACCAGGCGACCGCCGTGCTCGTGAATGCGACGGGTGGGGACTCCAGCTGGCTCGCGGACAAGCTGTGGCTCGTCGGCGTCGTCATGGCGGCGCTGTGTGCGCTGGTCATCCTGGGCGGTATCAAGAAGATCGCAGAGTGGACGTCGGCGATCACGCCGCTCATGGCGATCCTCTACTTCCTCGGTGCGGTCGCGGTCGTCCTCGTGAACATCACGAATGTGCCGGACGCCTTCGTCCTCATGTTCCAGGGCGCCTTCACCGGTGAGGGCATCACCGGCGGTCTCATCGGCGTGGCGATCGTCGGAATCCAGCGTGCGCTGTTCTCGAATGCCGCGGGTGTGGGCTCCGCCGGTATGGCGCACTCGGCCTCGAAGACGGACGACCCGGCGACGGAGGGCTTCACCGCCCTGTGGGAGCCGCTGGTGGATTCGATCATCGTCTGCACCCTCACGTCGCTCGCGATCATCACCACCGGTCTCTACGACATGGAGACGGACGGCTCCAGCATGGCCGGTGTCGAGCTCACCTCGCAGGCGTTCGGCACGGTCACGTCGTGGTTCCCCGTCCTGCTGACGGTCTGCGTCGTCCTCTTCGGGTTCTCCACGATCCTCGCCTACGCCTACTACGGGCAGAAGGCGATGGGCTACCTCACGAACGAGAACCGGAAGGTGGAGAAGGGCTTCCAGGTCGCCTGGGTCCTCGCCGTGGTCGTGGGCGCCTCGATCTCGCTGGATTCCGTCATCGCCTTCTCCGACGCGATGTTCTTCCTCATGACCGTCCCCAATCTGCTCGGCATCTACTTCCTGTCCCGCGTCCTGCGGCTGGAGATCCTCCGGTATCGGACGCGCGCGCAGGTGGGCACGCTCGATGAGATCCCGGCCGAGCTCCAGGTGGGACTGCGCGACCATGAGCCGACGAAGGCACAGGTGAAGGCTGAGGAGCTCCGTCTGGAGCAGGCGAAGGAGAAGCGCCGGGAGATCCGCCGGGAGTTCCGGAAGGCGCAGCGGGCGCGGACTGGCGACGGGGGCCCCGGCGGCCGGGCCGGTCGCTTCGGTCGTCGCGGCTGACTCGGTCGTCGCGGCTGACTCACACGGAGGAGCCGAGGCCCGCGCGGATCGCCGCCCGGGCCTCGGCGCGTCCGTGTGCTTCGGCCGTCACTGCAGGCCCAGCACCATGGTCGCGATCGTGAAGTACAGGATGAGGCCCGTCGCATCGCAGAAGGTGGAGATGAACGGGTTGGAGAACACGGCGGGGTCCGCGCCGATCCGCTTCGCGATGATCGGCATGAGGCCGCCCACGGTCGCGGCCATGATGCAGACCGACAGGAGGGTCAGTCCGATCACTGCCCCGATCGCCCAGCCGTAGACCAGGCCGGCGACGGTCAGTCCGAGGGCCCCGAGGACGGAGCCCAGCAGCGCCCCCACGCGCAGTTCGCGCCAGATGACGCGGCCGAGGTCCCGGATCCGCACCTCACCCACGGCCAGTGCGCGGGTGACGGTCGTCGCCGCCTGGTTGCCCGTATTGCCGCCGGTGCCGGTCAGCAGGGGGATGAAGAGCGCGAGGATGACGACCTGGTCGAGTCGGTCCTCGTACACCTCGAGCACCTGCACGGTGAGGATCGCAGAGACTGCGAGCACCAGCAGCCACACGATGCGACTGCGAACGATGCGGAGGATCGAGCTGGAGAGGTAGGAGCGGTTGAGGGGTTCGGAGCCGCTGCTGCGCGCCACGTCCTCCGCGTCCTCCTCGTCGATGATGTCGAGCACGTCGTCCATCGTGAGGATGCCCACGATCCGCTCCTCCTCGTCCACGACCGGCATCGCGATGAGGCGGTGGGAGAGGAATTCGCGAGCGGCTCGCTCACGATCGGTGAGGGCATGGACGCTGAACGCCTCGCGCACCAGGTCGCCCACGGCCGTGTCGGGTGCTGAGGTCTCCGCTTCGAGGAGGTTGCGCAGAGAGACGACGCCCGTGAGGATCCGCCCCGCTGCGACGACGGGGAGCAGGTAGACGGTCTCCGGACCGTCGATCCGTGCGCGGACGACCTCCATCGCCTCTGCAGCGGTCCAGTCCGCGTGGAGGTTCAGGACCTCGGGGGACATGTAGCGGCCGATCGCCTCCCGGGGGTAGCCCAGGACTGCTGCGGTCATCTCGCGCTCGTTCGCGTCGAGCCCGCTCATGAGACCGGACACGACGCGCGCGGGGAGCTCGCCGAACAGATCTGCGCGGTCGTCGGGGTCGAGGCCCTCGATGATCTGGGCGACCTCCGGCTCCCGCAGGTTCTGGAGGAGCTCGGCCTGATAGTTCGGGGGCAGCCCTTCGAACACCGCGAGGGCGTCGTCCTTGTCGAGCACGCGGAAGAGCACAGCGGACTGCAGGGGCATCGTGGTGTGGACGAGCCGTGTGAGCTCCTGCCGCTCCACGTGGGGGGCCAGTCTGGCGATCGCGTCGACACTCTCGGAGTCCATGCGCCCGGAGAGCGCCCGGTCGAGTGCGTCCGCCGCCGCCTCCGCGGTCATCTCTGTCATGCGACACCCTCCTCTCGTTCCGACCCCTCACTGTACGGGGATGCGTCGGGATCCCTTGACAGCCGCAATGTACAACCATATGGTTGCGCGTATGGTGCACGCCACGCTCAGCGACGCCGAGGTCGACCGGATCTTCCGGGCTCTGGCCGACGCGACGCGGCGCGGCATCGTCCGGCGGACCCTGTCAGGCCCCGCGAGCGTGTCGACGCTCGCGTCCGACTACGACATGTCGTTCGCCGCCGTGCAGAAGCATGTGTCCGTTCTGGAAGGAGCGGGGCTCGTGAACAAGGAGAAGAAGGGCCGGGAGCGCCTGGTCCGCGGCAACCCGGAGATGCTGTCTCGCGCCAGACACCTCCTCGACGAGTACGAACAGATCTGGCGCGGCCGCATCGTCCGCCTCGACGCGCTGCTCGACGACGAGCAGCGCTGATGACTGGAAGGTCCTCCCATGCCCATCACATCCATTGACCAGAACGCCGAAGACCTCACCCTCACGATCATCGCGGACTTCCCCGTTCCCGTCCGACGGCTGTGGGACGCGTACGCGGACCCGCGGCAGCTGGAGAAGTTCTGGGGGCCCGTCGAGTGCCCTGCGGTCTTCACCCGCCATGACCTCACGACCGGAGGGCGTTCGCACTACTCCATGACTCTGCCCGACGGCTCCGTCTCGCGCGGCTACTGGGAGTTCGTGGCGGTGGATCCCCTGCGCTCGTTCGAGGTCCGCGACGGGTTCGCCGATGAGGACGGTGTGCCCAGCGCGGAGATGCCGAGCATGCGCATGGTCTTCGCCTTCACGGAGACGGAGTCCGGTTCCCGGCTCACGACGACCACCTTCTTCCATGCGGCCGACGAGCTCGAGCAGCTGCTGGAGATGGGGATGCTCGAAGGGACGAAGTCGGCGATGGGTCAGATCGACGACGTGCTCGCCGACCTCGCGTCGTTCGCGGCGGACCGCGGGACCGACGCCCAGCTCCTCGACGACACGACTGTGCGCGTGAGTCGCGTGATCCGCGGTTCCGTCGACCACGTCTGGCGCGCCCACCACGACCCCGCGCTCCTCCGCAGGTGGATGCTCGGTCCCGACGGCTGGACGATGCCGGTCTGCGAGCCGGCGCAGAAGGTGGGGGACACGTTCCGCTACGAATGGGAGTCCGACGACGGGACGGAGCGCTTCGGCTTCACCGGCGAGGTCCTCGAATCCGTGCCGCCCGCACACGAAGCCGCGACCGAGGCGATGATCGGCATGGACGGGCCCGGCACCACCAACGAGATGACGCTCACCGCGGTCGACGGCGGCACTCTGCTGGCGACCGTCATCACCTACCCGTCGCGGGAGATGCGCGACAGGGTGCTGGGCACCGGCATGGTCGACGGCATGGAGTCGAGCTACGCGAGGATGGAGTCCGAGGTCCTGTCTGTGGCCTGATGCGCGCCGTCAGTCGTGGGTCAGGCGGATCTCCCGATCCGCCAGCGCCCGCACCTCCGCCGGATCGTGGCTGACCAGCAGGCACGTGCGATCCGCCAGGAGCTCCCGCAGCAGCGCGCGGATCTGGGGAGCCGAATCGGCATCGAGCGAGGCGGAGGGCTCGTCCAGGAGTACGATCTGCGGATCCGTCGCCAGTGCCCGTGCGAGTGCGACGCGGGCTCTCTGGCCGCCAGACAGTCCGCGCGGCCTCATCCGTCCCAGATGCCCGATGCCGAGGTCCTCCAGCATCCGCTGGGCCCTCACCTTCGCGTCCGCCCCCGTCACTCCCGCGGCGCGGAGCCCGAATGCGATGTTGCCGACCGCACTCATGTGCGGGAAGAGGCGCGGGTCCTGGAGGAGGAGTGTGACGCTGCGGCGATGCGGCGGCACGTCGGCGCCGGTGCGGCCTCCGCGGGTCCGTGTGAGGACACGGTCATCCACGTCGACGCGTGCGCGCGGGGGGAGGAGCAGTCCCGCGACGACGGCGAGGATCGTCGACTTCCCGACGCCGTTCGGTCCGGTGAGGGCGAGCGTCTCTCCCGGTGCGACGGCGAAGGACTGCGCGATGCGACGATCCGGCGCCGCGAAGTCCACTACGAGCCGCGGCGGACTCGCAGGGCGCGCGGTCGGGACGGGGGCGGTTGCGACCGGGGCGATCGGGACCGGGGCGACGGGGACCTCGGCGGTCGTCGTCGCTGCATCCGGCGAGGGACGGGTCAGCGGTTCGACGGACGGGTGTGTGCGCATGTCCCTCGAACCGGCCACCTGTCCCTCGCCGGTGAGGGGCCGGGACCGGGCCGCGCTGGTGGACGACGGTCCCGAACGACGGTGGCCGGGGAGCGAGTAGACCGCGACGACGACCAGGAGCGCGATCGCGACCAGCAGCATGGAGACGGCGACGGCGGCGTCCGGATCGGTCTCGCGGCGGAGGTAGATCTCCAGCGGAAGCGTGCGCGTCGTGCCCGTGAGCGACCCGGCGAAGGTGAGCGTCGCCCCGAACTCGCCAAGAGACCGCGCGAACGACAGCACCGCGGAGGACGCGATCGCGGGCGCCAGGAGCGGCAGCGTCACCGTCGCGAACGTGCGGCCGGGCCCGGCGCCCAGCACCGCCGCTGCGGTCTCGAAGTCGGTGCCGTGGGTGCGCATCGCGCTCTCGACGCCCATGACGACGAACGGCAGCGACACGAACACCTGCGCGCAGACGACCGCCGCCGTCGTGAACGCGATGTCGATGCCGGTGGCCTCCATGGGGGCGGCGAGGATCCCCTGACGACCGAACGTCGCCAGCAGCGCCAGGCCGCCGACCACCGGCGGGAGCACGACCGGCAGCAGCACGAAGGCGCGCACGGTGCGGAGGAGGACCGCCTCGCTGCGCGCCAGCACCATGCCCAGGGGAACGCCCAGGATGACGCACACCCCGGCGGAAGCGCACGCCGTGAGCAGCGACAGTCGCAGCGCCGTGAGGGAGTCCGGGCTGGTGACGAGCCCGCCGAACTCCGACCACGGCACCCGCAGTGCCAGCCCCGCCACCGGCAGGATGACGACGAGCGCGCCCAGCAGTGCGAACGGTGCGAGTCCCCACGGGAGGCCGGGCGAGCGTTCGCGGGAGTGAGAACGGCTCCACGAGCTGCCACGCGTCTCCGTGCGCGCCGCGGGAGACGGCCGGGCGCGCATCACGGCGCCCCGAATCCCGCCGCGTCGAACACCGCACGGCCCTCGTCGGACAGGACGAAGTCGACGAACTCCTGACCGGCCCCGGCATTCTCCGCGTCCGCGACGGGCGCGATCGGGTAGTGGTTGACGGCGTCATCGGATTCCGGGAACTCGACTGCGTCGACGCGCTCCGCTCCCGCGGCATCGGTCCGGTACACGAGCCCCGCATCCGCCTGCCCGTTCGCGACCTTGCCGAGCACGTCCGTGACCGCCGGCTCCTCGCTCACGGGTGCGATCGTGACGCCTGCGGACTGCCCGACGAGGCGGGCGGCGAGCCCGCACGGCACCTGGGGCGCGCACAGCACGACGTCGAGGTGCGGGTCCGCCAGCGCCTCCAGGCTGTCGATGTCCTGCGGGTTGCCTGTCGGGACCGCGATGACCAGCGTGTTCGACACGAAGTCCTGCGGTTCCGCCGCGACCAGGCCGTCATCGACGAGGCTCTGCATCGTGCGCTCGTTGGCCGTGGCGATGACGTCTGCGGGCGCGCCCTCTCGGATCTGCGTGACGAGGTCCGAGGATCCGGCGAAGCTCAGCCGGACGTCGACGTCGTCGCGGACCTCCGAGAACCGGTCTGCGAGGTCCTCGAACGAATCGGTCAGTGACGCGGCGGCGAACACGGTGAGGGTCGTCGATCCCCCGGCACCGGAGGAAGCGCCGCACGCGGAGAGGGCCAGCGCTGTGGCCGCGACCGCAGCGGCGGCTGACTTCTTCACGGAGCCTCCTTCGCCGGGCTGCCTGTTCGCAGGGCTTCCTGTCCACAGGGCTGCGTGGTAGCAATCCTAGGTGCTCCGTGACGCTCGGCCGGCCGAGCCCCACCACTCCAGCGGAAGCCCCAACGCCCCAGCGGAAGCCTCATCGCCCCGGCGACAGCCTCACCACTCCAGCGGCAGCCTCACCACTCCAGCGGCAGGAAGGCGATGCGCTCGCCCGCGCTCACCGGACGGGTCGGGAGGATCAGCCAGCCGCGCCCTGTGGTCAGCCCCCGCACCATGTTCGACGCCACGTGCTCGACGGGGATCCACGCGGACTCGAGGTCCTGCGGGGCGGGATCCGGCGGGGCTCCGGGACCTGCCGGCGTTCCGGGACCTGCCGGCGTTCCGGGATCTGCCGCGGGTGCATGACCGGCAGGGGGCGCCGAGCGGGCAGGGCGTGCGGGGACGAGCCGATCGACCTTTTCCGCAGGGAGGTCCTGTGCGGCGGGGACGGAGAGGGGCACCTCCGGATCAGCTCCGCGCAGTCCGCGGAGCACGGCGGACCCCACGATCCGCATCGCCGCCAGCGCCGCCAGCGGATTCCCCGGCAGCGCGAGGACGGGCACAGGTCGAGGCGTCCCCGCGGGGACGCGCCGATCGAGCAGCGCGAGCATCGTGGGGTGACCGGGCCGCATTCCCAGCTCGTCGATGACGATCCGGGACGACGAGTGCGGCCCCTCCTGCGTCTCCGCCTGCAGCACCGCACGCACATGGTCGGCGGCCGACCTGCCCGTTCCGCCGGTCGAGACGACGACGTCGGCGAGGTCGACGAGCTCCGCCAGCGCCTCTCGCGTCACCGCGCGATCGTCGCCGATCCTGTGCACGGCCACGACCTCGATCCCGGCGGCGCGCAGCACGTGGGGCAGCTGCACCGCGAAGGCGTCGCGGACCTCGCCCGCGGCCGGTGTGCCGGACGTGCGCACCTCATCGCCCGTGAGCAGGAGGACCGCGGTCACCGGCGGCAGGACCGACACGTCGTCGTGCCCGCTGATCCCGGCCATCGCGAGCAGCGGAGGGGTGAGCGGATGACCGGCAGAGGCGAGCACGTCGCCGGCTGCGGCCTCGCGCCCGGCCAGGCGCACATGGCGGCCGGGATCCAGCTCCGAGCCGGGAGACTCCGGCCGCATGCCGATGCGGACACCGCCCCCGTCCGGGTCGCGGTGCGTGTACTCGATCCGCACCACTCCCGAGGCCCCGGCCGGCACGACGCCGCCCGTCACCACGGGCCGGGCGTGCCCTGGCCGCAGCTCGTGCAGCGATCCGGCGTCCTCCAGAGTCCACGGCGGTGGACCGGACACGGCGTAGCCGTCCATCGCGGACGAGTCGTAGTGGGGGACGTCGAACAGGGCCCGGAGGTCCTCGGCGAGGGTGCGCCCGAACGCATCTGCGAGCGGGAGGGGAGCGGCGGAGCCGGCGAGGGCGGATGCGCGGGCGCGAGCGGCGTCGGTCCCGGTCGCGTGGGCGAGCCGCATGGCGTGGTCCCAGCGGGGTCCTTCCGCACGGGCGGTCTCCGCCACTGTCAGCCGCCGGCGAAGGGCGGCAGGACGTCGACCCGCGCACCGGGGCGCACGACGTCGTCCTCACCCATGACGACGCCGTCGATCAGCACGCTCGACTGCTCGAGCACGCGTTCCAGCGAGGGCTCGTCCCCGGGCGGATCCGGGTGGAGGGAGACGAGCAGCGCAGCGAGCTGCTCCCGTGTGAGCGAGTCGACGCGGTGGGGGATCGGGACGGCCTCCTCGGCGAGATCACCTGCGGCTGCCCGCGCGGCGGCGAAATAGCGGATCGCAAGAGTGCGCTGCGGCCTCTGCCCCGGGGTCATCGTCGTCTCCTCCACTCAGCCGCCGATCGCACTCATCGTACGGTCAGGCTGCACGTAGTCAACGCTGTCCAGCCCGGGCCTGTCCATGCCGTGGGCCGCGGGCTTGAGCCACATCGCCTGCTGCCACATGCGGGCGACCACGTCGTCGGACTCCCCGGAGCGCATCGCGGAGGCGAGGTCGAACTCCTCGTGGGAGAACAGGCACGACCGCACCTTGCCGTCCGCGGTGATGCGGGTGCGGGTGCAGGCGGAGCAGAAGGGCTCCGTGACCGAGGCGATGACACCCACTCGGCCCAGCGGCTCCGCGGCATCGGTGCGGGAGCCGGGGGCGGCGTCGGGATCAGCGACCGGGCCGGAGCCGCGCCCGGGACCAGAATCGGAATCGGGATCGGAATCGGGCCCAGAATCAGTATCAGAATCGGGATCGGTGTCGAGGGGCAGGACCCGCCAGAGTTCGGCGGGCGCGCCGCCCCGTGGCACGTCGTCCGGGACGAGCCGCCAGTGCTGAGAGAGGAGTTCGCGGACCTCCCGGGCGGTCACCATGCCCTCCCGCGTCCAGCCGTGGTCGCCGTCCAGCGGCATCTGCTCGATGAAGCGCAGATCGAGCCCGCGCTCCAGGGCGAAGGCGAGGAGTTCGGGCGCCTGGTCGTCGTTCTCGCCGCGCATGAGCACCGCGTTGACCTTCACGGGATGCAGATCCGCCGCCAGCGCGGCGTCGATCCCCGCGAGCACGTCTGCCAGGCGATCGCGGCGGGCCAGCGCGCGGAAGGTGTCCGCGTCGATCGTGTCGAGTGAGACGTTGAGGCGCGTGAGGCCCGCGGCGGCGAGACTCGCAGCCCGTCTGGTGAGGCCGATCCCGTTCGTCGTGATCGCGATGGGCAGGTCCGGATGGCTGCTGCGGACGCCCGCGATGATGTCTTCGAGATCCGGGCGGATGAGCGGTTCCCCGCCCGTGAGCCGGAGGTCCCGCACTCCGTGCACGGCGACTGCGATGTCGACGAGGCGGACGACCTCGGACGCGGTGAGGAGGGAGGGCGGAGGCATCCAGTCCATGCCGTCGGCCGGCATGCAGTACGTGCAGCGCAGGTTGCACTTGTCCGTGAGCGAGATCCGCAGATCCGTCCCGAGGCGACCGTGCCGATCGAGGAGGCCGGGGGCCGTGGGTGCGTCGCCCGCCCGCTGATCGAGCTCAGCCCTCGTCGCGTCGCGGGCTCCTGCGTGGAGTGCCGCGGCGGCCTCGTGCGAGTCGCCGGCCGTGGAGGCCCGCACGGTGGGGATTCCCAGACTTACGTCCATACCCTCTGAGTGTACGGGCCAAGGGCCTGCCGTCCTATCGCCGGTGCGCTGACGGTCGGGATAGCCTACGACTATGCATCCTTTTCTCGACCGCAGGCGCATGCCTGTGCATCCGCCTGCTCCGCAGTGAGGGGTTCGGTCCTGCGCTCGCCGGGCATGTCTCTGCTGGTGCTCATGACGGTCCTGGGCTTCTCCGGGTTCGCGGCCCTTCTGCCGGTCGCGCCGCTGTGGGCGGTCCACGGAGGTGCCGGCTCGGTGGGTGCCGGGCTGGTGAACGGCGTGCTCATGCTCTTCACCGTCCTCACCCAGCTGGTGGTCCCCGCGTCCCTGCGCCGCTTCGGCTGGTCGCCGGTCCTGACCGCCGGAATGCTGCTGCTGGGCCTGCCGGCGGCAGCATTCGCCCTCAGCGACGACCTCGCAGTCATCCTCGTGCTGTCCGCAGTACGGGGCATGGGCTTCGGGGTGCTGACCGTGACCGGCAGCGCCCTGGTCGCTGAGCTGGTCGAACCCGCCCGCCGCGGCCAGGCGATCGGCGTGTACGGACTGGCGATCGCCGGCCCGCAGGTGCTCTTCGTGTCTGCAGGCCCGTGGATCGTCGAGAATCTGGGCTTCGGGATCATCTTCGCCATCGGTGTGCTGCCGGCTGTGGGAGTGTTGCCGGCGATCGTGCTGGGCCGCAGGGCCGAGCACGTCCCGCACTCACAGGAGCGACCTCCGTACCTGCAGCTGCTGCGACCCATGGCCCTGCTGCTGGCGGTCACCCTGGCCGGCGGCGCCCTCATCACCTTCATGGCGCCGATGAGCGACAGCGCTGTCCTGAGCACGTTCGCCCTGCTGTGCTTGACGGTGGCCGCAGCGCTGGCCCGGTGGCAGGCGGGCACGTTCTCCGACCAGTTCGGTCCGCAGGCGTTCATCTGGCCGCTGGTCCTGCTCACCACCATCGGCATGGCCGTGCTCGCGTGGGGCGTGCGCGACCCCCAGGCCACTGATGTGGTGGCTCTGCTGCTCGGAGCGACGCTGGTGGGCATCAGCTACGGTGCCCTGCAGAACCTCACGCTGGTGCTGGCGTTCCAGGCTGTCAGCCGCCCCCACTACGGATCGGCCAGCGCGGTGTGGAACATCGGCTTCGACGCCGGAACAGGTCTGGGGTCGGTGATGATCGGCATGATCGCCGCCGGCTCGTCCTTCAGCACCGCCCTGCTGGTGGGCGGAGCCCTCTCCCTGCTCACCCTGCCGCTTGCGGTCCGTCGCCCTCGGCTGACGCGGTGACCAGGCAGTCGACCCCGAAGAGCACAGCGGAGGACGCAGAAATAAATGTTCAGTGAGGAACGAAGGCCCGGAAAAATTTTGGGAAGGGAAGGGTTGGTGATTCGACTCATGCCCGCAGTCTCACGTGATCGAGCTACTCGATAAGCTTGACGATCAGACACTGCGCGACTGGTACGCGGCCAAAAATATCGTCTTGGGGCGATCCAGGAGTCGATCAGTCCTGGCTCACCACACACGCCCCGGCTGCACGAACGCGATGCAGCCGCCCCTACAAACCTCGCCGGCGCGCTCGAGCATCCGGATTCTGAACTTGCTCGGCACCTCACGCGCGATCCGTACACTCTCAGCTTCCTTGCTGAGGCACGCAGGATCACAATGACAACGGCGTCAGCGCCGGGAGAATCTCTGCAATGACGCGGTCAAGCGCCCAACAGGCTAGCGGCGAGGGAGAGGGCGCCAGGACATGCCCACTCGCGCCGGACGAGCCGCACCTTCGCGCATCGAGAACCGGAAGCCGTCCCTGATAGTGCAGCCAGGTTCAGGCCGGCCCGATGTCGAAGCCTGCTGGAAGTGCCCTGACACGAGCAGCTCGGCGGAGCCTGGCTATCTCTCCAAGGAGGATGGGCAGCAAGAAGTAGACGACTGAGAAGTAGAGACCCATAGAGTGGTGTAGCGCACGGAGGTCCGGCCTATCCGTCAGGATGTGGACGCGGCCACCGTGTGATCCTTCGAGTCAACCTTCCAAGAATCCTCGAACGGAGTCACAACGATGACCGCTCCTCA
>NZ_FXZM01000033.1 GCF_900169175.1 Brevibacterium jeotgali | reverse complement strand
CAGAAGCAGGTCTGTGCCGATCTCGGGGTCTCGAAGTCAGCGCTGCAGGCGTGGGTGAGGGACTCCCGTCTCCACGAGCACGGAATCCAGCCCGCGCGGGACCCGGAGGAGAACCGCGCGCAGTCCGCGGCGCTGCGGCGTATCCGTGAGCTCGAACGCGAGAACAAGGTGCTCCGTGAGGCCGCAGCGTATCTCTCGCAGGCGAATCTGAAGCTGGGCGGCTCGTCCCCAAAATGATGTACCCGCTGGTCCGTGACCTTGCCGCTGCCGGGGTGCCGGTGGCGGTGACCTGTCGGGTATTGGGCTTCTCGAAGCAGGCCTTCTACGCGTGGTGCGCGCATCCAGTCTCGGACCGGGACTGGGACGAAGCGCACCTGCTCAACGCCGCCTACGGCATCCACGCAGATGATCCTGAGTTCGGCCACCGCTTCATCGCGGACGAGCTTCAGGTCGCCGGCTACCGGGCCTCGGAGCGGCGCGTATGGCGGCTGTGCTCCCAGCAGCGCCTGTTCTCCCAGACGGTGAAGAAGGCCAGGAAGAACGGGAAGAAGCCTGGCCCGCCGGTCTGTGATGACCGCGTCGAGCGGGACTTCACCGCCGAGGGTGTCAATGAGTTGTGGTTGACGGATATCACGGAACATCGCACGCGTGAGGGGAAGCTCTACCTCTGCGCGGTCAAAGACGTCTACAGCAACCGGATCGTCGGGTACGCCGTCGATTCCAGGATGAAGTCCCGCTTGGCTGTGGCGGCGCTCAATGACGCTGTGGCCCGTCGTGGCGGGGTTTCCAGGGTGGCTGGGTGCGTGGTCCACTCCGATCGCGGCAGCCAGTTCAGATCTCGGAGATTCCAGCTGGCGCTGAAACATCACGGGCTGGTCGCCTCGATGGGCAGAGTCGGCGCAGCTGGGGACAACGCAGCGATGGAATCGTTCTTCGCGACGCTGCAAAACAACGTGCTCGACCGACGCACGTGGGGCACACGCGACGAGTTGCGGGCAGCGATCATTCACTGGATCGAGCGGACCTACCATCGCCGTCGACGACAGCGGCGGCTGGGTAAACTGACCCCGGTCGAATACGAGGCTGTTAGCCACGATGCCGTCGCTCTGGCGGCATAAACCCCGGAGTCAACCGAACCTTCAGCAGACCCTATCGCCCATGATGAAGTCCTCGGGGAAGACCTCGAGGAATCCAGACGTATCAAGGGCTTTCGAGTCATGAGTGCATCCAGGCATCGGGTCTGACACCCAGGCAAGACGTCCTGACAAGTTGCAGGCGACTTGGACGTTCAGCCCAGGCGACTGGTGCTTCGCCGAGTAGAGTCCGTCAGCTGCTTCCCAGTCCCAGCAGGGAGGCAGGGTGCCGTCGACGATGAGCGCGTCGCGTGTATCGAGGTCGTCTACCGTCGGCACGAACTCGTTGAGTGCCTCCACAATTCGAGGGGACCAGGTCGTGACTGCACGAGAGACTGTCGCCTGTGAGACGCCGTAGTTTTCGGCGAGTTCGGCCTGCACACGATTGCGGCGAATGTAAGAAATGGCGACCCTGATCTCTTGTCTTGCTGTCAGCGCCACAGGCCTACCACCCTTCGTTCGTGTCAATGAGAAACGATCAAAAAGGGTGTCGCAGAGGACATCGAATGCCGCCAGGGTGAAGCCTGTAGTAGAATAGATATGAGAGCCTGTTCTTGAGTGCTTGAGCTTCGTAACCCAATCATCTCAAAGAACAGGCTCTCCTTTAATTCGACACGCTGATTATGTGCGCGAATCTGTGATTCTTACTTAGGGGTTTTGAATAACCCTCCCCACATACGAAAGCAGGAACTAAGCAATGAAAGTACGACAGATAGAGTCGCTTATGGCCGCAGTTGAACTTGGGTCACTTAGAAAGGCCGCACAAAAGCTCGACATCTCCCAGCCAGCCGTAACACAGCAAATAAACACGCTCGAGGAGAGCCTCAACCTTATCCTTTTACGACGGACTCCAGGCGGAGTCGCCGGTACCCCGAACTACAAATCACTGCAACCATATATCGAAGGGGTGTTGCGAGCCTCCCACGCCTTGAAGCAAGAAGCGGACGCAATAAGTGGATCAGCAAGCGGCTCCTTAACGATAAGCGCAGTACCTGCAGCATCGCAGAAGATAATTCCGAAAGCTATGAAGCTGTTCAGGTCGATCAGCCCGCAAATTCAATTCAAAATCCTTGAAATGAGCAGCGAAGGCGTAAAATCAACCGTGCAAACCGGCCAATCAGATATCGGCCTGTTATCTCACTGGATTCACGACGAACCAGCAGATGAGCAGGAAACCCTCACATATCGGACAGTGTACGAGAACCCCAGCCCCCTTACACTATATTTGCCAGCAGGAACAACCTTATCGAGCCCCAACCCACTCCCCAGCACAGAGCTTACTCAATACGAATTCATCGTACTCACTAAAGGGCATCTACTCCGAGAAGCGTTCGATAAACTGAGCGAAGATGTGCCACTCAGAATCGTATATGAAACCACGAGCTCAGCTGCTGCACTCACTCTCGTCCAAGGTGGCCTTGGAGCGAGCATTCTACCGGAAAGCATGATGGCGGACCAAGCGCAGCCAGTGATCAAGCGACCGCTTGAAATAAAATTCCCCAAAACCGGAATATCGATCATCCGGCGGAATGACGAAATGCCCACGTCGCCCATGATCGAGTTCACTCGGACCATACAAGGAATGTTCATTTAACCAAGTACGCATATAACATGCGAAGCAACCGATCACCAAAACCGAAGTCGCTAAAACACCGATACAACATATAAGATCCCGTTCGTGCGAATGCTCCCCCGTACTGGACATTTCAAAACAAGCTACCAGTATCGGCGACTCGAAACCTCACTCGAACTCGACGGACTAGCGAGCACTAACAATCAATAGTGCGTCCGCTCCCGCGCACGATAGCTCTGCGTAACACAGACGATCGAACGGTAAAGCCGCTCGAACGGATTACCTGGTGTCGCGTGTCGTTAGTTCCTGAATGGTTAGTGGGTTGAGAGAATGGGGCTCATCGCAAATGAGAGTGTAGAAGTGGTCTGAACCCTCCGGCGTCCAGCAGTGCCCGGAGCAGGTAGTGGCCCAAATTCCGGAACCCCAGAGCGGTACCTCTCAGATGCTCGAGCCGGCCATTGATCGCCTCCGTCGGCCCGTTGCTCGTCCCGGGCCGGTCGAAGTAGGCGAGCACATCAGCGGCTCTGCGTTTCAGCGTTCTCCCCAGCGTCGTCAGCTCCGTCAACGCTGCTGGCACTCCTGCCGAGAGACTCGCGATGACCGCCCGCAGTCGGTCTCTGCCGCGAGTGCGGTCGGGGTCGCGGTACGCGGCCACGATGCGCTGGTAGACCCACCACGTGACATCGACTTGCGTGTGTTCCTCGACAGCGAGCACAGCTTCGAGTCGATCGGTCTGCTTGCTGGTGAGCAGGTTCGCGCCGGTGAGCAGGATGCGACGGATGCCATAGAGCGGATCCCCGGACCGGCCCCGGTGCCCGAGTGTCTCCTGTTGGACCCGCTGCCGACACCGCTCCACAGCACCACCAGCCAGAGCCACGACGTGGAACGGATCCATCACCGGGATAGCGTCAGGCAGCTCTTCAGCCGCGGCTGACTTGTAGCCGGCGAAGCCATCCATCGCGACGTCCTCAATACCGTGACGGAATGTCTGCGATTGGGCGGCCAGCCAGGTCTTGAAGACCTTCTTCGATCGGCCCTCAACGATGTCCAGCAGGCGGGAGGGACCGGTCTTGTCGCGGATCGGGGTGAGATCGATGATGACAGTGACGAACTTGCTGCCGAACGGGGTATGCC
>NZ_FXZM01000018.1 GCF_900169175.1 Brevibacterium jeotgali | reverse complement strand
CCGCAACCCTCGCGATCAACGGCACTACGCAGACCTTCCCACCCCACGTCTCCGAGGACCTGACCCGCGTCCTCGAAGCCATCCGGACCGGAGAGCCCACGCACTAACGAAATGAGCCAAGTCAGGTCCCATCGGAGGATGCGATGCGCAGGCGCACCTCCTCCGTCCCCAGGGGCCACGCTCCCAGGACATTCCCGCTGAGAAGCAGATCACCTGCCTGGTCATCCAGGAACTCTGCACGAGTCGCCATGGCGCCCGAGCCCGACGCGAGCAGCGGTGCACGCGGACCCGTGAGAGCTCCGCACACGTCCGCCCACTGCCGGGTCACGGTGAGGTCGTCGAATCGCCGCGCCGTGCGCTGTGCAGCACGCCGCATCTCTCTGCGGTCGGCTTCGTCCATCGTCGCGATCCGTCGGATCGCCGCCGCCAGCGCTCGCACATCCCCCGCGGGCACCACCAGGCCATCGACACCATGGGCGATCACGTCACCGGGGCCGTACCGGACGTCATAGGCCACCGGGATGCATCCGGCCGCCATCGCTTCCACCAGCACCAGCGGAAGTCCTTCGTACTTGCTGCTCAGCACCAGGAAGGACGCCGACGCCAGCTGCGTCGACGCGGTCGGGTCGTAGCCCCTCAGCGCGATCCGGTCGCCTGCGCCCTCGGCCTCGATCATTGTCATGATCTTCTTCTCCGATGGCCCGGAGCCGAAGACGTCGACATGTGCTCGCACGTGTGGAGTCTCACGCTGAAGCTCTGCGAGCGCGCGGACGGTGTGGTCGATCCGCTTCTGGCCGCTCAATCGCGCGAGCATGATGCCGCGGCTCGGCTCGCGCGGCTCCTCCACGTCAGGCAGAGTCGCTGGGATCTCCCGTGAGTTCGGGACCACGAAGGTGCGGCCCCTGCGTGGAAAGGCCGCGGTGAAGTCATCCGCCTGCCGCTTCGTCAGGAACGCCAACCCGTCGAACTTCTCATGCTCGAAGATGATCGACGCGCGCGACTCGGTGAACGGCCCCTCGGTCGAAACCGCCTTCGGCGTCAGATGCGGGTTGTGGAACACCTGAACCGTGCGGACCTTCGGACGCCTGTAGTGGTGGAGGAACGAGCCCACGTACTTGGAGTCGCTGAGGATCACGGCAGACGCGTCCCCGACGACATGGTCGATCCAGGCGAAGTAGAGGTCCCGCACCCGGTTCCACCGACCGATCGGAGCACCCTCGTGATCGAGGATGACGAGACCCCTGCCCTCACGGCACTTCCGCTCGTCCCGGACGCTCACTGTTCCGTCCGGTCGCAGATGCTCGACGAGGCGCTTCTTGCCGTCCGTCCCCACCCAGATGCGCCTCTGTGCGTCCTCGGAACGCACATCCGCGCCGGTGTCCGTCGGGCCATGCGCCGGCAGCGGGCCGGCGGATCCTGCGAACGCCTTCAGCTCACGGTCGCCCATCCCCGCGATCTCAGACCAGCAGTTGCGCAGCTGCACCCCCGGACGCAGCTCGCCGCGCGCGATGAGCTGCCGCGTCGTGTGCTCCACGTCCAACGAAGCGTCGAATGTGAGGATCGGGACGTCTCTGCCCCCGAGGTCCGCGATCATCGCAGAACGGCGCAGCAGGACACTCGTCAATCCCCCGAAGTCCTCCGGGATCCCCCACGTCATCGCGATCACGCGCGTACGGGGGAACCGGACGAGGGGCTCCTTCGTCCTGCGAACCAGTCGTGTCAACGACTTCACGGGGTTCCCGACGATCAGCCGCCTCCTTCGTGTGCTCTCCTGCAGGACGCAAGGATATCGCACCGGGTCGCTGGAACCGTGGGTTAGGATCGTCCAGACCGCTCGGTCCGCAGACATACGATCCGGACGGCAGCATGCACCGATGTCGCGCAGAGGGAGAGCCCCGAGCCTATGGACACCGTCCTCATACGGGCGACCCCGTCACCGTTGGAGCGCGTCGATCCCAGTGACGTGTGGCGACTGAACGCCTACCACAACAACAGTGGGAACGTCGCTTTCCCGTTCGGCCTCTTCCGCCATCTCACGACGGAGTCGACCTCCGTCGAATCGGATTGGTACGGTGCGCGGCTGCCTGAACCGGAAGAGGTCAACGACAGGTACAGCATGTATGTCCTGCCGATGGCGAACGACTTCGGCGGTCATTTCACGAGCGAGATGGCACGCATGACCAGGTTCATCGAGCAGCTCACCATTCCCGTCGCCGTCGTGGGCATCGGCGGCGCGTTCGCGATCGACGATCCCTTCGATGCGCCCAAGCCCTTCGACGGCGTCGCGAAGGACTTCATCAACGCCGTCCTGGAGCGGTCGTCACTCATCGGTCTGCGGGGCGAGATCACGGGTCGCTACCTCGAATCACTGGGCTACACGGCGGAGCAGCACTTCCGGGTCATCGGTGACCCGACGCTGTACAACCTGGGTCCGACACTCCAGACCGGCCCTTCGAATACAGCTCCGATCTGAAGATCGCCTACAACATGACGCCCAAGGCGCCCCAGCAGGCGCTCGAATTCCTCCATCGACTGCCCGAATCCTTTGCGGATGCCACGTACATCCCGCAGGACTTCGGGGACTTCTCGAAGGTCTACTCGGGAATGGTCGACGTGAGCGCGAACTCCTTCCGCGACACCGTCGACAACTATCCCAACTCCCTGACCCATGCGCCCTTCCGCACCGGGAACCTGAGGTTCTACCTCAATGCACCGTCATGGATCGAGGACATGAAGTCATTCGACCTGTCGATCGGCACCCGGATCCACGGCAACGTCCTGCCGACGCACGCGGGCACCCCGTCGCTCACGCTGATGTACGGGTCCCGCCTGAAGGAGCTCGCCGACTACCACCACCTGCCGCGGGTTCTGGCCGCCGATGTCTCGCTGGACACCCGACTCGAGGAGCTGGTCGAGGGAGTCGACTTCCACGAGCCGGAGAAGCACCACGCGGAGAACTTCGAGCGCTACGTGAGCTTCCTCGACGAGAACTCGATCACGCACTCCTACAGGAGAGCCGACTCGGAGCTCGTCTTCGACCGGAGACTGCGTGCGATGGAGCCACAACCACCGATCACCCCGATCACGGCGCTGACCGACCTCGATGAGATCCGCGAGCGGATCACCCTCGGACACGACATCTCCCGTGAGAAGAACGTGAAGCAGAAGGACGCCATCCGTCGCCTGCGAGCAGAGATCAGCTCACTCAAGGACGAGAAGAAGGCACTCCGTGCAGAGCGCGACGCGGCGAAGAAGGATGCCACCGCCGCCAGGCGGCTGGCCGCCTCGCGCACGCCGCGCGGCCTTGCAGGCAGGGCGAAGAGGAAGATCCAGCGCACACTCCGTCGCGGCGAGCAGTAGGACTGCTCACACGACGGGCGGACGTCCGTTCATCGACATCGCGAGGAGTCCGCGACCGGAGAGCTTCCGGTGCGGTTCGTCCTCCGCCCACGGATCGTCGCGCCATCCTGCGCGCCACCCCTCGAACCAGGGCCGCAGCTGGTCCGACTTCGAACGCCAGCGCAGCATCTGCACCAGGGTCCACGACCCCACGTACGCCCAGCTGAAGGGGAAGGGCAGGTTGCGCCGAGCCAACCACACACGGTTGCGCGCATTCATGAAGACGTACTCGTCATGCCGCTTGGGGTCGATGACCGGATGGGCGACGGAGAGGTCGCCCATGTACCAGACCTGGTACCCCGCATCCCAGATGCGCCACGCCAGCTCGATTCCCTCATGCGCGTACCAGAACGGCGCCGGCCATCCGCCGCATTCGTCGAAGGCCCTGCGCTGCAGCGCGACGGCGCCCTCCCAGACGGAGAAGACGTTCGAGGAGTGCTCCGAGGACCCCTTCCGCAGGCGCGGGATCCACCGGGTCGGCGCGTCGTCCCGCTCAGGATCGACCACGCGAGGCTGCACCAGACCGATCCGCGGCTGAGTGCGCATGAGCTGCGCCATCCGCATGAGCGTCGTCTCATCGGGCAGCCATGCATCGTCGTCGAGGAAGAAGAGGAACTCACCACTCACGTGGGGAACACCCTCGTTGCGTCCCGCGGGAATGCCGAGGTTCTGGGGAAGAGCCAGGGAACGGACGCCGTCCGGCAGATCCGTGGGCTCCCATCCGTTGCCCACGCACAGGATGTCGAGGTCGACACCGCGCTGCGCGAGGAGCGAATCGAGTCCTCGACGCAGGTCGTCCGGGCGCTTCCCCATCGTGAGCACCACGACTCCGAACCCGTACCGCCGCGAGGTGGTCGGCACGAAGGCGGGCCCGGGCTGTGCACCCTCGACGGCCGGGTCAGCATCGTCACCGCCTGCTGCCCTCGCAGTGCGCTGGCGGGTCGCATCGCGGTCGGGCGCGCCGGGCGTGGTCGGCGGCACGAGTTCGAAGGTCTGCGAGCCGTCCGTGGAGCGCCCGACATCGAGGACGTGCGCATCCCGTCGCAGGTGGGCATGCCGGTCCCAGGCGTCCGGGGAGTCCGGCAGGTCGAACGGCCCGTCGTTCTGCGGGATCTGGTGCGCGCGGCCGGGGTCTGAGGTCAGTAGACGACGAGCACGACGCGGATCAGTCATCCGAGCCTCCTCGAAGCCATGATCGCCACGAAGTGCCCGGCGACCGAGACCGCGCAGAGGACTGCCAGACCGACGACGAGGACTCGATCCGCGGTGATGCCGATCGCAGGTGCGAGACCGATGACGGCCGCGACCACCGCAAGGAGCGACATCTCGACCGAGTGATACAGCCGATGGAAGGGCACGAAGCGTGCGGTGCGCTTGAGAGCGGCCACTGCTCCGCGCGGGATGTCCGTCGCGGCGGCGGTGTCGGGAAGCTTGTCGAGACCGTTGAACGCACGCGCCACGTGGACCATGTCGTTGAGCGCCTTGTTCAGCAGGACGCACCATCCCAGGGCGAGTCCGGCGACGACGAAGGGGTACGCCTGTCCAGGGTCCGTGCGAAGCAGCGACAGGTCGCCCACAGCGCGGAGGCCCAGGGCGATCGCGACAGCGCCCTCGGTGGTGTAATGCCCCACCTTGTCGAGGAACACACCCTTCGCACTGCTGGTGCCCCGCCACCGGGCGACCTCACCATCGCAGCAGTCGAAGTAGAGCTGGAGCTGAGAGAAGAAGAGGGCGAGGAGCGCCCCGACGATTCCGGGGATGAACAGGGCGGCGGCGATGCCCCATCCCGACAGGATCATGAGCGCCGTGACTCCATTGGCGGAGATGGGAGTCCTCACAAGCACCGCGGTGAGATAGATCGAGATGTGCCGCAGGTACAGCTCCGCAGTCCAGTGCTCAGCGTTCTTCCGCGCACGCACGTGGGGCGGCTGAGCGACTGCTCGAAGCTCCGCGAGAGTGGGCGAGGTCGTGCGCTGTCCTGTCGACATCACGCGTCCTCCTCTCCTGGAGCCGTGCGGCAGGGGGCCGCCGGGAAGGCTGAGTGTACCGGCAGTTCATCCGTCACGGACGAAGACGGACCTCCCGCTGATGCACTCAGGCGGGCACACTTCCCAGGTCGTTCTTGATCTGCGTGGTGGAGATCTCGGGGGTGCGCGGGAGGTAGATCACCTCGCACTGGTCCTTGAGGAAGTCGAACTCCCCAGTCCAGTCGTCCCCCATCACGAACGCGTCTATGTGGTACTTCTCCACATCGGTCGCCTTCTGCTCCCAGTTCTCCTCCGGGATCACGAGGTCGACGTAGCGGATCGCTTCGAGCATGTTCCTGCGGTCTTCGTAGTTGAAATACGACTTCTTGCCCTTGCCCGCGTTGAACTCATCGGTCGAGAGCGCGACCACGAGGTAATCGCCCTGCGCCTTGCAGCGCTGCAGGAGACGGATGTGCCCGTAGTGCAGCAGATCGAATGTGCCGTAGGTGATGACTCGGCGCATATGGATTCCTTCCTCGTAGCACACACCAGGTGACTTATAGATGTTACCGGTGCGCCACCAGGTGTTCATGTCAGGCTTTTCGCTCCGTTCTCAGACGAACAGCCCAGACTGCGGCGTCTTCGAACCGCGACTGCTGCCGACCGGGGGCCGTCGGGCCGAGGTAGTGCGAGGCGAGCTCGTCGGCCAGCGCGCGCGCTTCCGACGGGGCGGCGAGCGCGGAACGCAGGACCGCGCCCGCTCTCGCAGCATCGTGCGCCTCGAGCGACTGGGCACGGTCGAAGAGTCCACCGTCGATGACTTCTGCGCGCGGATCCGCGGGGCGCAGCATGAGGAGCGGGCGCCCCGTGGAGAGCCAGTCGAACGCGACCGATGACATCTCACACACCGCGGCATCCGCCACGTCCAGCTGCCACCCCACCCCGTCGGTGGTGTCCAGAAATCCTCCCGGAGTCGATGCGATCAGCTGCTCGCACTCCTGCTGAGCACGTCGTGCGAGCGGCGATACGACCCCGGTGCGGGGGTGCGGACGGAGGATCACCCGGAATCCTGCGTCGAACAGTGATGTGAGCAGGCTCAGACCCGACCGGGCGATGGTGCCGTAGGACATCTCCGGGGAGTCGCCCTCCCACGTCGGGGCGACGAAGACGACCGGGCCGCTCTCGCGGGCCGCCTGCGATCGGCTCCACGCGGTCGGCACAGGCCGCTGTTCATCGAGCTGCGGCCTGCCGATGTCCATCATGCGGGTCTCGGGCATACCGATGAGTGCATGTGAGATGCGGTCCCTCGCCGCCTGCCCCGCGGTGAAGACCCAGTCGTAGGCCTTGAGCTGATTGGAGATCATCGAGATCTTCTCGCTCTCTCCGTGACTCAGATGGATGTGAGCGGGACCGGAGAAGCGCAGTGCCTGGAAGTTCTTCATCGACTGATTCACATACAAGACGACGCGGAGCTCCGGTTGGGACATGAACTTCGCAAGCCCCTGCGACAGGCGGGAGAAGCGGACGGGCAGGTCTGTGAGTGCGCTGACCGTCAGTGCGTGGTCGGCAGACCGGCACAGGATCCCCAACGGATGCGGGACCCCGAACTCATCGCGCAGGCGCGCGTTCAGACCCTCGAGCGGACGCAGCCACTGCTCCAGCTGGTACGCGGAGTCCTCATCTCCCGCGAAGTGGACTCCGGCGATGAAGCGATCATCGGCTCGCGGCCGCATCGCATCCGGCACGCGGACCTCCTGCACACGTGCCGCCGTCACGCCTCGTGAATGCCGCATGATCCGCACACCGCGTTCAGTGAGCGAAGCCATCTGCGTCCGCAGGTTCCGTGTCGCGGCGGTCAGTCGCTGCTGGAATTCGGTCATCCACCGATTCTGCCTCACACACAGGGGGACCTCAGGGCCGGTTCCCCTCGTCGCTGGCATAGCGACGGCCGGTCGACGCCCGGCGCGGCCCGCCTTCCCCCGATTCCGTCTCGAGGCTGCACCGATGCTGCGAACTTTCGCACGTGCGCGCCTACTGTGAGGGATATGGACGACATCGTGGTCACTGTCAGGAGCTCGTGACGTGCGACGGGCCGAAGATCCCAGCCCAGACGATTCCGGCGATGGACTCGCAGCTCTGAAGCTCGGCAGGACCGGAGCCTTCTGGACGGCAGCCATCGTTCTGGCCCTGGTCCTCTGGTCCAGTGGTGCGCCCAGCGTGCTCTATCCCATCTACGCGCAGCAGTGGGATCTCAGTCCAGTGGTCGTCACCACCGTGTTCGCGACGTACCAGCTCGCACTGCTCGTCGTCCTGCCCATCTTCGGCAACCTGTCAGATCGGTTCGGACGCCGGCTCGTGATGATCGGGGGCGTGACGCTGCTGGCCGCCTCCGCGATCGTCTTCGCCGTCGCCCCTCATGTCAGCCTCCTCTTCCTGGGGCGTGCACTCCAGGGCGCCGGCTCCGGCCTGGCGATGGGCGCCGCGACGGCTTCACTCGTCGAGAACAACACCACTGCGAACCCCCGGTTCGCCAGCTCGCTGGCCACGATCGCAACGGCCGTGGGGCTCACCTTCGCCCTCGTCCTCAGTGGGCTGTTCGCGCAGTTCCTTCCCATGCCGCTGTTCTGGAGCTACATCGTTCTGCTGGCGCTGACCGTCGGCGCGATGTTCGCACTCGTGCTGACGCGTGACGACCGCCCGACCCTCACACAGCAGTGGCGGCCGCAGGCTCTGCGCCTCGCTCCGGGGCTTCGCCTGAGCTTCTCGATCGCCACGCTCTCCGTCTCACTCGCATACTGCGTCGGTGCGATCTTCCTGTCACTCGGCGCGCAGATGATCGAGCAGTTCTCCCAGACGTCCGACACGGCTGTGGCTGGACTGCTCCTCGGATGCTCGTCCGCGGCCATCGGTGTCACCGCACTGCTGCTGTCACGCGTCAGCCCGCACGCCGCAGTCTGGACCGGAACGCTCCTGACCGTCGCCAGCCTTGCTCTCATGGCCTCTGCCGCTGTCTTCGGATCGATCGCGCTCTTCCTGTGCTGGTGTGTGATGGGAGGCGTCGCATACTCGTTCGCATTCACCGGTGGCCTGGGGGTGATGAACCACGCTGCGCCGGTGCACACTCGCGGCGCATCGCTCTCGCTCCTGTACGTCGTCGCCTACGCGCTCCAGGCCGCCACAGTCATCGGCATCGGCGCAATCGCCACCGCAGGGACGCTTCGCACCGCTGTCGGCTCTGCGGCTGTCGCGCTCACAGCACTCTGCGCCGCGCTGCTGGTCCTCACCGCCGTCGATGCGCGCAGGGCTTCGCGCTCGTCCCCGCAGACGACCGCCTCTTCACCCGACACTGACATGCCTCAGCGTTAGAGTTGTTCTGCACCCACGCACCTCGCTGCGCGTTCGCGGCAGAAAGGCGGCTCCCATGGACTACCGCTACCTCGGCAACTCCGGCTTCAAGGTCTCCGAGATCACGTACGGCAACTGGCTGACCCACGGCTCGCAGGTGGAGAACGACATCGCCACGCAGTGCGTGCACGCAGCGCTCGAGGCAGGTGTCACGACCTTCGACACCGCTGACGTCTACGCGAACACGAAGGCGGAGCAGGTGTTGGGCGATGCGCTGCAGGGACAGCGTCGCGAGTCGCTGGAGATCCTCACGAAGGTCTACAACCCGACGGGACCCAAGGGACCGAACGACAGTGGACTGTCCCGTAAGCACATCATGGAGTCGATCAACGGCTCACTGCGCAGGCTCGGCACGGACTACGTCGACCTCTACCAGGCGCATCGCTTCGACTACGAGACGCCGCTCGAGGAGACGATGCAGGCGTTCGCGGACCTCGTCCGCCAGGGCAAGGCCCTCTACATCGGCGTCTCCGAATGGAGGGCGGACCAGATCCGCGCGGCTCACGCGCTGTCGAAGGAGATGGGCTTCCAGCTCATCTCGAACCAGCCGCAGTACAACATGCTGTGGCGCATCATCGAGGCCGAGGTCATCCCCGCCTCTCAGGAGCTGGGGGTCTCCCAGATCGTCTGGTCCCCCATCGCGCAGGGCGTGCTCACCGGCAAGTACAGGAAGGGCCAGCCGCTTCCGGCCGGCTCGCGCGCGACGGACGAGGCCGGCGGCGCCCGCGCCGTGCAGCGGTATCTCTCCGACGACTACCTCGACGCAGTCGCGCAGCTGGAACCCATCGCCGCGGATCTGGGTCTCACGATGGCGCAGCTGGCCATCGCCTGGGTCCTGTCCCATGAGAACGTGGCCTCCGCACTGGTAGGCGCCTCACGACCGGAGCAGATCGAGTCGAACGTCCAGGCCACCGGTGTGAAGCTCGACTCCGACGTGCTGAACCGCATCGACGAGGCGATCGGTCACCTCGCGGAGCGCGACCCGGCGAAGACGGTCTCCCCGGAGACCCGCCCCAGCTGATTGGAGACCCGCCCCAGCTGAATCCGGTGCCCGAGCAGCCGTGCACCGGATTCAGCGACTGCCCCCATGAAGCCGAGGTCTCCGTGCGACGACGACAACGCATCCTTCCGGACGTCCCGATCTTCCATCTGCTGTGGGAGATCCCCGAATCGTTCGGAGGAATGACGACCGTCGCGCTGCGACGCGCTTCGCTGCTTGCAGACGCCGACAAGCGCCGCCTTGACGTGCTCACGCTGTCTCCCGATCTCTCCCCGCGCCGCCGGCAGCGTGAGCTCTCTCGGGATGGTCTCATCAGCAGGCGTGTGCGGATCCGGAATCTCTGGGAGGAGCTGAGGCGCTCCAGCGACAGTGCACTCGCCCGGATGTCCGAGGGCTCGCCCGCCAGCAGTCACTCTGATCACGAGCGAACGCCCACGACCGGGCGCACGGACTATGTGCTCACCGGCGATGACGAGCGCGCGATCCAGGTGGCACGCTTCCGCTCCGATGGCACTCTGCTCCTCACCGACCGCCATGATGTGACACGACCGGGACAGCGAGGCGGCAGGCGCCTCACGCTGTACGCCAGCGGTGGCGAGGCCATCGGGCAGTGGAGCAGCGCAACCTCCTTCTACCACGCCTGGCTGCGATGCGTCATCGGGACTGAGCAGTCGGTGATCATCTGCGACTCTGCGTTCGTCGGTGGTCTCATGCATGCGTTCCGGAGTCCTCACGGGTCGCTGATCCAGGTGATCCACTCGCATCACCATGCCCCGGAGTCCAGCGACACGGAGTCCAGCGCTCTCGGCCCGCCGACGCCCGGGAATCTCGCCCCGGGGAAGCTGCCGATCCTCACGAACGCGGACAGATACGACCTGGTCGCGGTCCTCACTGAACGGCAGAAGCAGCACCTCCTCGACGAGGACATCGGGTCCGACAACCTCGTCGCGATCCCGAATCCGTTTCACGGCCGCGCAAGCACTGCGGCGAGGACGAGGCCCCGTGGACGCGGGATCGTCGCGTCACGACTCTCCGGCATCAAGCGCTTGGACCACGCGATCCGCGCTCTGGCATCGTCCACGTCCACCACGTCCACTCTGGACATCTACGGGGACGGGGAGGAACGGGACAGCCTTGCCGACTGCATCACCGACCTGGACCTCGACGGTCGAGTGCGTCTGCACGGACACGACCCGCATGCGCGCAGACATTTCGCACGCTCCTCCTTCAGTCTCCTCACCAGTCGCGCCGAAGGACAGTCGCTGACGATCGTGGAGAGCATGGCCAGCGGGTGCATTCCCCTTGCCTATGACATCGACTACGGACCTTCTGACATCATCACCGACGGAGTCGACGGATTCCTCGTTCCGGCAGGTCGCCCCGACGCCCTCGCCCGCGCCATCGACACGTTCCTCGCTCTGGATGAGCAGCAGGTCGCGCAGATGCGCAAAGCTGCCCTCGAGACGTCACAGAGGTTCTTGGCGGACACCATCGCCGCGAAGTGGGCGGACGCGCTCCATCGAGTGGTGAGCGCGTCCCCGGTGGAGGATCCCGCCGGGAACGCGAGGATCTCCGCCCACCTCGTCGACGTGAGCCCCGTCGATGAGCGCGTCATCTTCACTGTGCGGGTGGACGATCTGAGTCCGGGTGCCATGGCGTGGGCGAAGCTCGCGCTGGTCGAGCGACACGGGAGCGGGTACCTGCGCCTGCCGATGCAGGTGTCGTCGCAGGAGCACACCGTGCTGCTGCACGGGGAGCTGGCGATCGACCGACTCGTCGCGGGATCCTTCGGAGTGCTGGATGTCTTCCTCGATCTCCGGGTCGACGACGCACGGACGCGTACGCGGCTCGAGGCGGGAGACCGTCCGGAGCCTGCGCCCATCGGCGATCTGGAGGTGTACGCGACGAAGCACGGGAATGCGAGTATCCGCCGCGCCGGATGAGTCCGCTCCCCCGCGCGCGGCAGCGCGGGGATACCTCGCCCCTGAGCAACCGCGGCAGACGATCAGTCGCACGCCGGCGCGAGGTATCCCCGCACGGTCCTCCGCAGCTGCGCGAGCAGGTCCATCGACGTATCACCGTCCAGGACGCCCAGATACATCGCCCCGATGAGCGTCATGATCCACTGAGCGGCCTCCCGCGGCTCGAGTCCCGCATCCGCCTCCCCTGACTCGACAGCACGGACCAGAAGCTCTTCGACACCCGCCCGCTCCTCGTCGTCGACCTGCTCGAGGATCGTGCGCACCTCCTCGTCGCGCCGCGCCTGCATCATCGCCTCGAGGACCAGCTGCGACACCAGCGGATGAACGGTCGCCGGGGCGGCGAGATGCTCGACGAACGCCAGCAGCGCCTCGAGCGGAGCCTCGCGCCGTCGCAGCTCCCCCAGCACCTCGCCGGTCTCCTGCCGATCCGCAGTGAGCACCGCGATGAACAGCGCCTTCTTGCCGGAGAAGTAGTGATAGAGCCGGCCGGGGCTCATGCCGATCGCGTCGCAGATCATGGCCGTCGTCGTGCGCTCGAAGCCGTTCTCCGCGAAGAGCAGCGCCGCCGCATCCATGATCTGCTGCCGGCTGGCAGCGTGCTTGGCCGGGTCGACTGTCCTTGCCACTCACCCTCCACAATTCACAGACTGATCACTCGGTTATATGCTGGAGTCTCGCACACCAGCCGAAAGTCCTCCATCCCAGCGCCGTGTCGGACCCGTTCGACCCGCCTCACGTCAGCGTCTCAGGAGCCCTCGATGAGCGCATCAGCAACCACGATCACACTGGACCGCCGCCTCACACCCGTCTTCACAGGACTGGGAGCAGCTGCCGGTCTCGCCCTGGCCTTCCTCGCCGGGCCCGTCACCGCCTGGCTGCTCGATCGCATAGATTCCGCTCCGGTCTTCCTGCGCATCGTCGACGAGGTCCCGCTCGTCGTGGCGCTCCCGGCGCTGACCGTGATCGGCGCGCTCGCAGGCTGGTTCGTGTTCGCGATCTGGGAGGGTGAAGTCGGCTCAGTGACCCTCGACGCGGACGGCGTGCTCATCACGAAGGAGAAGTCATCGGCTCGCTTCATGACGGACGAGATCGCAGAGGCCTTCCTCGACGGCGAGGAGCTGGTGCTCGTCGATGATGCCACCCGGGAACTCTCCCGCACCGCATCGGGCAATGGGCTGGAACCGCGCCTTCGCACGGCCTTCGAAGCCCACGGCATCACGTGGCGGGGCAGGGAGGACCCTCGCCAAGACGAATTCCAGCCGTGGATCGATCGCGGCGCGGAGCTCGATGCAGAGGACCACGCGCTCCTGCGCGCCCGTCAGCGAGCGCTGACCGACAAGCGCGCAGGAGAGGCCGCGGCCCTGCGTGATCAGCTGCGCGATCGCGACATCGTCGTCCGCGACCGGGATGACTCTCAGCAGGTCAGACGGATCATCACCTGAGAACCTGCTGCCCTCACCCCTGTGCGAACCTCGCCGCGATGAACTGGGCGCCCTCCGTCAGTGTGAAGTTCGCTTCGTCCAACAGCCTGCCGAAGTGCAGGTAGGAGTGCAGCACGCCCGGCACCTCCCGCACATCCGGGGTGTGCCCCGCCCGCCGCAGCATCTGGGCGAACGCCGCTGTGTCGTCCGCCAGCGGATCCAGCTCCGCTGAGCGCATGAACACCGGCGGCAGCCCGCTCAGGTCCGAGCGCAGCGTCTGCACGTACGAACTGTCGGCATCCGCCGGATCTGCGTACAGCGCCTCTTGGAAGCCGGACAGGTCGTCCATCTTCATGCCGTCCCACCAGCCGCCCCACAGTCGACGCGCTGCGGAATCCTTCAGCCCGAAGCCGCCGTAGATCAGCACCAGGGCCTGCAGCCGCGCGAAGACGTCCGGAGCCTCGTCCCGCAGCAGCAGTGCGGCCCCGATCGACAGGCCCGATCCTGCGGAGTCCCCCGCGAAGGCCAGCCGGCTGCCGTCCAGCCCCAATTCCTCGCCGTGCTCCGCCACATGAGCGGTCACCCCGGCGCATTCGCGCAGCGCCTGCGGGAACTTCACCTCCGGCGACAGCGAGTAGTCCACAGCGACGACCGCGGCCCCACTGTGATGGGCGATCATCCGGTGGATGCGGTCATGCGTGTCCAGATCACCCAGCGTGAAGCCGCCGCCGTGGAAGAACAGGATCGCGGGGACCTTGCCGGACCCAGCCGCACTCCCCGACCCAGATGCACTGCCAGCAGCGTCCACGGTCACCGGCAGGTGGATCCGCACGGGCACATCGATGCCTGCTGCGTGGATCTGCAGCTCCCGTGTCGATGCCATCGTCGGCCCACCCTCGTTCCAGAAGGCGCGCTCCGCGCGATACTCCGCCCGAGACGCCTCGGTCGGGTCCTCCGGCAGGGTCACCTCCGCCCGCCTCCGGGCCTCATCCTCGAACTGGTGCTCCAGGACGTCCCGCATCTGCGGAGTGAGCCGCTCCAGCAGATATGCAGGCAGGTCCTCGAGGCGCGACTGCGCCGGCGTCGAATCGTCGTTCACAGAATCTCCTTCCACAGAATCTCCTTTCACAGAGTCGTGTCACACAGAGCTGCCGCTCACAGCTGCGGGATGTCCGACAGCAGTGACTTCGTGTATTCGTGGGAGGGGTTCTCCAGCACGTCCTCCACAGTTCCACGGTCCACGATCACGCCCTTGTTCAGCACGTTGATATGGCCGGACACGTGCCTGGCCAGCGTGATGTTGTGGGTGACGAAGAGGATCGCCAGCCCGCGCTCCTCCCGCAGCGTGTTCAGCAGCGACACGATCGACGCCTGGACGGACACGTCCAGCGCACTCGTGATCTCATCGCACACCAGCACGCGGGGCGCGTTCACCAGGGCACGGGCGATCGCCGCACGCTGCCGCTCACCGCCGGACAGATCGCCGGGCCTGCGGTCGTAGAAGGACCGCCCCAGACGCACTGCGTCCAGCGCCTCTTCCACCGCTTTCTTGTGCTCGCTGCGGGGAAGTCTCTTGCTCATCTCCAGCGGAACGGTGAGCGACTCCCCGATCGTGCGTCGCGGGTTGAGCGACGAGAACGGCGACTGGAAGACGTACTGGATCTCCTGGCGGTGGTCGACCGTGCGCTTGCGCGTCGACTTCGCCAGCTCCTCGCCCCGGTACCTCACGGAGCCCGTGTACCCGTCCACCAAGCCGGTGATGCAGCGCGACAGCGTCGTCTTGCCCGAACCTGACTCGCCCAGGATCATCGTGGACTCCCCCGGCTCCAGCGTCATGTCGATGCTGCTGAGCACGACGTTGTCGCCGAACTTCATCGCGAGGTCGCTCACCTGCAGCAGATAGGGTTCTGCCGATGCCGTCGCCGAGGCCGCGGCTGAGTCACCGGGTTGGGTCACCTGCGGTTCGCTCACCTGCGGCTCGGTCACCTCGGCAGCGCGCTCCGCGCCCCCGGGGAGGTCCTTGCGGCCGGCCAGATCCGGCACTGCCGCGAGCAGGCGCTTCGTGTAGTCGTGCTCCGGCCGGTGCAGCACCTTCTCCGCCGGGCCCTCCTCCACGAGCTCACCGCGCAGCATGACCGCGACCCTGTCCGCCAGCTCCGCGACGACGGCGAGGTCGTGCGTGATGTAGAGGCTTGCGACATCGTGCCTGCGGGTCATGTCCCGGATGGTGTCCAGGACGTGCGCCTGTGTGGAGACGTCCAGGCCCGTCGTGGGCTCATCCAGGATGAGGACGTCCGGGAACATCGCGAATGCCATCGCGATGCCGATGCGCTGCTGCTGGCCACCGGACAGCTGATGGGGCCAGCGGCGCTGGTACTCGTCCGTCCCCGGCAGCCCCACGTCCTCGAGCACTTCCTTCACCCGCGCGCTGCGCTCGGCGGAGGACTTCCCGAATGCGTGGACATCCAGGACCTCCCTGATCTGCTCCCCCACCCGGATGGCGGGGTTGAGAGACAGCGCGGGGTCCTGCGGGATGTAGGCGACGCGTGAGCCTCGCAGGTCGCGGGTCTGCTCCGCACTGAGTGAGTCGAGGTAGAACGGATCCCCCTCACGCGGGAACAGTTCGATTCCTCCAGCCGTGTGCTGGAGCCCTGTGCGATAGTGCCCCATGCAGGCGAGGCCCGCAGTGGTCTTGCCGGAGCCGGACTCCCCCACCAGCCCCAGGATCTGGCCTCGGTACAGGTCCAGCGAGATCCCCAGCAGGATCTCGTTGCCGCCCACGGCCGATACTCGCAGGTCATCCATCCGTAGGACGGTCGAGCGGCCCTCGACCGTGTCTGCGGCGGTCGTCATCGCGGTGCTCATGATTTCTCCACATTCGTCGAGGCCGTGGCGCGTGCGATCGCGTCGGCCAGCAGGTTCGTGCCGATCGTGAGGATCGCGATTGCCACGACCGGCAGGATCACGCCCCATGGCTGGATGCTCAGTGCGATGCGGTTCTCGTTGATCATGAGGCCCCAGTCCGCCGTGGGCGGCTGCATGCCCAGCCCCAGGAAGGACAGGGAGGCGATCGAGCCGATCGAGTACGTGAGCCTCAGGCCGGCTTCGACGCTCAGCGGCCCCATGATGTTGGGGACGATCTCACGGAAGATGATCCGTGCGCGCGGCACCGCGTACATCTCTGCGGCCCTGATGTAGTCCTCGTTGATGACGTTGAGTGTGGCCGCACGCGACACGCGTGCGATGCGGGGTGCGTGCGTGATGCCGATGACCATGATGAGGACCCAGCCCTGCGGTCCCAGCACCACGATCGCGAGCATCGCGAAGACCAGCTGCGGAATGGCCAGCAGCACGTCGTTGCAGCGCATGATGACCGCGTCGACGGTGCCGCCGGCGTACGCGGCCGTCATGCCGAAGGCCGCCCCGACGATGAGGCCGACCGCAGTCGCCGCCACGGAGTAGGTCACCAGCAGGGCGCCGCCCGCCAGGAACCGCGAGGCGACGGAGCGCCCCAGGTCATCCGTGCCGAAGAGGCCGGTCGGCTGGAAGGGACGGTCGGCGAAGGCCGTTGGCGAATATCCCGTGAGGACGGGTGCCAGCAGCGGCCCCAGGAACGCCAGCACGACGATGACAGCCGTGAGGATGACGCCGATCCGGCCCTCCGACTGCGCCCAGACCCGCTGGACGATGGTGGTGCGCTTCGACGCGGACTGCTTGAGATCCGCCGCCTGGTCCTCACGGTGCATGCCGGACGGATCGACCACGGTGTTCTCACTCATGACGCGCTCCTCAGCTTCGGGTTGGACATGATGCCGACGATGTCCGCCAGCAGGTTGACCACGACATAGACGACGGCCACGATCATCGACACGGCCTGCACGACCTGCACGTCACGGAAGGTGACGGCGTCGATGAGCGCCTGTCCGATGCCGGGGTAGCGGAACAGGAACTCGACGACCACGACGCCGCCGGCCAGCCAGGCCAGCTGGATGGCGATCACCTGGGCGACGGGGCCCACGGCGTGCGGCACCGCGTGGCGCATGATGACCTGTCGTTCCGGGACGCCCTTGAGCCGCGCCATCTCGACGTAGCCGGAGTCCAGGACGTCGATCATCGTCGCGCGCATCATGCGTGCGATGTACGGGGCGACGACGAGCGCCAGGGTGATCGTCGGCAGGATCAGCTGCGATGGGAACATCCACACCTGCTGGCCCGGAGGCGACATGGTCACCGCGGGCAGGATCGGGAAGATGGTCGTCGCGAAGAGCGTCACGAGCACGATGCCGATGACGAACTCGGGCAGCGCCGCCAGGGTGAGGCTCACCCAGGTCACCGCCTTGTCGCGGCGCTTGCCGCGGTGCAGGGCGGAGAAGATGCCGAAGCCCAGGCCCAGCGGGATCGAGATGACCGCGGCCAGGACCATGAGCACGAGGCTCGCCACGATCCGGTCGGAGAGCAGCTCACTGACGGGACCGCCGAATGCGGTGGACATGCCGAAGTCACCTGTGAACAGTCCGCCCAGCCACAGGAAGTAGCGCACGATGGCCGGCTCGTCGAGGTTGAGCTGCTCCTGCAGTGCGGCCACACGCTCCGGTGTGGCCTGCTGGCCGAGGATCGCGCGGGCGGGATCACCCGGCAGCAGCAGTGTCGCGAAGAACACCAGCACGGACACTGCCAGGAGGATGAACAGGGACAGGACGAGTCTGCGGAGGATCAGCTTCGCCATCATGAGATCTCACCCATCCAGTTGCGTCGGAACGTGTATCCGGACAGCGGCAGACCCGTCGCGTTCTCGACGAACCCGCCCACATAGCTCTGGTAGGCGTCGGCCTGATTGCCGAACCCCCAGATGATGTAGCCGCCCTCTTCGTACAGCTTGTGCTGCGCCTGGCGGATGAGCTCACCGCGCAGCCGCGGGTTGGTCTCCGACCGGGCACGGTAGAACGTGTCCGCGAAGTCCTCATCCGTGTACTGCGTCTCGTTCGTGCTCGATTCCTCGAGTGCGCACGATGTGGCCTGCGGGATGAAGTTGCGTGTGTACCAGAAGCTCTGGGCGAAGTCCCACGACAGGTAGTTCTCGCCGAAGAAGGTGGTGGTGTCGACGCGGCGGATGTCGACGGTGATGCCCGCGAGCTTCGCCTGCTCCGCGTACACCTGCGCCGCCTCGACGGCACCGGCCTGGATGGGCGCGGTCACCAGTTCGACCGTGAGGCCGTCGGGGTAGCCGGCGTCCGCGAGCAGCCGCTTCGCCTCGTCGATGTCCTGCGTGCGCTGCGGCAGGTCGGAGGGGTAGTCCGGGTCCAGCGGGGAGAACATGTCGTTGCCCAGCCGTCCGTGGCCGGAGAAGACCTGTTCGAGCATCTCCTCGCGGTCCACCACCAGGCGCATCG
The DNA here is from genome assembly GCF_900169175.1 of Brevibacterium jeotgali. Taxonomy (GTDB): domain Bacteria; phylum Actinomycetota; class Actinomycetes; order Actinomycetales; family Brevibacteriaceae; genus Brevibacterium; species Brevibacterium jeotgali. The sequence goes on along the minus strand of NZ_FXZM01000018.1, from coordinate 13,562 downwards.
CCTGTCGCACGCGCACGTCGTCGAACGGCGCCTTGTCCACACGCATGGAGAAGGGCAGCCACATGCCGGTCTCAGAATTGAGGATGCGCATCCGCTCATCCGATTCGATGACGTCGACCAGCGAGAGGGGGATCTGGCCCACGCAGTCCACCTGGCTGGACAGGAGCGCGTTGATGACCGCGTCCGTGTCGTTGAAGTTCAGCAGGTGGACTTCGTCCAGATAGGGGCCCTCGTCCCAGTAGTCGTGGTTCGCCTCGAGCACGGCGGACTGCCCGGGCTCGAACGACTTGAGCTTGAAGGGCCCGGAGCCGATCGGATTCTCCGGGTCGTAGCCGCGCGGCACGATCCCCATGGCGTACTGGCCGAGCGCGTCGTCCAGAGCACTGTTGGCCTCGTTCAGGCGGAACTCGACGGTGTAGTCGTCGGTGGCGACGACCTCGTCGAGCATGGCCAGACCGGCCGCGCCGGACTTCGGGTCGTCCGGGTCGGTGATCCGCTCGAACGTGAAGACGACGTCGTCAGCGGTGAGCGGCTTCCCGTCGTGGAAGGTCACGCCTTCGCGGATCTTCGCGGTCCAGACGGTGCCGTCGTCGTTCGTCTCGAACGTCTCCGCCAGCCTGTGCTGCAGCTCGAACTCATCGCCGCGGATGAGCAGGGTGTCGTAGATGTTGATCACGCGCGCGGAGTCCCCGGAGTTCACCGGGATGTGCGCATCGACCGTGTCCGCGGACGAACCGCCGGACAGTCCGACTCGCAGTGCGCCGCCGCGCTGCGGCCCACCGCTCATGTCCACCTGGGCGGCGGGGCCGGGCCCGCACGCGGCGAGCAGCCCGACCGAGCCGACCCCGATGGCCCCTCCCAATATCCCTCTGCGGGTGAGCGCCTGCTCCACCCGTCTCAGTCCGGTTCCCGTTCTCATCGTGCCTTCCCTCTTCCTCACGTCGCCGGCTCAGCGAATCGCTCTCCGGCACACACCCAGCGGACACGGTCCGGGGACCGTCCCGCTCGGGCTCCTCTGTTCAGTCGTCGGTCGCGGCGCCGTCGTCGTGGTGCACGTCCTCGTGGTGCACGACGGCGCCGCTGGGCGTCAGATCCGCACGGCACGCCCCACCCAGACCGGCGGGGAGATCCGACGCTCCGCCGCCGAGGCCGCAGTCGCCTCCGGCAGCACCGTCGCCCGGCCGTCGGCCTGGCTGACATGGATCCCGAGGATCTCCTCCGTCGCGACGAGCTCGTCGCCCACGAACATCTCGTGGGCGAGGTGGAGCTTCTTCTGCGCGACGCCCACGACGTGGGTGCGCACTCGCAGCCGCGCGCCCTGGGCGACCTCCTGCAGGTAGCGGACGTGCGCCTCCACTGTGTAGAGCGAGCAGCCAGACTCCTGCCGGTAGTCGGGGCCCAGACCCAGTGCGTCCATCGCGGCATCGGTCGCGAAGCCGAACACCAGGACGTAGTAGCCCTCCGTCAGGTGGCCGTTGTAGTCGATCCAGTCCTCGAGGACGGGGGTCTCGTACGTCGTGAGGCTCATGCGGCGCCGCCGTCGGACAGCTGGTCGTCTGACTGCTGGCCGCCTGACTGCTGGTCGTCTGTCTGCTGGCTGCCTGTCTGCTGGCTGTCATCCTGTGAGCCGGCGTCCTCCGCCGCACCGGGCAGACTCGAGCGCAGCTCGCCCACGACCCGGCGGACGTCGATGATCGCGGCGTCGCGAGCAGTGACGAGGTCGTCGAACGTACGTCCGCCCGCCTCGTCATCGCAGCCGGCGATGACCGCCTCGCGCAGCTCCGGCGTGAGGTCCGGCGCGGTGAGCCGGGTCCACGGGGACAGCAGCGAGGGGCCGAAGTGGTCGAGCATGTGGGCCATGCCGCCCTCTCCCCCGGCCAGTGCGAAGGTGAGCATGGGGCCCTGCAGCGGCCAGCGCAGCCCGGGGCCATCGGTGATGGCGCGGTCGATCTGGTCGACGGTGGCCTCCCCCTCGTTCACCATGTGGAGGGCTTCGCGCCACAGCGCCTCCTGGAGGCGGTTCGCGATGAAGCCGGGCACCTCGCGGTCCATCCGGATGACCGACTTGCCGATCACGTCGTACCACGTCGCGGCCCAGTCCACGGCGTCCGGCGAGGTGCGCTCGCCACCGACGACCTCGACCAGGGGGATGAGGTAGGGCGGGTTGAAGGGGTGGCCGACGACCAGACGGTCGGCGATGCCCTCCTCGGCGGCGTGGACGGCCATGTCCGTCATCGAGTAGCCGGAGGTCGAGGATGCGATGACGACGTCATCGGCAGCCGCGTGGGCGATCCCGACGAGCAGCTCCTGCTTCATCTCCAGGACCTCGGGCGCGGATTCCTGGACGAAGCCGGCGCCGTCCAGGGCGTCGGCCAGGTCCGTGTGGACGCTCCAGGCGTCCTTGTCCGCGTTCGCCGCGAGGCCCAGACGCGTGAGCGCGGGCCATGCGGAGTCGATGAGGCGGCGGAGCTTCTCCTCCGCCACCGGACTGGGGTCCCACACCCGCACCCGCAGTCCGCGGGCCAGGAAGTAGGCGGCCCAGCCGCCGCCGATCGTGCCGGCACCCACGCAGGCGACGGTGTCGATGGAGTCGATATCGCGAAGCTGCATGTCTCAGGCCTCCTGGGCGGGTGCGGGGTGGGCGGTGAAGGACGGGTGGGTGGCGTGGCGGCTGGCGCGCTCTGCGACCCGCAGGGGCAGGCCGAGCATCTCGCGCGCCTCGTCCGGTGATGCGACGGCGGAGCCCATGCCCTCGATGACCCCCACCGCGCGTTCGGTGAGCTGCGCGTTCGTTCCCTTGACGCCCTTCGACAGGTAGAGGTTGTCCTCCAGGCCCACGCGGACGTGGCCGCCGGCCAGGACCGACTGCGCGACCCAGGCGAGCTGATTGCGGCCGATCGCGAAGGACGTGAACTGCGCCGTCTCCGGCAGCATGTTCACCATCGCGGTGAGCAGACCGGTGTCCACCGGAGCGCCGTAGGGGATCCCCTGGCACAGCTGGTAGAACGGCGGGTCGTCGAGCAGGCCCTCCTCGTACAGGACGTTCGCGAACCACAGATTGCCGGTGTCGAAGATCTCCAGCTCCGGCTTCACCCCCAGCTCGCGGATGCGGGCGGCGCCCGCGCGCATCATGTCCGGGGTGGAGATGTAGGTGTTCGATCCCTCGCCGAAGTTGAGGGTGCCGCAGTCCAGCGTGCAGATCTCCGGGCGCAGGGCCTCGACGTGCGTGAGGCGCTCCGCCTGGTTCACGAGGTCGGTGCCCTCGAGCTGAGCCGTGGGGTTCTCCGGATCGATGACCAGGTCGCCGCCCATGCCCGCGGTCATGTTGATGACGGGGTCGACGTCGGAGGCGCGGATGAGGCGGGCGACCTCGGCGTAGAGCTCCGTGTCGCGGGATCCCTGCTTCGTCTGCGGGTCGCGGACGTGGATGTGGATGATCGAGGCGCCGGCGCGGGCGGCGGCGATTCCGGAGTTCGCGATCTCCTGCGGGGTCACGGGGACGTGCTCGCTCTTGCCGGCGGTGTCACCGGCGCCGGTCAGGGCGCAGGTGAGGATGACGCTGCGATTCACAGTGCGGTTCATGGTGGTGGCCCTTTCGGACGGGGACGGCTGAGGTCTGGAACTGGCGGTGTCTGGAACTGGCGGTGTCTGAATCCGGGAGTTTCCGGGTGTGGAAATGCTCCGGGGGAGAGAGAAAGTGCCCGAGACTGCGTGGGCCCCTGCTGGCCGGGCGTGCCCGATCTCGTCAGGCGGAGCTGGTCTGAGCGGCGTCAGACGGACGTGGCCGGAGCAGCGTCGAGCGGGTCGCTCGCGGGAGGCGAGCCGTACGGTCCCTGGTGGACGAGTTCGGCATCGATGTGCGAGTGGATCGTGGCGAGCATGTCATCGGGGTCGAGCAGACCTGAGAGCACTCGCACTCCCAGCCCATCGATGAGCCCGGTGAGCCTGAGGACGGCGATGTCGACGGGCTGCGTGCGGAACGCCCCGGTGCCGATGCATTCGGACACGATGTCGTGCACGGTCCGCTCCCAGCGGCTGTAGCTGCTGGCGTGCTCGGCCCGCGCAGTCTCGCTGTTCGCGGCGGCGGCCCACATCTGGACCCAGATGGCCCATTCGTTCCGTGTGACCGACTGCTTCGGCAGCTGGAGCTCCACGAGCACGCGCAGCCGGTCCACGGGATCGGCGATCTCGCCCAGCTCCGCCAGTTGGCGGTCATAGGCGAGCTTGACGCTGTAGCGCATCGCCTCCGCGAAGATCTCCCACTTGTTCGCGAAGTGGTAGTGCACGGCCGGAGCGGAGACGTCAGCGGCCTGCGCGATATCGGCCATCCGGACGTTCTCGTACCCGCGCTCCGCGAAGAGCGTCCATGCTTCGACGACGATCCGGCGCCTCCGCAGACCTCGGTCCGTCGGGGAGTTCGACACCTTGGCGGGAAGGGTTCCGGGCGACGGGGCTGCCGTCGATTCTCCATCGGAGTCCGTGCCCGTGAGCAGCCAGCTGACCGTCACACCCGTGATGGTCGCGAAGGCGAAGAGCTCATCCGACCGGAAGCGGCGAGCGCCGGAGAGCGACTTCGACAGCTTCGTCTCGTCCAGAGAGATCGCCCGGGCGACTTCTCGCTGCGCCAGGCCGGAATCCTGCAGGGCGACGCGGAAGCGCGCGGTCATCTCCGGCGCGCGCACATCCCTCTGCTGTCCCATATGGACGACAGTACAGTCGACTTGCGACTATCGCAAGCCATTGAGTCAGGTTAAGCAACAATCGCAAGTCGTCTGGAGATGCAATGTGCGGGTCGCGGCGGTGGGTGGCGTGGTTCTCGCGTCGCTCAGCGCCTCATGAGAAGGGCCTGGCGCGCGGCTTCAGCACCGTCGGGTGGTCAGCACATCGAGGCCGTTCGCTGTGCGCACGCGTCCGATCCGGGTGAGCCGTCGGTCGACGAGGCGGAAGCCGCCGGCAGTGATCCGGATCAATCCCATCCGGTTCCCGGGGGAAGGATCACGATCCTGGCTCGACCATCTGCTCGCTCCGCTCCGAATCGGCCAGTGCGGTGTTCTCCAGGTGGGTCAGGCAGGAGCCGGGCAGCGATTCCGTCTTCGCCGCCTGTCCGGACGACGAGAGTGTGCACTGCGACGACCGCACCGGGAAGACTGCACGACGCGCCCGGTCCGACACCTCGGTGCTCTCGGCGAACGTGGGGAGTCACCGGGCGCAGCTGCACGCCCACCCATCGGCTACGCCATCTACAGCGCGGGCCTCCGCGCTGCGTGATCGGTGAGCTCCTCGAACGCCTGGGCGGCCAGCAGCAGCTCCACGTCCTTCCCGGGTGCCGCCACGAGCTGGACACCCACCGGCAGGCCGTCGCGCGTGAAGCCCGCAGGCACGGACACGGCGGGGCACCCGGTCGCAGAGATGACCGTCGCGGCACGCATCCATTCGAGGTAGTCCTCCATGGGCTTGCCGTCGATCGTCTCCGGGTACTCGAGGTCCGCGTCGAACGGCGCCACTGAACTCGTCGTGAGGACGAGCAGGTCATGGTGCGCGAAGTAGGTCTCGACGGCTCCCTGCAGCCGGGCACGCGCCGCGTCGGCGGACACGAGCTCGTCCACCGTGAGGTTCAGGCCCATCTCCGTGTTCCAGACGACGGATTCCTTCACCTGGTCGCCGTGACGGCGCACCGTCTCGCCGAACCGCGCGGCGAACTCGTAGGCGCGGGTGACACGGAAGACCTCGTCCGCGTCCCGGAGGTCGGGGACCATGCCGTCGACGTGACCGCCGCCGATGGTGAGCGAGTCCGCCGTCCGGTCCACGACCTCGGCGACGGAGGGGTCGACCTGCAGCATCCCTCCCAGATCGGTCGAGAAGCCGATCCGCAGGCCGCGCAGGCCGGAGCCGGGCCGGTGCTCACCGGGCCAGCGGAACTCGAGCCGGTCGAACACGGATCCGGGCTCCTGCACGGACAGCGGCGCACCAGCGGCCGGCCCGCAGGCGGTGGCCATGAGCAGCGCGACGTCACTCACCGACCGGGCCATGAAGCCCGACTGCGCGAGCCACGACCAGGGGTTGCCGGGCAGCGTCTGCGGGATCCGGCCGTTCGTCGGTCGCATGCCGACGATGTTGTTGAACGACCCGGGCAGCCGCAGGGAGCCGCCCATGTCCGACCCGTCTCCGGACGCCTGGACGCCCGCAGCGATCGCCGCGGCCGCCCCTCCGGACGAACCTGCCGCGGACTTCGTCGCGTCATACGGATTCCGCGTCGTGCCGAAGACCGGGTTGAACGTGTGGGATCCGGCGGCGAATTCGGGCACGTTCGACTTGCCCGTCGTCACGACGCCCGCGGCTCGCAGCCTCGCGATCACCAGCGCATCGCGGATCGGCACATTGTCGGCCAGGATCGGCGAGCCGTAGGTCGTGCGCATCCCGGCGGTGTCGTGCGTGTCCTTGTGCGTCATCGGGACGCCGTGGAGGGCGGTGAGGCGATCGCCGCGCGAGAACGCGGAGTCCGCGGCCGCAGCCTGCTCGTAGGCGCGCTCGTCGTCACGCGTGACGACCGCGTTGAGGGCGGGGTTCACCCCGTCGAGGCGGGCCAGGTGATCGGCCAGCGCCTCGCGTGCGGACAATCGGCCCGCGGCGATCTGGGCTGCCAGTTGCCGAGTGCTCAGCCAGGTGAGCTCCGATTCGTAGGCGGAGCCCTCCGGCGAGGTCCTGCCCGGCGTGACGACCCCGGCGCCCTCCGAGGCGCTCACGGCCCGCTCGAAGCGCGGAGCCTGCGCCGACCCGCCGGTCACTTCGCCACCTGCGCGCTCTGGCTGTCATCCTGGCCCACGCGCGTGAAGAGCGCGGTGAGGCCGGCGCGGACGCCGGTGCGCAGCGTCGTGGCAACGTCGTCGGGCCCGAAGAACGGCGAGTGGTTGCCGCCGGGCACTCCGGTCTCGACGGTGTCCGCCGCGTATCCGCCGAAGAACCAGTAGACGCCGGGCACGCCCAGCGAATCCGCGAAGACCCCGAAGTCCTCGCTCCCCGTCACAGGTCTCGCCTCCGTCACGCTGTCTCCCCCCAGCTCCGCAGTGAGCGCGGCGAGGACCTCCGCCGCCTCCGTCTCGTCGTTGAAGCAGCGCGGGAACCCGTACATCTCCTCGACGTCGGGTTCCGGTGCGCCCGCGGCCTGCGCCTCACCGCTGATGACGCGGCGGACGGCGGCGAGCACTCGTTCGCGCACGTCAGGCTCGAACGTACGGATGTTGAGTTCGAAGACAGCCTTCGCCGGGATGATGTTCTCCTTCAATCCCGCGTGGAACGTGCCGACGGTGAGCACGGCCATGTCGGAACCGGCGACCTCCCGCGACACGACGGTCTGCAGTCGCGTCACCATGTAGGCGCCCAGCACGATCGGGTCGATCGCGTTCTCCGGCTGCGAACCGTGCGCCTGCCTGCCGTGGACCGTCACGCGCAGGGAGTCCGCCATCGCCATCGCTGTGCCGATCGACAGATTGACAGTCCCGGCGACTCCCGGCCAGACGTGCTGCCCGTAGACCGCCTCCGGCTTCGGCACGCGGTCCCACAGGTCGTCCTCGACCATCGCCGCAGCGCCGGCGGCGGTCTCCTCCCCCGGCTGGAACAGCATGACCACGGTGCCCGTCCACGCGTTGCGGTGACTGGTGAGGAGCCGTGCGATCTCGAGACCCGCAGAGATGTGCGTGTCGTGCCCGCACCCGTGCATCACAGGAGTGACGGTGCCGTCGGGCAGCGTGCCGGTCGCGGTCGACGCGTACGACAGGCCCGTCGCCTCCTCGATCGGCAGTCCGTCCGTGTCCGCGCGGAAGGCGACGACTGGACCTTCCCCGTTCTCGATGACGGCGACGACGCCAGTGCCACCGACGGTCTGCGGGGCGAGACCGTACGACCGCAGGCGGGCTGCGATCGTCTCTGCGGTCCGGTGCTCCTGCATCGAGAGCTCCGGGGCGGCGTGGAACTCGCGGTAGAGCTCGACGAGCGCGTCGAGACCCTCCTCGAGACTCGTGGTGATCTCCGACGGGAGCGCCATGGTGTTCCTCTCGTGGGCCGTGCGATTCTTGGATGTCTGAGTGGACGGCGAGGACTCCACCCCTACTGCAACCCTCCTCACGGTAACGCGGAACGGAGCGATCCGACAGAGCGGACGCGGACGGTCAGGGTTCTGACACGAAGAGCGCGGTGCCGCGCGACGATCCAGTCCGAGGCGCCCTGTGCCGAACCTGCCACACCTGCGGCACACCTCCCACACGGACCCGCAGTGCAATGGATGTCGACGATGACCGCCCGGCGCTGTGGCAGACCCGCACCGCCGGCCGAGGAGAGGCGATCCGTGCAGCACTACCGACACCCACTCGGCCCCAGTCGTGCATGCACCGCAGAGGGGCCACCGGCGGATCTCTACGGGCTGCCGGCCCTGCCGCCGGATGGTCCGGCACCGCAGCCTGCGCCTGTGCGAGACAGCCGAGCGCGGACGGGCCCTGTCCAGACCGGTCCTGCCCAGCCGAGATCCTCGCACTCGAGAGCTGCCGGTTCGAGAGCTGCCCAGCTGAGGCCCGCCCGTTCGAGACCTGCCCGGCCGAGACCCGTCCGTCCCGGACCGAACCGGGCAGGTCCCGGCCGGCCCCACCCTCACCAGAGCAGGGTCCGCCGCCTCGTCGTGGGGCTGGTCCTGGCGGCGGGAGTGGTGACGGCCGCGGCCTCGGCGGTGGCGTTCTTCTCCGGTTTCTGACCAGCCGTCAGTCGAGGTGGCGGACGAGCGCCGGAACCACCCGCGCACGGGTCAGCGGCGCGATCGCGAACGCGGCCGAGTCCTCCGGCAGCGAATCAGGGTCGAACCAGGCGACGGAATCGATCTCCGCCTGGGGCTGGATGTCGTCGAAGTCGAATCCCTCAGGCATCCCCCGGTGGACGAAGACATCGCCGATGACCTGGTGGTCCGCCTCGTTCGCGGCCGGAGCCTCGAAGGTGCCGAGCTCCTCGAGGTCCTCACGAAGGAGGGGAAGACCCAGCTCCTCGTCGACCTCGCGGATGATCGTGTCGATCGGGGCCTCCCCCGGCTCGGGCTTGCCGCCCGGAAGCATGTACGCGACGGTGCCCCGCTTCCGCACCATGAGCATCGTGTCGCCCCTGCGCAGCACGAGCGCGCTCACGCGGATGGTGCGGACCGTCGCGCGGTCGTCTCGTCTCGAAGCGGTGGAATCGGGCATCGAGCGGTGGTCCTCTCCTCATCGGCAGAACGCCGAGCCTGCGCGGATGGTGCGGATGGTGCGGATCTGCAACGCGGTGTCCACGGGGCAGACGCCCTGTCCTCGCTATCCTGGAAGGACCGTCACATCGTAGAATCGGTCACCGCACCCGTAACGTAACGCATCGTGACCGGCTGGTCGGCCTCGTCCGATCATCGCCCGGCGGACCATCAACCTTCACAGCACCGACGCGCACCCGACACCTGGGAGAGAACAATGACCTACGGCAACCCCCCGTCCGACCCGCCGCAGGGCGGCCAGGGCCCCTATGGCTCCGGCCCCTACGGCTCCGGACCCTACGGAGCCGGGCCGTCGCAGCCGGCCGGACAGCAGCCGTACGGCCAGCAGCCCCCGCAGTACGGCTCCCAGCCCGGCGGCCAGCAGCAGCCCCCGCAGTACGGATCACCTCAGTACGGATCACCCCAGTACGGCGCACCTCAGTACGGCGCACCCCAGCAGGGCGGAGCCCCGTACGGCGCCCCTCAGCAGGGCGGCGCGTACGGCGCGGCGCCGATGGGCGCCGGCTCCACCACGACGGCCGTCCCCGGTGGACCTCAGCAGATGGGTCCCGGCGGCGAACCTGCGCTCAGCCAGCCGCTCTACGGAGCGACCTTCATGCAGGCGACCAAGCGCTTCTTCAAGAAGTACGCGCGGTTCTCCGGCTACGCCTCACTGAGTGAGCACTGGTGGGCGTACCTGGCCGTGGCGGTCATCACCCTGGTCGTCTCAATCCCGTTCTTCATCGGGTATGTCATGGTCATCGCGAGCGCAGCGACGATGGACCCCTATGCGACGAGCATGCCCACAGGCGTGGGCGCCGGCGGGCTCGTCATCATGATCGGCGGGATCCTCCTTCTGCTGGTGTCGCTGGCGCTCCTCGTCCCCACACTGGCGCTGCAGGCGCGACGTCTGCACGACGCAGGGTTCTCCGCCCTGTTCCTGCTGCTCTACCTGGTGCCCTCCGTGGGCTCGCTCATCGTCCTCGTCTTCATGTTCCTGCCGACCAAGGTCGAGGCGCGGAAGCCGGAGTGGGACGACCCCAAGGGCGACTGACCGTCCCAGCCAGACGGAGAAGGCTGCCGGGCAAACGTCCGGAACCGCCGAGGTGCCGCCCGGGTTCGCACACCGCGAGCCCGGGCGGCATCGTCGTTTCCGGACACTGCATGCCTGCGAGCACCTCGTGTGACACCTGCTCCCTGAAGCCTCTTGTGGGGCAGCGCGTTCGAGTCTACAATAGAACTACTCGATCAACGATGATCGCTCACAGCGACCGCCACAATGATCGCCGCTGTTGACGGAAGGGGAGCACGGTGTCCATCGCAGACGGCCATGCGAACCGCTCCCCTTCGAACGATCACGTCACTGATGAACGCGGGATCCGCAGTCTGTCGGATGTACGCGCAGCCCTGGCCCTCGGGCACCCACTTCTCGGTGATATCGGGACACTGCTGAGCAACCTGCACATCAACCCCACCGCTGGTTCCGGTGAGTCCAGTGCCGACCAGACACCGTCCTCATGCGCGGACGTGCTCTCGTCGCATACCGCGATGGTCGACCGGCTCCGCGCACATGAACTCGTCCACATCGCCACCACCGCACTCACACTGGCCCTCACTCGCCGCAGCTCGGAGGTCCGGCTCGCAGATCTGCTGGCTGACGAAGAGCCCGATCGTGCAGGGCCTGACAGCGCAGTCGACGCCACTCCCCTGAGCCTCGAGGACCCGGAACGCTTCCTCACACGCGCGGAGTATCTGCTCGAACGTGAGCACGAGGCCGTCCTGAACGTCCGGCTGAACGCACGAACGGGTGACTCTCGTCGTCGCGTCGGGCTCGCTCTCACCGCATACATCGGGATGCCGCTGCTCCTGCGGTCAATGCTCAGCGGTCAGATCCGGTTCAATCGGTGGGAGGCACTCACGCGCAGGTTCAAGCACCTGCCGCTCACCCACCTGCATGCCCTCGACGTGTTCCTCGCCGGGCTGGATCCCCGATATTCCCTGGGCCAGTTCCTCCGGCACGCCGCCTCCTTCCTCGCACAGTTCGAGAGCAGACCTGTCCTGGCCGCCCGGGCGCGGACTGAGCGCAGCGTCTGGGTCGAACACCTGCCCGACGGCCTCGCGCTCCACTGCATGAAAGGTCCGGCCCCTGTCATCGAAGCCCACCACACAGCGACGAGGGCCGCAGCGACCGCGATCTGGAAGAACCAGCTCACGAACATGACAGTCACCCGCACCGATCGCTCCACATACAACGAAAGCGGGTCGACGCCTTCTTTCGGCAGCAGATCGTCCGATGGCGAGGAGTCCTCTGACGACAAGAGTGTGCCTGACGACAAGGTGGCGTCTGACGTCGAAGGCCTGCCTGACCTGAGTAGCCTCTCGCGCTCCGACGATCGCTCGATCCGGCAACTGATGTTCGACCTCCTCATCGGCGCCACCCCGCGCACGCAGAGTGTGCTGGAACGGGTGACCGTGGGCGGCGAGACGACCGATCGCTATCACGTCGACATCGTCTGCCCGGATGAGGCAACGGTCCTCCGCAAGCAGGCGACCGTCGTTGTGACGGTTCCGATGACCACGCTCCTGGGGCTGGATGACAGGCCGGGCACCATCGCAGGCGAGCCCCTCCCGGCAGACATGGCCCGCACCATCGCCGCCTCATCCACGTTCTGGTACCGGATGCTCACCGACCCGGCGACAGGGCAGGTACTCGACGAGGTCGCACTCAAGTACAAGCCGGACAAAGCCACCCGCCTCTCTGTGCTCGGCACATGGCAGACCTGCACAGTGCCCGGGTGCAGCAGACCGGCGCAGGAATGCGAGATCGACCACGGCATCCCGTTCGACCACGAGCACCCTGAAATCGGCGGCCGGACAGAGCCCGCCAATCTGCATCCGCTCTGCACATCGCACCACCAGGCGAAGACGGAAGGACGAATCCGCATGCGCCGCACCCAGAACGGCGAGGTCGAGTGGTTCCTTCCTCTGGGCACGACAGCCACCACCGTCGCCCCTTCCGTGGATGACGGCGGAGTCCTCACAGCAGCGTGTGCCCCCGAAGACACGCCAGCACGCCGCGAGGCGCGACGCACAGTGGAGCGGAGGACGATCCGCGACCCGCAGACCAACCGCCGCGTCGCGGACGCCGCATTCGACCAGGCCGGACGGGACTTCGTCGCCGCCGAACACGCCGCGGAGAAGCGTCGGGCCACGAGGACGTCAGAGAGGGCGACCCTCGTCCAGGAGCAGATTCGCATCCGCCGCTGGGCGGAGGTGACACGTCAAGGACTGCAGGACCGAACAGACAGGCTCCGTGAGCAGGAGGCCACTGCTCGCACGAGAGAACGGAGAGCGGCGCGCGACGAACAGCTCGCAGCACTCGCCCACGCCGACGCGGAAGCGAAGCTGGATGAGGCCACGAGGCTGACGGCAGCGGCAGCACAGCGTCAGAAGAGCCCCTCACGGTCGTCTGGGCAGGTGCCTGGACAGGCGGTTGCTCACGGTGCCGCTCGACCACAGTCGGCTTCGGAACGCATCCGGTACCGGACCCTCATCCCGATGCGCATTGAGCATTTCGAGCTCGAGCACGGACTAACCGGCAGCCTTCACACCCCGGTGTTCTTCGGAGTCCGGCCCGTGAACGTCGAGGACACCCGATCCGACGACCGAGCGCACAGCGAGAAGAGCCGGTCTGCCCCCAAGCGGTCGAGCACCGGGCCGAGACTCTCGATCGCCGAAGACGGGCTGGCGACTGTCCTCCATGACGCCTTCGCCCACAGGCGGGTCGTGATCGTCGATGAAGGCATCGGTCCGCGCAGCACACCGAAGCCGGGGTCCGACTCAGCGACGAAGTCGAAGCTCGAATCCGAGCCAGAACCAGGCTCAGGCACAGAAGACGACGTCGACGACGATCCGCCGCCGTTCTAGGAACATTCGACCAGGAACGAACACCACACTGAGCACGAACACCACACAGAGCGGGGCCCCGGATCCCACAGGATCCAGGGCCCCATCAGTGTCGCTGAGAGCTGGTCGCCCAGCGTCGTGTGTGGTCAGTGCTTCTTGTAGACCAACTGCTTATTGACGAACTCATCCATCGCCAACGGCCCCAACTCACGACCCACACCCGAACGCTTCACACCACCGAACGGCAGATGCTCACGCGAACCCTCCGGCGAATTCAGGAACACCATCCCCGCCTCGATCTTCGAACCCACACGCTCCGCACGCTCCAGATCATCAGAGAACACCGCAGAACCCAGACCGAACGGCGTGTCATTCGCCAACGTCACAGCCTCCTCATCAG
>NZ_FXZM01000043.1 GCF_900169175.1 Brevibacterium jeotgali | reverse complement strand
CCTGAGTTGCACAGGTTTAGTTACCACGACGGATCTGCACGAGTAGCCTGCTCAAGTTCGGCGATGAGGTTGGCGGCGTCAGCCGGCACGGCCGGCGGGAACGCGATCTCATGACCACCAAGAACACCGATGAACTCGCGCAGCGGCCGCAGCGTCGTCACGATCTTCTTCAACGACGCCCCCGTCGTTTGCTGCATGAACCTCGTGACGGCCAATGCGGCGAAGACCATCGTCAGGTGCGCCTCGATCGAATCACGCTTGCGGTGAAAGATCGGTCTGGCACGCAGGTCGGTCTTCGACATCCGGAAAGACTGCTCGACGTGCCACAGCTCGTGATACGACCCCACGACTTCGAGCGCTGGCATGATGTCAGCCTCGATGTTCGACACGTAGCCCTTCCACCCGGACATCTTCATCGCTTGGTCATACCGCGCCTCATCGAACGTCTTCTTCGCCCCAGTGGTCTTCACGAACCGCGCGTTCTTCTGCGACTTCACCCCTTCGATGACTTCCAGGGCGCGATTGCGCTGCAGGTTCAGCGTCTGTTCGTCCCGCAGCGCTCTCTTGCGTCGGTATTGCCACACTGCACGCCACGCATCCGGATACTCCGCAGGTGTCCATACCGGTTCGGCCCGCCGATCGGTCCGCTGCGGATCGAGCTTCTTCACCCCGCGCGGGGTGAGCGTGTCGACTGTATGGCCATCCTCGGCGTAGTCACCGTTCCAGCGGAAATGCGTGGCCAGATCGATCGGTGCTTTCGTCAGCCTGGAGCCGACGATGAATCGGAGCCCGGCGGCGTCGATGGCTTTGAGATTCTCGACGGATAGCATCCCGGCGTCCCCGACGATGACCATGTCGCTGATGCCGTGGCGGGCTTGGAACTGCTGGATGACGGGCAGGATCGTGTGGGTCTCTGCCTTGTTGCCTTCATAGCAGGCGATCTCCAGCGGGAACCCGGATCGATCGACGAGCAGACCCACGACGATCTGGGGATCGACCCGGCGTTCCTTCGAATAGCCGACACGGCGCAGCTCGTCTTCATGCTCGGCTTCGAAGTACAGAGTCGTCACATCGTAGAGACACAGCGATACCCCAGTCGTGGCAACGCTGTGGGTGAAGCACAGGCTCGCGATCCGGGACCGGTAGTGATGCTCATGAGCACGCGCGAGTGCGTTCGTGAGTGTGTTGCGGTGGTAGGCATCGACGCCGAGTTCCTCGAGCACGCGCACGCTGTCGCTGGTCGAGGTCGCTTCGACCAGCCGGGCGAGGACGAGTTGGAAGAACGCCTCATCCTGTAGAGCGTCCGCGAACCCGAGTCGGCGGTAGACGCTTGTGAGCGCATCGACGAGCAGCCCTGCGCGGCTGGATTTCGCGACGCGTTCCCCTGTTGCTGCCGGTGGTCCGGTATCGAGTGGGAGGACCCCTTGATCGGGGTGGAGCTTCTCCTGACCGACTGACATCAGTGCAGCCAGTTCGGCGTCGGTGTGAGCCGAGCCGAGGTGTTCAAGAATGCGGTACGCACCGTCGGACTTGTCCGCGATCTGCACAGCAGTCGCCCCCGACGCGGTCTTCACCTTGCGCAGAAACGGGGCCATCCACCCAGTCTACGAGCCGCATTAGTTACCAAAAACCACGGCACCCGGACCTGTCACCAGCGTCGATGATCGCGCAAAGCTCAAAATCGCCCCGACCTGTGCAACTCAGG